>NZ_JBDGKM010000048.1:0-200 GCF_057656375.1 Arthrobacter sp. Soil_C_60 | reverse complement strand
GGGGACACCGCTTCCGCTCTGGCCGCCGGCTGCCCGGTGATCGTCAAGGCGCACAACGCCCACCCGGGCACCGCCGAGCTGGTGGGCCAGGCCGTGGCGAAGGCCGTCAAGGACAGCGACCTGCCCGACGGCGTCTTCTCGCTGCTCTTCGGTGCCGGCCGCTCGGTCGGCCAGGCGCTCGTGGCGGATCCGCGCATCAA
>NZ_JBDGKM010000047.1:0-201 GCF_057656375.1 Arthrobacter sp. Soil_C_60 | reverse complement strand
AAGGAACTGGCAGCGGCCGACGGCGTGGAGCAGGTCGCCGAGGGCACTCCGGGCGCCACCGAGAACGCCCCGGCACCGCGGCTGTTCAGCACCACTGCGGAGAACTTCGCGGCCTCCCCGCGGTTGCAGGAGGAAGTCTTCGGCGCGGCCGGGCTCTTCGTGCGCTACTCGGACGCGGCCGAGCTCGCCACCGCCACCGAG
>NZ_JBDGKM010000046.1:0-222 GCF_057656375.1 Arthrobacter sp. Soil_C_60 | reverse complement strand
GACCGCACCCTGTTCCAGGGCGACTCCGAACCGGCCCACCTGACCGGGTACGGCATCGTCCCCGCCCAATGGGCGCGCGACCTGCTCCGTACCGGCGACCCCGACCACGAGAACGGTGCCGACGGCGCGGACACCATCGACGCCGGGAACGGCAGCGCCGATCACCCCGCGGCCAGTAATCCGGTACCGGGCGCCGCGGAAGACAAGATCGTTGCCGGCGCC
>NZ_JBDGKM010000045.1:0-230 GCF_057656375.1 Arthrobacter sp. Soil_C_60 | reverse complement strand
ATCGGCGCCGAGCTGACCGAACGCGGCACGGTCGAAACCGGCCTGCCCGCCGGCCGGCTGGAAGGCGAACGCGGCCGCACCATCGGCCAACTGCGGATGTTCGCCGCCGTCGTCCGCCAGGGCGACCACCTGCAGGTCCGCATCGATCCGGCACAGCCGGACCGCAAACCGGCGGCCCGCCTGGACATCCGCCAGCGCCACATTCCGCTGGGCCCGGTGGCCGTGTTCGG
>NZ_JBDGKM010000044.1:0-237 GCF_057656375.1 Arthrobacter sp. Soil_C_60 | reverse complement strand
GCCACCCCGGAACAATACGAATACCTCATCACCGTCATGAACGCGGCAACCAACCCGCGTATCAAAACCACCTTCGCTCCCGACGACGGCACCCCCGCAGACCCCGCAACAGCCGGCAACACGCAGGCTCCCGCCGACACCGCCAAGGAAGGGCCGGAGGCGGGGGCGGGGGCGGATCCGGAATGGCAAGGACCCACCCGGCCGCAGAAACTGCTGCAAGGCCTCGTCGGCGCCTGC
>NZ_JBDGKM010000043.1:0-246 GCF_057656375.1 Arthrobacter sp. Soil_C_60 | reverse complement strand
AAGCGCTGGATCGGCAACGGCCACGCGGCCGACGTCGTGGTCCTGTTTGCCCGCAACACGGAGGACGGCAAGGTCAATGCCTTCGTCGTCGAGAAGGACGCTGAGGGCAACCACCCGGCCGGCTATGACCCCACGGTCATCAAGGGCAAGATCGGCAAACGCGCCATCTTGCAGGCCGACATCGTCATCCAAGGCATGCGGATCCCTGAGGCCAACCGACTCCAGAACTGCCGGTCCTTCGCCGAT
>NZ_JBDGKM010000042.1:0-253 GCF_057656375.1 Arthrobacter sp. Soil_C_60 | reverse complement strand
TCGGGGAGCCGGAGCATCTGGGTGCCAGCGCCGGCCTCGATGACTTCGCCGCCTGGGAACGCGAGGAAACCTGGGCCTGCTGGCCGCCGTCCGGCCCGTTCCCCGCCAGCTGGGGCCCCGCCGAAGACCTCGAGGGGCTGCCCGGAGACCTGTTCACCGAAACGCACGGGGAGTATTACGCCGAACGCCTGCGCCGGATCACCGCCGGCACCCCCTCCGACTGGTTCAAACTCTTCCACGCCACCGCCAACGC
>NZ_JBDGKM010000041.1:0-264 GCF_057656375.1 Arthrobacter sp. Soil_C_60 | reverse complement strand
GGCATGCTGTTCGAGTCCCAGGCCAAGTTCGAGCGCATGCAGGCCTTCCTCGACAGAAAGAAGAAGTAGATGAGCAACTCCGTACTGCCCGCAGGGCTCCCCCAGAAGGTCGGCGTCCTTGGCGGCGGCAGAATGGGCGCGGGCATCGCCCACGCGTTCCTGGTCACCGGCGCCGAGGTCGTGGTCATCGAGCGCGACGAAGCCGCCGCTCAGGCGGCCCGGGAACGAGTCGAATCCTCCGCGGCGAAATCCGTCGAGCGCGGC
>NZ_JBDGKM010000040.1:0-277 GCF_057656375.1 Arthrobacter sp. Soil_C_60 | reverse complement strand
ACGCCCTGCCCCGCCGGCACAAGGCAGGACACCTGGGCCATGGTGTCCGGCGCCGGACGGCAGGAGACATGGCGTTCGGTTTCTGCTTTCGCGGCCCTCCGGACCACCGACAGGGGATCCAGCCGCAGCGCCGCCTGCTTCGCCAGCGCCCCGATCCGCTTATCCCCGCACCCGTGCAGCGTCTTCGGATCAGCACACAGTTCCCGGTCGACCTTGGCGCGGTCTTCCACGCTCAGGCAGGCGGTTTCGCGGACCAGGATGGTCGCCCGCCACTCGT
>NZ_JBDGKM010000039.1:0-294 GCF_057656375.1 Arthrobacter sp. Soil_C_60 | reverse complement strand
TCGTTCGTCTGCGCAGTGAGACATCGCCATCTACAGGCAGCGGCCTTACCCTCGGATGAGGCACAAAGGGATAGTCCTGCTAGTGGCGGATTCCGGTTTCGGTGCGTGCGACGTCTTCCCCGGGCGGAAGCTCGAGGTTCCCGACGGTGTTGGACGGCGCCTTGGTCCGAGCGTGGGTGACGTAGAGGGGCAGCGCCGTGAACACCAGACCGCCGATGAGGTTGCCGAGCACCGTCGGGATTTCGTTCCAGACCAGGTAGTCCAGGACGGTGAACTCGCCGCCGAGCAGCAGAC
>NZ_JBDGKM010000038.1:0-322 GCF_057656375.1 Arthrobacter sp. Soil_C_60 | reverse complement strand
AGGTCGCAGTCCTTCGCCGGGACATGGCAGCCCGGCGCCGTGCACGTGGTGTCGCGGTGCCGGACCGCGCGGGCCAGATCCGCCGGCGGCCGGTACACCGTTTTGCCGTAGGAGAGGGTGGTCCCGGTCTCGGGATGCGTCAGGATCCGGTAGAACGACGTGGCGCCTTCGCAGAGTTTCCGGGCGGCGCCGGCGGGGATCGGCCCGTACCCGTCGAGGGTGGCCGGTTCCTCGTCCAGGCCCATCAGCGTGAACACCGGCACGGTGAGCGCGACCTCGGGCCGGATCCCGGCCGCCGGCCCGGACTCCATCCCCGCGTGCA
>NZ_JBDGKM010000037.1:0-350 GCF_057656375.1 Arthrobacter sp. Soil_C_60 | reverse complement strand
GCGGTCCGGCACCGCGACACCACGTGCACGGCGCCGGGCTGCCATGTCCCGGCGAAGGACTGCGACCTGGACCACACGATCGATTTCCATGCCAACGGCGGGCACGGCCGGACGGATTTCGGCAACCTCGGTCCGCGCTGCGGTTCGGACCACCGGCTCAAGTCCCTCGCCGGGTGGAAAGTCACCCAGACCAGGCCCGGCGAATTCACTACCACCACGCCGGGGAACCAGACCTACACCACGAAACCCGGCGACACCGGGGCAGGGCCGCCGTCCTTCACCGACCGGGTCCTCGACGCGCTGCCCGACGACTTCCGCCGCCGCCTCAAACGCAAAAAACCACCACCACC
>NZ_JBDGKM010000036.1:0-398 GCF_057656375.1 Arthrobacter sp. Soil_C_60 | reverse complement strand
CAGGGAACCGGCCCGGACGGCACACCGAAAAAGCCCGAATACAAGGACGCCGCCGAATACCTCCGCCAGAAACTCAAAATCAGCCGCAGCGAAGCCAAACGCCGGCTCCGCGTCGGCTCCAGCACCATGCCCACGACCCTGATCACCGGAGAACATGCGCCACCGAAGCTCGAACGCCTCGGCGCCGCACTGACCTCTTCACAGATCAGCGGCCAGGCCGCGACCCTCATCCGCGACGCCCTCGAACGCGTCCGCCCCACCGCAACCCCCGCGCACTTGGCCGCGATGGAAAACCAGCTCACCCAGCAGGCCACCGAATCAGACATCGACGGCCTGCGCGAAATCATCAAACGCTGGGAAGCAGTCCTGGACCCCGACGGACTCGAACCCACCGACGA
>NZ_JBDGKM010000035.1:0-409 GCF_057656375.1 Arthrobacter sp. Soil_C_60 | reverse complement strand
CCGTTCCCGGCAACGTCCGACTCACGGTCCACATCCGTGGGCAGCCTGGCCATCCACCGCTTCCAGCGCCCGGTCAGTTACCAGAACGTTCCGGCCGAACTCCTGCCGGAACCGCTGCAGGACAACAACCCGTGGAAATTGAACCGCCGCCTCGACGGCACATTCAATTCCGCTAAAGAGCCGGCTTATACCCGTGGATACCGCCCTCTGCGACATGGCGGGGCCAACTAATGCTGGCCTATCTGAGAAAGCGAATTCTCTCCAGCGCGTTGCCGTTGGTTGCAGTGATCGTGGGAGTGTTCGCGCTTGCCCGACTGACCGGTAATCCGGCAAACCTGTATTTGCCGCTGAATGCCACGGACCAGATGCGGGCGGACTTTACCGCCCGTCATGGTTTGGACCAACCGCT
>NZ_JBDGKM010000034.1:0-412 GCF_057656375.1 Arthrobacter sp. Soil_C_60 | reverse complement strand
GGGGTGTGCCGGCGAGTCGGTATCGGTTGCGGCGGGGTTTTTGGTCTGGGTCGATGTAGCGGGGCGGGATGAACCAGGGGATTCCGTCCCGGATTTCGATTTTCCAGTTTTCATCGTGCAGCAGGTGGTGGTGGTAGGAACACAGGAGGCAACCGTTGTGGACTGATGTTGGGCCGTTGTGTTTTTCCCAGAATTTGATGTGGTGTGCTTCGGTCCAGGGGGCGGGCATGGTGCAGTCGGGGAAGGCGCAGCCTTTGTCGCGGGCGACGAGCGCGCGGCGCTGGGCGGGGGTGAACAGCCGTTGGGCGCGTCCGATGTCGAGGATTTCGCCTTTGCCGCCGAGGACGAGGGGGATGAGGTCGGCGTCGCAGGCGATTTTGCGGACGGTTTTGGGGCTGATCAGTCCGCCGAA
>NZ_JBDGKM010000033.1:0-448 GCF_057656375.1 Arthrobacter sp. Soil_C_60 | reverse complement strand
CTTAGCCGTTGGGGCGGATGAAGACCGGGCCCGAACCGATGTAAGCATCGGCCAGCGCGGTCGTATAACCGGTCCAGCCACCATGGATGGCCTGGCCGTTGCCCACGTAAATCGCGATGTGCGGCACACCGGCACCGGCATCGTCGTAGTAGATCATGTCGCCCGGCTGCGGCGTCGAAACCTGGGTACCGTACGCCATGAACTGCGCCGGAGCCAGATCGCCCACGGAAATACCGGCCGAACGCAGCGCGTTCTCCACCATCGCGGTGCAGTCCTGCGACACACCGATCTGGCCGTAAGCCGACGCCACCAAAGCGGCACCAATACCGCTGGCAGCAACATCAGCCTTCGCCTCGGGCTTCGGCGCTTCCTCAGCCTTCTCCACCGGGGCAACAGCCTTCTCGGCGGCTTCCTCAACCACCGGAGCAACTTCCTCGGCCACAGCCTC
>NZ_JBDGKM010000032.1:0-482 GCF_057656375.1 Arthrobacter sp. Soil_C_60 | reverse complement strand
TCGTCCGGTTGTTCTGTTGCCGGTGGTGTGCCGGGCAGTGCCGGTGCGGTGGATTGGTAGGTGTGCCCGGTCGGCGTGGTCGTTTCGACGGTGTGCCGGGGTCCGGGGATGGTTCGGGCGTGCCAGCCGTCGGCTTCTTTCGCGAGGTTGCACGCTTCACACAGGCCTTGCCCGTTGACCTCGCTGGTCTTTCCGGCGTCGCGCCAGGGCACGACGTGGTCGTGGTGGCGGATGGGTGCGTCGCACCAGGGGGTGCGGCAGAGCTGGTCCCTGGCCTGGATGACCCGCTGCATCCCGGCGGGCATCAGCCGCGCCCGCGAATCCATTCCGAGCAGCTGCCCGGTGCCCGGCGCGGTGTAGAGCCGGCGTACCCACACTTCCACCTCTTCCGAATCGCCTGCTTCCCCGGGGTCTCTTCGCTTCGAACCGGGAGGCCCTGTCGCCGGTATCGGTTCGCCTGTGTCTGGCGGGCCGGCGCCGGT
>NZ_JBDGKM010000031.1:0-494 GCF_057656375.1 Arthrobacter sp. Soil_C_60 | reverse complement strand
CCCGACGGCGTCTTCTCGCTGCTCTTCGGTGCCGGCCGCTCGGTCGGCCAGGCGCTCGTGGCGGATCCGCGCATCAAGGCCGTGGGCTTCACCGGCTCGCAGGCCGGCGGCATCGCCCTGATGAAGACCGCAGCGGCGCGGCCGGAGCCGATCCCGGTGTACGCGGAGATGTCCTCCATCAACCCGGTGTTTGTCCTGCCCGGCGCCATCGCCGACGACGCCGCCGCGCTGGCCGGCGACTTCGTCGGATCGCTGACCATGGGGGCCGGCCAGTTCTGCACCAACCCCGGGCTGGTCTTTGTCCCCGAAGGCAAAACCGGCGACGCCTTCATCAGCGCCGCAGCCGGCTCGCTGCGTTCCTGCGCGGGCCAGACCATGCTCACGCCGGGCATCGCCGGCGCCTGGGAAGAAGGCGTGAAGGAACTGGCAGCGGCCGACGGCGTGGAGCAGGTCGCCGAGGGCACTCCGGGCGCCACCGAGAACGCCCCGGCACC
>NZ_JBDGKM010000030.1:0-517 GCF_057656375.1 Arthrobacter sp. Soil_C_60 | reverse complement strand
CCCCTGCCATGCGAAATCGTTGCGAACGGACCCCGGGAAGTGGCAGAGCTAGGCAATCCACCCGGAGGTGCCAAACCATGATTCCGATCTGGCACGAACAAGACGGTATACGATTTCCCGTGCTAAGTCACATTCAGATCACGGGTAATCCGCTTTGAACCGGCCAGACAGCGTCAGCCCAGCCCGGATCGTTTCATCAGACCCCGGAAGTTCGCGGTTTTCTTTTCTCTTCCCGTGATTTATTTCACATTTTCCGGCCGTTACCTGAATGTGACGAGAAGGGCACGAGAATGCGGCCGGAATACAGGAGATCGCCGAAAATGGCGGCACGGAAAGAACACCATAAGAAATCAAGGAACGGGCCGCATCCTTTACGGATGCGAACCCGTCCGCTTGAATATGCCGGCCGGCCGGTTCAGCCGGGTCTGCGCTAATTGCGCCTTAGCCGTTGGGGCGGATGAAGACCGGGCCCGAACCGATGTAAGCATCGGCCAGCGCGGTCGTATAACCGGTCCAG
>NZ_JBDGKM010000029.1:0-518 GCF_057656375.1 Arthrobacter sp. Soil_C_60 | reverse complement strand
TCGGCTACGACCTGCTGACCGGGGTGTTCGTCCTGACGCCCCTGGCGCTGCTGGACAAGCGACCCGGCGTGACCGTCCGCGGCGTGCTCCGCAACTGGGGGCTGGTGTTCGTTGGGAACTTCATCGGAGCGATCACGGTGGCCCTGCTGATGGCGGTCGTCGTAACCTACGGTTTCGCCGTCCCGCCGAACGAGGTCGGTGTCGCCATCGGCCACATCGGCGAGGGGCGCACGCTCGGCTATGCCGAGCACGGCGCGTCCGGGATGCTGACGCTGTTCGTCCGCGGAATGTTGTGCAACTGGATGGTGTCGATCGGCGTGGCCGGCGCCATGATCGCCAAAGACGTCCCCGGGAAAGTGATCGTGATGTGGATGCCGATCATGCTGTTCTTCTTCATGGGCTTCGAGCACTCGATCGTTAACATGTTCCTGTTCCCGTCGGGTCTGCTGCTCGGCGGCGAGTTCACCGTCCTGGACTACCTGGTCTGGAACGAAATCCCGACGGTGCTCGGCAACCTC
>NZ_JBDGKM010000028.1:0-553 GCF_057656375.1 Arthrobacter sp. Soil_C_60 | reverse complement strand
CTGGCTCCGGCTCTTCAACCACCGGAGCGGCCGTCGAGGTCACACCCGAACGCTCAAGATCCAGCTCAACAGCACCAGAAGCCTGCACAGCCTCAACCTGCACCCGCGACGGAGCCGCAGCAGCAGCCTGGACCGACGCCTCACGCTCAATATTGGTCGCCTGCGCCGGAACGCCGACAGAAAGAACCAGACCGGACGCGGCAGCAATCACAGCAGCCTGGCGGCCCACGGAACCGGCATTCGAAGAAACAGCCTTGGAAATAGTCTCCAACGGGCTGGTACGGACGGGCACAGCACGGTGGCGGCCCAAAGCAGCAGTGTTCTTAGACACGAGTGATTACCTCTCCCAATGCCTGCGAGGTGAGCTGTCGGGTTCGGATGGGAGTCATCCGGCCATGGGCGCCCCGGCCTCAGCCAAGAACACCCACAACTTAACCCCAAGGGCTTCCAAAGAAGCCCGGAAGTTGGTTCCCCCGCCCCTGCCATGCGAAATCGTTGCGAACGGACCCCGGGAAGTGGCAGAGCTAGGCAATCCACCCGGAGGTGCCAAACC
>NZ_JBDGKM010000027.1:0-929 GCF_057656375.1 Arthrobacter sp. Soil_C_60 | reverse complement strand
GACATCTTTTGAGCGTGAAGGGCTCCACCATGACGGTGGAGCCCTTCACCCATTTAAGGCCGTTGACGGAAACCATGACAACCTGCATAACCCCAACGCCGTTCCCGGTGCCCTGGCTGCAGGCCTGCCGTGCCGGCGCCCGCTGCCGCTGGGCTGCAGCTGCTGCTCCGTCGGGGCGGGCCGGCCCGGGATTCCGGTGCTCCTGCCGCGGGGCGTTGGCCGTGCCGGCGTCCTGGCCCGGGTGCTGCAGGTGGCCGGTGCTGCCTGGTTCCGCTGCGGCATTGCAGGTGGTGGTCCTGCCGGCCGTGGGGCCGGCGGCCGCGCAGCGGGAGGTGTCGGCTGGCGTTGGATTTTAAGCACACTTTCCCCGCGAGGGGCCGGTTGCGTTCTGGCGGCGGGCGGTCGGTGAATATCCGCGCGGATTCCGGACGGATGCGGGCAGGGGAGCCGCGGGCGTATTGAGTGCTTGGCCACACCGGCAGCGCTGCGGACGGGTCTTTGCCGCCGGTTCCGGTTTCGGGATAACGAACCTGGTTTTGCTGCCGTGCCCGTTCGGTGCGCGGCCGGCCGGGGCCGGCGCAGCGGATCCGGGAGGGGGAAGATCCGCATGAATCCGCGGTTTTCCGCGGCAGGCGGTGCTGTTCCCGGAGGCGGATTTGCAGTGGTCCGCGAAGGCGTGTAATGTCTTCCAAGCCACCGCAGCTAGGGAGCGAAAGCGCTTAGCAGGCAGGGAGGCCAACCCCTTCAAAACAATCACTTTCAAACGGTTCGATTTACCGTGCGGATGAGGTTGCGGGGACCGTGGTTGCAGCGGGAATCAGCCGGAAGGCGATTTGCGAACTGCTGCAGGATCGGGTAAATTTGAAAAGTTGCTCCGGAGCGATGGAGGGCCTTGAAGAAGGGTCCGACTGGTGCCGGGTGCTCCTGTT
>NZ_JBDGKM010000026.1:0-1060 GCF_057656375.1 Arthrobacter sp. Soil_C_60 | reverse complement strand
GGCTTGTCGTATTTCTTGGTGGTCTTCGCGCCGATGCGTTCCTTGGAAACGAGTTTCTGCTGCGGCGCGAAATGGTTGGTCAGCAGCCGCTGCAGCGCCCAGATCCGGTTCAGCAGCACCAGCTCGCCGGCCGTGTCGTAGCGGTGGTAGCCGACCGTCTGGCGCACGATATGCCAGTTCTTCTGCTCGACGTGGGCACCGTCGTTCTTGTTCCCCGACCGGGATCTGGTGAACGTCAGATTCTCCTGCTCGCACCAGCGGAACAGCTCCCAGTTGATGAACTCAGAGCCGTTGTCCGAGTCGATTCCCAGGATCGGGAACGGGAACTTCGCCGTGGCCTCCTTGATCGCGGCGAACACCCATTTCTGGGCCTTGTTCTTCACCGAAACGGTCTCCGTCCAACCCGTCGCGATGTCCGTGATGTCCAGGGTGAAGCAGAACTCGCCCCGCGAATTCCCGCCTTCATGGCCGACCAGATCGATCTCCACGAAACCCGGCCGGGCGTCGTCCCATTCGGCCCAGGTCCGCATCGGAATCGAGTCCTTGAGCAGCGAGCCGGGCTTGGTATGCGACCTGCCGTGGACGGTGAGCTTGGCCCGGTCCCCGGCAAGCCGGCGGTCGATCGTGGCCGGCGCGATGCGCAGCAGCAGCACGGCTGTCATGTCATCGATCCGGAGCTCTTCGAACCGCCGCAGGCGCGGGACCAGGTCCGGCAGCGCCGCGGCCAGCAGCCGCCCGCACGGCGTGCCCTGGACCGCCCAGCACAGCCGCAGGGCCTCGATCACCGGCTCCCCGTACAGCGGCGGCCGCGGCGGCCTGGCCTTGACCGGTTTGAGCACCAGCGCCAGGCGCAGCGCCTTCCGGGCGTGGTCACGGTGCCAGCCGGTCACCGCGCACAGCTCATCCAGAATGGGCTTCTTCGAGGCCTTGTCCGCCCTGGCGTAGCGGGTGGCGATGGTCTTCGTGACGGCTCTGCGTTGGCTCATCGTAAGCTCCATGGCTCAGAGTGCCGGGCAGGCAACAACCTGCCCGGCAGACACACCGCTACGCGGGCATTATC
>NZ_JBDGKM010000025.1:0-1297 GCF_057656375.1 Arthrobacter sp. Soil_C_60 | reverse complement strand
CGGCGCCGCTCCCGCAGCTGCGCGATGTCGGCGCCGGAGGCGAAGATGCCCTTGGCTCCGGTCTCCGGGTCGCCGGGTGTACCGGAGAGGATCAGGACCTTCGGGATGCGCTCGAGGTACGCGCATACGGCGTGCAGCTCATTGACCATGGCTTGGTCGATCGCGTTGCGCACCATGGGCCGGTGCAACCGGACGGCCAGGCGGTCTTCGCGCTCTTCGACCTGCAGGGTCACGAAACCGCCAGTATCCAGATCCGTGCCGACATGGTTCAGGAGTTCGGTCATCAGATGCCTTCCACCAGCAGCGCTGTGCCCTGGCCGACGCCGACGCACATCGTGGCAAGGCCAAGCTTGCGGCCCTGACCGGCCTCGCGCTCGAGTCGTCCGAGCAGGGTGATGATGAGGCGGGAGCCGGAGGAGCCGAGCGGATGGCCCAGGGCGATTGCGCCGCCGTCGTTGTTGACGGTGTCAGGTTCGAGCTTCAGTTCCCGCATGCAGGCCAGGGCCTGCGAGGCGAAGGCTTCGTTGAGTTCGACGGCGGCGAGGTCGGCGGCCGCGGTGCCCGTGCGGTCGAGGACCTTGCGGGTGGCCGGGACAGGGCCGATGCCCATGATCTCCTGCGCGACGCCGGCGGACGCGCCGTCGAGGATACGGCCACGCGGAGTAAGTCGGTACTTTTTCACCGCGGCTTCGGAGGCGACGATGATTGCCGAGGCGCCGTCGTTGAGGGTTGAGGCGTTGCCGGCGGTAACAATGCTGCCGCCCTTGACCACCGGGCGCAGGCCGGCGAGCACGTCCAGGGTAGTACCGGGGCGGGGGCCCTCGTCGGTATCGACGATGGTTTCGGTGCCTTTGCGGCCCTTGACCGTGACGGGAACGATTTCGTCGGCGAAGCGGCCGGCCTCAATCGCGGCGAGGGCCCGCTCGTGTGAGCGCACCGCGAACGCGTCGCAGTCCTCACGGGAGGTGTCGAAGACACGGGCCACTTCCTCGGCGGTCTCCGGCATGGAGTAGGTGGCCTTGCCGCCGCGCGAGTACTCACCGGACAGGAAGGCGGGGTTGGGAAAGCGCCAGCCGATCGAGGTGTCGAACACGGCGCCGGGCTTGGCGAAGGGCTTGTCCGGCTTTTCCATGACCCACGGGGCGCGGGACATCGACTCCACGCCGCCTGCGACGACTATGTCCGCAGCGCCGGCCTTGACCATGTGGGAGGCCATGATGATGGCGCTCATGCCGGAGGCGCAGAGGCGGTTGACGGTGACGCCGGGGACGGTGTCGGGGAAGCCGGCGAGGAGCCA
>NZ_JBDGKM010000024.1:0-3891 GCF_057656375.1 Arthrobacter sp. Soil_C_60 | reverse complement strand
AACCTGTATTTGCCGCTGAATGCCACGGACCAGATGCGGGCGGACTTTACCGCCCGTCATGGTTTGGACCAACCGCTGCTGACACAGATGGCCGATTACTTCGGCGGGGTCCTCAGGCTGGACTTCGGTGAGTCCCTCAGGACGGGGGAGCCTGCGGCAGCCATGGCGCTGCGGGCTTTCCCGGCCACCCTGCAGTTGGCCGCCACGACTATGGTGCTGGCCATCGTCCTGGCCGTGATCGTTGGCTGTTGGGCGGCGTTGAAGCCCAACGGCATCGCGGACCGTATCTCCAGCTTCGTGTCCATGGCCGCGGCTTCCATCCCGGACTTCTGGCTCGCCATTGTCGGGATTTGGATTTTTGCCATCACGCTGGGTTGGTTGCCGACCTCCGGTGTTGGCGGCGCGTCGGCGTGGGTGTTGCCGATTGCGACGCTGCTGTTGCGGCCGTTCGGTGTTCTGGTCCAGATTGTCCGCGGCGCCATGGTGTCCGCGTTGTCCGAGCCGTATATCAAGCTGGCCCGCAGCAAGGGCGCCGGGGACGTGCGGGTGGTCACCCACCATGCTCTGCGCAACGCCGCGGCCCCGGCGCTGACCGTGGCGGGCGATCTGACCGTGGGCCTGGTCAACGGGGCGGTGGTGGTGGAAACCATCTTCGGTTGGCCCGGCATCGGCAAGCTCATGATCGATTCCATCCTGCAACGCGACTTCGCGGTCCTGCAGGCAGCGGTCCTGTTGACCGCCATTGCAATCTTTGTCCTGAACATCCTCATTGACCTGGGTTATGCGCTGCTGGATGCACGCGTCCGCCCGGCCACAGTGAAGGCGTAGGAGGAACCCATGACCACGCCCATCACCGTCTCCGGCCACGAGCCGCCGCACGCTAACGCTTCACAACCTGACACCACCCTCCCGGATTCTCCGCCGCCCGGCAGCGACCCCAAGGGCGCGAAAGCCGACAGTTCGGACAAGAAGCTCAGCCTCTTCCGGTTGCTGCTGCGCGATAAGTTCGCCACCGTAGCCGCCGCCGTACTGGTCTTCGTCGGCCTGGTGGCGATCTTCGGCCCCATGCTGATGGGAGACCTGGCTACCAAACAGAACCTCATGTTCGCGAACAAGGCGCCGTTCACCCTGGCCAACGGCTGGGAGTACTTCCTGGGCAGCGACTCGCTCGGCCGCAGCGTTCTCGGCCGCCTGGTGGTGGCCACCAGGACCACGATCTCCGTGGCGCTGCCCGCCGTCGGCGTTGCGCTGGTCATCGGTTCCCTCTGGGGAGTATGGGCCGGCTATCACCGTGGCTGGCGCGAGACCGTGTCGATGCGCATCGCCGATGTGATCATGAGCTTCCCCTCGCTGCTGCTCGCCGTCGTCGTGCTCTATGTTTTCAACCCCAGCGTCGCCAACATTGTGCTGATCCTGGCGATCACCCGCATCCCGATTTATCTGCGTACCGCCCGCGCCGAGTCGGCCGAGCTGCAGAGCCGGACCTTCGTGGACGCGGCGCGTACTTTCGGTGCCAGGCCCAACGCCATCATCGGCCGGCACGTCATTCCGGTGGTGCTGCCGACCCTGCTGACGCTCGCCACGCTGGAGTTCTGCTATGTCATGCTGGCCGAGTCTTCCTTGAGCTTCCTGGGTATCGGCATCCAGCCGCCGGACGTGAGCTGGGGCCTGATGGTGGCCCAGGGCCGGCAGTATTTGCAGACCGCGTGGTGGCTCTCCATCTTCCCCGGGCTGGCCATCGTGATCACTACCATCGCCGCGAACGTGCTGGCGGCCTGGCTGCGGATCGCTACCGATCCGGCGCAGCGCTGGCGTCTGGCGCTGCCGCGCAAACGCCTGATCGCCCGTATTCCTGTCAAGACCGAGGAGTCGAAGTAATGAGCGCTCTCACCCAGGCCTCGCCGGCTACGGCCGGGCAGAGCGGCACCACGGTGCTGAAAGTCGAGGGACTGACCGTGGACCTGCGCACGGGCCGCGGCACGGTGCGCGCGGTGGACAACGTGGGTTTCGAGGCCCGCGCCGGGGAGACCCTGGCGCTGCTGGGCGAGTCCGGCTGCGGCAAGTCCATGACGGCCAAGGCCGTTGCCGGGCTGCTGGATCCAATCGCGGACGTGACCGGCGGGCAGATTCTCCTGAACGGGACGGACCTGGCCGCGTTGAGTCCGCGGCAGCGGCGCAAGTTCGCCGGACCGGAGCTGGGCATCGTGTTCCAGGACGCGTTGACCGCCCTGAACCCGGTTTATCCGGTGGGCACGCAGCTGGGCGAGGCCTTCCGGATCCACCACAAACTCTCCGCGAAGCAGGCCAAGGAAAAGGCCATCGAACTGATGAAACGCGTGGGCATCCCGGAGCCGGAGTCCCGGGTTAACGCGTACCCGCACCAGTTCTCCGGCGGCATGCGCCAGCGGATCCTGATCGCGATGGCGGTGGCGTTGAACCCGCGGCTGCTGATCGCGGACGAACCGACCACGGCCCTGGACGTCACGGTCCAGGCCCAGATCATGGCCCTGTTGCGCAGTCTCCGCGAGGAAAGCGACATGGCGGTAGTGCTCATTACCCACGACCTGGCCGTTGTTGCCGAAGAAGCCGATACCGTGGCGATCATGTATGCGGGGAATGTGGTGGAGACCGGGCGCGTGGCCGATGTCTTCTCCAACCCCCGCCACCCCTACACCAAGGGCCTGCTGGAATCAGTGCCGGTCAACGCCGAACGCGGCGGTGAGCTGAACTCCATTCCCGGCAGCCCGCCCGAACTGCACAACATCCCGCCCGGCTGCGTTTACCAGTCGCGCTGCCCGATGGTGCAGGAGATCTGCCGGGCCCAGCGCCCGGAACTGCTGCCAATCAACGACGGCGGCGGGAACCCGGGCCGCCATTCCGTGCGGCCTGCCACGGCCACGGCACTGCCTGTCACCGTGCGGGCTGCGGCCTGCCACTTCAGCGAGGAGCTGGACAATGACTGAAACACTGACCCGGCCCAAGGGGAGCGGGACGCTGCTCGAAGTCGAGGGCGTCACCAAGACCTTCCACGTCCCCAAAGGTCCCTCGGGCAACAGCCGGCTGCGTGCCCTGGACGGCATCAGCCTCTCGGTAGAGCGCGGCGAGACGCTGGGCCTGGTGGGCGAGTCCGGCTGCGGCAAGTCCACGCTGGCCCGGACCCTGATGATGCTGGAACGGCCGGACTCCGGGACAGTGCGTTTCGACGGACAGGACCCCTTCGGCATGCGCGGCAAGGAACTGCTGGCCTGGCGCCGGCGCGTGCAGATGGTCTTCCAGGATCCGTTCGCGTCCCTGAACGCCCGCATGAACGCCGGAGAAATCATTTCCGAGCCGTGGCGGGCACACAAGGACCTCTACCGCACGTCCAGGGAACGTGATGCCCGCGTCCGGGAACTGCTCCACATGGTGGGGCTGCGGCCCTCGGACGCGAAGAAATCTCCGCAGGAATTCTCCGGCGGCCAGCGCCAGCGCATCGGCATCGCCCGCGCGCTAGCCCTGAACCCCGACGTGATCATCCTGGACGAACCGGTCTCGGCGCTGGACCTCTCCGTCCAGGCCCAGGTGCTGAACCTGCTCAACGACCTGCAGCAGCGGCTCGGGGTGGCCTACGTGTTCATCTCGCACGACCTTTCCGTGGTCCGCCACGTCGCGGACCGGGTGGCCGTGATGTATTTGGGCCGGATCATCGAGACCGGTGCCACGGAGGAAGTCTTCGACCGTCCCCGCCACCCGTACACGGCCGCGTTGATGTCTGCTTCCCCCAAACTCGATGTCACCGGCGCCGAACGCAACCGGATCATCCTGCAGGGCGAGATACCCTCGCCGCTGGACCCGCCCTCGGGCTGCCGTTTCCGGACCCGCTGCTGGAAGGCCCAGGACATCTGCGCCGAG
>NZ_JBDGKM010000023.1:0-5696 GCF_057656375.1 Arthrobacter sp. Soil_C_60 | reverse complement strand
CTTAAATGGGTGAAGGGCTCCACCGTCATGGTGGAGCCCTTCACGCTCAAAAGATGTCCGGCGGTGACCTACTCTCCCACACCCTCCCGGGTGCAGTACCATCGGCGCTGTGGGTCTTAGCTTCCGGGTTCGGAATGGGACCGGGCGTTTCCCCCACGCTATGACCGCCGTAACCCTTGCCACCCCGTGCCGCCCGCGTTCGCGGGCAGGGGGTGAAACCTTGTGGTTACATCAGTTCATTGTTGGACTGTATGTAATTGTGGTGTTCCCCTGGACGGTTGTTGTCCGGGAACCACATAGTGGACGCGATGCAAGTATCTTTTCCTTCCCCTTCGTGTTGCCGGGGAACCGTTTGAAGTCGGTTCCGCGGCCAGGGAAGTGTGTGGTGTAAGTTATCGGCCTATTAGTACCGGTCAGCTTCACAGGTCTTTAGTCCCTGCTTCCACATCCGGCCTATCAACCCAGTGGTCTGGCTGGGGGCCTCCCACACCTCGAGGGTGTATGGAAATCTCATCTTGAAGCCGGCTTCCCGCTTAGATGCTTTCAGCGGTTATCCAATCCGAACGTAGCTAATCAGCGATGCACTTGGCAGTACAACTGACACACCAGAGGTTCGTCCGTCCCGGTCCTCTCGTACTAAGGACAGACCTTCTCAAATTTCCTGCGCGCGCAGCGGATAGGGACCGAACTGTCTCACGACGTTCTAAACCCAGCTCGCGTACCGCTTTAATGGGCGAACAGCCCAACCCTTGGGACCTACTCCAGCCCCAGGATGCGACGAGCCGACATCGAGGTGCCAAACCATGCCGTCGATATGGACTCTTGGGCAAGATCAGCCTGTTATCCCCGAGGTACCTTTTATCCGTTGAGCGACGGCCATTCCACAATGTGCCGCCGGATCACTAGTCCCGACTTTCGTCCCTGCTTGAGATGTCTCTCTCACAGTCAAGCTCCCTTGTGCACTTACACTCGCCACCTGATTGCCAACCAGGCTGAGGGAACCTTTGGGCGCCTCCGTTACTCTTTAGGAGGCAACCGCCCCAGTTAAACTACCCATCAGGCACTGTCCCTGACCCGGATTACGGGCCGAAGTTAGATGTCCAGAGTGACCAGAGTGGTATTTCAACGATGACTCCACCCGAACTGGCGTCCGGGCTTCACAGTCTCCCACCTATCCTACACAAGCCACACCGAACACCAATACCAAACTATAGTAAAGGTCTCGGGGTCTTTCCGTCCTGCTGCGCGTAACGAGCATCTTTACTCGTAGTGCAATTTCGCCGAGTTTATGGTTGAGACAGCGGGGAAGTCGTTACTCCATTCGTGCAGGTCGGAACTTACCCGACAAGGAATTTCGCTACCTTAGGATGGTTATAGTTACCACCGCCGTTTACTGGGGCTTAAATTCTCAGCTTCGCCCCCCGAAAGGGGCTAACCGGTCCTCTTAACCTTCCAGCACCGGGCAGGAGTCAGTCCGTATACATCGTCTTGCGACTTCGCACGGACCTGTGTTTTTAGTAAACAGTCGCTTCCCCCTGGTCTCTGCGGCCCACACCCGCTCCACAGAGCAAGTCTGTATCACGGGGCAGGCCCCCCTTCTCCCGAAGTTACGGGGGCATTTTGCCGAGTTCCTTAACCATAATTCTCTCGATCGCCTTGGTATTCTCTACCTGATCACCTGTGTCGGTTTGGGGTACGGGCGGCTAAAACCTCGCGTCGATGCTTTTCTCGGCAGCATAGGATCACCAGATCCCCCCATACGGGGGTCCCGTCAGGTCTCAGGCTTAGTGAACGGCGGATTTGCCTACCGTTCGCCCTACATCCTTGGACCGGGACTACCATCGCCCGGCCTGGCTACCTTCCTGCGTCACACCTGTTAATACGCTTACCTCCCCGGTTCAGGTCCCGCGCGCCCCGCACATACTGGCCCCGAAGGGCACGGATGCACGGTTTGGACGGTTAGTATCACCGGCTCGGTATGGGCGGTTTTTCGCCGGTACGGGAATATCAACCCGTTGTCCATCGACTACGCCTGTCGGCCTCGCCTTAGGTCCCGACTTACCCAGGGCAGATTAGCTTGACCCTGGAACCCTTGATCATTCGGCGGACGGGTTTCCCACCCGTCTTTCGCTACTCATGCCTGCATTCTCACTCGTGTAGGCTCCACCGCTGGTTTCCACCGCGGCTTCACTGCCCACACGACGCTCCCCTACCCATCCACGCCCCTGAACCAAGGGAACAAGTCCCCGGCTTGGGTAATACGTGAATGCCACAACTTCGGCGGTGTACTTGAGCCCCGCTACATTGTCGGCGCGGAATCACTTGACCAGTGAGCTATTACGCACTCTTTCAAGGATGGCTGCTTCTAAGCCAACCTCCTGGTTGTCTTCGCAACTCCACATCCTTTCCCACTTAGCACACGCTTAGGGGCCTTAGTTGGTGGTCTGGGCTGTTTCCCTCTCGACTATGAAGCTTATCCCCCACAGTCTCACTGCTGCGCTCTCACTTGCCGGCATTCGGAGTTTGGCTGACGTCAGTAACCTTGTAGGGCCCATCGGCCATCCAGTAGCTCTACCTCCGGCAAGAAACACGCAACGCTGCACCTAAATGCATTTCGGGGAGAACCAGCTATCACGGAGTTTGATTGGCCTTTCACCCCTACCCACAGCTCATCCCCTCCATTTTCAACTGAAGTGGGTTCGGTCCTCCACGCGCTCTTACACGCGCTTCAACCTGGCCATGGGTAGATCACTCCGCTTCGGGTCTAGATCACGCCACTGCAACGCCCTGTTCAGACTCGCTTTCGCTACGGCTTCCCCACACGGGTTAACCTCGCGACGTAACACTAACTCGCAGGCTCATTCTTCAAAAGGCACGCCGTCACAGCTGCTAGGGCTGCTCCGACGGATTGTAAGCACACGGTTTCAGGTACTGTTTCACTCCCCTCCCGGGGTACTTTTCACCTTTCCCTCACGGTACTTGTCCGCTATCGGTCATCAGGTAGTATTTAGGCTTACCAGGTGGTCCTGGCAGATTCGCACGGGATTTCTCGGGCCCCGTGCTACTTGGGATACTCTCCAAGCGGCAGCACACATTACGGTTACAGGGCTAACACCTTCTCCGGCCGGCCTTTCAAGACCGTTCACCTATGCATCTGCACTCACTTCAGCTGTCCGGCAGAACAGCAACGGAAAGTCCCGCAACCCCGGCCATGCAACGCCCGCCGGCTATCACACATGACTCGGTTTAGCCTCATCCGCGTTCGCTCGCCACTACTAACGGAATCACTGTTGTTTTCTCTTCCTGCGGGTACTGAGATGTTTCACTTCCCCGCGTTCCCTCCACGTACCCTATGTGTTCAGATACGGGTCACCAGGTAACACAAGTGCCCCTGGCGGGGTTTCCCCATTCGGACATCCTGGGATCAAAGTTCGGTTATCAACTCCCCCAGGCTTTTCGCAGATTCCCACGTCCTTCTTCGGCTCCTGATGCCAAGGCATCCACCGTGTGCTCTTAAAAACTTGACCACAAAAGATCAAAATCAGCATTTAATATCGAGAGAACCACAGATCCAAAACAGATCCAGGTTCATCAAAATTGCTTCTTTATAAGATGCTCGCGTCCACTATGTAGTTCTCAAACAACAACCCCGTCGCACCCATCCCCGCACCACGGATAAACCGTGGCCCGGACCCGGACTGCGCAGGAAACCAGAAACAAACAAACACCGGCCCGAAACGAACCGGTCCCTGTTGCCTCAGGACCCAACAGTGTGCCAAACAATAACCCCCCGGACAACCCCCACACGTTCCAGGCACCCCGCAAAAGGGGACACCGTACTGGCATGGAAACCGCCAAGAGAAAATCTATCCGTTGATATTCCACCCTCGAGCACCCACCGCAGAACAAACGCCTGCGCAATGGGCTCTCCTGCAAACCGCACAACCAACACTTGGGAAGGTTCCGCGAGTCCGAGGCGCTCCTTAGAAAGGAGGTGATCCAGCCGCACCTTCCGGTACGGCTACCTTGTTACGACTTAGTCCCAATCGCCGGTCCCACCTTCGACGGCTCCCTCCCACAAGGGGTTAGGCCACCGGCTTCGGGTGTTACCAACTTTCGTGACTTGACGGGCGGTGTGTACAAGGCCCGGGAACGTATTCACCGCAGCGTTGCTGATCTGCGATTACTAGCGACTCCGACTTCATGAGGTCGAGTTGCAGACCTCAATCCGAACTGAGACCGGCTTTTTGGGATTAGCTCCACCTCACAGTATCGCAACCCTTTGTACCGGCCATTGTAGCATGCGTGAAGCCCAAGACATAAGGGGCATGATGATTTGACGTCGTCCCCACCTTCCTCCGAGTTGACCCCGGCAGTCTCCTATGAGTCCCCGCCATAACGCGCTGGCAACATAGAACGAGGGTTGCGCTCGTTGCGGGACTTAACCCAACATCTCACGACACGAGCTGACGACAACCATGCACCACCTGTAAACCAGCCCCGAAGGGAAACCGCATTTCTGCGGCGGTCCGGTCCATGTCAAGCCTTGGTAAGGTTCTTCGCGTTGCATCGAATTAATCCGCATGCTCCGCCGCTTGTGCGGGCCCCCGTCAATTCCTTTGAGTTTTAGCCTTGCGGCCGTACTCCCCAGGCGGGGCACTTAATGCGTTAGCTACGGCGCGGAAAACGTGGAATGTCCCCCACACCTAGTGCCCAACGTTTACGGCATGGACTACCAGGGTATCTAATCCTGTTCGCTCCCCATGCTTTCGCTCCTCAGCGTCAGTTACAGCCCAGAGACCTGCCTTCGCCATCGGTGTTCCTCCTGATATCTGCGCATTTCACCGCTACACCAGGAATTCCAGTCTCCCCTACTGCACTCTAGTCTGCCCGTACCCACTGCAGACCCGGGGTTGAGCCCCGGGCTTTCACAGCAGACGCGACAAACCGCCTACGAGCTCTTTACGCCCAATAATTCCGGACAACGCTTGCGCCCTACGTATTACCGCGGCTGCTGGCACGTAGTTAGCCGGCGCTTCTTCTGCAGGTACCGTCACTTTCGCTTCTTCCCTGCTGAAAGAGGTTTACAACCCGAAGGCCGTCATCCCTCACGCGGCGTCGCTGCATCAGGCTTTCGCCCATTGTGCAATATTCCCCACTGCTGCCTCCCGTAGGAGTCTGGGCCGTGTCTCAGTCCCAGTGTGGCCGGTCACCCTCTCAGGCCGGCTACCCGTCGTCGCCTTGGTGAGCCATTACCTCACCAACAAGCTGATAGGCCGCGAGTCCATCCAAAACCAAAAAATCTTTCCACCAACCACCATGCGGTGAAAGGTCGTATCCGGTATTAGACCCGGTTTCCCAGGCTTATCCCAGAGTCAAGGGCAGGTTACTCACGTGTTACTCACCCGTTCGCCACTAATCCCCGGTGCAAGCACCGGATCATCGTTCGACTTGCATGTGTTAAGCACGCCGCCAGCGTTCGTCCTGAGCCAGGATCAAACTCTCCGTTAATGTTTACTAACAGACACAACACCGGCCCCCGGGAAAACGGGAACCAGCACTGCACTAAATTCAAACCAGGCTAAAAAACATCGCGGCACACCACGGAGGCGGTGCCCCACGACAATAATTCAACCAATAAAATAATTGGTATCAACAAACTTGGCACACTATTGAGTTCTCAAACAACAGGAGCA
>NZ_JBDGKM010000022.1:0-6962 GCF_057656375.1 Arthrobacter sp. Soil_C_60 | reverse complement strand
TCCTCGATCGGCTTCGGCATGGGCATGCTCGCCGCACCCGTCATCGCACTCGTAGACCCCGCTCTCCTACCCGCCAGCATCATCATCCTGGCCCTGCTGCTGAGAGAAAGGCCAGCACCACACCCAGCAGGAGGCCTGCGTTGTGCAGCCAGCCCACGCCATCATGGGAACGTCGCGGTCGAGCCGCGGTGGTCCCATGGTATTAGCGGCTGCAGGTCATGTGACATCACAGGTGCTCGTCCTTTCCGCTCGGATGGTACAGGCCGCGCGGGCCCGTTACGTTGTCTCCCGCTACCCCAGCCGTTACCAAGGCCGCCGTCGGGTGCGGCTCCGCTAACGCTTCATAAAAATGCCTCTATGGAAGGCAGCGCCGCACCTTCAGTCGAGGGAGTGCCACATTCAGTAGTTGCAACGTGGCTCCGGCGCGGCGCCTTAATGCTAAGTCTCGGAATACCAGGACAAGGAGGATCATTCAGTGTGCATACATCTCTCAGCAATCCACAGGACGGCTGAATCGCTGCACTGAACAACACCGCGCAGAACTCAGGGGCAGTGATGGAATACGGCTGAGAGAAATATAACGCGAAGACGAAGGATTTTTTGGCGTCTCCGAAATTGCCTGTCTGGGAACAATCGAATTTAATCGAATTTATAGGAGCGAGTGTGAGCCAAATCAGCAGTCTTCCGCACCAATCTGGGACTATGAAAACCATGTCGAGCCCGTCCGAAGTATCCATAGACCGGATCTCTTCGGTCAGACTATCCTTGACGTTTTTGCCTCTAGTCGCTCCTACCAGTGATGCAAAAGTGCTCACCGGCAGGCAGAAGCCTCTAACGGAAATCGCGTTCTTGTTCGCCGAGATTGCCACCGAGGCTGGCTTTGAGGGTGTCGGCTACAGCTATGCCATACGTGCTGGCGGTCCCGGGCAGTTTGTGCATGCAAAGGAGATCGCGCCGGAGCTCATCGGCATGGATCCGAATGACATCCAGCGTATCTGGACCAGATTGATGTGGTCCAGCGCCTCTATGGGCCGCAGCGGGTTATCCACACAAGCCATCGCAGCTTTCGACATTGCTCTGTGGGATCTGAAAGCCAAGCGTGCACGCCTGCCACTCGGCAAATTCCTCGGTGCGCACAGGGATTCAGTTCCGTGCTACAACACTTCCGGCGGATATCTCTCCCTCTCTATAGATGAAATCATTGCCAACACTGAGGCATCGGTGGACGCCGGTATCGGCGGAGTGAAGATAAAGGTCGGCCACCCTGAGTCGCGGTTCGACATTGAGCGCGTGGCCGCTGTCCGGGACGCGCTTGGCGGAGAATTTGCGCTCATGGTGGATGCCAACCAACAGTGGAATCGCACGACTGCAATCCGCATGGGCCGGGCGCTGGAGGAATTCAATCTGACGTGGATCGAAGAGCCGTTGGATGCACACGATGCCGTTGGCCATGCGGTCCTGGCGCGTGAATTGGACACGCCCGTTGCCACTGGGGAAATGCTCACGAGCGTGGCGGAGCACCGTGAATTGATTTCGAAAGCCTCGGTGGATTTCATCCAGCCTGACGCTCCTCGTGTTGGCGGTATCACGCCTTTTCTGAAGATCATGGCACTTGGAGACCAAGCCGGCCTGAGCATGGCGCCACATTTTGCGATGGAAATTCATCTGCATCTGGCAGCAGCATATGAACTGGATAGCTGGGTGGAGCATTTTGACTGGCTGGACCCGCTCTTTAATGAGCGGCTCGAAATCAAGGGCGGAAGAATGGTCGTCCCTGAGCGTCCGGGCCTTGGGCTTAGTATCAGCGAACGGGCAAGGAGCTGGACAGCGGAGACCGCCGTTTTCGGCGAAGGAGCTCCTTAGCACTCTGTCGCCGTGTCCGCCCCTGGCGGGCCACCACAATGAGGATCAGAGCAGCGTTTCCGGCAATTAGGAAGACATGACGTGCCTATTAATTGACGGCGCCAAGCATCACCGGTAGTTAGGTCCATTCCTAGCAGGTGGCGAGCGGCAAGTTGCAAGCGCTTGATGCGATGAGGGGACGCTCATTCTTTTCTGAACGGTGAATGAGATGCCGCCACAGTCACTGAATGCGGCCGTCTGGCCGGCTGAATATGAATCCGTGTGTGATCACGGCGGATCTGAGCTCACATGACAGGGCGAGAGGACCGCGTACCCTATCCGAAGAGGCAGCGTCGCAACGAACCGCCGTAATCTCCAATGACTAGAGCCGGGCTTGCCCTCGCAGACAACGAGAGCAACCCTCGGCGTCTTGCTGGTTCCAGCACAATCGACAACCAGCTGCGGCGCGGCGGACAAGCATCATCGTCTGGGCTCGGTTCCGGCCGACAATCCGTTCGCTAACGTCTCGCCGGAGGCGCTGCGCTACTATTGCGTAGCTTGTGACGAGGTAGCGCCGAGCGGGAGGCCAACCGACTGGAGGCTCCGCTCACAGAACCGGCGAATATGGCTCTCAACCAGTGTCCGGGTCAAGTCCGCCTTGCCATCACATGCAGCGTCCAACATCGCCTTATGCTCACCCCATTCAATTTCATAAGACGGGACAGATTCTGATGTCTCGGCCGTCTGCCAACCGATGACGCTGATGAGTGCAGTACGATCCCTCAGGTTATCCAACACGTCTCGCATCAGATGGTTGCCGCAATCCTGGTACAGGAGCGAGTGGAACTGCCGGTTAAGGATGCTCAACTTTGCACGATCGCCAGCGGCTACCGCCTGACGGGCTTCGTCGAGGACCATCCCTGCCTGTGCCAAGCTTGGACGGGATTGAGCCCCAACGGATCGGCGTACCGCCTCGGGCTCCATGACTAGTCGCAGGTCGCACACCGCGGAGATGAACTTCGCGTCCACCGTCTGGACTCGGGCCCCCTTATAGGGGACAAATTGAACAAGTCCGGTGTTCGAAAGGATTTTCAGCGCTTCCCGAACAGGGGTTTTGGAAACTCCCATCCTTTCGGCGAGTTCCGCTTCTACCAATGGGGTGCCGGGAGCGAATTCATTGGTCAAGATTGACTGGCGAATCGACTCCAACACCAACTCGATTCGCGATTGAGGAAGGGCCAATTTCCCATTCACGGAAACACCTCCGTCGCTTCCAAGTAACATCCCTCCATCATATGCGATATATAATCCAGACTTTCCCATCACGGCGGTCGGCGTGCAGCTCACCTGCATGTGAGGTTTGACACACGTTGAATATCTCATATATGGTATATGAGACCAAAGAGATTGGCGGAGAGCAATGTAGCTCCTACGTCGCTAACAGTTTGGAGAAAATTTTGACTCCCACACGCCCGTTCGCACGCTTTCGTCGTAGCAGTGCATTGAGTGCGGCCGCATTCGTGACTGTGGTGCTTGGCCTTCAAGCATGCTCAGTCGGGTCCGCATCCGATCAGACCGCTTCGGCCGACAGCGTTCGAATAGTGCTCAAAGAAGAGCCGCCTACGCTTGAGCCGTGCCAAAGCTCCCAGAACTCAACAGGGCTGGTGACGCGATCTAATATCTCGGAGGGGCTGACATCGCGAGATCCCGCCACAGGTGAGCTGAATCCCGCACTTGCGACCGAATGGCAGCAATTAGACGACAAGACTTGGCTTTTCACCCTGAGAGAGGGAGTTAAATTCCACGATGGCACAGTCTTCGACGCGAAGGCTGCAGCTTTCTCCATAGACCGAATGATGAATCCGGATCTAGGGTGTGACGTTGCTGGCCAGTTCTTCGCAGACCAAAAGCTCACAACCGAAGTCGTCGACGACTTGCAACTCAAAGTTACATCAGCAACACCCGATCCCATCTTGCCGCTCAAGCTGTCCTTCGTCGGTATTGTGCCGATTACCACTGACCAGCAGAACAAGGTCCGAGAACCTGTTGGGACGGGCCCATACCAAGTAGGTGCTTGGCAGCCTGGTACTAGCCTGACCTTAGAGCGATTTGATGACTACTGGGGCGAACTGCCCGACTTTTCAACGGCTCAATATTCATGGCGGCCGGAGGGAACAATCCGGGCAGCAATGGTGCTGAATAACGAAGCCGACGTTGCGATCACATTGTCGCCAGAAGATGGGGCAGGCGATTCAGCGGTCGAATACGACACTAACGAAGTCACGTATATGAGGATGGACGCAGGTAAGGCGCCACTGAATGATATTCGAGTGCGAGAAGCCATTAACTATGCGCTCGATAAGGAAGGACTTCTGGCTTCCATATTCGCCGGCAAAGGAAAGTTGGCGACCCAATTAGTCCCCGAGGGGGTGACGGGTCACAACCCGGACCTCCAACCGTGGCCTTATGACATGGAGAAAGCAAAAGCGCTGATTGCAGAGGCAAAGGCCGACGGTGTTCCCGTTGATGAGCAGATCACTATCATCGGCCGTACTGGTTTCTACCCCAAGGCGGGCGAAGCCATGGAGGTTGTCCAAAATAGCCTTTCGGAAGCGGGACTCAATGTGAAGGTGGAAATGGGGGATGTAAATACTTGGCTCCAGCACTTGTTGCGGCCTGTCCCAGCTGACTTTGGTCCGCGGCTTCTCATGGGTATGCACGGAAACCAAGCAGGAGACGCCTCATTCACTTTGCGAAACAATCTCGGAAGCGAAGGGGGACAAAGTAGCTACGGAACACCCGAACTGGACACCCTGATCGCAGTGGGCGAAAGCGCAACCGGGGAAAAGAGAGCTCAAGCATTCGCGGACGCTCTGGCTTACGAACGCGAAGAGATTGTCCGCGATGCCATGATGGTCAAAGTCGGTGCAATGATTGCCCTCAGTCCTGCTGTTTCGTATGAACCCAATTCGGCTTCCGGTGATGAAATGCGCGTCGCTGATATGCACAAAGCAGGTCAACAGTAGGCATGGTGTAAGAGACCTCGCTGACTCATAATGCTTAAAATTGATTAAACGGCACCTCCGAAGGTTGGCTCCGATCAAGAAGCTGACACAGACGGAGGTGCCGTTTCAGCATGCTCCCTGGAATCTCTGTCCAATCACCGATTCCGTCCCCGATGGTCCAGCCCTTGGAACTTTGAAGGGTGACCGCTAAGGCCTCGTGTTCGTCGAACTAATTGAGATCGCCTGTGGCGTCGTGTCCTCGGACGTGGTTCTCCCTGTGCCTGTCTTGCCGTTACCCCGGCAATTATCCCTACAGGGGCCGAAGTAGCATCGGGTGAAGATTGTTTTTCGATCGGTGAGATGGGACTAGTTACGGGGGCAAGCCCGCGTTGAAAGCAGGAACGCAATTCACTTGGCATGAGCTCACCCATGAGCAAGCCAAAGATGGAGTTGCCTCACCCCAACCCAGTGATGTTGTTTTCCTAGGTAAGCGACGAAGGACACGTTGTTGCTCGACGCAGCTTAGGCAATGTGGGGCGGACTGCCGGTCTAGGCCGCCAGTGGATCTTGTCCTCCCGAGTCTTTGACTACTCACCGCCATAAAGCGCCGCGGGCACCAAGGCACACCAAGTCAATGCATGGTGCAAGGTCGACCTCCATCAGATGCCGTCCGAAGCCGTCATGAATGCTTATCGTGCAACATAACCAGCAGCGTGAGGCCTGAATCAGCATTGAGGAGCTTTCGTCAAGGATGGTGTCTTCGCTCACATCATGTATCATATATGAGATATGAAGCCCAGATTAGGAGTAAAAGATGTTTGAACAGATACGCAGTCAGCTAGCAGGAGTTGTAGCCATCCCGGTTACTCCCTTTGATTCGGCCGGCAACGTCGACTCAGATGCGTACACAAGAATCATCTCCAGGATGGTCGAAGCGGGTATCGAGGTAATAACGCCAAACGGAAATACGAGTGAGTTTTATTCGCTCACCGTTCAAGAAAGACAAAGGTGTTTGGAGCTGTCTGTGGCCGCCGTCGGGACCGCAGGCATGGTTTTGGCGGGAGTGGGACATTCAGTTCTAGAAGCTGTAGAAGCTGCGAAAGCTGCCCACCAGGCCGGCGCCACTGCGGTCATGATCCATCAGCCGGTTCATCCGTACTTAAGCGTTGAAGGGTGGTTCGATTATCACCTTGCTATCGCAAACGCCGTCCCCCAACTCGGAGTCGTACTTTACGTTCGAAACCCCCGTATAGATGGCAAAACGATTGCACGCCTAGCTGATGCTGCACCTAACCTGTCCGGGGTGAAATACGCTGTCCCCGATCCAGTCCGCTTCGCGACAGTCCTCAGGGAGTGCGACCGTGATGAGCTTGTATGGATCGCTGGTCTAGCGGAGTTGTCAGCACCGGGCTATTGGGCTGTTGGGGCCACCGGATTCACTTCAGGCTTTGCAAACGTAGCCCCCGTGCTCTCACTGCAACTACTTCAGTCTTTGCGTGCCTCTGATACAGGAAGCGCAATGAAAATTTGGGAACTGATACAGCCGTTCGAGGAGTTACGGGCGCTGAACGATTCAGAAAAGAATGTCTCTGTTGTTAAGGAGTCACTTGCACAAATCGGGTTGTGCAGACGGGACGTGCGTCCGCCGATCAGCGTTCTTGACACACGCGACCGTCAGCTGGTCAAGGACATGATGGTCGGCTGGGAATCAGCGCTGTGACCCCCTCGACAGCCAAACAGAGCTAGACGCACTACCCAGGGACAGGCGGCAGTAAGCGCTGGAAATCTTGTCCCAGGCGCTTGAACTAAATTCGCGCGCACCCCTTCATCCCTAGCCGTTTGAGGGTGTGCTTCCGAATTCATCTCCGCGCTACCAGCCTGCACAATGTCGAGACAGGACACGGAGTTATTTATGCAAGTCAATGGGCAATCGATCATATGCGGCCGGGGCGTCGCAGGTCTGGACGGCGAGGTCAATGCCATCAATCCGGCCACCGGCGAAAAGCTTGAGCCCGCCTTCGGCATGGTCAGCGTGGCGCAGCTCGAAGACGCCACCAAAGCAGCCGAAGCAGCCTTCGACACCTACCGCGCCACCTCCCCCGAGGTACGTGCAGC
>NZ_JBDGKM010000021.1:0-14750 GCF_057656375.1 Arthrobacter sp. Soil_C_60 | reverse complement strand
CTCCTGATGCGCTTCGACCGGTGCGATTGCCATACCTCCACGCTATAGAACACGTCTTCGAATAGCACGGAAAAAGCGGCAATGTGGAGGACAAGTGGCCGGCACGCATGATGTTGTCGGCTGTCCTGCTTGTGGTCGGTCACAAGGAGCTTCAGGAGTTCTGCCGTTGCTGTTCCTGCAGGGCCCTGCGGTAATCGTCGGGGAACTGGGAGTGGTATTTCTCAACATGGTGTGCGGACTGCGCGGCTGCCTGCTCCGGATCGCCGCTGGCAATGGCTGCCCAGAGTTCGCGGTGTTCCTCGATTAGTTCGGGCAGGTCGGTGGCATAGCGGAGCAGCCAGTTCATCCGCCCCTGCAGGGGTTCCAGGGCGGTCCGTAGGAAGTCATTGTCCGCAATCCGGGTAATTTCCTGGTGGAACGCGCTGTTGGTGCGGAGGGCTTCAAGCAGTGAGCCCTTTGCGAAGTGGCGTTCGGCGTCGTCGAGGTAGCCTTTCAGTCGGTCCAGGTCTGCAGGGGTCGCGCGGACCGCCGCGAGCCGGCAGGCCAGTACTTCGAGGGAGTGCCGGACGGCAAAGAGGTCTTCGACATCTTTCTCGCTCAGGCTGCTCACTTCCGCGCCGCGGGCCCCGCGGTCGCTCACCAGGCCTTCCTGGCGGAGCATCCGCAGTGCCTCGCGGACCGGAAGGCGGGAGACGTGGAACTCTGCGGCGAGGTCGCGTTCCACCAATGGGGTGCCGGGGACGTAGCGGCCTTCGAAAATCCTCGAACGGACCGCATCGCGCACAGTATCCCGCAGTGGCTTGTCCTTTTCGGAGGTTCCACCCGTGCGACTCATCGTTTTCTCCATTCGATCTCCGGAACCGCAACGCGGGGCCCGAGCGGTTGGGGCGGGAATCAAGCCTCCCGACCGCAGAAAGCGTTTCGGAATCTCCACTTGGGATCCCAAAATCTTAGTGGCACCGCCGATCGCGGTCAAACAAGTCTTGGGCTTCCTGCACATGCCGAAGTGCCGACTCCAGCTAGCGCTCAAACGAACAACGACGGCGGCCGCCGCCTTCCGTCCGACGTCCCGTTTGCCGTCGTGCGCACTGCCACTGCGCCCCTGCCCGGCGGCGGGCTCAATCCGCTTTCCGGCCTTGAATCGCGGCGGTTTTGGGCTTTATTCACATACCAACGCCGTGATCCCGCGGCAGCCCGTCGACGGGGCATTGACTGAGGCCTCCGGATCCTTGACTGTGATTGGTGTCACCCCTAACCTTATTTCAATTCCTGAAAACACTTTTCCGCTCTATGAAAACAGGTAGAAATGACTGCACTACAGGACCAGAGGTCAGCGTCGACCGCACTGCCCCTGAGCACCCGCCTCTACAACGAGGATCTGGCGCCCACCAAAAAGGCAGGCCGGACGTGGTCGGCCTACAACATTTTCACGTTGTGGGCCAATGACGTCCACAGCCTCGGCAACTACGCCTTCGCCATCGGGCTCTTCGCCCTGGGGCTGGGAGCGTGGCAGATCCTGCTGGCATTCCTTGTCGGCGCGGTCCTGCTCTTCCTGCTCCTGAGCCTCTCAGGCTTCATGGGGGAGAAGACGGGCGTTCCCTTCCCGGTCATGAGCCGCATAGCCTTCGGTATCCACGGCGCGCAGCTTGCCGCCGTTGCCCGTGGCGGCGTGGCCATCGCCTGGTTCGGCGTCCAGACCTACCTGGCTTCCGTGGTCCTGCGGGTGATGCTGACGGCCATGTTCCCCGGGCTGGCGCCGCTGGACACCAACAACTTCCTCGGCATGTCCACTCTCGGCTGGATCTCCTTCGTGGCGCTCTGGATCCTGCAGGTCATCATTGTCAGCTTCGGCATGGAAATGATCCGCAAGTACGAGGCCTTCGCCGGCCCCGTCATCCTCGTCACCATGCTGGCCATCGCCATCTGGATGTTCATCGAGGCCGGCGGCTCCATCGCCCTCTCCACCAATGAAAGCCTGACCGGTGGCGAGATGTGGCGGCAGATCTTCGTAGGCGGCGCCCTCTGGATCGCCATCTACGGCACGTTCGTGCTGAATTTCTGCGACTTCACCCGCTCGGCCACCAGCAAAAAGGCCATCACCCGCGGCAACTTCGTCGGCATCCCGCTGAACATGCTCTTCTTCGGCGCCATCGTCGTCGTTCTTGCCGGTGCGCAGTTCAAGATCAACGGGCAGATCATCGAGAGCCCGTCCGACATTGTGCAGACCATCCCCAACACTTTCTTCCTGGTGCTGGCCTGCCTCGCGCTGCTGGTGCTCACCGTGGCCGTGAACCTGATGGCCAACTTCGTGGCACCGATCTACATGTTCACCAACCTCTTCCCGCGCCGCCTGAACTTCCGCTCGGCCGCCATTGTCAGCGCCGTCATCGGCCTGGTCATCCTGCCCTGGAACCTCTACAACAACCCGGTAGTGATCGTGTACTTCCTGGGCGGCCTCGGCGCTATCCTCGGCCCCATCTTCGGCGTCATCATGGCCGATTACTGGATCATCCGCAAGGCGCAGATCAACGTCCCGGACCTGTACACCGAGGCCCGGAACGGCGAGTACCACTACAAGCGCGGCGTCAACCCGCGGGCCATCATCGCCCTGGTTCCGGCCGCCGTCATCGCCATCGTGCTGGCCCTGGCGCCTGCCTTCAGCGCCGTCGCCGGGTTCTCCTGGTTCTTCGGCGCCGGCCTGGCCGCGGTGTTCTACCTGATCGTGGCCGACCGCAAGGCTCGCTTCCGCGACGTCGACGGCGAAGCACTCGCCGTCGCCAGCGCCCACTAACCGTTCACTAACAACGACCAATCCCTATCCAGCAGGAGTATTACTGTGCGCATCCTCGTCGTGAATGTGAACACCACCGAGTCCATGACCGAAGCCATCGGCCGGCAGGCAGCCGCCGTGGCCTCGCCGGGAACCGAGATCGTCCCGCTGACCCCGCTCTTCGGCGCGGACTCAGTCGAAGGCAACTATGAAAGCTACCTGGCCGCCATCGCCGTGATGGAAACGGTCCGCAACTACCCGGAACCGTTCGACGCCGTCATCCAGGCCGGCTACGGCGAACACGGCCGCGAGGGGCTCCAGGAAATCCTGGACGTCCCGGTCGTCGACATCACCGAGGCCGCGGCCAGCACCGCGCAGTTCCTCGGTCACAAGTACTCCGTGGTGACCACTCTGGACCGCACAGTCCCGCTGATCGAGGACCGGCTCAAGCTGGCCGGGCTCGACGCCCGCTGCGCTTCCGTCCGCGCCAGCGGCATGGCCGTCCTCGATCTGGAACTGGATCCGGACGCGGCCGTCAATGCCATCGTCGCGGAAGCCGCAATCGCCGTCGAGCAGGACAAGGCGGAAGTGATCTGCCTAGGTTGCGGCGGCATGGCCGGCCTCACCGAGCGCGTAATCGAGCGGACCGGAGTGCCCGTTGTCGACGGCGTTGCTGCCGCCGTCACGATCGCGGAATCCCTGGTTCGGATGGGACTAACGACGTCGAAAATCCGCACCTATGCGCCGCCGCGGCCTAAAACCTTCAAGAACTGGCCGCTGAGCTCCGTCCCGGTACTCGCCGGCCAAGCCTAACCAGCAGCCCGAACTACGTACCCGACCTACTCACAGGATTGCAGAACCACCATGACAGAAACCATCAGCCGTCCCGACTCCGCACCCGCCGGCTCCGCCACCGCCTATGACCTGGTCATCCGCGGCAACCGGATCATGACTACCGCCGGCGAAGTTGCCCGGGAAGTCGGCATCCGGGACGGAAAGATCGTCGCCATCGAGCCGCTGGGCAACAACCTGGAAGGCGCGGAGGTCATCGAGCTCTCCGCCGAGGAAGTCCTGCTCCCGGGACTCGTGGACACCCACGTCCACGTCAACGAGCCCGGCCGCACCGAATGGGAAGGCTTCGCCTCCGCCACCCGCGCAGCTGCCGCCGGCGGCGTCACCACCATCATCGACATGCCTCTGAACTCCATTCCGCCGACCGTCAACGTTGACGCGCTCGAGCAGAAGCGGGCGGCGGCACGCGAGCAGGCCTTCGTGGACGTCGGCTTCTGGGGCGGCGCCATCCCCGGCAACCAGGGCGACCTGCGCGGCCTGCATGACGAGGGCGTCTTCGGCTTCAAGTGCTTCCTGCTCCACTCCGGCGTGGACGAATTTCCGCACTTGGAAGCGGACGAGATGGAATCGGACATGGCCGTCCTGAAAACCTTCGACTCCATCATGATCGTGCACGCGGAGGACTCCCGCGCCATCGACCGCGCGCCCACCGCCGAGGGCGACCACTACGACAAGTTCCTGGCCTCCCGCCCCCGCGGCGCCGAGAACGTTGCCATCGCCGAGGTCATCGAACGCGCCCGCTGGACTGGCGCCCGCGCCCACGTGCTGCACCTGTCCTCCTCGGACGCGCTGCCGATGATTGCTTCGGCAAAGCGCGACGGCGTCCGCATCACCGCCGAGACGTGCCCGCACTACCTCACGCTCATCGCCGAGGAGATCCCCAACGGCGCCACCGCGTACAAGTGCTGCCCGCCCATCCGCGAGGCTGGCAACCGCGAACTGCTGTGGGAAGGTCTGCTGGACGGAACGATCGACTGCATCGTCTCGGACCACTCGCCCAGCACCCTGGACCTGAAGGACCTTGAGAACGGTGACTTCGCCGTCGCCTGGGGCGGTGTCTCCTCGCTCCAGCTCGGCCTGTCGCTGATCTGGACCGAAGCCCGCCGCCGCGGCATCACCCTGGACAAGGTCATCGACTGGATGTCCACCAAGCCGGCCGCACTGGCAGGCCTGAACTCCAAGGGAAAGCTCGCGCTAGGGTACGACGCCGACCTGTCCATCTTCGCGCCGGACGAGTCCTACGTAGTGGATCCCGCCAAGCTCCACCACAAGAACCCCATCACCGCCTACGCGCAGAAGCCGCTCTCCGGAGTGGTCCGCAAGACCTACCTGCGCGGACAGCAGATCGACAACCAGACCCCGGCAGGACAGTTGCTCCGCCGCGGCATGGCCTGATCCAATCCACTAGGGGCGGCTGCTGTACAGCGAAGTCCAGCAGCCGCCCCGACACCACGAAAGGCAACAAGTCCCATGAGCAGCTCCACGGCGAGTACCCTGATCAACACGTTTGCCGTCGGCGACGACGGCACTGCGAGCTGTGAGGATTCCACTTGCCTCTACTGCAACGGCCCGGAGACGGACTGATCCTGCGGCCGCCCCGGCGAAAGGATCAGCGGTCCCCGCGGAGATCGTCGAGTATGTCCTCGCTGGTTTCATCCAGCCGGGTTCTGGCAAGCAGGGTGAAGTCCACCGGTCCCGCAGACGCGGCAGGACGGACGGCGCCCTGGGGCAGCAGCCGTTCAAAGGGTGACGACGACGGCGGGATGAGCGTCGCCGCTACCTTGCCCTTGATTGTCACGTCGATGATCTCCCCGCTTCTGACGCGCTCAAGGACTTCGCTGGTGTTGCTGCGAAGCTGACGATGGGGAACGGTAGTCATGATTGACACCTCCGTAGCGGGGGTAGTAACTGTAGCAAATCCGCCGAACCGTGGCTCAGCCGACAACATCGGAACAGGCCGCACTGCGACGTGCAGCAACCGCCTCCGGCTTCCCACCGTTCAGGTTTCCTAACCGGTACCGGTCGAAAACATTCGCTGTACCTGATGCGAGGTCACCGGCATGCTGGACTATGGAACTTGCACCCAATTCAAAGGCTAGAAAGGCACCCACATGAGCAACTCAACGGCGAGTACTCTGATCACCACTTCGGCGGCCAGCAACGGTCCGGCCCGTCTCTTCAATGCCGACGCCATCGGTCCGTACGATGCAAGCTGCACAGACGTCACTTGCCTCTACTGCAACGGTCCAGAGACCGACTAAACAGCGGGACTGTGAGATGTTGAAGGGGCTGAACTCGGTTTCAAGACCGGGCACAGCCCCTTCAAAGCGCAGATTACAGCCGTCGCCGACGTCTATACGCTTACTCAGCCGGAACGTAGGAGTCCCAGTTCCGCACATCCCATGGACGCCCGGGAAGTGCCGGATGAGGCGTCGTGAAGCGAGTTGTTCCCAGTTCGATCGTTGTCGCCTCCTGTGCTGCCTCGGCTGTTCTAGCGAGAGAGCGTGGAGACGTTGAGGCCCAATGGCCATTCTCTATGCGGTCTGCCACGGTTTTGATGGCTGTAATTTGTTCAGCTGTTGAGAAGGTGCAATGTCCGTCCGCGCCGACGAATGTTTGACGGAGATTGCGGTTGTCCCCGGTTGCACGTACTGCGTCTGCATATGCCTTCTCCTCTGCAGTGGCACCCGCGGGATCTCCCGTGGTGTGCAGCGACAGGACCGGCACTTCGAGGTTGCCCGTGAAGGTCGCCAAGCGTTCCACTGTGCTGACAGCGGTCGGGGCGGCGGTGATACGAGGTGCATTTGCCAGGGTCTGGAGATCGGCTTCCAGATCAGCACCGGCTTCACGATAGGCGAGTTGAACCTCGGACCAGCGACCGGAAGCCTTGAGTTCCTTCCGGTAATCAACACCGTCGTTCCAAGAGAACGAACCACCGATCGTTTGCTCGAAGCCTGCCCGAACACCGATGCCCAGTGCGAACGGCATTGCGTCCGTGTATTCCGCGATCCGTTTGTCCAGATTGGCCGCGGGAACGTCCTCGCCCGTTTCCGCATCGACGGCCGGGATTTTGCTCAGCGCTGCAGCAAGGACAATGCGCGCCTGCCCATGGTTGGTGGCTGACGCAGTGGAGACCAGATCATTCATGGCCGCTTGTTCGCGGCGCTCATCCTGAATTCGGGTTATGCTCATCTGCGAATCCGGGTCGACCAGCTCCCGCAGGGCGAAGGCGCTGTCCAGCTTTGTGTTCCACATGCTGATGGCTCCTGCCCCACCGCCGCACATGGGAACGGACCCGTCCAGCCAAGCCGGGGTGGCGTCCGTGACAATTCGGGTGACCAGGCCGCCCTGGGAACGGCCGCTCAGAATGACCGTGTCGGGGGTTCCGGCGGTTTCGCTGAAGATCTCTACGGCGGACGAAGCGTTGTTCCGGTCTTGGGCCAGGTTCCAGTTGTCGCTGAGCTCGTAACCGATGATTCCGTACCCCTGCTCGCCCAGCCATTGCGGGACACCTCCCGTCAACTCTTCACGCCCGGGCATGACGATTGTGGTGCCGTTCCAACCGGCCGGCCGGATCAGCGAGTAGGGCGTCCCATCGGGTAGGTGTCCCTGTTCGCTTAAGCTGCTGCTGTCCGCCACTCCGGCTGTCATCGTACAGGTGAACGGTACAGCCAGAGCGGTAATCAACATCATGCGGGCAGTCTTGTTCACAGCTGTCCGTCCTTTCCATGGTTGGCAACCATCGCCGGTTCTGCTTCCGCCCGAGTCATCCTGTGTGGCTTATTGGCTGCGAATCCGGCACTGCCAAGGTCCGCCTGTGTGTCAGCCGCGATTTCGGCGGCCAGCTTATTCAGGGCGCCGGGGGTTGCAGCGTTGCGCCATGTTCCGCTGTCGAGCCGCTGCTGGAGAGTTGTGAGTGCTGCCGCAATCTCAGCCCCGGTGTAGTCGCAGTGCCCGGGACGATCGACAAAGGCTTGGCGCAATAGGTCGTTATTGCCGTTGCTGCGGACCCGGTCTTCGTAGGTGCGCGCCTGGGTGACCGTCGGCGCGGTGTCTCCGGTTTCGTGCAGGGTCAAGACTGGCGCCGCAATGTCCCCGGTGGGCGTTGCGTTCGTCTGCATGTAGCGGACGGCCGATGGATCGGCGCTGATGCGTGGGGCACTTTCGAGCTGTGCCAAATCGTCCTCCAGATTTGCGTCCGTTTCCGCGTACAGAGCCTTCACCAGTTCTGCTGTTCCTGAATGGTTGAGCTGGCGGGAATAGTCGACGCCGGTGTTCCAGGAGAAGTTTCCTCCCGCCCTCGCTTCCAGCGGCTCTCTCGGGGAGACGACGGCGAACATGAACGCCTTGTACTGCTGGAGTTGCTGTGCTGCGAAGTCCTTGGTGTCGGGGCGCGCGTCAGAGGCCTGCGTCCAGGTCGGAAGCTGTGCCATTGAGGCCGCCAAGGAGATGCGCGCCCGCCCCTCCGGGGTTCGCTGCGCCTCGTTGAGCACTTCCTGGAAGGCTGCCCTGCGTTCGCTCTCGTTGGTCACGTTGACCAGTTCCAGCCGATCGTCATTCGGGGCCAGAAGGGTCTTGAGCACGAACGAAGCGTCCAGACCTTGGTTCAACATGGGGATGGCTCCGGCAACCGATCCGCACATAGGAAGGCCGCCGTCGAACTCGGTCGGGTACTTCTCAAGAAGGGCTGCGGAGGTGAGGCCACCCATTGAATTTCCCCAGGCGATAACGTGCTCCGGCTGACCGAGCTTTTTGCTGGCCACCTGAACAGCGTCCCGCTGGTCACGCAACAGGTCTTCAACTGCCCACCCATTGGTGGTCGGCTTCGATCCGGCAAGGGCGTATCCCTCTTCGAGCAGCCAGTCATGGATGGCACCTGAAGGACCACCGGCGGCTTCTCCACCAGCAGGGCCACCGATGTACCCGGGGCTCCACACCAAAAGTGTCCCGTTCCAATCACTGGGGGTTTCGATCACATAGCGGGCGCCGCTGGGAAGATTTCCACGGGCCACGCCGTTGCTGGAAACGGCCGCGCTGGCAGCCGCTTCCTGGGCTGGTGCAATCAATAACGGGGAGGAGAGGAGGGACGCTGCAGACAGGGCGGCAGCGAGCTTTATGGGGATCATGAACAGATTCCTTTCGTACCTTCAACTTTGAAGGCAGGTTTGTTGCGAGCGAACAAGGAACTGTGGCCTACTCTGCGAGGGTGGGAGGCAAGGCCGGTCAGATGGGGTTAGTTGGTGGTAAGCAAGGACGCCCAGTTGGCAAAGGTGTGGTGGTTGACGAGGTCTGCAAGGGTGGAATCGTTGGCCGCTATGATCCGTCGAAATTTCGCTTCCGCCTCTGGCCCCAAGGAGTCGTAGAGGGCGGCGCAACATTCGTATGCCCGGGTCCCCGGCCAGTCTGCTCCCAGCAGTTGACGCGGCAGCTGTGGATCGATGCTCACCAAGGCACGCCACTCGCTCATCAACCGCGTCCTGACCAACAGGGCATCCTGGCCACTAGCGTCGTCTCCGGCCAGAGCATCACCGCCTGGCTCCCAGCGCTGGATGAACGTAGTATACGCATCCCGGACCGGGCTCAGCTCGAAGGCCGTTTCGACCATTCCTTCTTCGGAAGCACCCGGGACTTTGGCGGCACTGAAGACCGTCAAATGAGAGATTCCTGTGGCTTCCCCCAGGTGCTGCGCCGCCTCAACGTGGTGGCCAGGGCGGATCCAGAGTGCGTCATACAGGTTTCCGAAATGTGCCGCGCGGAGCCCTTCCCGAAACGTCCGCCGCGCTGCCTTCTCATCCTCAGGAACTGAATAGGCAACAATTGTCCAAGTGCCGTCCCAGGAGTCGGTTGCAGGAGGGGCAAAGATGTATTGGACGTGACGGTCCAAGGCTTCGCGGCTTCGTGGAGTTACGGCATAAGCCGTTTCCCTTCCGCTCTTGGCCGATACCAAAAAGCCTCGCTGGGCCAGGCGTTGAATAGCCGCACGTGCCCCGGCCGCAGTGATACCAAATTCGGACATCAGTTGCACCAGCGCGGCTGAAGGAATGTGCTCTCGCCGTGCGAACCAATAGTCGCCCAGAAGCGTCGTCAACAAACGTTGCGGACGTGCGCCCTGCTGGAAGCGTGGCAGGCTGGGCTCGGCTTCTGCAGTCATAGGGAGATTATGTCACCGGCCTTCTGGGTGGATTCCAGTTGGAGCGGGACACTGCGCGGGCCATACTCCAGCCAGTTCATCATTTCCACTTCTCCTGCCAACCTGAAGGACGCGGTTGCGGACAGGAGGGCTTCAAGGGCGATTAGCAGTTCTGTGCGGCCCATCGAAGCGGCGGGGCAGCGGTGGGCGCCCCGGCCGAAAGCCAGGTGCCGGTTCGCCGGCCGCTTGAGGATGAATTCATCCGGGTGTTCAAACACGGTTTCATCCCTGTTTGCAGAGGGGAAGATCAGCGCTATGGGTTCACCCGCGGCAATCTCGCGACCCGAGAGCTGGACGTCCTTCGTGGCTGTGCGGGCGAACACCCGGTAGGGGGCGTAGAGGCGAAGGAATTCTTCAATTGCGGCAGGAAGCTCTTCGGGATGGTTCCGGAGGTGGTCCTGCAGGCCCGGGTTCTGCGCCAGATGGACTATGCAGCTGCCCAGAACGGCTTGCGGGGCACCCATGCCGGCTACGATCATCTGGCGAATGGTGGCGATGGCCGACAGTTCTGTGATGTGGTTTTCCGGGTCGAGTGCAGCCAAATGGAGTCCGGCAGCCAGATCCGTTTCCGGGTCGGCCCCGGCGGCGATCCTGTCCTGGTAGATTTGCTCAGCAATTTCGTACAACTCAGCACTCGCCTCGCCTATAACGGCGTCGTTCATTTCCTGGATGGCGAAGGAGTAGCGCACACCAATTTCCCGGACTCGGACAGCCAGCTCGGAGGGGACCCCGAGGAACGCGGCAAAGCAGTCCGCAACGTAGGGCATGGCGAAGTCGCCGCAGTACTCCGGGTTCTCGCTCGCCAGCAGGTTCCCGATGAGTTCCTTGGCGCTGCGCCGGAAGGCGTCTTCGTGGTTGCGCACAGCTGATCGCCGCAGGACCGGATCGATGATGTCCCGGTAGGCGTCGTGCTCCGGCGGATCAAAGTGCAGGGGCGGCCGCCGGCTGGACCTCGGTACGTGGGGGACCACGTTCTGGATCGAGGTGATGAATGTTTCCGAGTCGCGCGTGACCTGCATGACGTCGTCGTAAGTCATTGCTGCCCAGAATCCCCCGTAAGCGTTGCTCCAGGGGAGCGGATTCGTCTGGCGAAGCCGCGTATAGTCCTGGTGTGCGCTGCCGAATGTCTCCTCAGCGGTTGGATCCCATTCGGATTGGCGGAAGGGACAAGTTCCTGCCGCCTGTGTTTCTGCGGTCACTGTTGGGCCTTTCGTATTTCCTGAAGCGGGGCGAACCATCAGAGGACCCGGCTGCGGATCCACCGCGCGGCGGATTCGATGGCAAGGACCACCACAATCAGGGAGATGAGGATGGCGCTGGTTGTTTCATAGCTGAGTGTCGCCACTGATTCGTGGAGCAGGAAGCCGATTCCGCCCGCCCCGACTATGCCCAGCACGGCAGACTCGCGGAGCGCAAGGTCGGAAGTGAAGAGGCTATTGCCCAGGAACGACGGCACGAACTGTGGCCAGACGCCGCTAATGAAAACCTGCAGCCTGTTTGCACCCGTGGCCTCCAGCGCTTTGAGAGGCGCCGGGTTGAGGTTCTGCAGCGAATCGGTGAAGAATTTGGCGGCCAGCGCAGTACACGAAATGGACAATGCGAGGAATCCGGCGAACGGGCCGAGACCGAGAGCTGCCACGAAGATCAGTGCGTAGATGATGTCCGGGATACCGCGCATGAGGACGGTGAGTCCACGCAGTCCGATAGCTAAGGGGGTTATACGCACCAGCAGATCTGTAGACAGTACCGCGATGACCAGACCGATCAGTACACCCACGGTAGTGGCGGTAACTGCCATGAGGACGCTCTCGAAGACGCCCAGGAAGATGGCCGTGGAGAACTCCGGCGGGAACATGCCTGTGACGAGTTCGACGGCGGACGGCAGGGATCGGGAGATCCGCTCCAGATCTGCTTCAAGAGACCAGAGTGCGTAAAGGAATACCAGCAGCGCGGACGAACCCAGGACCGCCCGTGAGATTCGGGAGCGGTCCCAACCGGGCTGGTGAACGGCACGGCCGGGCACGAAGAGCTGGGAACGGCTGCTCTCCCGCGCGTGTTCGGAGAGTTTTACCTGCAACCGGACCGACACGACCTCCAGGATGAGCAGAACAGCGATGATGACGAGCACGATCCCGGCCGCGCGGGGGTAATTCAGGCTGCCGATCGCGGTCTGCAGGGCAACGCCGATGCCGCCGGCTCCAACGATGCCGAGGATCGCAGAGGCGCGGATGTTGATGTCCAGGCGATAAAGGCCGACGCCGGTAATGGAGGGCAGCGCGCGGGAGAACGTTGTGGCGACGAAAGTCCGCAGCCGCGATGCGCCGGTGGCGCTTACGGCCTCGGAAGCCGTGGGATCCTGTTCCTCAAAGATGTCGGTCATCAGTTTGCCGATCATTCCCACCGAGTGGAAGGCCACGGCCAGGCCGCCGGCCATCGGCCCGAGGCCGAAGATACGGACGAAGATGATGGCGAAGATCAGGGTCGGCACGGCGCGCGTGAGGACGATAACCAGGCGGGCCGCCCATTGGACGACGCGCGGCCCCGTGAATCTGCTGGATGCCGCGGCGGCCAGCGGGATGGACACAATGGTAGCCAGCCCCGTGCCTGCGATGGCTATCAGGAGTGTCTGGACCAGCAGGGTGAGCAGATCCGGGACAGGCCCGGTGGTGGGCGGAACCATCCGGGAGAGCAGCCGCCCAATGTCGCCGAATCCATCCTGCAAGGAGGAAGGGGAGACGCCCATCCACCAGAGGCCGAAGAGGGACGCCCCGACATAAACAGTCGGGATAACCCAGACCGCGATGCTCCTGCGTGGCCGCAACTGTTGCGGCGGAACGGACACGCTGTTCTTTGCCGGCGTCTCGAGGATGCCGCTAAGCATTGCCGTCCCCAGTCGTGGAGTCGGAAGCGTACACGCGGCGGATCATTTCCTCCGTGGTCGCGGCCGTTGGCTGATCCATCATCATCGACCCGTTCTTGAGCGCAACAATCCGGTCAGAGACCTGCAGGGCGAGGTCCACCTGGTGCAGGCTGCACACCACCGTGAAGCCATCCTCGGCGCTGATCCGCTTGAGCATGGACAGCACGGACAGGCTGGCAGCAGGGTCCAAGGACGCCACAGGTTCATCCGCGAGGACAATTTCCGCTTCCTGCATCAGCGTCCGTGCAATTGCCACCCGCTGTTGCTGCCCGCCGGAAAGCGTGTCACAGCGCTGGAACCGCTGGTCGAGCAGACCAACGCGTTCCAAATGCCCGGCCGCCTGTATGCGCAGGCTTTGCGGATAGGTGGAGATGCCGTAGCGAGGAAATTTGAGCCGACCCAGCGTACCCATGAGCACGTTCTCCAGGGCGGTCAGTCGTCCCACGAGACCAAACTGTTGAAACACGAAACCGATCTTGGTGCGCAGAGCCTGAAGTTCCCTCCGGCTACACTCGCTGGGCGTGGTGCCGAGGACGCCCACCATCCCGGTATCGGGATGGTGGATGCCATTGATGAGGCGCAGGAGCGTTGACTTTCCCGCCCCGGACGGTCCCACAAGTGCCACAAACTCACCGGGGGATGCTGAGAGGCTGACGTCTGTCAGAACATGGTTCCCAGCGAAGCTCTTGGCTACGTTCTGCAGGACGATGCTCGGCTCACGCTGTCCCTGCGGTGCAGGTGTGGGGGTGGTATGTACGTTCAGCATGCCTGATCCTAGTGTTGTGGTTGCGGCGTGAGCGCCGGTCACTGCTGTTCCGCCGTGCAGACCTCGGCCTTGGTGATCTCGCAGATCTCGCGGATCGGTTCGTAGGCTTCGTCGTTTGTCCGGATAAAGGCGAACGCTGCCGTGCCGCCCCAGACGCAGGAAGGCTTGCCTGCGAACTCGCCCCAAGTCTCGGGTGCTTCCGTTTCGGCACCTTCGCAGAATCCGTTTTCCGCAGCCGTTACTGCGTCGTACTTCGTTAGTGCCGTGGTGATCTTGGTCTGCAGATCCTCCGGGAGCCAGTTACCCACCACGACCGGCGGCCCGGGGATGACCGGCGAAGTCCAAATCTTGTTTACTTCTCCCGGTTTGAGGACTCCGCGGGCGGGGAGCAGTTCGTCGACGAACGTGGCGGCGGCGAACGCAACGTCGCAGTCTCCCGCCAGGAGCGACGTCACGGCAGTGTCATGACCGCCGGCAAAGATAGCTTCGACGTCGCTCTCGACGTCGATCCCTGCCTCAATAAGGCCGGCAGAAGGAGAGAGGTAGCCAGTGGAGGAAGCGGGATCGGTGAAGCAAACATTCTTGCCTTGCGCATCTTCGAGGCCGGCGATTGCCGGAGTGTCACTCCGGACTATTCCATACGACTCAACGCCGGATTCACCGCCCGGCTGACGCTGATCGACGGCCACCGGGGTCACATCAGCAACGCCGCTGGCCAGATAGTAGCTGAATGCTCCGTAGACAGCGATATCCACCCGCTCGGCCACCTGGGCCTCGACGACGCCCGCATTGCTGCTGACGGCTTCGAACCGGACGGGCAAACCCGTTTCCTTTTCCAGCGCCTTGATGACGGGCGCGAAGGACTCTTCCAGTTCTTGGCTTTCCTCACTGGGAACCGCCGCAAAGACGAGTTCCTGGATGTCGGACGAGTCGTCGCTGCCCCTGGCATTCGGGCTTTGGCCACAGCCTGCGACCAGGGTGCCGACAGCGATGGCGGCGAGGGAAATCTTCAGTGCTTTCCGCATCATGGTTGCGCTTTCTAGGAGTCGTTGCTGTTAGACATCAGTTATATTGCCGATCAAACATAAAACTGCCGCCTATCGTTCCGAGCGAATGGGGCAAGTTCTGTGTGGTGAATCACAAGTGAATCAAGATTCGTTGAGAATGTCAACGGTCCGCGTTGACTCATCAAAGATGCCCGCGTAGCTGCTATCGAAGAATCATTGGATAATGCCCGCGTAGCGGTGTGTCT
>NZ_JBDGKM010000020.1:0-32549 GCF_057656375.1 Arthrobacter sp. Soil_C_60 | reverse complement strand
CCGCCGAGGACGAGGGGGATGAGGTCGGCGTCGCAGGCGATTTTGCGGACGGTTTTGGGGCTGATCAGTCCGCCGAATACCGCGTCGGCGGAGGCGCCGATCTGGTTTTCCAGGTCCTGGTAGTCGATGGTGATCATGATTTGGGGGCGGTGGCCGCCGCTGGAGGGGAGCTTGTCCGTGGACAGGGCGATCTGGCAGGCGCCGACGAGGCCTTGCAGCAGTTTCTGCGGCCGGGTGGGTCCTTGCCATTCCGGATCCGCCCCCGCCCCCGGCCCGGTCCCCGCCGCCGCCTCCGCCGTGTCGGCGGTGTCGGCGGGAGCCTGCGTGTTGCCGGCTGTTGCGGGGTCTGCGGTTGTGCCGTCGTCGGGGGCGAAGGTGGTTTTGATACGCGGGTTGGTCGCGGCGTTCATGACGGTGACGAGGTATTCGTATTGTTCCGGGGTGGCGGCGATGTCCAGGCGGTGGAGGCCCTGGCGTTTGCCGCGGTAGAACACGCCTTGTTTGGCGCGGAGGAGTTCGTCGGTGGGTTCGAGTCCGTCGGGATCCAGGACTGCTTCCCAGCGTTTGATGATTTCGCGCAGGCCGTCGATGTCGGATTCGGTGGCCTGCTGGGTCAGCTGGTTTTCCATCGCGGCCAAGCCCGCGGGCGGTGCGGTGGGGCGGACGCGTTCGAGGGCGTCGCGGATGAGGGTCGCGGCCTGGCCGCTGATCTGTGACGAGGTCAGTGCGGCGCCGAGGCGTTCGAGTTTCGGTGGTGCCTGTTCTCCGGTGATCAGGGTCGAGGGCATGGTGCTGGAGCCGACGCGGAGCCGGCGTTTGGCTTCGCTACGGCTGATCTTGAGTTTCTGGCGGAGGTATTCGGCGGCGTCCTTGTATTCGGGCTTTTTCGGTGTGCCGTCCGGGCCGGTTCCCTGGACCGGGTCGGCCCAGGGGATGCGCTGGTCTGTTTCCCCTGTCTGGGCGATGTTCTGCTGTTCGACGGCGTGGGCGCCGATGACCTGGAGTTGCTCGACGGATTTGGAGATCTCTTCGATGCCGGCGACGGTGGCGGCGAGTTCCTTGGGGGATTGCAGGAGGCATTCCTGCCGGAACATGGCAGAGAATTCCTGGAGGGCGGCCTGCACGGAAGCGAGGAAGCCCGCGGGCTCCTGATGCGCTTCGACCGGTGCGATTGCCATACCTCCACGCTATAGAACACGTCTTCGAATAGCACGGAAAAAGCCCCAATGTGGAGGACAAGTGGCCGGCACGCGGGCGGCTTCGGTGGCGCGCCCAAGGGGACATGCGCCCGCGGCTTCGGTGGTGCGCTCAATGAGTGGTGCGGGGTGGTTCGGTTACAGAGTTAAGTGCGGGGTCGGAGGATGCTCAAGGGGCACGCGGGCGAAAGGTTCCTCGGGAACGCGCGCCCCACTTCGGTCAGGCCCGGCGGCGGCCGAACACCAGCGAGGCCACTGCGGTACCGGCGGTGACTGTGTAGACAGCAGGCCACGCGCCCATCTTCTTCGCCAGCGGGTGGGAGGCGCCGAACGCAGCCAGGTAGACGCCGGTCAAAGCAGCGGCGGTGCCGGTGCCGACGTCGCGCTTCCACAAGGCGAATGCGGCCGCACCGGCGGCGGCGAGCACGGCGCCGCCGAGCGGGCGGTTCTTCGTGGCGCGGGCGGTTTGGAAGCCGCCGATCAATCCGGCGCTCGTGACCAGCGGGGTCAGCAGGGAACTCATGGAATCTCCTTAGTCTGGGGCGATGCCCTCTAGCCTATCTGGAGCATAGACTGCCCCTATCTAACGGAAACTTTCCAAAGGACCCGATATGGGCACCGTCAGACGCCTGGCCGCAGATCTAAGGCTCACCGACCTCGGCCGCGCCGTGAGTATCGTCGGCTTCAACCACGACGTCCACGCCGGCACGCTGTCCGGCTTCATTGTCCGCCGGACCAGGGATGTTGTGGATATCCACCTGGACGGGATCCCGGAAACGGTTGCCGTGTCGCATGAGGCGATAGTCCTGATCCTGGAGCCGGACCGGGAGCGGGGGTCCGAGCCCGGCGGCGAGCAGGAAGCTGGCCCAAGCGGAGAACAGGGCTAGCGGGCGCTGCGAACGAGCGGCAGCCGGCCGACAGTAGAGCCAGCCAGCCCAGGCATAGGGGTTGGTAGAGCCAGCCAGCCCGGACGCAAAGGTTACTCGACGGCGTCGCTGTTCATACCGGCGTCGTTGTTCTTGTCGCCGTACTGGTGCTTCGCCTCGTCGGGGTTCACCGCGCGTTTGAGCAAGGCCGGGATCACCCACAGCAGCGCGAGCATGACCAGCAGGACGCCGCCGCCCACATAAATGGCCACCTGGTCGCCCGCCACGACGTCGAGAATGAAGGCGACGCAGCCGGTGGCCATCAGCCCGATGCCGAGCACGGCCATTTTCACGATGCGGTGCCCGTGCGCCACGGTGGAATCCTTCACATGCAGGCCAAAAAGCTTGCGGTGGATGGCCACGGGCGTGAGGATCAGGCAGGTCAGCAGGCCGGTAAACGTCAGCAGCGCGACGTACAGGCCAACTTGGTACGGCGCCAGGTCCTCGAACCGGGCCTGGAACGGCAGGGTCATGAGGAACGCGGTGATGATCTGCGCGCCGGTCTGCATGACGCGCAATTCCTGCAGCAGATCGTTCCAGTTGCGGTCGAGTTTCTCCTCGAACGTCTCGCGCCGGCCCACCGAATCTTCGTACACCTGATCGTCCGTAGCCATCTCTCAAACTTACCGCCAAAGTACGACGGCGGGAGGCTAAGTTCCAGCGAGGATTACCATTGGCGTTATGCCAAGTTCTGATTCCGAGGGTTCGTCCACGCCTGTTGCCCGGGCTGAGGCCGGGCAGGTGCCGCCCGGCACCGACTACCCGGGGCGGGAACTGATGCTGCTGCTGCAGAGCTTCACCACGGAGACGGACCGCTATATTGATGCGATGGGGCGGCGTTACGGCATGCACCGGACGGATCTGATGGCGTTATCGGCGGTGCTCGAGGCGCAGCGGGAGGGCCGCACGGTCACTCCCGGCATCCTCAGCACTCAGCTGTCGCTCAGTTCGGCGGCGACCACGGCGCTCGTGGACCGGCTGGGCAAGGCGGGGCATATGGTCCGCGAACGCAGCGGAACCGACCGCAGGCAGGTGCAGCTGGAAATCACGGACAGCGCCCGGACCGCGGGGGCTGAAATCTTCTCGCCGATGGTTGAAGAACTGATCCAGGTGGTCTCGCGGCATTCACCCGAGGAGATCGAGCTGCTGTCCACTTTCATGGGGGAGCTGCGCGACGGTCTGTTCCGGGCGCGGGAGAAAGCCGTGCGTCAGGAAGCGAGCAGTTCGGGCTCGGCCGCGGTCAGCAACGGCAGCTGAAGCACCAGCCACGGGCTGAAGGCCCACGGCGCGGCGTCCACGGCGCGGACCAGGGCGGCCGGATCCGTCCAGCGCCACTCGCACACCTCGTCCGGCGTCGGCTGCGGATCGGTTTCCAGCAGGGCTGTGTAGACCGGGCAGATTTCGTTCTCCACCACGCCGGAAGCGTCCAGCGCCCGATAGCGGAAGTCGGGCAGCACCGGCTTCAGCCCGGTGACGGCGACGCCGAGTTCCTGGGGCGCGCGCCGGATCACCGCTTCTTCCGTGGTCTCGCCCGGCGCCGGGTGGCCGCAGAACGAGTTGGTCCACACACCAGGCCAGGTCAGCTTGGTCAAGGCCCGCCGGGTGACCAGGATCTGGCCGTCCGGGTTAAAGAGGTGGCAGGAGAAGGCGAGATGCAGCGGGGTGGCCGCCGTGTGCACTTCGGACTTGTCGGCCACGCCGATGGCGGCGCCGTCGTCGTCAACCAGGACAACCTGTTCCACAGTGGACTCGCGGGACGGAAGATTGCTCATACGGGCCATCTTCCCATCTTTCCCAGTCATCCAGAGATGGGCGTGCTGCTCCGATATGCCGCCGCCCGCTGAATGATGTTGCGTGCCATGGACGGAAAGATGAGCCCGTGGAACGGGAGCACCAGCCACCAGTAGAGCTTGCCGGACAGGCCGCGCGGGAAATAGATGGCGCGCTGGCGGTAGGTGGTGCCGGTGCCGGTGCCGGCGCCAGCACCGTCATCCGAACGCTCTGCCAGCGCCGAGAGTTCCAGCCAGGCCTCGCCCGGCACCCGCATCTCGGCGCGCAGCCGCAGCACCTTGCCTGCGGGCGATTCCTCGATGGCTTCCACCCGCCACCAGTCCACTGCATCGCCCACAACCAGCCGGTCGGCATGCCGCCGCCCGCGGTTGTGCCCGGCGCCGCCCACCAGCTTGTCCAAGACGCCGCGGATCGCCCAGGCAGCCGGCCAGGAGTACCAGCCGTTGGCCCCGCCGATGCCTTCGATCACCTGCCATACGTGCTCCGGTGCCACATCGGTGCTGCGCGTGCGCTCGTCCACGAAGACCGTCTGCCCGGCCCACTCGGGGTCGCTGGGCAGCGGGTCCGACGGCGGGGCCTGCGAGGCGTTGGTCCAGCTGGTCTCCACCTCGCCGCTGGCCATCTTGCCCAGCGCCAGCTGAACCGCCGAACGGTAGCCCGTCAGTCCGCCGTCGGGCGTTGGAATGTAGTTGTCGATGTCGTGCTCGGCGGCCACTGCGTCGTGCTGGAGGGATTCCACCAGCGGCACGGCCATCGAGTGCGGGATCGGTGTGGTCAGCGCCACCCACCAGCCGGCCAGCTTCGGTGCCGGGATGGGCAGCGAGTAGACGCGCCGCCGCGCCAGCCCCGCCTGATGCGCGTAGCCGTACATGATGCCCGCATAGGTCAGCACCTCGCGTGAACCGATGTCGAAGGTGCGGTTCAGCCCTGCCGGCAGCTGCGGCGCATGGACCAGGTAGTGCAGCACGTCGCGGATGGCGATCGGCTCGATTTTCCGCCGCACCCAGCTCGGCGCGGGCATGACGGGCAGGTTTTCCGTGAGGTGGCGGATCATCTCGAAGGACGCGGAGCCTGAACCAATTACGACGCCGGCCTGCAACACCACCGCGGGCACGTCGCCTTCCAGCAGCACCCGTCCGACGGCGGTGCGCGAGCGCATGTGCCGCGAGAGTTCCACGCCCTCGGGGTGCAGTCCGCCCAGATAGACAATCCGCCCGATCTTAGCGCGGGCAGCCGCCTCGGCCACGGTCCGGGCCATCTCGAGTTCCTTGCGCTCGAAGCCCTCGCCGGAGCCCATCGAATGCACCAGATAGAAGAAGGTCTCAACGCCGTCGCATGCCCGCGCCACGGTGGCCGCATCCCGGAGGTCACCCTCGACGATCTCCACCTGGTCGTGCCATGGGACGGCCTTGAGTTTCGCGGGGGAGCGCACCAGCACGCGGACCGTGTACCCGGCGTCGAGCAGCCGCGGCACCAGCCGCCCGCCGATGTAACCAGTGGCGCCGGTGACCAGCACGCGTTGCGTCATGCGGACCGTCTCCTTCAGCCGTCCAGCTCCTTGGCGGCTGTCAGATCCTGGATGCCGCGGGAAACGGACTCCAGCTCTTCGCTTAGCTCGGCGAGCCGCTGGGTGGAATTTTCGACGGCGAGCTGGCGCACCAGTTCTTCCTGGCGGTAGCGGAGCTGGGTCATCGTGTCGGTCATCTCCCCAGTATGGCTGACCGGCAAGGCGAGGCGCTAAGCTTGCTGACTAGTTCCGGACAGTTGGCCGGGCGAGGCAGAAAGAAGCCCAACCGTGTTCGAAGCCCCCAGCATTCTGTTCTTCGAGGCAGGCCTTGCGGTCTTTGCCGCGGCGATCCTGCCCAAACTCCTGCGCAATATGCCGCTCTCCATGCCGATGGTCTTCCTCGGCGCCGGAATCCTCGCTTTCACCCTGCTCCAGAACCTCCCAGACCCGGATCCGGTCAAGTATGCAGAGTTCACCACGCATCTGACCGAAATCTGCGTCATCATCTCGCTCATGGGTGCCGGCCTTGCCCTTGACCGGCCGTTCCGCTGGCGCGAATGGTCCACGACGTGGCGCATGCTCGGGATCGTCATGCCGCTGTGCATTCTGGTGATGACGCTGCTGGGACTCTGGGTGCTGGGCCTCGGGCTGGCCGGGGCCATCCTCATTGCGGCGGCACTCGCGCCCACGGATCCGGTGCTGGCCTCCGAGGTGCAGGTGGGGGAGCCTGCCGACGCCGAAACGGACGCCAACGAGGACGAGGTCCGCTTCGGCCTGACCTCGGAAGCAGGCCTCAACGACGGGCTGGCCTTCCCCTTTGTTTATCTGGCCATCGTGATGAGTCTGGTCGGAACGGCTCCGGAAGCCTGGTTCCCGCAGTGGTTCGCCGTCGACGTGGTGTGGCGGATCGGCGTCGGAGTGCTGCTCGGTTTCGGCACGGGCAAGCTGCTGAGCCGGATTTTCTTCGCGGCGCGCTACAAGAGCCTGCGGCTGTCAGACCATTCCGAGGGCTTCGTTGCGCTGGCTGCCACGTTCCTCGCCTATGGCGTGGCCGAGATGGTGGAGGGCTACGGTTTCATCGCAGTGTTCGTCTGCGCGGTCACCATCCGTTCAGCGGAGCACACCCACGGGTACCACAAGGTCCTGCATAGCTACGTGGAGCAGCTCGAACGGTTGATGACCGTCGTCATCCTGGTACTCCTCGGCGGCGCAATCGCGCGCGGCCTGCTGGCGGGAATCGGCTGGATCGAGGTGCTGGTGGCGCTTGCGTTCCTGCTGCTGATCCGTCCGCTGGCCGGGTGGCTGGGCCTGCTGCGCAGCAGGCCCGGACCGCGCGAACGCCTCGCCATCGCCTATTTCGGAATCCGCGGGATCGGCTCGCTCTACTATCTGGGGTATGCCCTCAGCCACGGGGAGTTCGACGCCGAAGCGCGCGAGCTCTGGGCCGTCGTCGGGCTGGTGGTGGCGATGTCCATCGTCCTGCACGGCGCCACCACGGCGCCCCTGATGAACCGGCTGGATGCCCTGCGCAAGAAGGAAGCCCTCCGGCAGTTCGGTGACGAAAACCAAGCCCCCAACACCACGGTGTGACAAACAACGACGGCGGCTGGCAGCTCGCGCTGCGATCCCACCTTGGCAGCCTTGGCAACGGAGATACTAAGCTTGCTGAATTTCGCGCTGAGCTAAGTCAGCGGTATTGCGTGGACGGCCAGCGCTGGTGTGGCTAGGTTGGAGGAAGTGGCGTGCCGATACGCGGCGCACCGAGTAAGGAGGTTTTTGATGGCTGCAAAGGACCGATCGAAGGCAGGCTTTACCGTACCGGGACTCTCGCTCGAGGATGGCTACAAGGTGGGCGAAACGCTGCAGATGCGGCTGCACGCCCTGAATGACCTGCAGCTGACCCTCAAGCACGCACACTGGAATGTGGTGGGCCGCGATTTCATCGGCGTCCACGAAATGCTGGACCCGCAGATCGAGCAGGTCCGCGCCATGATCGACGCGGTCGCCGAGCGCATGGCCACCCTGGGGGTTTCGCCCAACGGCCTGCCCGGCGCCATGGTCAAGGCCCGCAGCTGGGACGACTACTCCATCAACCGCGCCGGCACCGCCGAGCATCTTGCCGCGCTGAATGTCGTCTACAACGGCGTGGTGGAGGATCACCGCAAGGCCATTGAGACGGTCGGCGAGCTCGATCCCATCACAGAGGACATGCTGATCGGCCAGACGGCGGAGCTTGAACTGTTCCAGTGGTTCATGCGCGCGCACCTGGAGAACGCCGGCGGCGACCTCTCCACCGAGGGTGCCAAGACCGAGAAGGACGCGGCGGCGAAGAGCAAGGGCTCCAAGTCCAAGTAACGCGAAGAAGCTCCTGGCCGCAGGAACGTTGACGGCGGCAGGCTGACCGCAGGACACTGACGGCAGGAGTCTGGCCCGGCGGCCCTCTGGATTTTCCGGAGGGCCGCCGGGCTTTTCGCGTGTCCGCCCCGACAGCCAGGCGGGCCCTAACCTTCGGCGTTGATGAAGCCGACAATGATTGCCGTCCACCAAGCCGTCTGCGAGATCAGCGCGCAGGAGACCATGTGGAACCGCTGGCCCAGCGGCAGCTTCGCGAAGGTGGTGCTCGGCGGCATCCTGACCAGCCGCTTCATCAGCGGAATCAGCATGATTCCGTTGAGCGTCGCGATCAGCACCGCGGCAAGTTTCACCTGCGTCAATGGTTCGGTCAGCACCGGGTTCAGGAACACGCCTGTGGCGAGCAGGCCGGCGAGTCCGCCCCAGATCAAGGTCCCGGCTGCCCCGTCCAGCCGGATGGTTTCGCTCAGTTCCCGCCGGCCTAGCAGCCAGAGGAAACCGTGCCAGTCCACCAGGATGATGGCGCCGAATGCCACCACCAGGAACAGGATGTGCAGCACCAGGGCGATGGTGAAGAGCGCGCCCTCGGTCCGCACGATGGATGAAAGGTAGACCGACAATGCCCAAGCGACAACGCCGGCAAGGACCAGCGCAGCCACCAACTTCCTAATGTCGCTCTCCGTCGCCGGCTTGCTCAGCCGGCGGTTTGCGGTTGCAAAAGTGCCCATAACGATCCTCCAGGGTGACGTTTCCGAGCCCCCTGAGACTGAGCAACAACACCTCCAGATTGAGAGACGCACAAGACCCCCAAACGGTTCAATACACTGATCGATGTACTATAAAGGTGTGGAAACGCTCGTTCATTCTTCGGTACTGTCCCGGTTCGGCTTCGCCCTATCCGACCCAACGCGCGCACGGATACTGCTGGCGCTGCGGGATGCCCCTACCTATCCGAGCGATCTGGCGGAATTGATCGGCGTCAGCCGGCAGAGCCTGTCGAACCACTTGGCGTGCCTGCGCGGTTGTGGACTGGTGGTCTCCGTTCCCGAAGGCCGCCGTGCACGCTACGAACTGGCCGATCCGAAACTGGGCCATGCTCTGACGGATCTGCTGGGTGTGGTGCTGGCTGTCGACCCGGCCTGCTGCAGGATTAGCGAAGCGGAGGGGTGCTGCTGATGCCCGCCCCCAAGACAGATTCCCTGTTGGTGGCTTCCAACGAACGACGGCGGGTGCTGTCCCGGCGAATCCGGTTCTTCGTCGCTGCCACCATCACCTACAACGTGATCGAAGCAGTGGTGGCGCTCGCTGCCGGCACCGCAGCCTCATCCAGCGCGCTGATCGGCTTCGGCCTGGATTCCGTCATCGAAGTTTCCTCGGCCGCCGCCGTAGCGTGGCAGTTCGCCGGCCGCGATCCGGAAGCGCGGGAGAAGAAGGCCCTGCGCTTCATTGCGTTCTCGTTCTTCGCGCTGGCCGCCTTCGTCACGGTCGACGCGCTCCGGTCCCTGTTGGGCGCACGCGAACCTGACCATTCGAGTGTGGGCATCGTACTGGCCGCCGTCAGCTTGGTGATCATGCCGTTGCTGTCCTGGGCGCAGCGCCGCGCCGGCCGGGAACTGGGCTCGCGTTCCGCCGTGGCCGATTCCAAACAGACCCTGCTTTGCTCCTACCTGTCCGGTGTGCTGCTGGTGGGTCTCCTGCTGAATAGTTTGTTTGGCTGGTCCTGGGCTGATCCGGTGGCAGCCTTGGTCATCGCCGCAATCGCTCTGAAAGAAGGGCTGGAGGCATGGAAAGGTGACGCGTGCTGCGCCCCGGGATTCCACTTCGATGTGGACGGCGATGCCGACAGCCAGGCGCCGGCAACAACCCCGCCTGCATGCTGCAGCCCCGACTAGACTCAACCCGAGAAGCTCGCGCAACTAAAAGGAACAACCCCGTGACAGTCAAGTCCACCATCAGCCTGCCCAACAAGATCGCCATAGGCATCATCGTCGCCACCGTGGTGGCGGTTATTGGCATCGTTGCCCTCATCAATACCAAGGACGCCGCTACACAAACAGCCCCGATGGAAGCCTCCGAGGTGGTGCGGACCGACAGCCACCGGTTGTCCGCAGCCGAGGATGAAAAGGCGGTCCTGGTTGAGTTCCTGGACTTCGAGTGCGAATCGTGCCTCGCCGCCTACCCGTTCATCGAGGAGTTGCGCGGCAAATACGAGGGTGAGCTGACCATCGTCAGCCGCTACTTCCCCCTGGCCGGCCATCCCAACTCCATGAATGCGGCCCTTGCCGTGGAAGCAGCCGCCCAGCAGGGCAAATTCGAGGACATGTACCACCGGATGTTCGAAACCCAGAAAGAGTGGTCGCACTCCGCGGACTCCCGGGCAGCGACGTTCCGCGGCTACGCCGAGGACCTCGGTCTCGATCTGGCAGCTTACGACGACGCCGTAGCCGATCCTGCTACCGCCGCCCGCATCGAGCAGGACAAGAATGACGGCACCGCCCTCGGAGTTTCCGGCACACCGACCTTCTTCCTCGACGGCGAGCTCATCGAACCCTCCAGTCTCGAAGAATTCGAACAACTCGTGAAGGACTCCATCGCGAACTAGCCCGGCGGCATAACCACGGCGATCGTTCTCTGCACCGGAATAGGTACCGGTGCCCGGCTGCGGTTGGGGGATACGGCCGGGCACCGGAGCTTGATCGTTGGCCCGAGGTCATCTTCCCGGCGATCAAGACGGACATAGTCTTACCGGCCCGGCTTGTAAAAACCCGAACACTCAATTGGAGGGGTTTTCAATCCCCAAAGCGTCCCAAAACTGAGGGTGGCTACAAAGTGCTGGAGCCGCGCGTGCGGAACGCCTGCAATGATTGGGCTGTGATTACTGAACACGCGCTGTTGCCGGTCCGTCCAGGCCAGGAAGCCGCTTTCGAAGCGGCCTTCCGGGAAGCGTCCGCCATCATTTCCGCGATGCCGGGCTTTGGCAAGCTCTCACTGTCCCGGTGCATGGAACAGGGCAGCAAATACCTGCTGCTGGTCGAATGGGACCGGCTTGAAGACCATACCGAGGGCTTCCGCGGATCCTCTGAGTACCAGCAGTGGAAGAAACTTCTGCACCATTTCTACGAGCCGTTCCCCGTCGTGGAGCACTACTCGCAGGTCGTCACAGCTACTTAGCCTCGACCTCCACGAAGACAAATTCGCCCGGCCCCGGGTTGACCACGTTGTGTTCGCTGCCCGCGGCCCTTGTGTAGGACTGCCCGGCGGTCAGCTGGTTCACGGAGTCGCCGTCGTTAGTCTGCAGTTGCAGCTCCCCGGTAGTCATCGGCACGACGACGTAGTCCAGCTCGTGCCGATGCCAACCCGTCTCCGTCCCGGGCGGGAACTTCCACTCGGTGACGCGGAACTGCTCGTTGTCGATCTGGACCGTGGCGATGGCCTTGTTGCCCAATCTGTCCTCCATCTCATTTTGCCTGCACTCCCAACTTACCCAGCGCCAACGCGGAAAGGCCGCTAACGCCGCGGTGCCGGTAAGGCATACCCGGCAAACGCGGCGTCAGCGGCGGCTCCTCGGTTCGCGTCAGACTGCTAGCCTCCGGCGGATGAAGGCGGAAACCTGGTCCACCACGATGATGAGGATCAGGACCACGATGATGTGGGTGAGCATCTCGTCGAATTGGAAGGACTTGATGGACTGGTTGATCAGCAGTCCGATGCCGCCGGCTCCGACGAGTCCGAGCACCAGCGATGAGCGCACATTCACATCGAAACGGTAGAGCAGCAGCCCGATGAACTGGGGCGTGGCCATGGGGATGGTCGCGTTGGCGACTTGCTGAAGCCGGCTGGCGCCAGCTGTGCGCAGTGCCTCCTGCGGGCCTTGGTCGATTTCCTCCATTGATTCGGCCCACAGCTTTCCCATGACCCCGGTGTTGTGGCAGATCAGCGCAAGCACGCCGGCGAAGGGGCCGAGGCCGACGGCGGTAACGAAGATCAGTGCGAACACGATGTCCGGTACGGCACGGAAAAAGGACAAGACGGAACGCGCCGCCTGGTAGACCGCTCGGTTGGGCGAAGTTGTGTTGGCAGCCAGAACTGCCAGCAGCAAGGCGGTGGGGATGGAGATGGTGGTGCCCAGGAGACCGATCCACAGCGTGACCAGAGTGGCCTCAAGGCTGGGTTTCAGGACTTCCTGCCAGTTCAGGTCAGGCGGGAAGGCATCGCTGATGAAGCGGGCCATGCCCTCCCACCCCTGCACTAGCAGCGCGGGCCGGAAGCCGGTGCTTTGAAAGGCCAGGACATGCAGCACGACAAGAACGACGACGGCGGCAGCCAGGCCACCGCGGCGCAACCCACGTGCCGGATCAGCAGGGACAGGCAGCTTCGCTACGGTGCGGCTGTCGGCGTCGTCGTTCGCCCTGTTCTTGGTGTTGATGCTCATGCCGCCTCACCGCGATCGGGGGAGTACAGCAGATCCTGCATGTCGGAGGTCAGCTTGCCGACCCTATCGTTGAAGATGATTCTGCCTTTGAGCAGGCCGATGGCCCGGTCAGCGTGGCGCAGCGCCAGATCGGGCTGGTGCAGCACGGCGGCGACCGCCAGGTTTTCCCGGTGGGCCAGATCGCCGAGCAGGCTCATGACTTGCTCGGCGGCATGCGGATCCAGTGCGGAAACCGGCTCGTCCGCCAAAACTACCTGCGCTCGCTGGCAGAGTGCGCGGGCCACGGCAACGCGCTGCTGCTGGCCGCCGGACAGCCGTCCCACGCGGTCCAGGGCGCGGTCGGCCATGCCCACACGGTCCAGGCAGGCCATGGCTTCCTCCTTCAGGCCCTTGGGGAAGAACGCCGGGCTGAGCGAGCGGGCGGCGGACAGGCGGGCGAGTCCTCCGGCGCAAACGTTTTCCAACGCCGAGCGCCGCGGCACCAGGTGGATCTTCTGAAAGACCATGGCGGCGTGCCGGCGGGCGCGGAGCAGGTGCTGGCCACGAAGGCCGGACAGGTCCGAACCGGACAACTCGATGCTGCCGCCGTCCGGTTCGGTCAGCCCCATCACGCACCTGAGCGTGGTTGACTTGCCCGAACCGTTGGCGCCCAGGAAGGCAACCAGTTCGCCCGCGCGGACGGAGAAATCGATACCGTCCAGCACGGTGCGGCCGGAAAACTGCTTGGTCAGCCGGGTGACGTTCAGCAGCGGTGCGTCGAAGGGGTCCAATGGTACCGGCATTTCAGCCAGACAGGCTGTGCCGGATGGGTGGGAAATGCGGGCATTCATCAGGCGTCCTCCTCCGTCAGTCCCATGGTGTTGGCCAGATCGAAGAGCGGCTGGTATGTCTCCTTGGACACCTCGACCATGGGGCCGGGAGGCGTCACGTCCAGGAAGGCGCCGACCTCGGCGATGGCTTCGGGCGGGAGGTTGAGCAGGGCGTCCTTGACCGCCTGCTTGAATGCCGGGTCGGCATCGCCGGCCACCGTGATCGGGTCGTTGGGGATGGTGTCCGACTTCCAGATCTGGCGGAAGCCGGACTCGTCGAAGGTGCCTTCGGCTTCCGCGGTGGCGAGCGTCTGGGAGTTGATTTGTGCGGCGTCGACGGTGCCGTTGACCAGGGCCAGCAAGGCTTCCGGATGGCCGCCGGCATAATTCATGTTCAGCTCGGCTTCCTCGATGCCGGCCTCCCGCAGGGCGAAGCGGGGCAGCACGTCACCGGAGGTGGAGCCCACGCTGCCCAGCGCCAGATCCTTGCCGCGAAGGTTCTCCACCGTCTGGATCGGCGAGTCCTTCGGTACCCAAATACCGCCGGTGTAGCCGCTGAGTTCGCCGTCGGCAGTACCGAAGGAAGCCAGCGGTTCGGCGCCGGCCTGCTGGCTCGCGAAGACGTAGCCCAACGGACCGAACTGGCCCAGCTGCAGCTTGCCGTTGCGCATGGCCAGCACCTCGGCGGCGTAGTCCTCGACCACCTGCACGTTGACCGGGCAATCGAGTTCCTCCGCCAGTGCGTCGGCCAGGACACGGTAGGCCGGTTCCAGCTTGGCCGGATCTTCGAAGGGCTCGATGCCGAACTCGATGGCGCCGCCGGGACAGGTGGCGGAGGCCGTGCCCGCCTCTGCGGCATCGGAAGAGGTGCCGCAGGCGGTCAGCGTCAGGCCGGCAGCGGCAAGGGACAGGAAAACAAACGGTTTGAGTTTGGTTTTGGAGGGCATGGGGGGAGTCCTTTGGGTTGGAAGAGTTTGCGGTGGCGGAGGTTAGGACAGCGTGGCGAGGTTGCGTTCGGCCAGGCCGAAGGACACGGTCATGCCGATGCCGGAGGTGACCGAGACCGCCGTGACGCCGGGCGCAACGTCACGGACGAACAGCGGGCCGGTATCGCTGGAGGCATAGATTCCCTGCCAGCGCTCTTTGACGGTCAGCTCGTCGAGGCCCAGGACGGATTGGATTTCCGCAAGCAGCCGCGAGCTGGTTGCCTCGGTCAGGAAGGGATCCTGGGTGAGGTGGTAGCTGTGTGAATCGCCAAGCAGCAGGGTGCCGTCCGGCCGCTGGGTAAACATGACATTCGCGCCGACCTCCAGCAGTTCGGGTGCCGCGGCGGCAATCTCCTCGCGCAGCGCCTGGGCCGAGGGGACCTCCGTGAAGGCGTCATAGCGCAGCATGGACGTTGCGGTGAGGACGGCCGGTTCCAGTTCGACCCCGGCGGGATGTTCGGCCAGGGCCATCTGCAGGGCGCAGCGTCGGATGCCGTGTTCGGCGGCGGCCTGCGGGAACAAATAGTCCACATCGTGTCCTACACAGACGAACATCCGGTCCGCCTCAAAGACGCCGCGGTTGGTCCGGACCGCCGCAGTCCTTGTTGCCCCGGCCCCGAAGCCGGCGGCGGAGGTGTTCCACAGGACCGTGACGTTTGGTTGCTGCGACAGCCAGCCGGCCAGTTCGGCGACAGTAGTCCGCGGGTCCACCCGCAGATCGTCCCGGAGCCAGGCGCCGCCAAGAATCGATTCGATGGCAGCGCCATCGGTGCGGAGCCGGCCCCGGACGTCTTCGGCGTCCAGCATGAGAATTTGTCCAGGCTCGCGCAGGCCGGATAGTTCCTGCAGGACTGCCAGTTCGGTCGCCGTGCGAGCAACGACGACGGCGCCGGATTCCGCTGCCCAGAAACCGACCCGAGCGGCAAAATCGAGCCAGTGCTTACGCCCGGTTTGGGCCAGTTCGTATAGTTCGCCCGACTGCGCCGTAATGCAGCAGTGGCCGAAGTTGCGGACGGACGCGCCGACTGCGCGGTCGTCCCGGTCGATGACGGTGACCGTGAGTCCACGGTCGGCGGCCAGGGCCGCGTGGGCCAGGCCGATAATGCCGGCACCGACGATCAGGACGTCGGTGGAGGCTGGTTGGAGAGGGGTTCCGGTGTTCACGCTTTCGATACTGGCGGCACCGGGACCGGGCGATCAAGCCCGAACGGCACTTGTATGGACAAGTTCACCAAGGCTTTCTTTTCGGGCGGTTCTGTTCACGAGAAGTTCACCATTCTCTGCACCAAATCACGCAGCTGGCGGCGACCCAACTTGTATTATCAACTTGTGAATAACCTCCCCGACCAGCCCAAACACCAGCAGTTGAGCGCTGAGTTCCGGCACCGCATCACCACCGGTGTGTGGCCGGAAGGGTCCCAGCTTCCCAGTGAGGCCGAGCTCTGCCGCGAATTCGGGACATCGCGCGGACCGGTGCGCCAGGCCCTGTCCACGCTCCGCAGCGAGGGCGTGGTGACGGGTGGACGCGGCCGTCCGCCCATGGTGCGCGGCGCCGTGCAGTCGCAGTCGTTTTCAACTTTCATGTCCTTTACGGAGTGGGCGTATTCCATTGGCATGACTCCGGGGCAGCGGACGTATGAGATTGCCCGCCGGCCAGCCGGCCCCCAGGCGGCCGATCAGCTGGACCTGGCAGCCGGAACATCCGTGGTCGAAGTGCTCCGGCTGCGTCTGCTGGACGACACACCCGCGATGGTCGAGCGCACCAGTTTCGTGCTCGACGTCGGCCGGCTGCTCTTCGATTTCGACGCCGACAGCGGCTCCATCTTCAACTACCTGCGGAGCCAAGGCGTTGACCTCAGCCGCGCGCGCCGCACCATCGACGCCGTCGCCGCCGGCCCCGAGGATGCCGGCATGCTTCAGGTTGCTGAGGGCACGCCCCTGCTGCGCGAACGCCGGCTGACCTCGTCGGCGGACGGCCGCCGGATTGAGTATTCGGAGGACCGCTACCTGCCCGCCCTGACCAACTTCACCATCGAAAACACCAGTGAACACCGCGCCACCCTGGTGCGGATCGCCACCTCTGCCTAAGGAGCCGAAATGATTGAACTCGCAGTATTCGACATGGCCGGAACAACGGTCGACGAGCACGGAGACGTCTACACCGCGCTGGGAGACAGCGTCCGCGAAACGGGTGTCGAAGTATCGCCGGCGCACCTGCAGGAATGGATGGGGGTGGATAAGACCGAAGCCATCGCTGCGCTCATCGAGCTTGGCGGCGGCGTCGCGACCCCGGAACTGGTGGCGCGGACCTTCGACCGCTTCCGCGAGATCCTCGCCGCCGCCTATGACGCCAACCCGCCGGTGGCACTTCCCGGTGTGGAAGATGCCCTTCGAGAGCTCAAATCCCGCGGCATCAAGGTGGCCCTGACAACCGGATTTTCCGCCGACGTCGCCGGCCCGCTGCTGCAGGGACTCGGCTGGGGCATCGGCGACGACGAGCTGCTGGACGCCGTCGTTACTTCGGATCAGGTGGCCGCCGGCCGCCCCGCACCCTACCTGATCCACCGCGCCATGGAGCGCACCGGCGTCCATGACGTGCGCAAGGTCCTCTCCGCCGGCGACACCGCGGTGGACCTGCTCGCCGGGGTCAACGCCGGGGTGGTCGCCGTGGGCGTGCTCACCGGAAAGCTGGGGCGCGACGAGATGGCGCGGAACCCGCACAGCTACATCCTTGACGGGGTGAAAGATGTCCCGGCGCTCGCCGAAATGCAGCCAGCATAGCTAGGCTGTGGTTGATGGACACCAATGAGATTCTGCTGCAGCGTGCCGGCCGCCTCGGGCACATCATCCTGAACCGGCCCAAGGCCATCAATGCGCTCAATGACTCGATGATCACCGCGATCACGGCCGCGCTCCAGGAGTGGGCAACGGACGACGGCGTCGAAACCGTCCTGCTCTCGGGCGCGGGTGAGCGCGGGCTGTGCGCCGGCGGCGACATCGTCGCGATCTACCGCCACATCCAGGCCGGCGCGGAGAAGGAAGTGTTCTGGGAAGACGAGTACCGGATGAACTCGCTGATCTCGCGCTACCCTAAGCCGATCGTCGCGCTCATGGACGGTGTGGTGCTCGGCGGCGGCATCGGCCTCTCCGCCCACGCCTCGCACCGCGTGGTGACAGAGCGGACCACGGTCGGCATGCCGGAAACGCGCATCGGTTTCATTCCCGACGTCGGGGGCTGCTTCCTGTATTCGAGGGCACCGGGGGAGCTGGGCACCCACCTGGGTCTCACCGCCGGGACCGGTAACGGGGCGGACGCGATTCTGCTGGGCCTGGCCGACTACTACGTCGACAGCGCCGACCTGCCGGAGCTGGCTGCGGCGCTCGCCGACACCCCCGCGGAAGAAGCTATCGCGAGGTTCGCGCACAAGGAGGTGCCGCCGTCGGGCCTTGAAAAGGAACGGCTCTGGATTGACGCCTGCTATGCGTACGACGACGCCGAAGAGATCCTCACCGCGCTGCAGGAATCCGGCGAACCCAACGCCCGGGAGGCAGCCGCGGAGCTCGCCGCCAAATCGCCGACCTCCGTGAAACTCACACTCGAAGCGTTGCGCCGGGCCCGCGGGATGGACACGCTTGAGGAAGTGCTGGACCAGGACTACCGCCTGGGCATCCGCCTGCTCGCAGCGCCCGACTTTGCCGAGGGGGTCCGCGCGCAGGTCATTGACAAGGACCGCAACCCGAAGTGGAAGCCCGCCAGCTTGGCCGAGGTGGACCGCGAAACGGTGGAGTCCTACTTCGCCGACCTCGGCGAAGACGAACTCGGACTCGGTTCTGCGCAGCTGCCGGCCGGCCGGACGAAGGCATAATCAGCGGGCAGCGGGAGCAGGGCGCTCGCCGTCGTTATCAAAACGTGATCTAGTATGGGGAGGCGGTTGGGACTCAGCCCGCTGCCGATGAGGAATGGAGTACCCTTGTCCACTCGGACCCTACTGAAACGTGCAATCGCTGTTGCGACCGTAACCACCGGCCTCGCCGCCCTGGGTGTTACCGCGGCCAATGCGGCCGGCATGAACTACGTGTATTGGGAGCCCACCTACGTCCACTGCAAATGGAAGCAGTGGACCGTGCTCAACGAAGAAGGCACCACGCTTCTCCGGGACTGCACCGAATCGAACGGCCAGTGGTACTTCACCACGCTGGAGTAAGCGGGTCGCGGTCGCGGCCACTTGTCTTCAAGTACTTGAAGTTCCTATCGTTGATGTTGTGAGCGCACCAATCATCCGGCACACCTACTCGATCAAGGAGGCAGCGGCGCTGACTGGGCTGCCGGCCAGCACGCTGCGCTACTACGAATCCATCGGTGTCATCACCCCGATCCGTCGCGGCGCGAGCAGCAAGCACCGCGTCTACACGGACGAAGACCTGGACCTTTTAACCTGGGTGTCCTGCCTCAGCGCGACGGGCATGTCGGTCGCCGACATGCGCCGCTACCTCGCGAACGGAGACCTCGGACCGGCTGCTGCCCCGGAGCAGATCGCGTTGTTGAAAGCGCAGCAGGAGCAGTTGGAGGACGAAGCGAGGTCCATCGCCCTGCGCAAACGGTACGTTGCGCTGAAAATCGACTACTGGGAGGCTGTCCACGCCGGTGACGGCGCCAAGGCCGAAAGACTCTCGGACGAGGCCCGCACGCTGGCCGAAGACCTCAAGAAAACCAGGAAACAGTAGACAACACGCCCATCAATTCGCGGACCCAATGGTCCGCCAGTCCGGCGTGCCCAAAGACAGGAAGGAACTGACATGAAGTTCACTCGCAGTGGCGGCCAGACGGCCAGTGGCCCGGGATCATGGTTCACCGGCACCGTCTATATCGACGGCGTACGCAACCCCGACGAGCAATCAGCGGTCGGTTGCGCGCACGTCCGCTTCACGCCTGGCGCCCGCACGGCCTGGCACACCCACCCCAAAGGTCAGACGCTGTACGTCACGGACGGCATCGGCTACGTTGCCAGCCGCGGCGGGCCGGTGCAGGAGATCCGACCCGGTGACGTCGTCTACATCGAGCCCGGTGAGGAGCACTGGCACGGCGCCAGCGCGGACCGCTTCATGGCCCACGTCGCCATCCAGGAAGCCGACGACCAGGGCCAGGTCGCGACGTGGGGCGAACACGTCACCGACCAGGAGTACGACCGGCCCACCACAACGACCAACTGACCAGCCCCCTATAAGGAGAAAACACATGACCACCATTTCCCACGCCTACGCTGCCCCGTCTGCCACCGAGGACCTCGTTCCCACGACCATTGAACGCCGCGACGTCGGACCGCACGACGTCCTGATTGAGATCAAGTACGCGGGCATCTGCCACTCCGACATCCACACCGTGCGCGGCGAGTGGGGACCGCAGGCCTTCCCGCTGGTTCCCGGCCATGAGATCGCCGGCATCGTCACCGAGGTCGGACCCGAGGTGACAAAGCACGCCGTCGGCGACCGGGTCGGCGTCGGCTGCATGGTCAACTCCTGCGGCGAGTGCAGGAACTGCAAGGCCGGCGATGAGCAGTACTGCCTCAACGGCATGGTGGGAACCTACGGCGTGACCGACCGCGACGGGACCATCACGCAGGGCGGATACTCCACCCACGTTGTCGTTACCGAGGACTTCGTGCTCCGCATTCCGGACGGCATTGAGCTCGACGTCGCCGCCCCGTTGCTCTGCGCGGGGATCACGACCTACTCGCCGCTGAACCGCTGGGGTGCCGGCCCGGGCAAGAAGGTCGCCGTCGTCGGCCTCGGCGGACTCGGCCACATGGCCGTCCAGCTCGCCCACGCCATGGGCGCGGAAGTAAGTGTCCTCTCGCAGTCCCTCAAGAAGCAGGAAGACGGCCTCCGCCTCGGCGCGGACCGCTACTACGCGACGAGCGACGAGACCACTTTCACCGAACTGGCAGGCTACTTCGACCTCATCATCAACACCGTCAGCGCGTCGATCGACATCAGCGCTTTCCTGGGGCTGCTGACCGTGGACGGCGCCATGGTCAACGTCGGCGCGCCCGCGGAGCCGCTGCCGGTCAACGCCATGGCCCTCATCGGCGGGCGCAGGTCCTTCGCAGGCTCCATGATCGGCGGCATCCCCGAAACCCAGGAAATGCTCAATTTTTGCGCCGAACACGGAATCGGGGCCGAGATCGAACTCATCTCCGCCGACAAGATCAACGACGCCTATGAGCGCGTCCTTTCCTCGGACGTGCGCTACCGCTTCGTCATCGACGCCGCCACTCTCGTATAACGCAGCGGCTTAACCGGGAGCGTGGCGGGTTCCTATTGGCCCCGCCACGCTCCTAAGGATTCCGCTTAGCGGCCTTGCTGCCGGTCCAGGTATGTCGCTAGGTTCGCCAGGGATGAGGCCAGGCCGGCAGCATGGTCTTCAGCGGAAATGCCTGCAGGGACATCGTCGGCGCGGATATCCACCCGAGTTCCGGCGGCCACCGGCGCGACTTCCCACGTCATCGTCATCGTTCCGGCATAGGCGGGATCATCTGATTCGAAGTCGACCGCCTGTACAACCCGGACGCCTGGAACGATCTCGACGAAACGTGCCTCGACGACGTCCGTGTCACTCGTGGCCTTGCCTGCTGCCGTCGATTTGTCCGTATAGGTGAGGACCAAGCGGTAGGAGCCACCCGGCCGGGGGTCGAACCGTTCGAAGCTGCCGCTCATGCCCTCCGGCGGCAGCCAGGCCGTGAGCGAATCCGGGTCGATTAGAGCAGAGAAGACTCGTTCAGGCGGCGCCGCAACAACGCGGGAGGCCTTGTCCGTGCGTGACATGGTTCCATGGTAGATCCTGTCCGTCTGGCTGGGATCGAGGCTGGGACGGGGATGGGCGGGCAGGGGATCGGGGCCTGCCAGGGCCGAGCGTTTCGCCGGCGCTAGGGGTGCTTGCGCTTCCAGGCGGCGTGACCCCAGCAGGCGGCCGCCACGAGGACGATACTGACGATCAAACCGAGGCTGAAGATGGTGCCGTAGCGCCTCTCGTCCGCTAGACCGGCGGTGAAAAAGGTGAACAGCGAGCTGCCCAGGAACAGCGAGAAGGCAAACAGGGACACGCTCGTGGCGCGGGCCTGCGGGGCGACGTCGGTGGCCCAGCCCTGCATCGAGGAGTGCAGGATGGCGTTGGATGCGCCGACCAGCAGCGCGGTCGCGGTCAGCGCAGCGGGCAGTTGCGACAAGGAAGAGGTCAGGTAGGCGACGACGAGGACCAGTCCGCCGAGGGCCATGAGTCGAGTGCGGCTGAAATGGCGAACTAAGCGCCGCATCAGGCGGGCACCAAGGATGACCCCGATCCCGTAGCCGGCCGCGAGGATGCCCGCCAAGGTGACCCCGATGCCGGCGTTCTGCAGCGCCGGGACGAAGTAGGTCAGGATGCCCATCAGCACCGCGCCTTCCAGGGCTGCCAAACCGTAAACCCCCAAGGCGGAGCCGGAAAACGCCAGGCGGAAATTGGCGCCACCGCGGTGGGCCGATCCATCGCCCGCCACCCCGCGAAGCCAGATCAGCAGGACCAGGCAGCCAAGGGCCGGCAATGCGAAGACCAGCCGCCAATCAAGCACGGCGGCCAACGTGCCCGCCGCGAGGGTGGCGATGGTGGTTCCCAGCGACGAGTAGATTTGCAGGTCGGATAGGCCGCGGGCCCGCTCAATCCCGGTCCGGGTGTCGCCCAGGATGGTCAACAGCGTGGGATACAGCGCCCCGGCCATCAGCCCGGTGAAGGCCCGGGCCAGGAGGAGCGGGAGGTAGGCGCTGAACAGGGTGCTCGCCAGCGCGCCGACCAGGACACCCGCCAGTGCGGTGCGCAGTACGGCCATGCGGCCGAATCTGTCGCTGAAGAAACCCCACACCGGCTGCCCCACGGCGTAGAGCAAGGCGTAGGCTGCCACCAGTTGGACGGCCTGACCGAGGGACAAATCCGTCCGCTCGGCAAGCACAACCAGCATGGGCGGGGTGGCAAAGCGGTCGAAGAACGAGAGGAAGCCGATGGATCGCAGGACCGAATCTGGCACGGGTGCACGCGGCTTGCCGGACTCTCCAACGGAACCGGATGCGTGCGCCATCATCTGTTTACTGGTTCCTTGTCGTCGGGCCTGCTCCGGTAGCTGAGACTAACAGGACTATTCCTCCACAGGTGAGTCGGACGGAATGAAGACGGTGGACAGCACGCGCCGTTTCCGCCCCTTGCCCTGAGTGTTCACAGAGTACTTCTGCACCACGTCCCGCATCTCCCCGGCGAACTCTTCGAACTCGCTGTCGCTCAGCCACAGGGCAGTCTGCCGGTAACCTACGCCATCGCGGACCAGATCCACCTTGCCGCGGTCCAGCGCGCCGTCGATGTAGCGGTCGAAGAGTGCCAGCAGTCCGGCGGCGAATCCCATGAACGCCTTCCGGTGGTCTTCGGGCGACATCGACGCCAGGGCATCTGCGGAGAGCTCGGTGGCTGCCAGATCCAGGGCATAGGTCCGCTCCGTCGTGCCTCTGACCTGGCGTTCCTCAACGACGGACAGGACACCGGCCTCGGCGAGCGTGCGGATATGGCGGTAAAGCGTCGCGGGCGGCACATCGGGCAGTTGCGAAGCCATGCCGGCAGTGGTCAGCGAGCGGTTGCCTAAGAGCGTCTGGCAGATCCGCAGCCGCACCGGATGAAGGACAAGGTCTGCACTGGATCGGTTGGCCATGAAGCTATGTTCTCACTATTGACAACATTATCGCAATTGATAATAATGGTCCTGTAAACATCGATTACGAGAGTTGCGGAGAGACAATGGCGCGGTTGGTCGTCAGCGATGGAGTTGTCCGCGTGGAGCTGAGCAGAGGCGAGAAGGTCGCCGGCCTGCTGCCGGATCTGAACATACCGGCCACTGCGGTGGAGGACGTGCAAATCCTGAAGGACGGCTTCACCGGAGTCACCGGCATACGGGCGCCGGGCCTGGCACTTCCCGGCCGCGTGCGCATCGGCACCTGGCGCGGATCCCGGGGGAACACCTTCGCCGTCGTCCATCAGGGAAAGCCGGCCGTGCAGTTGGCGCTGAAGGACCAGAAGTACCGCCGTGTCGTCGTCGAGGTTGAGGATGTTGAAGGCGCAGCCCGGCAGGTGCGGGAGGCAGCCGGTTTGAGTGACAGTGCGTCGCCGGTTCTCGAAGACGCCACCTTCCACTCGGATGGCCTGAACTTCGCCGGAACCTGGACTCTCCCGGCGGCCGGACCCGTGAAGGGCCTTGCCCTCTTGCTTCCCGGATCCGGAGAGGTAGACCGCAACTCGGACCACCGCCGGATGCCGCTGGGCGTCACCCGCGATCTGGCCGAGGCGCTGGCGCTCGAGGGCATCGCTTCTTTCGGCTACGACAAGCGAGGCGTCGGCGCGTCCGAGGGCTCCTTCCTCGCCGCGGGCTTCCACCATAATTACGACGACGCCGCGGCGGCCCTCAAGATGGTCGCGCGGCGCTCGCCGGAATTGCCGGTCTTCGTGGTCGGCCACAGCGAAGGTGCCTTTCACGCCACCGCGCTCACAGCGCGCCAGCGGGAGCGGGTTGCCGGTGTCGTCCTGCTCTCCGCATCGGCCCACAGTGGCCAGGAAACTTCGCAGTGGCAGGTCGGGCAGATCGCCGGGGCGCTGCCTGCCTTCCCGCGGGTGGTGCTGAAACTGCTGCGCACGGATCTGGCCAAGCAGCAGCGGAAGTCGATGGTGAAGCTTCACGCATCGGACCAGGATGTGCTGCGGATGCAGGGTCGGCGGATGAACGCCCGATGGATGCGCGAGTTCCTCCAGTTCGATCCGCTGCCCTTCCTTAAGCAACTGGACATGCCCGTACTGGCCATCAGTGGCGGAAAGGACCTGCAGGTCAACCCCGCCGACCTGGAGATCATCGCCAGCAGGGTTCCGGGACCGGTGGAAACCAAGTGCATTCCTGACCTGACGCACCTGCTCCGCCGGGATCCGCGGACGCCGATGCTCAGTGACTACAAGCGGCAGATCCGTGAGCGCACCGATGCTGAGGTGCTGGAGACAGTGGCAGACTGGGTGCGGACGCAAGTGCTGGCCGCATCCCTGCCACCGACCTAAAAAGTAGTACTACCTCTGCAGACGCGCGCGGCGACCGCGCAGCGCGGCTGCTCCTTCCTGCTAAGTGGAAACAATGGGTCTGGTGGCTACTTGGTGGCCTTGTATGCGTTCACGCGGCCATGTGCCCAATGAGTGCCAGTGCCGGAAATTTTGTCGGCGGTTGATTCAATATTGGCGCGAACGGAAGTGTTGGTGGCGCCAGGATGTGAGGTCCAGGCAAGTGCGGCAGCGGCCGCGACGATCGGTGACGACATGGATGTACCGTTGCCCACGTCGTAACCCCGTGAGCGGTTGTACTGCTTGGCCAGGACGAAGTCGTGGTTGGGGAAGGTGGAGTAGACATTGACCCCTGGTGCGGCGACGTCCACCCACTTGGCCCCGTAGGTTGAGAAGGATGCTTTCGCATCGTTGTTGTCTGTTGCCGCAACCGCAATAACGTTCGGATATGCGGCTGGGTAGATCTTGGACTGACTACCGGTATTGCCAGCTGCGGCAACCAGCACAGCACCTTTGTTCCAGGCGTTATTGACCGCAGTTTCCAAGGTGCGTGACGAGGTGCGCTGTCCGATGCTCATGTTGATGACCTTGGCCCCATTGCTGACAGCCCAATTCAGAGCGTTTGCGATGCCGGATGTAGTGCTGACCCCGCTGTCATTAAGGACTTTGCCATCCAGGATTGTGCAGTCCGGGCATACGCCGGCGACACCCTCCGTGTTGTGAGCGGCGGCAACAATGCCGGCGACGTGGGTGCCGTGGCCGTAATTATCTTCACCGGTTGCCCCATTACTGAAGTTGGCTCGTGCAACGACCTTGGGTGTGATGTCGGGGTTGTCGCTAGCAACACCCGAATCGAGAACAGCAACTTTTATGCCGCTACCCGTCGTGACGTTCCACGCTTCGACGGCATCCACATCAGCGTCCACTTTGCCCCCGGGTACAGATAGGTCCCCGGCAGTGTTAGTGAACGACTGACCCTGGTTGTGCACGGCGTATTGCCGCGAGAAATACTCATCAGTTGTAGCGGCAGTAACGAGTTCGTCCGGCTCGGCATACTCAACCGCCGGGTTCCGGTCCAAGGCCTGGATGAGTTGGGATTCTTTACCGGCCGGTACCTTGATGAGGCGGGCGCCAGTGCTGCCGATACCTGGGCCCTCGCTGAGGCCATGCTGGCGCATTACGTCAGAGGCAGTATCGTTGTCGCGGAATTTGACGATTATTTGTCCCGCGGCGGGTGATGATTCGGATGCTGCATTGCCGGGGGCTGCCAAGGTGACTGTGCCAAATCCAATGACTGCCGCTGCGAAGCTAGCTAACATGACTTTTTTCATGAAGCTATCTTGCGCTAGTCTCCATTGGTTGGATAGCCCAAGCATGCCCCCCAATTTGGAACTGTCTGTTTGAAATGCTGGCGGTCTGTCGCCTCACCCTGGAGCAGCACTTCGGGCTCGAGGACGCGCCTATCTACCTCTGAGCCGAGCTTCGGCTGGACCTCCACCCTTGTTCATGCAGGCGTTCGAACCCGTCCAACAGCAGGTCCAGCGCAAACTCGAACTCGAACTGGTCGTCGCAACCCTGGCCGACGACGGACTCGTCGTCGTGGTCCGCCCTCATGGCGATCTCCATGACATGCGGATACTTCTCGGCCATCGCACGGAGCACCTCCGGAGGCACTTCCTCCGGGGCATTCGCGGAGTCGTCGAACACTTCCTGCGTGAAGCCCCACATCCGACTCCCAAGCGCATGCATTACGTGATGGGTCAGATCCACCGAGAAGCCGCCAGTGCGGAACAACCCGATCATCGAGTCCATATACTCCAGCACCACCGGTGACTTGTTGGTCCGCGACTCGATCACCCGGCGTGCCCACGGGTGCCGGAGGAGGATCTGCCGCGCGGCGAGGACCCGCTGCCGGACCGAGCTCTTCCAATCCGCGCCGCTGGCACCGGTGTCGATCTCGCCAACGATGACGTCGACCATGCCGTCCAGCAGCTCTTCCTTGTTCGCGACGTGCTTGTACAGCGCCATCGGCACCACGCCCAGCTCCTGAGCGAGCTTCCGCATGCTCAGCGACTCGACTCCTGATTCATCCGCAAGAACGACGGCGGCACTCAGCACACGTTCCCGGCTCAGGGGAGTGCGGCGTACAGTTTCCGTCTGCTGAGCCATCTGGAATCCCCTTCTTTAGGCAGCCAATTTCTATTGACAAGTGTACGCCGTACACCTACCTTTAGTTGCATCAGGTGTACGCCGTACACCAAAGGGAAAATCGGACCGCTTCTCCCGGCCCATCCAGCAAAGGATTCGAAATGAACGCCAGCAGAAAGACTGCGACTGTGGTGATGGGGACAGAAATGAAGGAAAGCCCCCGCGGCCGTCGAACCACTCGAGGCTGGTGGCTCGTGCCCGCCGCCTTGATCTTCGTCAGTCTCATCCCGGTGTTCTTTGGGACGGCCCGCCTCGCGGAGCTGACGGGCGGGGCCGAGGTGACACCGGCCAACCACAGGTTCTTCGACTCGCCCATCCCTGTACTGATCCACATTCCCGCCGCCATCGTGTACTCCTTGGTCGGGGCGTTCCAGTTCGTCCCCTCGCTCCGCCGCGGCAACCGCGGCAGGCCCAGCTGGCATCGAATTGCCGGGCGGATTCTGGTACCCGCAGGCCTGCTCGTCGCTTTATCGGGTCTGTGGATGGCTGTCTTCTACGACCTTCCGGCCAGCGACGGACCGCTTCTGCTCGTTTTTCGTTTGATCTTCGGTTCGGCCATGGTGGCGAGCATTGTCATGGGCATTCTCGCGATCCGGCGCCGGGACTTCGCCGCCCACGGCGCATGGATGGCACGCGGCTACGCCATTGGCATCGCCGCGGGAACCCAGGCACTCGTCAGCATCCCCTGGCTTCTCCTCGTCGGCCCTGCCGACGTGCTGACCCGCGCACTACTCCTCGGCTCAGCATGGGTAATCAACCTTGCGGTCGCTGAGTACTTCATCCATCGCCGCGCCCGTCGGGCGGTGCGAAAGAACAATGTCTCCAGCCCCCTTGCCGCGCCGGCAGCCACAGCGTCGCTCTGATCGCTTGCTTCGATCAGCGCCGTCCAGCTACATGCCGGGCATGCCGGGTGACATGTCCCGTTCCATGTTCTGCGAGATCCCGGGGGCCGGATGCAGCCCGGGCAAAAGAGCCGGATTCGCCGGAACAAGCAGGGCGAAGATAATCAAGGCGATGCCGGTGATCTTGCTGAAAGCGAGCCCACGCGACCAGGTCTTTTCCAGCAGGATTGCCGCGGCTATGACCGCCATCCACGTCAGGTTCATCGTGCCCACCAGGATCAGCACGACCATCATGCCCCAGCAGCACCCCACGCAGTAGATGCCGTGGTACAAACCGACGCGGACGTCGCGGAGGGGACCTTTGTATCTGGAGACGTGGAGGAGGAATGCAAGCGGGGAACGGCAGTGCCGAAGGCAGAAATTCTTGAGCGGGCTCAGCTGGTAGATCCCCGCTGACACAAGCAGACCTGCTCCTATCCACGGGGCCGTGTCCGGTGCCTCCGCCGCCAGCATCCCGAACAGTTCAGCTGCCCCGTAGGCAACAAGGCCAAACGATAGCCAGGTCAGCAGGTAGCCGATAAGCAGGGCAGCAGAGCGGGAAGCTCTGACCCAGTTGTTCTGAACGATTCGAATCGAGCGAAGATATGCGGAGAGAAGCGGGGCCAAAGCGGGGAACATCATGGCGGTCATCATGAGTATCCAGCCAGCGAGGAATCCCATTAGGCCGATCCCCATGGTTCCGGGACCCGCTGGCATTCCGCGAGCGGCGAGGACAGTGAAGTACCAGGCCAGCACGGCGCAAACAATCAGTACCAGTAGGCCCGGATGGGGACGGGCCAGAATGGTGCCCGCAGAACCTTTATGCTGACCAGGCGAAGGGAGCTGAGAAGGAGTTCTTGCCGGCATTGTCCCAGCTCATCCCGAACACATCGACGCGCCCTTTGCTGGCCGTACCGGCTGCCAAGGTGTCGGCGGGGAAGCCCACTCCGCTAACTTTGATGCCCTTCTCTGTAGGATCCATGGGCGAAACGAAGTCCTCGACCGCAACATCCAAGGCAGTGCCGACCTTGACCTGGTGCTGGCGTCCGTTGTCCGAGTAAGTGATGTCCATAGACTCCGAGCCCGCCATCTCACCAACCAATTGACCCAGATCTTCCATCGGGCCACCCAGCTGGCCGCCGAACACTGCAGCGAGAGCTTCGGCCTGTTCTTTGGAGGCTGCCGAGTCCAGAAGTAAGCCGAGTTTCCAGCCTCCCTCGCTCATGAGTGCAGGTGCATCGCCGACGATGCAGACATTCAGGCCGCCAACGTCGACCCCGTTTACTTCGCCGGTATCTACATGGAATGCCAGTGCTGCATTGCAGCGCTCGTTGTCGGCCGGGGCGGTAAGGCCCGAAGTCGAGCACGGACAAACCATGTCGCAATTGCAATTTTCGAAGTATGTACCTTCAACATGCCAAGCCATTTTGAGGCCCCTTCCGCAATAAAAGGCTTCCCCGCTATGAATTTTCCTCTCGGCCAGAAGGGGAATCAAGGCATTTTCGTCTAGTTAGGCGGCCGGTAGAAGGTTGTTCCGCAGCGAGCGCCGTTCACCGACGGCAGGAGAATCTGAAGGCGAAAAATATTCACGACGGCGGTGCTCCAGCCGCCGCTGTCGGCCGGGGGAGGGCAGTCGCGCCCCCTTCGTCCGATTGCACCTCGCGCAGGCAGCCACAAAGTTCTGCAGCGAAGTCGCACCGCCCCGGGACCACGGGTAGAAGTGATCTCCGTGCTCGGCAGGGCGCGAACAGCGACGGCGGAACCCGGCTTCCAGCTCGCAAAGCCCACCGGCGCGGGCCATGCCATCGCGGCGCTGCTGCCTGGTGAACCGGCGCACCGGGTCGCGGCGTCGGGCATCTCGAGCTGTCATGACGGCGCCAAGCACTGCGAACAGCGCAATCACAACCATAGGAGCTACGGCAACGGGCACGACCTGTGCCGCCAACCCGCCCAGCACGTCCGCTGGGGCGGCAAGCATGGGAGGTACCTCGAGCCGCTGCAGGGCGAGAAACACGGATGCCAGCAGCCACAGTGACACGGCCGTGCAGGCGTACCCCAAGAATTTGCGCGACCAATAGATGCGACCAAGTTCAGACACTGTTCCCCCAACATCACTGGGCCTCTGAGCCCGTCGGTCTCAAACGACATGATGGTCTCCATCGAACACCATGTCGATTGGATCAGCGATTGTGTCGGCTATCGGCTCCGTAAACCCCGGGCCTGGTACCTTGGGCGCATTGTCGAGGACAAACACGGCTAGGCGATGAGAGCCACTGCCATGACCATCGGCAGCGAGACGACCGAGGCGATGGAGGTGACCATCGTCAGGGTCTTGAACGTTCCTTGAGTGGACAGTCCGAGCAGTGACTTGAACATCCAGAAGAAGTTGCTGTTCACCTGAAGAGCGAACATGGCCCCCGATGCGATGGCGAGGCCGATGACGATCGGCGGGATGCTGATCGAGCCGAGCACCGGGCCGATGATTCCGGCGGCCGCGATGGCAGCTACGGACACGGACCCGATTGCTAAGTGCAGCACTGCGGCGATGACCCAGGCGAGCAAGATGCTGAGGATGACCGGCGCTGTTGCGTCGGCGGTGAAGAGGTCGGCCAGGATCGTGTCGAGCCCGGTCTCCCCGATGACGGCGCCAAGGGACCCGCCAATGCCGGTGATGAGCAGGATCTCACCGGTGGTGTGGAAGCCTTCACTCATTGCGGTGTCTGTGCCCTTCGAGCCTAGAGTGCGCCGGCAAAGCACGTAGGCACCGAGCAAGCCGACGAAGAGCGCGAAGTTGGCGTCGCCGAGGAACGTGATGAAGTCGTTGGAGAACCCGAACAGCTCCGCGAAGGCGCCGAAGGCGATCATCACTAGCGGTACGAGAATGGGCAGCAAGCAGACGAACAGCGGGGGAGTTCTGGTGTCCTTCTCAACTAGTTCGGTGGTCTCCAGTTCGACCATCGCCTTATCGACTTCTTCGTCCCTGTCCGCTTTCCAATAACGGCCGCGCAGGAGCCAGCGGAAGATCAAGGTCGTCGCGATCGCGGTCAACGGCCCGAGCACTAGGCCATAGACCAGCCAAAGGCCTAAGGGAATGTCCATCAGGCCAGCTATGGAGACCGCGGCCAGTCCCGGGATCACGAAAACGTAGCCGGCGAAGATCCCGGTCCCGAGGGCACCGGCCATGTGCGGCAAGCCGGTCCGGCCGATAAGGGGCCCGCTTGAGCGCGCCACCGGCGAGGCCAGCACAACCTGCACGTCTACGTAAATCGAGGGGAAGATCGTCGACATCGCCGCCGTCAACGCGTACGGAAGTCGGCGCGCACCGACACCGTTGACGAGCATCGTCACCATCTTCCCGAAGGCGCCGATCGCATGGAGCATCGCCCCGATGAGCACCCCGAAACCGATGAGCAGGCCAACCTCGCCCATGATTTCGCCGAAACCGGTGGCGATCGCAACGATCGTCGCGGTGAAACCGACGCCGGTGGCGAGGCCGAGGTAGAGCGACCCGATGATCAGCGAGATCACCGGGTCGACTTTGACCTTGATGATGAGCAGGATGATGACGATGATGGCTATCGCGGTGTGAAGGGCGATCATGGCCTGCTCCTGCCGTTACGCGGAATGGCGAGGTCTATCCGGCACCGTCGCCACATAGGCCCAACACTCTGGCCCCCAGTCCATACGCTGAGGTTGGCAGTGTCAAGGAATCCAAGGTAGTTAGTTCTTCGGCACAACCAACTCGTGCTGGTGCACCTTGGACTCCTGCTCGCCCAGGATGCCACCGGCAAGTTTTATGGTGTCGCCCTCCTGCAGGTAGGGGAAGCGTCCGGACATGGCGACGCCTTCCGGAGTGCCGGTGTTAATGAGGTCACCCGGTTCAATCACCATGTACTGGGACAGCCGGTAAACCAGTTCGGCGGCGTCGAAAACCATGTCCGTGGTGGAGCTGTCCTGCCGCGGATTGCCGTTGACCCAGGACTGAAGACGAACACCGGTATCACCGGCTGCCGCATGGACTTCAGCGGCGGGGACAAGCCACGGTCCAACGGGGTTGAACGTGGGAGACGACTTTCCTAGCGTCCACTGCGCCCCCGAGTGCTCCAATTGGAACTCGCGCTCAGAGATATCGTTGGCCAGCACGTAGCCGGCGATGTGAGCAGCCGCGTCGGCCGGGGAAGCGAGGTAGCTGGCCCGCCGGCCAATTACTACGCCGAGTTCCACCTCCCAGTCGACCTTTTCGGCGCGGGGCGGAATGACGACGTCGTCGTTTGGCCCGATTACCGTGTTGGGGTGCTTGTAGAAGACGATGGGCCGCTCCGGAATGGGGTTGCCCGATTCGGCGGCATGGCCGGCGTAGTTCAGGCCGATGCCGAGTACGGCGCCGGGCCGGGCAATCGGAGCGCCGATGCGCAGGCCGGCAGTGTCAAAGGGTGCCAAGGCCTCGAGCGGCAGCTCGTCCAGCCGGTGTGCCCAGGTTTCCAGGAACGCCCCGTCGATATCGGCTGTGACCGGCCGGAGGTCATACGCCTGCCCCTCCGTGGAGACGAAGACGGGCACTTCCTGTCCGGCTTCGCCGATGCGCATAACTTTCATGCGGGATCCTTTCGTTGTCGTCTGGGATCCGCGCTGGCACCCAATCCGAGCTGGCATGCCGTCGGTAAGCAGTGAGCGACCCAAGGCGCGGTTTCATAATGTGGAAACTAATTCTCGCTACGCGGTAGGGCGACTTTATCCAGCGTCGCGGGGTGCGTCAAGTTTTACGGGAAGAAACAAGTATGCCGTCTCTTGCGGCCGAGCATGGGGCTGCTTGAATGCAACTGCGCAGGCGGCTATAAGGTACAAGGGCTCGTTGGCTGGCATTGTCGGCATCGTGACTCTGGCCTACGGACTGTATGCGTCTTCGCGCTTGTCCCTGGTGTTCGTCTGGAAGTTCGTGCCTGAAACCAAGGGCAAGGAACTCGAGTCTATGTAGCTTGGCCATGTAGGTCACCAAGGCGGCTCGTTTGGTTGCAGCGGCCAGTCGTCGAATGGCCGGTTCCAGTCTTCCGGTCCGCCCTGCAACGGCTTGTCGGCCGGTACGGCCTTCTTGGCAGTCTCGGATACGGCGGGTATTTGGGCTGGTTCGTGGGGCGTAGGAACGTACGGTGACTTGGGATGGCCTGGTGTCGTGGCGCTGTCAGCCGCGATGAGTGGCGGCAATGTTTCTACCTGTTGGCCGGGTGGACCGGAGCCAGGTACCAGTGAGAGTTCTGCCGGTTGTGGTGGGGGTTCCGCGGCGGTCCCGTTCTTAACGCGCGGGGTCTGGGCCGGGGCGTCGGGCAGGGGTGTGCCGGCGAGTCGGTATCGGTTGCGG
>NZ_JBDGKM010000019.1:0-43116 GCF_057656375.1 Arthrobacter sp. Soil_C_60 | reverse complement strand
GTTGGCTAGGTTCGTCGCGCCGCGGAGTGCACCCATTGAAGGATGTCGTCCCGGTCGGCGTCGATGCCGGGCGGCACCAGGTCGTAGCTGGCCGGCGTCGCCGAGAATGTGATCGGGTTGCGGACCCCGGGCAGGGCCTCTTGGCCGGCACCCACTTCCACGATCGGTTCCAGTCCGAGACGTTGCGCGAATTCCATGCCGCCGCGGACATCGTTGATCGGGGCACACGGCAACCGTGCCTCGGTGAAGATGCCGAACCACTCGGAAGCTGTGCGCGTGCCCAGCAGGTCCTGAAGAATGGGGCGCAGCGCCGAACGGTTGAGGCTGCGGTCCGGGGGCGTCGCAAACCTGGGGTCGGTGGCCACTTCAGGCGCGCCAAGCACGTCGCAGAGAGTTCGGAACTGCCGGTCGTTTCCGATGGCCAGGACGATCTCGCCCTCTGCCGTGGGGAGTGGCTCGTAAGGGTAGATGCTGGGATGCTCGTTGCCCATGCGGGTGGGCACGTTCCCGCTGAGCAGGAATCCAGCGGTCTGGTTGACCATTCCTGACAGCGCCGAGGTCATGAGGTTCACTTCTATGCGCTGGCCCCGGCCACTCTGGCCGCGCTCATGCAGCGCGGAGAGGACGCCGATGGCGGCATGGAGACCGGTGATGACGTCGAAGACCGCGACGCCGGAGCGGTAGCCGGGCGTATCCGAACCTCCGGTGAGGCTCATTAGCCCGGACATCGCTTGGACCAGCAGGTCATATCCGGGCAGTTCGGCTCCTCCAGCCGTGCCGAATCCGGTAATGGAGGCATATCCGACAGCGGGATTGCGTTCGGCGATGGAAGCGTAATCCAAGCCGAAGCGGTCCAGGCCGCCAGGCTTGAAATTCTCAATAACGACGTCGGCGCTCTCGGCGATTCCGCGAGCGGTCTCCAGATCCTCGGGGTCGCCGAAGTCCAGCGCGATCGACCTCTTGTTCCGGTTGATCGAGAGGTAGTACGTGGACTGGCCTTCGAAGACCGGGGGTTTCCATGCACGCGTTTCATCACCCGACGGGCTCTCCACCTTAATGACGGTTGCCCCCATATCCGCCAGCAGCATGGTGCAGTACGGCCCGGCCAGAACCCGGCCGAAGTCGGCGACGACGATTCCGGCCAGCGGCCCGCTTGCGATGCGGCCGAAAGCGTCCTGACGTGCCTGGCCCGGTTGCGGGTCACCGGAAGTCCCCATGGCGGCGGGGACGGCGTTGCTCTGGAGTGTCATGAGTCCTCTTCCATGTGCGAATTCCTTCCCACCATCCCACTGCCCATTACCGTGCGTCCAATACTTATTGGTGGTCTTACTATTTCGATTCATGAAAGAATGCGGATATGGAGATGCAACAACTGCAGGTGTTCCTCGCCGTGGCGGAGGAACTGCATTTCGGGCGGGCCGCCGAGCGGCTTCACCTGGCCCAGCCGCCGGTCAGCCGGATTGTGCGGCAACTGGAACGCGACCTCGGCACCGACCTTTTCATCCGCAGCACACGCAGCGTACGGTTGACGGCGGCTGGCGCGGCACTGGTGCCGTCGGCAAGGGAAATCCTCGCAGCAGCGCAGGAAGCAAGAAGCACTGCGCTGGCCGCCGGACGCGGGGAAGCGGGAATCGTCAGGCTAGCCTATGCCGGTGCCTCGACCCACGTACTTGTGGGCGTGCTCGCCCGGGAGGTCCGGAGGGCTTACCCGGGAATTGAGTTCCGCCTCAACAGCCAGGACTTCGCGCTTCCGGCCCTCGCGCGGGTCCTCCGTGGCGAGGTAGATATTAGCCTCGGGCGCTGGGATTTCGTGCCCGCCGGTGTCCAATCCCGCATCATTGTCGAGGAACACCTCGTCATGGCTGTTCCGGCATCCCACCGGCTCGCTGCGAAAGACGTAGTGCATCTGGCGGAGCTTGCTGGCGAGCCTTTCGTGGCCCTGCCACCTCACGAGGGGTCTGTCCTGGGTGACCGGCTGCGCCGGTTGAGCCTGCTGGCAGGGTTCGATCCCGACATCGTGCAGAGGGCACCTGACTCGTGGACAGCAATGGCGCTGGTTGGAGCCGAGGTCGGATGCTCCTTGACGGTTTCCTCCGTGGCGGAGAACGTGACGGATCCGCATGTGCACTTTCTGCGGGTACTCGATGAGACGCTGCCGATCTATCTACGGATGGCATGGCGGGGCACCTCGGAGAACCCGGCACTCCCCCCGGTCCTCTCGCTGGCGGAACGGGTCTGGCTTGGACAACCAGATCCAGACGGCACCCCAATGCCATCGGCGTCCTAAGTAGAACGATACGCTCGACGATGACCGGCTTTGCGTGTCAAAGCTGTTACATAGACCGCAGCTACGTAGACCAGCGACAGTCAAGCATTTGAGCAGATCATTTCAGGGTCTCTGGGCACTGAGGCAGTGGCATGTCGGGTCTTGGTTGCTTTGGTGACGATTATGTGCGGGTTTGTCGCGGCAGGCTGCAGCGGTTCTCCAGGCAGTTTTCCAGCGCTGCCCACGTCGTCGGATCGAGGGGCCGCGTTAGAACGGTGCCCCCTGCCGGCTTCCCGACGCCGCAAGAAGGCGGGCCAGCACAGAGCGCGAATTAGAGTGCAATCCCGGAAATATCTGTTTTGAAATCCTGCAGATTCCCGAGCAACAGACACTCTCGAGCCCTCAAGGCTTGTGTCGCACCTCACTCCATGCTGTAATTGGAGCGCACTTCTAACGAAGTGGACTTCATTGTAGTAGCGCCCACGGCAGCCGCAACGCTTACCTTTGCTGGTTGTAGCGGAGCGTGCGGGGCTGACGAAGGCAGGGACGGTGGTGACTGTAAGGGTGCAGTTGCCATGAGCTTCACTGGGCTGGACATTCAGATTTGAACGTCATATTCCTCAATTATTTGCCGTCCGCGCGCTCGGCTGCCGAGGTACTCGCAGAACTCTGAGCAAGTATGGTCTCCCACAATCGGGAGTCCGACAACTCTAATTTTGATTTCCGGAGGTTGAGTGATGTCTAAACAGCAATATGCGGTGGTTGATCCCCCCGGTGGTGAAGTGGGTCGTCTGGCGGGAGGCAAGCTGGGGACGGCGCAGATCGTCTTCTTCGTGATTGCCGCAGCCTCCCCGTTGACCATCGTCCTCAGCACCGGACCGTTGTCGTTGCGCGTCGGTGGGCTCGGAGCGCCGGGCGCCATGCTGGCGACAGGCGTCGTCCTGCTCCTGTTCGCCTGCGGGTTCACGGCGATGTCCAAGCACGTCACCGAGGCGGGCGCGTTCTATGCTTACGTGACACGTGGGCTGGGCGGAACTGCCGGCGCCGGGGCTGCGATGATGACGATGGCCGCCTACGCGGTATGCGTCATCGGCTTTGTGGGCTACATCGGGGTTTTCGCGCAAGGGTCGTTGGACGCCGTCTTCGGTGTCGACGTTCCGTGGCAGGTGTGCTCGTTGATCTTGGCTGCGATCGTGGGGGTCGTCGGCTACTGCCAGGTGGACGTTGGCGCCAAGGTGCTCATGGTCCTGGTGGCCCTCGAGGTCGGCGTCGTCGTCGTGCTCATCGTAGCCGTGTTGGTGCAGGGTGGCCCCGAGGCGCCTAGCGCCGCGCCCCTGTCCCCAGACAACGTGTTCTTCGCAACCGGTTCGGGCACGCTGTTCCTTCTCGCATTCGGTGCCTACATCGGCGTGGAAGGAACGGCCATCTACTCCGAGGAGGCAAAGAAGCCCGAGCGTACCGTCCCTCGGGCGACCTACATCGCGGTCTGTTTCCTCGCGCTGTTCTACGCCCTCAGCTTCTGGGTCGTCATCTACGGCTACGGTACCGAGGGGGCGCTTGCGGCGGCGCAGGGGGATGGCTTCCTCGACATGGTGTTCGCGCAGGCGGACACCTTCGTGGGCGGGGCGCTGGTCACCGCCCTGCGGCTCCTCATCGTGACGAGCTTTCTGGCGACGGTCATCGCCTTCCACAACGCCTGCACGCGGTACATGTTCTCTCTGGGTCGTAGGGGCATGCTACCCCGGATGCTGGCCACGACCCACCCCCGGATGTCGTCGCCGCACTACGCGAGCGTGATCCTGAGCCTAATCACGTTCGTGGTCGTCGTCATCGCCATGATCGCGGATCTCGACCCTTTTCTCGAGCTCGGCACCTGGCTCTACGCATCGGGCGTAATCGGCGTCGTGGCGGCCCAGGCCCTCTGCTCGATCGCCGTGGTGATGTTCTTCCGCCGAGACCGTCGAGGACACAGCACAGCGCGTGTCATCGTCGCCCCGCTTTTGGGATTCATCGGCCTGGCCGGCGCGCTGTACCTGATGGTGAGCAACTTCAGCTACATCAGCGGGTACACCGACTTCGTGCCGAATGCGATCATGATCGGGGCGATGCCCGCGGTCTTCGCGATCGGCGCGGTCTTGTATCGGATCCGTGAGGCGCGCTCCACGACCCGGGAGCCCCTTCACGTCGGGTGATCGCCTGACAACGTTCCCGAGGGCTCGTGCTCGACCGACAGCAGGTGCCCGCATCCAGTGGATGCGGGCACCTGCACGTTGTGGATCGTGTCGAGGCGCCCACCGATGCTGCACGGCGGGGCAGGACGTTATAGAGGTGGCACGAGAAGCGGAGGTGCGCACCCGTCCCCCGGTGGCCTCGAAGGCTGCGGTCAGACTCAACAGCGACATGTCCCGCCCATTTACTTCGCCCCAGATGCCGATGGCCGAATCAGTCCGTATCTGGGAACGCTGTTGCTCCAGGTCACGCTCATGCCACAATGCGGCTGCATATCTGGAGTAAGCGCAAATCCGTGCCCCAAGAGAAAACACCTGACTCATCGATTACGCGGCAGAACCGGCCCCCGCCTGGATATCGCTCGCCGGACATACTCTCCGGATGCCCCTGCATCCTTGCGGAAACCCCTACCCGGTGCTTTAATGAAAGCGCACTCCGAACAAAGTTCACTTTCAACTCAAGGCGATCCGAATCGCCGGCGAAAGGAAAGTCATGACGGTCGTCAACATCTCCGAGTCCGTGGACATACGCAAGGCCTTCTCCAGCTTTCCATCAGGAGTGGCCGCCATCAGCGCGATGGTCAACGGCGTCCCCAAAGGCCTCGCCGCATCCTCCTTCACAGTCGGCGTCTCCCTGGAACCACCCCTGGTTTCCTTCGCCGTGCAGAACAGCTCCACCACCTGGCCCATCCTGCGCCAGGCCCAGAGAATCGGCGTCTCCATTCTCGGAATCGGCCAAGATCTGACCTGCCGCCAACTTGCCTCAAAAAACCCAGACAAATTTGATGAAATCTTTTACACAGCCACCGACCAAGGAGCCATCCGCATCCCCGGCTACTCACTCTGGCTGGACTGCTCCCTCTACGCCGAATACCCCGCCGGCGACCACGCCGTCGCACTCCTGGAAGTACACGACGCCCATATCAGACAGCACGAAAACCCGATCATCTTCCACGAATCAAAATTCAAAGCCCTCAACAGCACACGCCTCCCCTAACCAACCAGGAAAACCAACTGACCGCAACACCACACAAACCGTAGCTCAACGGCGGCTGCAGCAGCCGGAAACCGCAATCATTACCCTGAACCCCCTGCCCCAGTCAGCATGAGAATTGCCGCTAAATGACTGCTTGCATTCGTTCAACATTCTGTTGGCGGCGCAGCATGCTGGAATGACCGGATACGCTCAGGTCCGATCGGCTCCCGGCTTGAACTCGTGTCGCAGGCACGTCATTACCTCTGCGAGCCAAGCACAGCGACCCGCCGCTAGCGCGCATTAATCGGCTAAATCCCATTCGTTCTGCAGCTCACTGCCGGTTTTCTACATCGTAGGATCCCTCACGGTCCCAGGACACCTCGATCTCCACCGGCCTGGTCACGGAAACACGCGGTCGTGGACGGGCGCCATTGCGTATGTTGGGCGCGATCGGAGTCTCGCAATGCTCGTGGCCGAGGTGCTCGGTCAGTTCCGCCTCCAGCCATTCTCGAGCGCGTTCTTCGTGAGCTGGTTCAGCAGACCGCCGGGTTCCATCAGGCCCTGTTCCTTGGCCTGCGTGAGCAACTTGCTCGGCGAGCTCCTTCCGACCGATGATCTCTCGCACGGGACCGTCCACCGCCTCTGACATGTCATCTCGGTCTTGAACTCTCACACGCCGGTCTCCTTCCGGATCAGGCCGGACCATCACGCACCGTTCTTCTTACAGTCCGACGCAACCGGAGGGTCGGCAGCATTAAAGATTGCAGCGGATTTGAGGCGACGCACTACGAAGAACGTCATCATTGCAGCGACGGGCCCGAAAATGCTCATGCGAAATGGGGCGTTAGCAGCAAAAGTCTCCAGGATCGCAGGCTGGTAGAAGTAGCCGGCCCCATAGATCACTCATCCGCCGGTGACGGTAGTTGCACTCCGAAAGCTTCCATGACCAGTGTTTACGGCCTCCCCGGCATTTGCCTGGATGGTCGGGGCCCCCGAATTCTAAGTGGGGTGCAGGATGCGTGGTAGTGCTGCTGATCCTGGCGGCGTTCTCTCAAGAACCTTAGGGTCGATGGATCAGTGCACGATACGCGTTTTCGGCTGTGCAGGCCTCGTCAATGTTGCACATCCTCGCCACAAACGCGCCTTCACTGCTTCATCCGACACGGTGACTCCGCAAGCCAACGGTGTGAAGCCCGTGAAGGACATATTGGTCACGCGTCATCCTTTATTTAACAGCGGCGCCGTCAAGGGAATGACGGCGCCGCATAAAGGACATTTAGGGATGACAAGTGGAGTTAGGTTTAGGGCGCGCTGGACGCCTACTGTGTACGTGGCTAGCAGCGTCATCTTGCAGGGCGGTCAACACCGCGTCCCGCTAACTGACCACCAGGCGTCCCCCAGGGGCGCTACTGCCGCCCATGCGGTCCTGGAGCCCGTGCTGTCGAGTAAGGCCCGGGCAGGCACGACGTCCTCGGATAAGCAGCGCGAGCAATCGTCGGTTTGGGCGGTCTGCCCCAGCCTCGGCGCGAAGCTTACCGATTTCTAAGTCATCACCAGAACGAAGACCCACCCCATGACGGTGATCAACGAACTTGTTTAGAAACCATTTGCTACCGAACATACATCCGACGCCTACACGCCATGCCACACTTAGTCCCGGGACGGGATTACAGAACACGGACCGGCTGGCGAAGGGGCTGGAAGGCTGAATGAAACAGCGAGACATCGTCGAACAAGACGCTTGCTTAAGCCAGTCCTTCGTGCAAGAACCGCGCTCGTTGGCCGACGGCCGAGTTCACTTTCTTTGGCCAGTACTGTGCTAATCCGTTGGATGGCCCAGACCGGCGTTCCTCTGTTGGACATTTTGGTCCTCGATTCATCGTGCTTTTTGGAGCTTTATTCACCACACATGCTGGTGGCCACTAATTCTGCTCCGAGGTGGGGATGACTGCAGGCAGTTGCGCCGGTTTCGCCCAGTTCGGTTCCACCCAACCGGGCGCGCTCGTCATGAAGCAGCTGGTTTTCCACACACCCCGGCCGCGTCAGTTCAGCCCTGGCCTACCCTGCTTAGGTCTGGATCTGAAGTTTTTCGCTGCTCTGATTCCGAGGCCTGCGATGATTCATGGAGGTCTTCATTTAGGTCCATGCCGCGGGTTTCCTTCATTTTGAAACCGACCGTGATCATTACAACGGCCAGCAAAGCCATATAGCCGTAGAAGGCGGATCCCCAGCCAATGCCGGTCAGCCAGGTGTAGAGGTAGGGGGCGGTACCTCCGAAGACGCCTGCCGCCAGGGATGTCATTACACCAACGACCCGGGCCCGGGCAAAGGTAGGTGCCAATTCTGCCATTAGCGCCGGGTAAAGCCCGGCGGCGAGGGACCACGCCAGAAGGCCAATTCCTTGTGCGACGAAGAGGGTCCAAGGCTGGTCGGTCAGGATGATCTGGATCGGTACGATCAGCAGGATCACCGCAATGCCGAGGGCCATGACCATGGGACGGCGTCCCACCTTATCCGACAGATGGCCGAACAGGACGATGAAGAACAGCACCATAAGCTGGGCAAGCAGGCTGGCGATGTAGGCGCCGCCCGGGTCCATCCCCTTTTGGCTGATCGCATTCACCGGGGCGAAGGTCACCCACGTGTAGTAAACCACGTTGTTGCAGGAGGAGAGAAGGAAAATAAGGAGTCCCGCCTTGACCAATTTGCCGCGATCAGCTGCGGAAAGCTTAGTCTTCTGGGCCTGCCCGCCCTTCTGTTCCGTAAACACGTCGGTTTCCTTGACAAATCGCCTGAGAACGAGCACATAAATAGCCAGAAGACTCCCGAGCCCGAAGCCGATCCGCCATCCCCAGTCATTCATGACTTCGCTGCCGAGAAGGTTGCTCAGTACGGCGGCTGTTGCCGTAGCACCCATGACGCCGATCAATACACTCACGTAAACGGCGCTAGTCCACAGACCGCGGCGTTCTTTCGGGGCGATCTCCGCGATATAGGTATAGGAAACCCCGGCTTCGCCGCCGTGGGCCAGGCCTTGCAGCATTCGCAACGCCAAAAGGACAACTGAGGCCCATACTCCGATTTGGGCGTAGGTAGGGACCAAGGCGATGGCCAGCGTCGTGAATGAAAGGGTCAGCATGGTGACCAGCAGGGTAAGCCGGCGCCCCACCCTGTCCCCGAGCCTGCCGAAAAAGAAACCGCCGATCGGGCGCGCGATGAAACCGCCGGCGAAGACGCCCATCGTGGCCAGGAGTGCGGACGCAGGGTTGCTGTTGTCGAAGAAGTTAGCCGCGAGGTAAGGGGTAAAGATCGCGTAAAGGGTCCAATCGAACCACTCGAGCATGTTTCCAGCGGAAGCGCCCCGCAAGGATCGGAGACGGTCCTTCATGGACAGGGCAGTAGGCCCACCTGTATGCAAATAAGTCATTGTTTTATCCCAAAGCTCTGGCGAAAACGTGAAGCGTCATCGCAACTGTTTACGGATCTGGATAGACAGAGGTCACTAGAGCCGTGGGCCGCAAACCCTGCCAACCGCAAAGAACACGCACAGGCCGTGCGGTCGCGGTAACTCCTGCACCAGATATCTGAAAGTAAACTTCGATATAAGTGCACTATCAATTAGATCACGCAAGTGACTTGGCGCACAAGAGTGTATCGTTCGGGGGCGCGCACCCAGAGGAACGAAGCTGGCCTGGCGGTCCAACAAATGAAAAATTTCGTATCCGCAACTGGCGCTCCGAAAGGATAGACAGCAGTCACTGATTACGCGCATAGCGCCGCGGATTCAACCTGCCGACCCGGCCCGTCAGCCCATCCGCAGCCTCTTCAAGAGTTAAATCTAGAGGAAGGCTTGGAAGGTTCCATGGAAGTGGAGGAGATCTCCTGCTAACCTATCGAAGTACACTCCGATTTATAGTAGAATCCGATATTTATACGGATACAGCAGGAGATTGCAGCTCTAGTGGAGGATCATCTTATGTCCCTTATCGAGACCGACTATCTGGTCATCGGGGCTGGCGCCTCGGGCATGGCCTTCGTCGATAGCCTAATTCAACACTCCGACGCCGATGTCGTCATGGTCGACCGTCGACATCTGCCCGGCGGCCACTGGCACGACGCTTACCCGTTCGTCCGACTCCATCAGGCCGCAGCATGCTACGGGGTCTCGTCGACCGATCTCGGCAAGGACCGTATCGACGAGTCAGGGCATAATGCGGGGATGTATGAGCTCTCGTCGGCATCTGAGATTTGCGACTATTTTTCTCAGGTGATGAACAGAGTGTTGCTCCCCTCGGGCCGGGTTCGATTTCTCGGGATGACCGAGTTCCGTGAGGACCGCCCGGGAGAGTACCGGCTCGTCTCACTGCTCACCGGAGAGGAAACCACCGTCCGGGTGCGCCGACGACTCGTCGACGCCACCTACATCGAACCAGAGATCCCCTCGCGGCGGAAACCGGCTTTCGAAGTCGAACCGAGCGTCAACCTAGTATCGCCGAATGAGCTAGTCAACTTAAGTAGTGTGCCCGCCGGATTCACCGTCATCGGCGCAGGCAAGACGGCAATGGACGTGTGCACCTGGCTGCTTGAGCACGGCGTCGACGCGAACTCAATCTCCTGGATCCGCTCCCGTGACGGCTGGTACGTTGATCGCTCGTGGACTCAACCGCTCGATCTCGTGCAATCCCGTGTTGAATACCAGGCCACTTGGGCCCAGGCAGCAGCGGAAGCGTTGAACGGCCGCGATCTGGCATATCGGTTGGAAGATGCCGGGCTCTTCCTAAGGCTTGACAACAATATTGAGCCAACGCAATTCCGCGGCGCAACCATCAGCAAGTCGGAGCTCAACCGGCTGGCCTCCATCGAGCGCGTATCCCGCACCGGCCGCGTCCAGCGTATAAACGGCCGAGGCATAGATTTCGACGGGGGCCAGGAAACCCGCTCGCGTGACGAAATCTACGTTGATTGCACCGCAACAGGGCTAAGAACGATCGAGCCGAAGCCTGTTTTTGAACCAGGCCGAATGGCTTTGCAGTACGTCACCCCCGGATACGCCTGCTGGAGTGCGGCGACCCTGGCTGTAGTGGAAGCGATCCGTGAGGACGACGACGAGAAGAATTACTTGTCGCTGCCCGTGGTTTACACCGGTCACGTCGATGACCTTCTCACGTTCACCCGGGATAACTTCCATAGCGCCGCTCGACGCGAAGCACAATCTGACATCGCTGCTTGGTCAAGCACCACACGGCTAAACCCGGCCCGAGGTCTCAACGAACGAACGAACCGGCCCGAGATACGCGCTGAGATCACTCGCCTTGAGCACTGGCGCGAGCAGGCAATGCGTAACCTAGACTCCCCGGAACTCGCCGCTATCTGAGGCCCGCTGCGGACCCGTGCTTAAGTTCGATCCCTAAACTGACAATGCCACGATTGGAACCTCCAGGCAGAGTAGTGGCTCTCCACACCCAATACCTAACCCTGGAGGTTCTCGTTCTCATAGCGATTGGCGGCGGACCGATGCCACGTTCGATACGGCACCACACTACCCTGCCAAGCTAACAGTTCCGGCACCTTACCAGCGATAATGGGCTCTCACATTCGCAGTCAGCGACCCACTTGCCGATCCGGAGCAGAAGGAGCCTCGGATTTACGACACTCCCCTCGTCTTCGACTAAGGAGCTTTTTTGAGACGGACGAGCAAGTCATGCGCAGGGACCGAGCTGCGACACCGAGCCTTGGATGTGTATCGCTACAGCAATAGGCTGCACTGGAAGCGCCATGCAGTATCTCACTGTCCAGCGCTCCAACCGGCCTTGGTAGATTGGGGTCCATGGCCGAACCTGTCCAGCCTGTCGACCAGCCGGAATCCACCGAACCGACCCCGGCAGCGACGCCTGCCAGGGCGCGCAATTACGCACTGGATCTGCTCCGTATCGTCAGCATTGCCGGCGTCGTCGCCATCCATTCCTTCGGCGAACTGGCCGGCGACGACAGCGCCCGCAACCAGCGCGACTGGATCCCGGCGGCGGTCATCGACATCGCCTTCATCTGGGTGGTCCCGGTTTTCGTGATCATCTCCGGCACACTCACCCTCGCCCCGCGCGCCCACACCACCGGCGCCGGCGACTTCTACCGCAAACGCGCCCTCCGGCTCGTGCCGCCACTGATCTTCTGGCACCTGATCTACATCTTCATGGGCAACTGGCTGATCCTCGGACGGGAACTGAATCCGGCCGAAACCGTCGCCGACATCTTCAACACCTCGGTCTACCCGCACCTGTATTTCCTCTGGCTCATCCTCGGCCTCTACCTCGCGGCCCCTCCCCTGGCCCGCTACCTCCACAGCGTCAGCCTTCACAAAGCCGGAATAACGACGGCGGTTGTCCTGGCCTTGATTCTGCTCCTCTTCATGGCCCAGGCCGCCAGCATCCAGGCCGGACTCGGGTGGCAGTACCCCTGGAACATGCTGACCCAGTGGTTCCCCTACCTGGGCTACTTCATGGCCGGCTGGGTGCTCGCCCAGGTGAGCATCAGCAGACGCACGGCGGCAACGCTAGGAGGCGCCGCCGTCGTACTCTCGGTCTTCAACATCTGGCACTGGATCAACCAAGACTCGACGCCGGTGCTGAACGTCATCACTCCGTCCAGTTATATCGGGCTCGGCGTGACGCTGGCGGCGCTGTGCATCTTCACATCCGTGTTCCACCTGCTCAAGGACTGGCGGCCCGTGCCACGGCTGGCGCGGTTTATTCTGGCGCTGTCGAACGCGGCGTTCGGCGTCTTCCTTGGTCACTACCTGATCCTGACCTGGCTCACGTTCAAGGTCCTGGGCGAAGACGTGCAGCCGACGCTGGCCACCATGACCTTCAAGTTCACGGTGGCCACCCTCGGCGCCTTCATCCTCTCCTACACAGCGCTGAGGATCCCCTGGCTGCGAAGGGTTTTCTAAACAGCTGCGCAGGCTTCTCTGAGCCTCAGGCTTCGAGGTGCTCCAGCAGTTCTGCCTCCGCCTGATCGAGGTAGCCGCGAAGCGCCTCGGCGGCTTCCTCTCGGCGGCCTTCGGCCAGGAGGTCCACCAGTCCGGCGTTCAGTTCCACGTAGTGGCTGTGGAAGTCGGGGGCATGGCGCATCGAGTGGAAGACCAGGCGCATTCTGGCCAGCACCCGGGTCATCAACTCCTGCAGGTCCGTGCTGCCGGTTCCGCGGACCAGTTCCGCGTGGAAGCGCTGGTTGGCATCGGCCATCTCGGGCACCGATCCCCGAGAAAGCGCCGCCCGGGCATCGGCAACGATCGCCTTCACGGCGGCGACGTCGAGTTCAGGTCCCCAGAGCACGGCGGCAGGCTCCAGCATCCGGCGCACGCGATAGATCTCGCGTACGCCCTCAGCTCCCGGGGAGGCAACCAGGACGCCACGGTTGGGGATGCGGGTGACGATCTGCTCACCGGCCAGGACCGTGAAGGCCTCGCGAAGCGTATTGCGGGAGACTCCGAAAGCATCGGCCAGCGCCTGTTCGGACAGCTTGGAACCGGGCAGCAGGTGCCCCTCGGCGATCCTCTCGCGCAGCAGCCCGGCCAGCCATGCCCCGGTGTGGGCGTGGGCGGCCCGGTCTCGTGCTGACTCTTCCGCTAGCGATGCGTTCAACGACATGCCACCAATCTACCGACCTATCTGCGAGCGCACGTACCCGGTCCGGCCGTGCGGGACCTAGCCAATGCGGGCCAGCTCCTCGCCTTGCGCGATGGGAGTGCCCGGCTGCGGGCCGCCCCGCGTCAGGGTTCCGTCCCGGTGGGCGAAGATAGTGGTTTCCATTTTCATGGCCTCGATCACGGCGACCGGATCCCCGGTGGCCAGTTCGGCGCCGTCGTCGGCCAACCACTTGACCAGGTTGCCGCCCATCGGGGCGACGAGCACCTCGGCGCCCACGGCGTCGTCGTTGTCCTGTTGCACCTGAACGGCGGAGCCGCCGCCGTGCAGCAGCGAGTGCAGCAGTTGCGCGGGCAGGCCGATGCGCATGGCCTTGCCGTCGACGTCGATGGTCAGCTCTTCACGCTCGCCGCCCGGCTCCGCCGCCGCGATTTCGGGTGAGGCCGCCAGCACCGCCGCGAACTCCGTTTCGATCCAGGTGGTGTAGACGCCGAACTTCTCGTTGTTGGTGAAGTCGCCGTCGCGGACCACCGCGCGGTGGAAGGGCAGCACCGTGGGCACGCCGGAAATCACCATTTCGTCCAGCGCCACCTTGGCCCGCCGGAGGGCCTGGGCACGGTCCGCGCCGCGCACAATCAGCTTGGCCATCAGCGAGTCATAGTCACCGGGAATGGTCGATCCTGAACGCACGCCCGAGTCCACCCGCACACCGGATCCCGTGGGCGGCTCGAACGCGGTGATCGTGCCGGGCCCCGGCAGGAAGCCGCGGGCGGGATCCTCGGCGTTGAGCCGGAATTCGAAGGCGTGGCCGGTGGGCTGCGGGTCCTCGGTGAGGCTCAGCGGCTCGCCCGCGGCGATGCGGAACTGCTCGCGCACCAGGTCGACGCCGGTGGTCTCCTCGGTGACCGGATGCTCCACCTGGAGGCGGGTGTTGACCTCGAGGAAGGACACGATGCCGTCCTGGCCGACCAGATACTCGACCGTGCCGGCGCCGTGATACCCGGCCTCGCGGCAGATCGCTTTGGCCGACTCGTGAATCTGCCGGCGCTGGTCATCGGTCAGGAACGGAGCGGGCGCCTCCTCCACCAGTTTCTGGTTGCGCCGCTGCAGCGAGCAGTCGCGCGTGCCCACCACCACGACATTCCCGTGCGTGTCGGCGAGCACCTGCGCCTCGACGTGGCGGGGCCGGTCCAGGAACCGTTCCACGAAGCATTCGCCGCGCCCGAAGGCGACGGTGGCCTCGCGGACGGCGGACTCGAACGCGTCCTCGATGTCCTCCATCCGGCGGGCAATCTTCAGCCCGCGGCCGCCGCCGCCGAAGGCAGCCTTGATGGCTACCGGCAAGCCGTATTGCTCCGCGAAGTCCAGCACTTCCGCCGCACTGGCCACCGGCCCGTCGCTGCCCGGTACCAGCGGGGCGCCGGCGCGGACGGCAATCTCGCGGGCGGTGACCTTATTGCCAAGCACGCGGATGGACTCCGGGGTGGGGCCGATCCAGGCCAGGCCCGCATCGCCGACGGCCTGGGCGAACTCGGCATTTTCGGAGAGGAAACCGTAGCCGGGGTGCACCGCGTCCGCGCCGGAGCGGCGGGCCACGTCGATGAGCTTCGGGATGTTCAGATAGGTCTCGGCCCCGGTGCGGCCGCCGAGCGAGTACGCCTCGTCGGCCCGGCGCACATGCAGCGCGTCTGCATCCGGGTCCGAATACACCGCCACGGACGCCAGCCCGGCATCGGTGCAGGCGCGGGCAATCCGGACGGCGATCTCGCCGCGATTGGCAATCAAAACCTTTTTCATGGACGGGGTCCTTCCTCGGAAGTCGTGGCGCCGGGGGTGCCGATCGGCTGCAGGGTGTCCGGGTCGACCAGGACAAAGCGGATGGTGGTTCCGGGCGGCAGCTGCGCCGCCACCGGCAGGTCCTCAGGTACGACGGCGGCAATCACCGGATATCCGCCCGTCACCGGGTGATCGGCGAGGAAGAGTACCGGCAACCCGGAGGGCGGAACCTGCAGGGAGCCGGCGACAACGCCTTCGCTCTTGAGCTCGCCCTCGCGGATCCGTACCAGGGGTGCGGGGGTGGCGGCGCCTTTCGCGCCGTCGGGCAATTCCAGGCGCAGACCAATCCGGTCCGAGGCGGAGCTGGCCAGCCACTGCTGGCCCGTGAGCTGCTCAAGCCCTGCCGGACCGAACCAATCGTCGCGGGGTCCGGCCGTGATGCGCAGCGTGGCTGCTTCGCCGGCGGCAATGCGCAGCGCGGAGGGCTCCGGGGTACCGACGACGTGCCGGTTGGTGGTTATGCCGACCGGCAGCACCGAACCTGCCGCCAGCGGCGCGGGTCCCAGGCCGGACATGGTGTCCGTGGATCGGCTACCGAGCACCGGCTCCACCTCGATGCCGCCACGCACGGCGACATACGCCTGCAAGCCAGTGGTGGCAGGGCCGAGGGCCAGCGTTTCGCCGTCGAGCAGCGCGAAGGGCGCGTCCTGGGCAGGCCGGCGGCCGGAGGGACTGACGGTCAGTTCCACGCGGGCGCCGGTGACGGCCAGTACCTGGTCGCCGCGGGCGCGCACTACCAGCGAGCCGAAAAGGTTCTCGATCACCGCATCCCCGCTGCCATTGCCCACCAGCCGGTTTGCCTGGCGAGCGGCCGATTGGTCCACGGCACCGGACGCGCTCACGCCGAGGTCGCCCAGGCCGGGTCGACCAAGGTCCTGCAACAGCGACCGCAGGCCCGGGGAAACTACTTCGAGGGCTGAACCGGCGGTGCCGGATTGCTGTGCGGATTGAGGCTCATTGCTGGGCAGCGCGGCGGATTCGGATGCCGCAGTAATGGATTCGCGGGCGGGCACAAACCGGACGCGGTCCTGCGGACGGATCAGCGCGGGATTCGTCCGGTCAAGATCCCACATCACCGTGCTGGTGTGCCCGATCAGCTGCCAGCCGCCGGGAGACTTGCGCGGGTACACCGCCGAATAGCCGCCGGCGAGCGCCACGGCACCGGCGGGCACGGCGGTGCGCGGAGTGTCCCGGCGCGGCACGTCAAGCACGTGGTTTTCACCCACGAGGTAAGCGAAGCCCGGGGCGAAGCCGCCAAAGGCCGCGGTCCAGAGCTGCCCGCGGTGCGCGTTGACCACGCCGTCGGAGCTGAGACCGGTGAGCCGCGCGACCTCGGCGAGGTCCTCGCCGTCGTAATTTACCGGGATTTCCACAATCTCCCCCGACGCTGCGGGGGCCGCACCAAGTTCCAAACGTTCGACGGCGGCGCGTGCCTTGAGTGCATGGGCGCGGGTGTCGCATTTGATCAGTACGGTGTTCGCAGCGGCAAGCACATCGACCTGGCCGGGCAGCGGCGAGCCGAGCAGGTGCGCATGCAGCGCCAGCACGGAGTCGAGACTCGAGAGCTCAACGAGCAAGGCGCGCGTGCCGGCGAAACGGAGCCCGGTGACGCTCACACGAAGCTCCGGACGCCGACGCCCGCGGCTTCCAGGCCGGTGCGCACGGCTGCTGCCATGGCCACGGAGCCGGGGGTGTCTCCGTGCACGCAAATACTCTCGGCCTGCACCTTAACAACGGAGCCGTCGACGGCGACGATCTCGCCGTCCTGAGCCAGCCGGACCATGTTCGCGACGACGACCTCCGGATCGTGCAGCACGGCGCCGGCCTCGCGGCGGGAGACCAGCGTGCCGTCAGGGTTGTAGGCGCGGTCCGCGAAGGCCTCGGCGACACCGCGAAGCCCTGCGGCCTCGGCCTTGGCCAGCGCCAGCGAGCCCGGCAGCAGCAGCAACGGCAGGTCGGTCCCGAAGGCCCGGACCGCGTCGACCACGGCCTGGGCGTGCCCCTCGTGGTGCACGATGGTGTTGTACAGCGCGCCGTGGGGCTTCACGTAGAGGATTTCGGCGCCGGCCGCGCGCGCCAGTGCCTGCAAAGCGCCCAGCTGGTAGAGCACATCGTCGGCCAGTTCGGCCGGGGTGCAGTCCAGAAACCGTCGGCCGAAACCGGCCAGATCGCGGTAGCCAACGTGGGCACCGATGGTGACTCCGGCGGCCACCGCATCCCGGCAGGTCTGGGCGATGGTGCTCGGGTCACCGGCGTGGAAGCCGCACGCGACATTGGCGCTGGATACGGATCGGAAGATGGCGGCGTCGTCGCCCATCTGCCAGTTGCCGAAGGATTCCCCGACGTCGCTGTTCAAGTCAATAAAAGCCATGATGTGACACCCGTCTCGTTGGTTCTTCCAATCAAGAATGCCCTACATATCAAGATTGTTCAACAATTCTCTGAAAGTTTGTTGAACAATCTCTTGCGTGGATTGTTGAACAACCTGTAGTGTCTTTCCCATCGTTCGTGTGACAGTGGTCACCAATCCAGATGGGAAAGACAATGGAAAAAACGAAACCGGTCAAGGTGCGGCCGAATCTCCAGCGCACCGCGCTGCTGGGGGCCATGTTCCTGATGGCCACCAGCGCCATCGGCCCGGGCTTCATTACCCAGACCACTGTCTTCACGGTGCAGCTGGGGGCGGCGTTCGCGTTCGCCATCCTGCTCTCCATCCTCGTGGACATAGCCGTCCAGCTGAACGTGTGGCGCGTGGTCGGCATTTCCGGCATGCGCGCCCAGGAACTTGGCAACAAGGTGCTTCCCGGGGTCGGCTGGTTCCTCGCCGGCCTGGTGTTCCTTGGCGGCCTGGTCTTCAACATCGGCAACATCGCGGGCACCGGCCTGGGAGTCAACGCCATGATGGGCCTGGACCCGAAGATCGGCGGCGCCATCTCCGCCGCTATCGCGATCCTGATCTTCCTCTCCAAATGGGCGGGCTACGCTCTGGACCGGATTGTGGTGCTGCTCGGCGCAGTGATGATCCTGCTGATGCTGTACGTGGCCATCGTCGCGGCACCTCCGCTGGGCGAGGCGCTGAAGAATACGTTCCTGCCGGAAAAGGTCGACTTCCTGATCATCACCACCCTCATCGGCGGCACAGTGGGCGGCTACATCACCTACGCCGGCGCCCACCGTATGTTGGACTCCGGCGCCACTGGCGTGGAGCATGTCAGGGAAATTACGCGCAGCTCGGTCCTGGGAATCCTGGTCACTGGCGTGATGCGCGTACTGCTCTTCCTGGCAATCCTCGGCGTAGTGGCCGGCGGGGTGACCCTGACCAGCAACAACATGGCGGCCGAGGCTTTCGGCGCGGCTGCCGGCGAAATCGGCATGCGCATGTTCGGCATCGTGCTCTGGGCCGCCGCCTTGACCTCCGTGATCGGCGCCGCCTACACCTCCGTTTCCTTCGTGACGCACACGGGAACGTCGGACCGCAAGCGCAATCTCATCACAGTCGCCTTTATCGCATTTTGCGCCGTGGTCTACATGTTCCTGGGCCAGGCACCGCAGCAGCTGCTCATCTTTGCCGGAGCGTTCAATGGCCTGATTCTGCCGGTCGGTTTCGGCGTTCTGCTCTGGGTAGCCTGGCGCCGGCGGGACCTGATGCATGGCTACGCGTATCCAAAGTGGCTGCTGATCGTGGGCGTGACGGCCTGGCTGCTGACCCTGTTCCTGGGTTGGAATTCCCTGGCCGGCCTCGTAGAAATCATGGGCTAGAGGAAGATGGAGAACATGCAGAACGTAGAGAACGCGCGGGTAGCGAATCCGGCCGCGCTGCCCGCGGACCCGGGCGCCCTCACCCCGGCACAAGCGCGCGCTGCCTTCCGCTCGGGCCTGGCCGTTCCGACGGCCGGCTGGTCACGCGGATTTGCCCAGGCGAACCTGATGATCGTGCCGCGCGAGCTCGCCTTCGACGTACTGCTCTTCGCCCAGCGGAACCCCAAGCCCTGTCCGATCCTGGGAGTGCTCGACGCCGGCGAAGTCACCGGGCCGCTGCTGGCGGGCGGAGACATCCGCACCGATGTGCCCCGCTACACCGTCTACCTCGACGGACAGAAGGTGGCCGAGCCGACGGACATCACTGAGTACTGGCGCGATGACCTTGTCACGTTCATCGTGGGCTGCTCGTTCACCTTCGAATCTGCGCTGCGCGAGGGCGGGATCCCGGTGGCGCACATCGACCAGAACGTGAACGTGCCGATGTACAAGACCAACATGCGCTGCGAGCCCGCCGGATCCATCTCGGGCCCGCTGGTGGTTTCAATGCGGCCGATCCCCGCTTCCAGGGTGGCCGATGCCGTGCGCATCACGTCCCGCTACCCGGCCGTACACGGCGCCCCCGTCCACGTGGGCAATCCCGCGGAGCTGGGCATCGGCGACTTGGGCAGGCCCGACTTCGGCGACCCCGTGCAGATTCCGGAGGGCCACATTCCCGTGTTCTGGGCCTGCGGTGTCACGCCGCAGGCCGCGGTAATGGAGTCACGGCCTGCCCTTGCGATCGGCCACGCGCCCGGGCATATGCTCATCACCGACGCGCGCGACAGCGACTATCTGGTCCCCTAGGCCCCGGAGCCGCCGGTACCCCCGCCGTCGTCGTTAGTTGTTCGGTCGCCGCCATCCGACGTTACCGGCCCGGCGGCCCTCCGTTGCGGGAACCGCTGCATCGCCCGCGACGTCTGGGCCAGGGCGAGCATCCGCAGCAGCAGTTTGCTGTAGAGAAAGGTCCCCACTGCAACCGTTCTGACCATTTGGTCCCGCGTGGACTGTTCCTCCACATGGCCGATGTCCAGGGCTGCCACCTGATCTACCGCCGCTGCGTAGGCGGACAGCACCGTGGCGTCAGGGGCCATGCCGAACTCCTCCATCTGGGCGAACAGCTCGTTTAGGGAGTTCCGCGCGGGAGAGGGCGCGTCCAACCAACGTCCGCCGGACATCAGCTCCGCGGTCCAACGGTGGTCCGGAACGGCCTCGGCCGGCAGTCCCAGCACCGTCGCCTGCGCCAGGCCGAGCAGGTTGATCACGTCCACCTCGGGATTATCGACGGCGGAAGTCAGCGTTTTGATCTTGTCCAGCCCGAGGCCCACTACCTGCCGGAGCAACCGGATCAGTTCCAGCCGGTCCAGGTGCTCCTGCGTGTACTCGGCGCGGTTGGCAGTGCCGGGGTTCCCGGGCTTGAGCAGGTCCTCGCGCAGGTAGAACTTGATGCTGGTCGCCGACACGCCGCTGGCTTGGCTCAACTCTCTCAGCTGCACAAGCGGCTCCTTCCGGATAGTGGATCGGCCGGCAACTATCCTGTATACACCAATGGATAGTAGTACTATCTTATAACCATGGAAACCTGGAACTGGCTCATTGCCACCCACGCCATCGCGGCCGGCTACGTTCTGGTGCTCGGCCCAATGAACATCTTCCGCCGCGCCAAGGACAAGGTGCACAAGGCCATCGGCTTCACCTGGATCGGCGCCATGTACTACCTGTGCATCAGCAGCTTCTGGATCCAGAGCGACGGCGGCTACACCTGGCTGCACGGCCTCTCAGCCTTCACGCTCCTGACCGTGACTCTCGGCTTGGTCAGCGCCATCCGCGGGAAGATCCAAGCGCACCGGGGCAACATGATCGGCAGCTACCTCGGGACGGTGATTGCCTTTGTGTTCGCTATCCTGGCGCCGGGCCGGCGGATCCCGCTGCTGTTCTCCGAGCAGCCGGCCACCCTGGCCTTTGCCTGCCTGCTGGTCCTGGCGACTTCGGCAGCGCTGTTCTTCACCTTCAGGAGCCTGTTCCGGAAGGCGCCGGTGGAGGAAGCGGCAGTCGCCTGACATCTCGGCGGAGGGCCGCCAAACCCGGAACCGACACCAAAAACAGCGACGCCGGCACCCGCCCAGGTGCCGACGTCGCTGTTTTGTTTGCAGGTGTTTTAGCCCTGCACGTGGGCGTCCGCGAGGTCGAATACCTCGTCGAGGATGGCCAGGCCAGCCTGGAGGTCCTCGGCGGTGATGTTCAGCGGCGGGACCACGTGGATCCGGTTGAAGTTGGCGAACGGCAGCAGCCCGCGGGACTTGCACGCGCCGATCAGTTCGTTCATCTCCGGACTCGATGCACCGTACGGGGCCAGCGGCTCACGGGTGGCGCGGTTCTTGACCAGCTCGATTGCCCAGAACATTCCGGTGCCGCGGACCTCGCCAATGCTCGGGTGCCGTTCCGCCATGCGGGCCAGCGCCGGCGCCACCACGCTCTCGCCGAGCGAAGCCGCGTTCTCCACCATCGACTCATCGCGCATGGCATTGATGGTGGCGACGGCAGCCGCCGAAGCCAGCGGGTGGCCGGAGTAGGTCAGCCCGCCCGGGTAGGGCCGCTGCGCGAAGGTGGAGTAGATCTCCTCGGAGATGGCCACACCGCCCAGCGGGACGTACCCGGAAGTCACGCCCTTGGCGAAGGCGAGCAGATCCGGCGCGACGCCGAAGTGGTCGATGGCGAACCACTTTCCCGCGCGGCCGAAGCCGGACATGACCTCGTCCGCGATGTAGATGATCCCGTACTTGGTGGCCAGCTCCCGCACGCCCTGCAGGTACCCTGGCGGCGGCACCATGATGCCGGCGGTGCCCGGGATGGACTCCAGGATGATCGCGGCAATGTTCCCCGCGCCCTCCAGCTGGATGGTGGTCTCCAGGTGCTCCAGCGCGCGCTGGGATTCCTCCGCCTCGGTGGCCGCGTGGAACTGGCTGCGGTAGAGGAACGGTGCGTGGAAGTGCACCGCACCGGCGTTGCCGTAGTCGTTGGGGATCCGCCGCGGGTCGCCGGTGACGTTCACGGCCAGCGCGGTGCCGCCGTGGTAGGAGCGGTATGCGGAGAGCACCTTGTACTTGCCGGTGTGCAGCCGCGCCATCCGGATGGCATGCTCCACCGCGTCGGCCCCGCCGTTGGTGAAGAAGATCCGGTTCAGGTCCCCCGGCGTGAGCTCGGAAATGAGCCGGGCGGCCTCGGAGCGCGCGTCGTTGGCGTGCTGCGGCGCAACGGTGCACAGCTTGCCGGCCTGCTCCTGGATCGCGGCCACCACCTTGGGGTGCTGGTGCCCGATGTTGGTGTTGACCAGCTGCGAGGAAAAGTCCAGCAGCTTGTTGCCCTCGCCGTCCCAGACGTAACTGCCGTCCGCCCGCGTGATGACCATGGGCTTGAGCTGCTCCTGCGCGGACCAGGAATGGAACACGTGCTTGCGGTCCAGCTCATACGCCCGCTTGGCCGAGGCCAGTTCCGCCTCGGTGAGCGGGGAATCGGTGGTGATGCTCATGCTGCGCTCCTTAACAACGACGGCGGGTCAAGAGTTCTGCGGGAAGCCAAGGTTGATACCGCCGTGGCTCGGGTCGAGCCAGCGGGAGGTGACCACCTTGCCGCGGGTGAAGAAGTGCACGCCTTCGGCGCCGTGGGCGTGGCTGTCGCCGAAGAGGGAGTTCTTCCAGCCGCCGAAGGAGTAGTACGCCATCGGCACGGGGATGGGCACGTTGATGCCGACCATGCCGACCTCGATCTCGTTCTCGAAGCGGCGGGCGGCCCCACCGTCGTTCGTGAAAATCGCGGTCCCGTTGCCGTACGGGTTGGCGTTGATGAGCTGCAGGCCCTCGTCATAGCTGGGCACGCGGACCACGGAGAGGACCGGGCCGAAGATCTCGTCGGTGTAGATGGACATGTCCGGCGTGACGTTATCGAACAGGGTGGGGGCGAGGAAGAATCCGTCGCCCTCGGCGTCCGGGGTCACCTTGCGGCCGTCGAGGACCATGGTAGCGCCAGCGGCCTCGCCGGCATTGATGTAGCCGGCCACCTTCTCGCGGTGCGCGGCGGTGACCAGCGGGCCCATGTCCGTGCCGCGGGTGCCGTCGCCGATCCGCAGGGTGCGGGTGCGTTCGGCGATCTTGGCGACGAGTTCGTCCGCGATGGACTCGACGGCGACGATGGCGGAGATTGCCATGCAGCGCTCACCGGCGGCGCCGTAGCCGGCGTTGACCGCGGCGTCGGCGGCTAGGTCCAGGTCGGCGTCGGGCAGGACCAGCATGTGGTTCTTCGCGCCGCCCAGGGCCTGCACGCGCTTTCCCGTGGCGGTGCCCTGCTGGTAAACGTACTGCGCGATGGGGGTGGAACCAACAAAGGAAACGGACTTGATGTCCTGATGCTGCAGCAGGGTATCCACGGCTTCCTTGTCACCGTGGACGACATTGAACACGCCGTCGGGCAGGCCGGCTTCCTTCCACAGTTCGGCCATCCAGTTCGCCGCCGTCGGGTCCTTCTCGCTGGGCTTGAGGATCACGGTGTTGCCGGCGGCGATGGCCACCGGGAAGAACCACATCGGCACCATGGCCGGGAAGTTGAACGGCGAGATGATCGCCGCCGGGCCCACGGGCTGGCGGACGGAGTGGACGTCCACCTTGGTGGAGGCGTTCTCGGTGTAGCCGCCCTTGAGCAGGTGCGGGATGCCGCAGGCGAACTCCACAACCTCCTGGCCGCGGGAGATCTCGCCGAGCGCGTCGTCGAGGACCTTGCCGTGCTCGGCGGTGATGATCGCCGCCAGCTCGGGCTTGCGGGCGTTCAGCAGCTCGCGGAAGCGGAAGAGGATCTGCACGCGCTTGGCCAGCGAGGTGTCGCGCCAGAGCGGGAACGCCGCCGTCGCCGCGGCAACCGCGTCATTCACAGTGCTGGCGCTGGCCAGAGCCACGTGCGAGGTCACCTTGCCGGTGGCGGGATTTGTCACGTCGGACACGCGTGAGCCGGTGGCCGGCGCGGTCTCGGCGCCGTTGATCCAGTGCTGAATGGTCTTCATGGGACTCCTTGAGTACGTGTTGTGGGCGTGCCCGGGCAAGCGCCGGCGTCGTGGTTTCATCCTGCCCCCATGTGACACCCCCACGGAAGGAGCACTGTGTAATCTGTTCTCCTTCGAGCTATACACTGTGTAAATGGTGCTTACGGTTGCCGACGTCCTGCAGTTGCCCGTGGTTGAGGCCGGGGAACCGGAAATTCTTGCCGGTGCGGAGAGGCTCGGCGAAGCCGTCCGCTGGGTCCACGTCGCCGAGCTGAAGGAGCTGTCCGGCCTGCTCGAAGGCGGGGAGCTGGTGCTGACCACCGGTCTGGCGTTCGAGGACTCCGCCCACGAGGCGGCGGAATTCCTCCGCGGGCTCGAGGCCGCGGGAGCCGCCGGCGTCGTCGTCGAAATCACCAGCGCGCGGCAGCAGGCCGCGGACGCCCTGCGCCAAGCCGCCCGCGACGTCGGCCTGCCCGTGGTCCTGCTGAGCCGGAAGGTGCGGTTCGTTGAGGTGACCGAGGTGGTGCACCGCAAGCTGGTCTCCACGCAGTTGGAGCAGGTGGAAAAGGCCCGCCGCGTGCACGAGGTCTTCACCCAGCTCAGCCTCGAAAGCGCCGGCGCCGAGGAGATTGTCGCCCGCACCGCGGAGCTGCTCGGCGCGCCGGTGGTTCTTGAGGACGCCTCCCACCTGGTCCTGGCCTTCGACGCCGCCGGCCTGCCCACGATGGAGGTGCTGCGCGATTGGGAAGCCCGCTCGCGGCTGGTGCACTACCGTGAGGAGACGGTCCGTTCCGGCGGCGAGCGCTGGCTGCAGACGCCGGTGGGAATCCGGGGGCACCGCTGGGGCCGCCTGGTGGTTCCCGTGCTCCAGGAAAATAACGACGACGACGCCGAATCCGCCATGGTGCTTGAGCGCGCCGGCCAGGCGCTGTCCATCAACCGGATGGCGGAGCGCGACCAGCTGGAGCTCGCCCACCAGGCGCGCGCCGGCCTGGTGCACGAACTGCGCCGGCCCGGCTCGCTGACTGAGTCCGAGGCACTGGCCCGCAGCGCGGCCATGGGCCTTCAGCCGGCGCCACTCTACGTGCCGGTGGTCTTCCGGCTGGACCGCATTCCCGGCGAAGAACCCATCGGCACCCAACGGCGCGAACGGGCCCTGCTGGACCTGCTGCACCGCGTGATGGCGACCTCGCGCACCACCGCCCTGGCCGCCAGCCTGCAGGCCGGATCCATCGCACTGCTGCTGCCGGTTCCCGCGAAGCAGCTGGCCGACCCCATGCTGGAGCGGATCTCCGGCGAGGCCGCCGAGTCCTCCGGCGAGCTGGGCTGGACCGTCGGCGTGGGCCGCGGCCGCGCCGAACTGCTCCCCGCTGCCGCCGCCGGGCTGGACGAAGCCGCGCAGGTCGCCGAGGCCGCCAGCACGCTCACCAAGGGCGCCAAACGCTTCTACCGCTCCGGCGACGTCCGGCTCCGCGGCCTGCTCTGGCTGCTGCACGAGGACCAGCGCGTGCAGACGTTCGTGGACTCGGAGCTCGGCGAACTTCTGGCGAACGATGACGGCGCCGGGCTCGACCTGCTGGAGCGGTACTTGGAAAGCGGCGGCAACAAGGCCCAGCTTGCGCGGACCGGCTACCTCAGCAGGCCCACCCTCTATGCCCGCCTGGCCAAACTCGAAACCCAGCTCGGCGTCCGGCTGGACGACGCGGAATCACGCACTTCGCTCCACGTGGCCGTGCTGCTGCACAAGCTCCTCAACCGCTGATCTTGCCAGGCTGAGCCGGGCGCCAACCCGCTGACCGTCGCCCGCAGCTATACCTAGAACTGCTATGGTTATTACATTGCAGTTCTAGGTATGGGAGGCGCCGTGCGCATCGATAAGGACCTGGTCGCCGCTTCGGCCACCCCGCTCGTGCTGGGGATTCTGATGGAGGGCGATCTGTACGGCTACGCGATCATCAAGCGCGTGAGCGAGCTGTCCGGCGGCGGCATGCAGTGGACCGACGGGATGCTCTACCCGCTGCTGCACAGGCTCGAACGGCTCGGCTATGTGTCGTCGTCCTGGGGCACCTCCGAAGCCGGACGACGGCGCAAGCACTACGCGATCACCCCGACGGGCCGGGCCGCCCTCGCCGACCGGCAGGAGCAGTGGAGCGTCGTGGCGGATGCGCTGCGGCAGGTCTGGCAGAGCGCGCAACGACCGCCCGCCGTGATCGAAGGGTGGGCATGATGGAGCAGCACGCGGAACTTGAGGCCCAGATCGGCCGGTGGCGCGGGTACGTCCAGCGGCGCCAGGCCATCTCCCCCGCCGACATCGACGAACTTGAGGACCACCTGCGAGAGCAGATCGCCGACCGGCAGGCCACCGGGCTCGACGACGAGGAGGCGTTCCTCGTCGCGATCAAGCGCCTGGGCAACCTCGACGCCGTCTCGCGCGAGTTCGCCCGCGAGCACTCCGACCGGCTGTGGAAGCAGCTGGTCCTGGTGCCGGAAGATTCCGACGGCGCAGGCACTCCCCCGTGGCGCGAGCTCGCCGTCGTGCTTGCACTTGCCGTCGGAGCCGGCCTGGCCGTCAAGATCGGGACCGTCTGGCTGAACGGCGAGGCGGTGCTGGCGCGCAACCTCGGCTTGCTCGTCTTCCCGTTCCTCGGCGCCTACTTCGCGTGGAAGCGCCGGCTCACCGCATCCGTCGCGGCGATGCTGCTGATCCCGTTCGCCGCGCTGGCGGTGGTGCTCAACGTCTACCCGTTCGTCTCGGGCGGTTCCACCGAAGTGCTCGCCATCCTGCACGCCCCGGTGGTCCTGTGGCTGCTGGCCGGAGTCGCCTACGTCGGAGGCAGGTGGCGCTCCGACAACCGGCGCATGGACTTCGTCCGGTTTACCGGTGAGCTCGCCATCTACTTCACGCTCCTCGCCCTCGGCGGCGCCGTCCTGGTCGGGCTCACCTTCGGCGCCCTCAGCGTCGTGGGCATCGACCTCGAACCGGTTCTGGAGGACTGGATCATGCCGTTCGCCGTCCCCGGGGCACTTGTCGTCGCCGCGTGGCTCGTCGAAGCCAAGCAAAACGTCGTCGAGAACATCGCACCCGTCCTCACTCGCGTCTTCACGCCCCTGACGATCGTCATGCTGCTGACCCTCCTCGCCGTCTTCACCGCCGCTGGCGGCCTTGTCGACGTCGACCGAGAGCTGCTCATCCTGATGGACGCGATCCTCGTGCTGGTCCTGTGCCTGCTGCTCTACGCGATTTCAGCCCGCGACTCGCTCGCGCAGCCGGGCCTGTTCGACGCCCTGCAACTGGTCCTCGTCATCGCGGCCCTCGCGGTCGACGCGGTGATGCTGACCGCGATGCTGACCCGCATCGCCGAATTCGGCTTCAGCTCCAACAAGATCGCGGCGCTCGGCCTGAACCTGCTGCTGCTGGTGCACCTGCTCCGGGCGGCCTGGCTCACCGTCGGGTTCCTGCGCGGGCGCCGGCCGTTCGGTGCGCTCGAGCGCTGGCAAACACGCTACCTCCCCATCTACGGCGCCTGGGCCGCCGTCGTTATTCTGGCCTTCCCGCCCATCTTCGGCTTCGCCTGATCGGCGCAAGCCGGATTTTCGCTCAGTCCTCGCCTCGGGGTCCGGGATCGGAACGTGACAGTATTCTTGGATCCGGGCGGGGACAAGGAAGAATCCGCTTGGCTCGCTGCACAACGATAAGGAAGCGGAAGCGTCGTGGAACTTAGGTGGATCGAGGCTTTCATCGCCGTTGCCGAGGAACTGCATTTCGGCCGGGCGGCGGAACGGCTGCGGATGGCCCAGTCGCCGTTGAGCCAGACAATCAGGAAGCTGGAAAGGCATCTCGGCGTCGACCTCTTCGAGCGCAATACCCGGACAGTGGCCTTGACCAGTGCAGGGCATTCATTCCTCCCGCACGCCCGCCGGATCCTGGAGGAAATGGACTTAGCCCGGAGATCCGCCCAGACGGCCGGCGAGCATGTCTATGGCCGGGTCCACATCGGGTTCTCCGGCGCACTGAATCACAAGACGCTGCCCCCGCTGACCCGCGCATTGCGGCAGCGCTATCCGGACGTGGACCTAACGCTGACCGGAGGACTGCTGACACAGGCAGCCCTGAGCCAACTTACCGTCGGCGCCCTCGACCTGTGTTTTATCGGCCTGCCCGTGAGCACAGCCAAGGTCGCCACGCGGCTGATCGCCGTAGAGCCGCTTGGTGCCACCTTGCCGCTTGACCACCCGCTGGCGCAGCAGGACTCCATCGATCTGGCCGACCTATCCGACGACAGCTGGGTCACCATGCCCGCACGGCACGGATCGTCAGTGCGGGAGGCTCTCTTTGCTGCCTGCACTTCGGCAGGTTTCCGCCCACGGGTAGCCCAGGAAATCGCAGATCCGTATACCGCTCTCTCGCTGGTGGCCGGCGGAGTCGGCGTGAGCCTCATGCCAGTTGCGGTGGCAGACATAATGCCGGCCGGAACAGTGTACGTTCCGCTGTCCCGGCCGTCCCCCACTCCTACGATCGCGTCCGGCATCGCCTGGAATCCGGAGAACGCTTCGGCCGCGCTGGCCGCCGTCCTGCAAACGGCCGACGACGTGCTGCCGACTCCCGATCGCTGAATCGGCCCCTCCCCGTTCGATTATGCTCATTTCCTACATGGTGCATGACTTTTTTAGTGTTGGACAAGACATAATCACTGCTGAGAAATTGATCTACATCACATTGGAGCCGCGGGCGGTCGAAACGTCCGCGGACCACGAGAAAAGGATCAGTCCCTCATGGCAACTTTTGCAGTCACCTACACCTACAGCGACGCCACCACCGCAGGCCGCGACGAACACCGTCCCCGCCATGTCGAGTTCCTCAAATCCGTCTTTGAAGAAGGATTGCTGATCAAGAGCGGTCCCTTCGGTCCGGAGGACGCGCCCGGCGCCCTGCTGATCATCAAGGGTGAGAACAAGGACGAGGTCGAGACTCTGATGAACCGGGATCCGTTCCACCAGAACAACCTGATCGACCAGCGCGAGATCCGCCAGTGGAACATTTTCTTCGGCGCGGACCAGAACTGAATTCCGCCACACCGGCACCAGCATCCAAGGGACGAGACACCATGCTTACTGCGCGCACCATCGCCAAAGAAACCATTGAGTACCAGGAAACCGCCGAGCCGGTCTTGACCGAGGGCAACGCCTTGGTCCGGATCCACCATGTCACGCTCTGCGGCACCGACCTGCACATCTGGGAAGACGACTACCCCACGGATCTTCCTCTCATCCAGGGACATGAATTCTCCGGCGTGGTCGAGGCAGTGGGCGACAACCCTGCCGGCATCCAGCCCGGCGACAGGGTTGCGGTCAGCCCGATGAGCTTCTGCGGCGATTGCCAGCCGTGCAGACTGGGCCGCTACAACGTCTGCGAGAACATCTCCTGCCTCGGCTGCTACGAGGACGGTGCCCTCGCGGAACTGCTGAGCGTCCCCGTGGAGAAACTGTGCCCGGTTCCCGGGGGCCTGGCACTGGAACTGGCGGCCATGGGCGAACCGGCTTCCATCGCCATGCAGGCCGTGAACCGCGGCCGTCCGGTTGCCGGTGAGACCGCCTTGGTGTTGGGCAGCGGACCGATCGGCCTGCTCGCCACGCTGTACCTGACGGATCTGGGTGTGAAGGTCATCTGTGCTGACATCGAACCGGAAAGACTACAGTTGGCGACCAAGTTCGGCGCCGTGGACACGCTGCAGGTAGTCCCTGCCGCTGATTTTCCGGATGCCGGCCAGGCGGCACGGCTCGATGCGCTGACGGGAGGCTGCGGTCCTACCCTCATCATCGAGGCAACCGGAGCGCCGGCCTCACTGGAGAACGCCATCCGGCTGGTTGCCAGCGCCGGCCGCATTGTCCAAGTAGGCATCTCGCCGCGCTCGGCAGCTGTTTCGATGAAAGAGGTTCCGTTCAAGGAACTGGACCTGCTTGGCAGCCGGAACAGCCTGAACCTGATTCCGGACGGGCTGAACCTGCTGGCCGCGCATCAGGACCAGGCCCGGGAACTCATGACGCACAGGGTGCCCTTCGGCAAACTGGCGGACGCCTTCGAACTGATGCGCAACCGAACCGAAAAGGTCGGCAAGATCATGATTGAAATGCCGGCCAGCCAGCCCCCGTCGCAGAACGCCCAGGTGCTTGCGGGAGCTTCCGCATGATCACCACGCCGGTCCAGGAACTTTCCACTAACTACGACGTCGTTATCATCGGCAGCGGTGCGGCCGGGCTGGTATCCGCCGTCAGGGCTGCGGATGCGGGCTTGACGGTCCTGGTCCTGGAAAAGGCGACCAGGCTTGGCGGGACCACGGCCGCCGGCGGCGGTGTCCTCTGGGCGCCGAACAACCATCTGGCCAAGACTGCAGGATTCACGGACTCGCACGAAGCAGGCACAGCTTATCTGTCCAGGGCCGCCGGGCATGTCATGTCGGCTGAGGAAATCGACTGGTATGTGGCCACCGCCCCACGGGCAGTCGAATACCTTGCCTCGAGCACTCGGGTTTCGCTCACCCCGCTGGCCCGCCCGGACTACCATCTGGAGTGGCCCGGCTCGGCAGACGGCGGCCGCGGCCTGGACAACAACGCGTTCGACCCGGCGGGCTACCCGGGAATGGCCGAAGCCATCCGGCCGTCGTCGTACTTTCCGTTGCTGACCATGGCGGAGCGGGACGAGCTCAACGGGCGGGCCCCGGATCAACAGTTGCTGGCCGAGCGCGCCGCCACCGGCGTGCGGACCATGGGAGGCGCGCTGGTCGGGAGCCTGCTGGCAAGTGCGTTGGACCGCGGAGTCACCGTGACAGCGTCGGCTCCCGTCGAAGATCTGGCCCGTTCCGAGGACGGCTGGAAGGTTACGATCAACGACGACGGCGCCAGCTGCACCAATTCGACCGAGGTCCGGGCCAACGCCGTCGTAATCGCTTCGGGCGGTTTCGAGTGGAACGCCCGGCTCCGAAGCGCCTTCCTCGGTTTCCCCGTTACGCCCATCAGTGCACCGTCCAATGAAGGTGACGGACTGCAGCTCGGGCTGAAGGCCGGAGCTGCAGTGGCTGACATGACAGCGATCTGGGGCGTGCCGGTGATTTGCCCGCCCACGCAGGTTTACGACGGCGTCCCGTCAGGCCGGATGGGCAATGTGGAAATGACGCTGCCTGGTTCCATCACGGTTAACTCGGCCGGCAAACGCTTCGTCAACGAGGCCCTGAATTACCACGACGCCTCGAGGGTGTTCGCTACGATCGATCCGCATACCTTGCGCCAACAGAACAACCCGGCGTGGCTGGTCTTCGATGCCGAATACCTGGCCAAGTACCCGGTGGCCGGCTCAACCCCTGGCGTCCCGGCGGACTGGATGGTCACGGCACCAAGCCTTGAGAAACTTGCCGCCAAGCTCGGCATCGATCAGGACGGTCTGTCGGCTACCGTTGCGAAGTTCAATGCCGACGCAGAGACCGGAACGGATACTGAGTTCGGGCGGGGCTCGACCCCACAGGACCGGTTCCTGGGCGACGCGGGCAACATGCTAAACCCCTGCCTGGCGCCACTGAACACCGCCCCCTTCTACGCTGTTCCCATTAAGGCAGGCGTTCTGGGAACTTCAGGCGGTCTGGAAACTAATCTCCACGGCCAGGTCCTGGACCGCCATGGACATCCGCTGGCCGGCCTGTACGCGGCCGGCAATGTCTCTGCCGGCGTTTTCCGCAACAACTACCCCGGCGGCGGCGCCACGCTAGGCTCCGCCATTACCCGCGCCTTCGCCGCCGGCGAGCACCTCGCGACAACCCTGGCAGTCAAGGCACCAGAGGCAGAACATCTCCGCGTTTAGACGCACCCTGTCCCCTACGGACATACCCTAAGAATAAGAGTTGCTGCCGTGGACCTTCCCGGCTGCCGCAGCAATTCATGAGGAGAAACCATGTCAATGACGACAAACCGCACGACCGATGCCGCCGCTTCCGCGAGCGGGACCACCCGCAAGCCGAATCAGGGCCGCAGAGCTGCAGTAGCCGCCTATCTGGGCGGCATGCTCGAGTACTACGACTTCTTCATCTACGCCTCCGCCGCAGCACTGGTCTTCGGAGACATCTTCTTCCCCGACGCCGGCGGCGCTTCCAACCTTGCCTCGCTGGCCACCTTCGGCGTCGCTTATATCGCCCGTCCCTTCGGCGCTGTCATTTTGGGCCACTTCGGCGATAAAGTGGGACGCCGGAATGTGCTGGTCTTCTCCCTCGTACTGATGGGGGCGGCGACGTTCCTGATCGGTTGCCTGCCCGACTACAACTCCATCGGCATCTGGGCCCCCATCCTGCTGGTCTTCCTGCGGTTGCTCCAGGGCCTCTCGGCAGGAGGCGAGACGGCCGGCGCCAGCACCCTGACCATCGAGCAGGCACCGGCCAACCGCCGCGGATTCTACGGTTCCTGGGCTCTGAACGGCATCGTTTCGGGCCTGATCCTGGCCAGCCTGGTCTTCCTGCCGATCGCTGCCATGCCTCGCGAGGACCTGCTCAGCTGGGGCTGGCGCATTCCCTTCTGGTCCAGCATCCTAGTGCTGGTTGTGGCCTATCTGGTCCGACGTACGCTCGACGAACCGGCGGTCTTCGAGGAAACCAAAGAGCACAACGAGACTGCCAAACTGCCGCTGGCCGTCGTCATCAAGGACCACGGCTGGGATGTAGTGCGGGTGGCATTCGCCTCACTCTTCACGGTGGTCAACACGGTGGTAGCAGTCTTCGCTCTGTCCTTCGCCACGAACAACGCCGGTGTGCCGGCAGCCACCATGCTGCTGGTAACCATCTGCACCAATGTGGCGGCACTGTTCACGCAACCGTTCGGCGCCTACGTTTCCGACCGTATCGGCCGGAAGCCCGTTTTCATCACCGGCTGCATCGGCAGCGCCGTCTCCATCTTCTTCTACTTCCAAGCCATTTCCACCGGCGAATTCGCTCTGATCCTGCTGGCAGGCTTCGTCACAACGTCCCTGTTCTACAGCATCTCCAACGGTCTCTACCCGGCATTCTTCTCCGAAATGTTCGACGTCAAGGTCCGCTACTCCGGCATGGCCATTGGGCTGCAGCTCGGCCTGCTGATCGCCGGATTCACTCCCTCGATCGGTACCTGGCTGATGGGCGACAGCGAAACAAACTGGCTGCCTGTGGCGATCTTCACCGCCGTCGTGTGCATCTTCGCCGCTATCGCTGCAGCCACGGCTAAAGAAACCTTCCGCACCCCGCTGAAGGAACTCGGCCAGCGCAACGCGGCCCGCAGCAGCAACTAGTCCACCCCAGTACACGAAATTCTGTACCCAGGCTCCGGCTGACGCCCCAAGCCTGAATTCCGATGAACGGGAACTGTTGGTTCCAGCCTGCGTGCGGTTCATAGAGTTGAAACGCACGCAGGCCTCGGCAGCCCCGCCACAAACTTGTCCTCGTTCGAAAGGCACTTCCGTGATCCAGCAGGTTCCCGGCCACCCGCGCACCTTGCGCGTCGGCATTGTCGGCTGCGGCATGATCAGCCGCAACCATCTCGAGGCCTTCGCCGCCCTGGAGACAGCAGAGGTAGTCGGTGTCTGCGACGTCGACCCCGAGCGCGCCCGCGCCACCGCCACCGCGTGGGGAGTAGAGAACGCTGTCGACTCGGTCTCCGCACTGCTGGCGCTGGATCTGGACATCGTTTCGGTCTGCACCCCACACCCGACGCATGAGGCCGTGGTCCTCGAAGCCGCCATTGCCGGCGTGCATGTGTTGTGCGAGAAGCCGATCGCGATCGACCTCCCCTCTGCTGAACGCATGGTGGCAGCGTGCGATGCAGCCGGCGTTAAGCTCGGCGTCCTGTTCCAACGCCGCTTCTGGCCTGCGGCGCAACGTATCCGCGCCGCGATCGACGATGGCACGCTCGGCATGCCCGTGCTCGGACACGCGTCCGTCCTGCTGCACCGCGACCCCAGCTACTACTCCAAGGACGCCTGGCGCGGGACCTGGAATAACGACGGCGGCGGTGCGCTGATGACCCAGGCCATCCATTACATCGACCTGCTGCAGTGGTACATGGGCGATATCGCCGAAGTCTACGGTGCCATCAATACCTTCAAGCACGGTGGGAACATCGAAGTGGAGGATTCCGCCACCGCAGTCCTGAAGTTCACTTCCGGGGGTATCGCCACGCTCTCCGCCTCCACCGCTGCGGCCCCTTCGCTGGGCGTTCAGATCCGCGTGACCGGGTCAACCGGTGCAACAGCCGAGCTCAGCGAGTTCCCCGAGGGCACGGACGGCCGCGTGACCATCATGGCCACCGGAAACACGGTTCGGACGACGCCGGCCCACCCCGAGGATGTTGAGCCGAACGTTGACTTGTCCTCCATCAACGGCCAGCTCATCCCGCATCACACCAGCCAGATCCGCGACTTCGTTGAAGCGCTGGCCCACGGCGCGGATCCGGCCATTACAGGACGCGACGCCAATAACGCTCTCCGCATCCTGCTGGCCGTCTACGAATCCGCGCGGACCGGTGTCCCAGTCCGCTTCGCACCCTTCCCTGTGCATGACCCAGTGGCACCAGAAGGCGTTAGCGCCCAAACAGTCCAGGCCAACCGCTAAACCGCCCCGTATCCCGCAAGGAGAACCACGTGAACACCACCCCCGCAGGCGGGTCCGCCTATGCTCGGCGGCCGCTCGAACTCGGCCGAAACGGACGCACCCCGGTGGTCCTGCGCAACCGCCTGGCCTCCTCGCCGATGGAGCGCAATTATGGCACTACCGACGGCCGGATGACCGAGCAGTACCTCGACTACCTCCTCGCCCGTGCCCGCGCTGGGCTCGGGCTGGTCACCACCGAGGCAACCTACGTACGCGCCGACGGCAAGGGCAGGACGCACCAGCTCGGCCTGCACACGGACGACACCATCCCCAGCATGAAGATCTTCACGGACGCGATCCACGCCGAAGGCGCCCTGGCCGCCGTGGAGATCAACCACGGCGGCCGCACAGCGCAGGCGGAGGTCACGGGCTTCAAGAATGTGGCACCCTCGCCGTCCGCGTGTGACGTGGCCGGCGGCGAAATGCCACGTGAAATGACCACCAACGAGGTCCGCGAGCTGGCCGCCGCTTACGGCGAAGCGGCCCGCCGCGCCGTCGAGGCGGGCTTCGACGTCATCAACATCCACGGCGGCCACGGCTACCTGATCCATCAGTTCATGTCCCCACGCACCAACTGGCGCACCGACGAGTTCGGCGCCGGCGAGGCATTCGTCAACCTGGTCATCGACGAGATCCGCCTTCGCGCGCCCTACGCCGTCGTCGGTATCCGTATTTCGGTCCTCGAAGGCGTCGAAGGCGGACTGGACGCAGCCGGGCAGCTGGCGGTCATGGACAAGGTCAATACCGAGGCGCTGGACTTCATCGACCTCTCCGCCGGCAGCTACGAAGCCGGCGAGTGGATCGTCCAGTCCGGCGAATGGGCGCCGGGCCTGCTCGGCGAGTACGCCCGCGCCTACCGCAAGTACGGCCTGCCGCTCGGCATGGCCGGCAGGCTGAACTCGCCGGCGATCATCGACGCCGTGCTCGCGGCGGGGCTGTGCGACTTCGTCTCGCTCGGCCGAGCCGTGCACGCCGACCCGAACTTTGTCCGAGGCGTCCTGACCGGCGAGCGCTACCGCCCCTGCATCGCGTGCAACGTGTGCATCGACAACCTCGGCATTGGCCAGGTCACCTGCACCGTCAACCCTGCCGTCGGACGCTCCCGAGTGCCGGTCGCCACGCCGACAGTACGGCCGGGATCCCGGGCCCTTGTTGTCGGAGCCGGCCCCGCTGGGCTGACGGCCGCGCGCGAGCTCGCCGAGGCCGGGGCTGCGGTGACGATTCTCGACGCCGGAAACCGGCACGGCGGCGATTTCGCGCTGGCCGAGAAGATGAAGTCGACGCCGGATTTCCACCGCTTCACCAGTTGGGCGGCCGAAGAGAACCAACGACTCGGTATTGAGGTCCGCTTCGGCACCGCAGCAGACACCAAGAGCCTCGGCCGGCTCGCCGTCGAGCACCGGGCTGACGCAGTAGTCCTCGCCACCGGTGGACTCCGCCCTGCGCCTGCGTTCGCCAGCGCGGACAGCGAAGCCGTCTCCGATGTCCGCGACTGGCTGATGGCGCACCCCGGTGTCCTCGCCGGTACCGAAGCTGCGCCGGAGGCTATCACCATTTGGGGCGCCGATTCGGTGGCCATGAGCGTGGCGGACACACTTGCGGGCCGCGGCACGTCGGTGTTGCTCGTCGGACCGCAGGAAACGCTCGCCCCCGAGGCCGGGCGCCGCGCCAAGATTCTTGCCGTCCCGAGGCTGCACGCCAATCCCAACGTTCGGATATTGCTCGACGCAAGCATCGTCGAATTCTCGGGAGGACGGATCCGGGCCGTCGGGCCGAAGGGCGAGGAATGGCTGGACGCCCCGGGTGAGCTGTTGGCCTCCCGCTCAGTCGCCCCGCTTAGCCCGGTGATCAGCCACGCGGGCCGCGATTCGGCACTGAGCAAGGGCGCCGGCGTGCCAGTGACTCTGGCCGGCACCGTCATTGACCAGAAACCGGCTATCGCTTCCAATGCCATCAAGAGCGGATTCGACGCCGCCCAGCGCATCGCCGCTTATCTGGCCGGGGCCGATCCCGACCCCGGTGCCACCCCTGCGCTCGGCGCTCTCGCTGCACAGCCGGAACCCGCCGTCCTGGGAGCGATCCGATGAGCGCCACAACGGTCCGTCCACCCCTCGGTATTGCCCAGCTTTCGCTGCTCGGGACTGCCCCGCCGGACCTAGTCCTACTGGCCGCTGGCGCTGGGTTCGACTTCATCGGCGCCCGGGTCCGTCCTGTCACCGCCAACGAACGTGCCTTCGATCTGCAGCCGGGCTCGCCGATGCTCACCGAAACGTTGGCGCGGATGGCTGACACCGGCGTCGTAATTCGCGACATCGAGTTCCTGCTGCTCGATGGCAGCAACCAGCGCGACGCGTGGCTGCGAATGATGGAGGCCGGCCAGGCCCTCGGGGCCACCGGGCTCACAGTCGCCGCAAGCGATCCCGACCGCAACAGACTGGCCGACACCCTTGCCCGCATGGCCGAAGATGGACGCAGCCACGGCATCACTCCGACACTGGAGCCCATCTCCTACCAAGCCGTCAACTCGATCCCTACCGCTGCCGAACTCGCCCGCGCGGCCGGCTGCCAGATCGTCGTCGACACCCTGCACTTCCGCCGCTTCGGAGGCACCCTCGAGGATCTGGCCACGAACATCGGCTTGGTCCCCATGGTCCAGCTCTGCGACGGTCCGGCGCAGCGGCCCGCTGACCGCGAAGGCCTGGTCCTGGAATCCCGTTCCGAACGCGGAGTTCCCGGCGAGGGCGACTTCCGCCTGCCGGAGATCGTCGCCGCGTTGCCACCGGAACTTCCGGTCAGTGTGGAGACCCCGTCCGATTCCACCGTTTCCCGAATCGGCGAAGAGGCATGGGTACAGCTGCTCAAAAAGGCCGCCGACCGTGTCCTCGACGAAGCGGCCGCCCTCCGCGTCCCCACCAGCGCCTAACGCCAGAAGGAAAAACAATGACTCCCAACAACGCTCTCCAACAGACGGCGCTGGAGATCGCCCCAGGCGTCGCCGTGCCGATGATCGGCCTCGGCACCTGGCCGCTGGTAGGCAAGGAAGCGGCCGACGCCGTGGCGCGCGGCATCGCCAACGGCTACCGCCATGTCGACACCGCGCAGAAATACGGCAACGAGGACGCTGTGGGCGAAGGCATCCGCCGCGCAGGCATCGACCGCTCCGAACTCTGGGTCACGAGCAAACTGAGCCTCCCCGGCCACTCCCGGACCGCGGTCCGCACCGCCTACACCGAGGCGCTCGACCGCCTCGGCCTCGAGTACCTGGATCTCTTCCTCATCCACTGGCCCAACCCGCAGCTGGACCGCTACGTCGAGACCTGCGTTGGCCTGCAGGAGCTCGTCGACGAGGGAGCGCTGCGTAGCTGGGGCGTCTCCAACTTCAAGCCTGCCCACCTGGATCAGGTTGCTGCCGCGGGACTGAAGCCCGCCGTCAATCAGATTCAGGTGGACCCCCACCACCTGCAGCGCAGCCTGCTCGAACACAACGCCGCTCTCGGAATCGCAACCGCCGCCTACAGCCCTCTCGGCCGCGCGGGGACGTTCCTCGAACACCCCGCCGTCACCGGCCCGGCAGCGGCACACGGTAAGACACGTGCACAGGTCGTGCTGCGCTGGCATCTCGATTCCGGCCGCATCGCCGTCCCCAAGTCTGCGAGCAACAATCGGCAGCTGGAGAACCTCAACGTATTCGACTTCGCACTGACCGACGGCGAACGCAGCGCGATCGACGCCCTGGATACCGGCGCAGGCCATCGCCTCGATGCCGACGAATATGGCCATTAGACCAGCGACCGCGCGCCGCATTGATCCACCGAAACGGAGCTCACTTATGAACACCGCCACCAACCAACCCACCCTCGACGTCGACGTACTCATCATTGGTTCCGGAGCCGGCGGACTCGCCGCCGCCGTCACCGCCGCCTACCACGGGCTCAAAGTCGTCGTCGTGGAAAAGGCCTCAGTCTGCGGCGGTGCCACCTCCTGGTCCGGCGGCTGGGCCTGGACCCCTGGCAATCCGCTGGCGAAAGCGGACGGCGTCAACGAGGACCGCGAGGAATTCCGCACGTACCTGCGCCACCGGCTGGGCGAGAACTTCGACGCCGACCGTGTCGAAGCATTCCTCGACGCCGTACCCCACATGGTCGGCTTTTTCCACGAGAAGACCAGCCTGAAATTCACCCCCGGCGCCAAGATCAAGGACATCTACGGCAAGACGCCGGGCGCCGGAACCGGACACCGCTCTGTCGGCCCCGCACCCTACAACGCGCGCAACATCAGGCCCGAACTGCGGAACAAAATGCGCCACCAGCTGTACGAAACCTCCTTCCTCGGCATGGGGATCATGGCCGGACCGGATCTAACGAAGTTCCTCTCCGCGTCCCAAGGCAGCGTTACCGGCCTGTTCCACGCCGCCAAGCGCTTCGTCCCGCATGTTTTCGACGTCGTCGTGCACCGCCGCAACATGCAGCTAGTCAACGGCACGGCACTGACGGGGCGGCTGATGAAATCCGCCGACGACCTCGGCGTCGATATCCGTGTCTCGACCCCGGCCCGGAAGCTCCTCACGGACGCCTCGGGGTCTGTAGTCGGCGCTGAGGTGGAGGGCCCCGAGGGTCGATATACGATCAACACGGCCCGCGGCGTCGTGCTGGCCACCGGCGGATTCCCGAACGATATCGAGCGCCGCAAGCAACTTTTCCCCAAGACCCCGACGGGGCACGAGCACTGGACGCTGGCACCGAAGGAGGCCACCGGAGACGGCCTCACGATGGCGCAGGAAGTAGGGGCGCACTTCAAGACCGACGTCGCCTCGCCGGCCGCCTGGTGCCCGGTCTCGCTCGTGCCCTACGTAAACGGCCGCCAGGGCACTTTCCCGCACATCATGGACCGCGCCAAACCCGGCAGCATCGGCGTACGGCGCAACGGCAAGCGGTTCGTCAACGAAGCCAACGGCTACTACGACTACGTCTCAGCGCTCATCGAGGCCACGCCCGAGGGCGAACCTGCCGAGTCTTGGCAGATCACGGACGCCCGCTTCGTCCGCAAATACCCGCTCGGCATGGCCAAGCCGCTGCCCGTTCCGCTGTTCCCGTACCTGCGCTCCGGCTACCTCAAGAAGGGCCGCACCATCGAGGAACTCGCCCGGAACTGCGGCATCGATCCACAGGGGCTTGAAGATACCCTCGCTCGCTTCAACGAGAATGCGCGGCGCGGTGTGGACCCCGATTTCGAACGCGGCGAAACAGAGTTCAACCGGTATGGCGGCGACCCGACCACGACGCCCAACCCCACACTTGCCCCAATCGAGAAGGGCCCGTTCTACGCCGTGAAGGTGGTACCGGGCAGCTTCGGCACCTTCGCCGGGATCGACGTTGACCCCCGTGCCCGGGTTCTCGACGGCGAAGGCCAAGCGATTGCCGGGCTGTACGCGGTGGGGAATGACCAGTCCAGTGTGATGGGCGGGCACTATCCGGCCGGCGGCATCAACCTGGGACCCGCGCTGACTTTCGGCTACGTCGCGGCCCGGGACATGGCCGGAGCCACTTCCTACGAGGATGACGGCAGCACCGTCCCCACGCTTCCGCTGACCGCTGAAGCGAAGCGCCCGGTGACCTAGAAGAGCCCGGTGATTTCGCCGTCGTCGTTCACGTCCATCCGCATCGCGGCCGGCTGCGGGGGCAGGCCGGGCATGGTCATAACCGCGCCCGTCAGCGCGACGATGAAACCGGCGCCGGTTTTCGGAATGAGGTCGCGGACGGTGATGGTGAAGCCGGACGGGGCCCCGAGCCGGGTCGGATCGTCTGTGAAGGAGTACTGGGTCTTCGCCATGCAGACGGGCAGCCGGCCCCAGCCGTTTGCCTCGATCTCCGCGAGCCGCCGCTTGGCGGGGATGGCGAATTCCACGTGGTCGGCGCCGTAGATCTGCTGGGCGATGGTCTCGATTTTCTTTTCGACGGCGAGGTCCAGGTCGTAGAGCGGTGAGAAATTCTGCGGCGTATCAATCGCGCGCGCAACCTTGGCGGCCAGTTCATCGCCCCCGGTCCCGCCGCCGCCTTCGCCCCACACGTCGGCAACGGCAGCCTCGACACCCTTCCGCCGGCACCACTGCAGAATCGCGTCCAGTTCCGCCTGCGAGTCCGTGGTGAACTTGTTGATCGCGACAACCGGCGTCACGCCGAACTTCGCTGCGTTATCCACATGGCGTTCCAGGTTCACCAGCCCCTCCTGCAGGGCCGCGGTATCCGGCGTCGACAGGTTTTCCTTGGCCACGCCGCCATGCATTTTGAGCGCGCGGACAGTGGCGACGACGACGATGGCCGACGGCGCAAAACCGGCAGCCCGTGCCTTGATGTCCATGAACTTTTCGGCCCCGAGGTCCGAGCCGAAACCCGCCTCGGTGACCACGATGTCGGCCAGCCGCCGGGCGGTCTGCGTGGCGATGACGGAGTTGCAGCCGTGCGCGATGTTGGCGAACGGCCCGCCGTGGACCAGCGCCGGCGTCCCGGCGATGGTCTGCACCAGGTTTGGCTTGACGGCATCCTTGAGCAGCATCGCCATGGCACCCTCGGCGCCCAGATCCCCCGCGGTCACCGGCTTTTTATCGTAGGTGTAGCCGAAAGTGATGCGGGCCAGCCGCCGTTTCAGGTCCTTCAAATCGGTGGATAGGCAGAACACCGCCATCACTTCGGAAGCCACCGTAATGTCGAAGCCGTCCTCGCGCGGCACACCCTGCGACGGGCCGCCAAGCCCGACGACGATCTGCCGCAGCGTGCGGTCATTCATATCGACAACGCGCTTGAAGGGGATACGCCGGGGGTCGATGCCGAGGGCGTTGCCTTGGTAAATGTGGTTATCCACCAGGGCCATCAACGCGTTGTTGGCTGACGTGATGGCGTGGAAGTCGCCGGTGAAATGGAGATTGATATCGTCCATCGGCAGCACCTGGGAATAGCCGCCGCCGGTGGCGCCGCCCTTCATCCCGAGGATCGGGCCCAGGGAAGGTTCGCGCAACGCAATCATCGTCTTGTGCCCGGCCTTTGCCAGTGCATCGCCCAAGCCGACGGTCACCGTTGACTTGCCCTCCCCTGCCGGCGTGGGCGACATAGCGCTGACCAGCACCACCCGGCCGCGCGGCTCCGCCTGGTCCTCGGCGAGCTTGGCAGGGTCGATCTTGGCCTTGTAGTTGCCGTACAGTTCCACGGCCTCGCGCCGGATACCGGCTGCCAAAGCTATGTCCATGATGGGCTTCAGCGTGGCACGGCGGGCAATTTCAAGATCGGTCAAGGGGGAGGCTGCAGACATCGTTGTCCTCTTCCATCAGCTCGCGGCATCTATGGAGCCAACGTACCAGTCGAACCCGGTTTTGTGACCGTTGAATTGCGGCAGAGGAGCATCCGAGCAGCCCGCCGGGTGATGGGGTCCGTCGGGTGCGCCTCCCTTACTGAGACGGAGCAGCAGGCGTCGCCATTGCCGCGGCGCGGGGAAGGCGTCCATCGATCCGGCGAATCCGCACTCAACTCGATTCGCCGGTTTCTGACCCTACGTAAGGTTATCGAAATAAAAACTCCTACCCAGAGGGGTCTGAGCTGTGCAGGTTATAAGGGCTCACCTTAGGCCAATAATCGGCCCCGATGGCTTCGTCGAAGCTTTCAAAGTAGAGCGGTTCAAGATTTCCGAAGTCACCATTGATCCTCGCTTTAACGCCGGTCAGATGTCATTTTCCCGAAATCGAGTGCCTCTTTTTGCCGTTGCAGGGGCGTTAGCTGCTGGCGAGAAACCCTCAGAAGCCGCTGCTGAGTTCGGGCTGCATGTAGAAGAGGTGATGGAAATTGCCGACAGTCTCAGTTGGGTGGAAGGCTTCCAGTAAGAAGCAGAAGGTCCTCCTGGATCGTTGTCTGAGCCCTCGGCTCGCGCCGGTGCTCAACTTAGCCTTTTTTCATTGCTTGACCCTCGAGGACGTCTACGGTCGAAACGGGGCTCAGCAAGTCCCGGATACCCAATGGATCGAAGATGCAGGATCACAGCAAATCCGCGGATTCTGCTTGTCCCGCATGAGCGAGAAGCTGTAGAAGCTGTAGAAGCTGTAGAAGCCCACGGAACCAAGATCTTCTGTATTGCCAACCCGAACGGAACCCGGGAGACTCGAGCGTTTCTATATGGGCGATACATACTCAATATCATTCGCGCATGAACCGCCCTGGCGCATGCTTCTGGCGTCTATACGCGGGACAAAGGCCGATCAGTTACGACATTAATTACGAGGCCGTTGGGCAAACAGCTCGTCTCACTAGATTTTGTCTGCCATTAGCGCTCGACCGGCACTCCTCCGACACAGCCGGCGCCGCCTTTCAAGATGAAGGCTCTGTCAACGGCGATGCAGCTAAAAATGCAACCGAACGCCGATAACGGCGCATATGACGGGTTCCTGCTGTCCACCACAGCCGTGGGAATCGTCGGACTGGCGGTGGGCAGGCGCCGACGTATCGGCTGGACCACGGCCTGTACCGCATGGTCTACGCCGGGTCGTCTGAACAGCAAGGATCCCTAGGCGTATCTAGGAGTTGCAGAGGCAAGGACAGGGCAGGCTTCTCACCGCAGACGACCCGAAAGGGTGGACCAAAAGTAACGCGGCAGAACCCTGAGGAAACCTGGCCGAAATACCGGACAAATAGAGTCTTCCCATGC
>NZ_JBDGKM010000018.1:0-44050 GCF_057656375.1 Arthrobacter sp. Soil_C_60 | reverse complement strand
AACCATTTCGCGCCGCAGCAGAAACTCGTTTCCAAGGAACGCATCGGCGCGAAGACCACCAAGAAATACGACAAGCCTGCCACGCCGTACCAGCGCGTCCTGGCCGATACCGCGGCTGTCGCCAAGAGAGTGAAGACACGGCTGGCCAAGGAAAACGAGCCGCTGAATCCGGCGGCCATCCAACGCCAGGTCCAGGCCCTCACGGCCGAACTGCTGACCCTCACCACATCTAAACAAGGACCAAAGCCCAGGCCGGCTATCCGGGCAAAATCAAATGATTCCACGAATCAATCGAAGCGGGCATCTTGACATGATTCCCCGGGTGGCCGCGGCTAATATAGCCGATCAGTCCGGCAGCGAGTAACGGGCCTCGACTTTGCCCAGTTTCCAGTACGCGACGGCGGACAGCCAGGTCACCGCGAACAGCCCGCAGATCATGAAGCCGAAGTTGTCCAGATTCACCGAAGCCACCCAGGCAAGGGGACCGCTCTGCAACGGGATTTTCTCTGCCAGCAGTCCCAGCAGCCCTACCCCGCCGACCAGAAAGGCTACGACGACGGACATGCCGGTAACCATGAGGTTGTAGTACACCTTCCGGATCGGGCGGGCATATGCCCATTGATAGGCCCGGTGCATGAAAATGCCATCGAGCGTGTCGAATAGCGTCATGCCGGCGGTGAACAGAACCGGCAGGACGAGGACCACATACCACGGTGCGGCCAGGGCGGCGCTGCTGCCGATGACAAACAGTCCGATCGTTGTGGCTGTATCGAAGCCCAGTCCGAACAGCAAACCGATGGGATACATCTTCCAGGGCCGATCGATCTGACGGGCCAACGGCCCCAGAATGCGATTGAGGAGGCCGCGGTTTTGCAACAGTTCCTCCATCTGCGCCTCGTTGTATTCGCCGCTCCGTAGTTGGCGGAAAACCCTGGCGATACCGACGAACGAATACAGGTTCAGGGAGCCGATCAGCAGCAGGAACAGCCCGCAGACGACAACGCCCCAGAGTCCGGTGATGGAGGCAAGCACCGAATCGTCGTCGGAGATCTGGTCGGCCAACAGATTCAGTCCGGCGGCCAGCAGCGCCACGGCAACGATCACAACAGTCGAATGGCCCAACGCGAACCAGAACCCCACGGACACCGGCCGGCGGCCCTCCCCCACCAGCTTGCGTGTGGTGTTATCCACCGCCGCAATATGGTCGGCATCGAATGCGTGGCGCGCCCCGAGAATGAAAGCAGTAAATGCCAGCCCGAGCCCAAAAGGTGCTTGGTCGGCAAGTTCGTACTGCCCAGGTAGGACGACGGCGAAGAACATGCCCCACCCGGCGACCAGCAGAAACGCAATCACCACGGCCATGAGCAAAATACTGCGCCGGGTTCCTGTCGCCTGTCTCCGGAGGTCACGTTTCACGATTGTCCTGCCACTCTGGCCGCATGACGGCTTCGACTATGGAACATCAATGGAGCACGTCCGCCCAGAATGCAGAGGTCCCGTCTGCTGTGTCAATAGGCCGGCAAATTCCCTATACACAGAAACTCCCCAGACTCTTTGTCTAGGATGTGGGGCTGGAGGACTGCGCATCCTGTTGGAAGAGGTGCGTGGCGAAGAGTCAACGAAAGCAGGCACATCCCATGGCAGGATTCAGCAAGTTCGGCAAGATCGCCCAAGAGCTAGCACGCAACCCGAAGGTCAGGCAGGCGCTGCAGAACCCCAAGACAAAGCAGGCGGGAGCCAAACTGGTTGAGCGGGCCGCCGACGCCGCGGACAAAGCGACCAAGGGCAAGCACACCGACAAGATCCAGCGCGCCCGCCATGAAGCCAGGAAGCGTATCAACGGAGGGGACAACAACGGCAATCCCGGACTTGGTGGAAATAAGCCGTCAGCATAGTCAAGCGTCGGCATAGCATATCCACAGGTGCCGCTTTGAGCTTGCCTTCGCCACAATAAGCATGCTTGGCTTTAGTGGTACCCAAATTTGGAAGGCACGAACGAAAGCATGATTGACAGACCGAACGCAGTACCGTCGACCTTTAGCGCACCTTCACTCGCACAGTTCCTTCCCGCGGACGCATCGCTGCTTCACACGATGCGAAACAGGGTGCACTGCCGCAGGCCCATGCAGGTGATCGATGCCGATCGCCTCTCCGTCACCGAACCTCTGCTGGTCGGGGCGGAACCTTCAGGTGCCGCAGTGCGCCCCGCAATAGCCGAGCGACATCCGGTGACGACGTACCGCTGCGAATGCGGCTTCACCCTCGAGGAACCTGCATGAATGATAAGGCCCGCCCGGACAACATCCGCGATGAGCAGCAGACCCAAGCCGGGGGTGCAGTTCCCGCAGGCTACGTCGGCAGCGGCGACCCCGCAGCCGATCGCAAGCCAGAGGACGCACTCGCCGATTCAACCGAGGAGCAAGATCCGCTGAAACGGAACCAGCAGGACTGAGCATGCGAACTCCTGCAGCCCGGCGGAGGAACGTCATTTCCGGGCTGCTCTTCGGGTTGGGCGTCATCGCCTTTCTGGACGAGGTGGTTTTCCACCAGCTCCTGCATTGGCATCATTTCTACGACCGCGGCACCACAGCGGCCGGACTCGTTTCGGACGGCGTGTTCCATGCCTTCAGCTGGTTCGCCACGATCGCCGGATTGTTCCTATTCGCTGATTTACGACGGCGACACGAGCTGCGCCGCCGGCTGTGGGCGGGTGCAGGGCTCATCGGGGCCGGAGCATTCCAACTGTACGACGGCCTGGTCCAGCACAAATTGCTGGGCCTGCATCAGATCCGCTACGACGTAGACCTGCTGCCCTACGACATAGGCTGGAATGTAACCGCAGTCCTGGTGATGGTGGCCGGCGCGGTTCTGCTGTTCCGCGGCCGGGCTGCCCGGGACAGTCTGGAGAACGATGCATGAGCACGGCGGCTTCCTGCCCGAAGCGGCGCTCTTCCTGCCGGCGCTGGTCGCAGTCGCCGCGTACCTCTTCTCGGCCGCTTCCCCACGGATAGCCGGAGCGTGGCCGAAGCGCCGCTCGGCCTGCTTCGTTCTCGGCGTGCTCACCGCCGCTTCAACCTTTGTAGGTCCCTTCGCGGTGCTCAGCCATCAGGATTTCACCGCGAACGTCGGCGCCCATCTGCTGGCCGGCATGGTGGCGCCGTTGTTCCTTGTATTGTCCCGGCCGATCACCTTGGCGTTGCGCACGCTGGAGGTGGTTCCGGCCCGGCAGCTGTCCGCGTTGCTCAAGAGCAAGCCCGCACAAGTTCTGACCGATCCATCCGTTGCCGCGGTGCTGAATGTGGGCGGCATGTGGGTGATGTACCGGACGGACCTTTACCAGGGCATGCAGGACTCCGTCCTTATCCACTGGCTGGTCATGGGCCACGTGCTGGCTGCCGGCTACCTTTTTGCCGCAGCAATGGTGGGGCGGGATCCGGCTCCGCATCGTCCGAAGCATGGCTACCGGTGCGCTGTGCTGGTCGCGACCATCGCTGCACACAACGTATTGGCCAAGAGCCTGTACGCCATGCCGCCAGCCGGAGTCCCTACCGGCGAGGCAGAAATTGGAGGCCAACTTATGTACTACGCCGGCGGCTCGGTTGAACTGGCACTCATTATCCTGCTGTGGCACCAGTGGTACCGCACCGGCGCACGCAAGGTTCCTGCCGTCGTCGTCCGCAGTTCCAGCACAGGGCCGGCAGTATGACGGCCGAGCGGCACAAGCCGCCGGAGCTGGCAGAGGATCGTTTTGTCGGCAGCAAGGATCTCACGCGGTGGAAGACGCCGGTAGGACGGTTTTTCGCCCGCGCGATGGAATGGGCCAGCCGCCTGCTCGGTCCGCATACCGCGCTCATCATCACGCTTGCGGCCGGTGCCATTATTGCCACGGCACTGACTGCTCTTTCGGCCGAAGTGTACGAAGCCGTTGCCGAATCCGACGGCGTCGCCGCGCTGGACCAACCACTACTGGACACCGCTGTGACTCTACGGTCGCCGGAAGCCAACGCGGCGATGACGGCCTTTACGAATCTCGGCGGCGGCATCGGCATGACGGTTCTGGCAGCCCTGGCACTTCTCGCGCTGACGCTTCAGCGAAGATCCTGGACGCCCTTGGTTCTCATGGTCGCGGCGGCCGGCGGTTCCCTGTTGATGACCATTGCCGGGAAAGAGCTGATCGGGCGTACCCGGCCGCCGCTTTCCTCGGCGGTGGCGCCTTTCGAGCATTCGCCGTCTTTTCCCAGCGGCCACTCGCTCAACTCGATCGTCATCGCCGGCATCGTCGCCTACCTGCTGGTCCTAAAGCAGCAATCGAAGCGCACCCGCACGCTGACCATCGCGGGCGCAGCACTTTTCGCCCTCGCCATGGGGCTGAGCCGGGTCTTCCTGGGCCACCATTGGTTTACTGATGTCCTGGTCGCGTGGACGCTGGGCATCGCTTGGCTTGCCGCCGTCATCACGATCCACCGGCTGTTCCTGACCGTCCGGTACCGCAGGGCCCGCGGCGGACCGGCAGGGGTGGAACTGGTTCCGGCGCGGGAGTACGGTGGAAGCATCAGCCCGCCCACGTGAGACGGGCGCGCCCGCTGGAGGACAGCAGCCATGACAACACCAGTATTTCCGCAGGAGAACGACCGCCGGCACAGCGAAGATGCTGTCGAAGGAGAGCTGGAGCAGATCCCGTACGTCGCCCATCCGCATTCACAGGACGCCGCGGAGGGCCCCGACACCGACGATTAACAGCGGCTCAGGGCCCAAGCAGGTAGGCCGATTCCCCCTGTCCCCGTGACAGGCTCCACGCCCGGTGGGAGCATGGGGAAGTATGGCTTGGACGGAAACGAACCAGAGGAATCCGAGCGGCAAGACATTCCTCGGCCAGCCGCGCATGCTGGCCAAGCTGTTCAGCGTTGAACTCCGGGAGGCGCTTCTCTTTCCAGGGCATGCGCAATGTCGTCCTGCTGTACAAATACTTCGCGCACGCACACCGGCACGCGCAACAGCGAGATTGGAGCACCCATGGCAGAAGAAACCCTTGGCAGCCCGACTCCGGAATCCGGCGGGGACATCAACAGGGATCCGGAGGAATGGGTCACCGGCGATGAACCGATGACCGAAGCCCAACGCAGCTACCTGGATACACTGGCCCGCGAGGCCGGAGAGGAACTTACCGCCGATCTGACCAAGGCCGAAGCATCGGAGCACATCGACCGGTTGCAGAAATCCAGCAACCGGCTCTCTAAGGACCAGTAAGCAACGCCAGGAGCCCGCGCGAGGCACCGCAACCAGGAGGACAGCATGACGGAAACCGAGTCCGGCAACGAACCCCGCGAGCACAGCGAGATGCCAGCCGAAGGCGAACGCCCGCAGCGGCCCACCGATTCCGGCCAGCACCCGCAGGCACCAGCCGAGGGCGTTGACACCGAACAAGGACAAAGGCCGGACGAGCCGGACGCGGACTCCGCAAAGGCCTGACGGACGGATTCCTGAGCGAACCCGAAAGAGATTACATTCTTCTGAGTTTCCTGCTGCCGGGATTCTCTGCCCAGTACAAACCGGCCGCGACGAACAGCAGGCCGACAACGGCCGCTCCGACAAAGCTGGCGTACGCTCCCCACAGCACCGCAGTCGCTCCGCAAAGCACCAGCAGCCAGCCGGCTACAAGGGTGCGGTGGGGAACGGCCGGAGCCGGAGCGAGGGACAGGGTTTGCACCAGGGCCGGATCATCCGCCCTGAGCTGCTGCTCAAGCAGGAACAGCTGCTGACGCTCGTAGTCAGAAAGCGTCATGGTCGTCTCCGACTTCTGCAAAGTCGAGACGTACGCATCGTTGCGTGTGGTACTTCATTGGCTTCTCTCCCATTAGAGGCCGATGACCAAGCTTTTGGTCGGAATAAGAGTACGAAAATTCACCCCGCGGAGCAACGGACATCGCCATGCGTCGAAGCCGCGTAACAAAACTCATTCCGGCCGGTCCCGGAAGAGCCCTTGGCAGGCTTGTTGGGCCTGCCTAGTCTGGGAGTACAGGCCCAACCGCAGACCACTCAGCCGAAGGAAAGAAGGCAGAACATGTCTGAAGAAAACCCGAATACCGAGGCCCCCAACAACGCATCGGACGGGATTATTGGCAACCAGGACGACACCGAAGGCGGAGCCCGCCGGCTTGAGCAGGACGAGGACCGCGCGCACGGCGGAGATCCGGAGAAGGCGGAAGAGCTGGAAAAGAAGGCGTTCGGCGATACCGACAACGACGGCGACGGGGACGCGCCCTACGTGCAGTTCCCTGGCTAGCTGAAGCCGCCTTTCCTAAGACGGGACATCCAGAACGGAAGCCGGGCCGATCCGCCGTCGTTGGTCGATCGGCCTGGCGGGACAGTCGTAGCGTTCGACCATCAGATCCTTCGCCCAAGCCCGCAGCCACATTGCTTCCACAACCGCATCAAGCAGATACACGCCGCTGATGCGCCCGGTGCCGCCGTAGACCAGATCGACCGCAGCGAAAGTCCCCGCCGTTCCCACCCCGATTCGCCGGGCTGCGGCCAGCCCTTCCGGTGACGTCCGGCCGCGCAGCTGGGCGTAGCCCGCGCCGACAGCCAGGCCGCCCACGCATTTGACCAGCCAGGCGTCAACTTTAGGACCTGACACCGTCTCGAAACTGCGGTAGTGCAGCAACGGCCAGAGACCTGCCGCCATGTTGAACAGGCCATGAGCCACCGCCAGCCGGGATCTCTTCATGATGCACCTTTCGCCGGCCAGCAAGAAGTGATGGCAGCACCGTCAGCACTGCCATCACTTCCGAGCGGCTCCGCTTGTTCTTCGATGGGACTAGGTGTGCCGGACGGTTGAGCGGTTGCGGGTGAGCAGGACGCCGAGGGCGATCATGGCAACCCCCAGGACGAAGTGCAGCCAGTTGTCCGCGGTATTGACCGGGACGAAATTGGCGGCGGTTTCGTGTCCGATGATCAAGCCGTACAGCCACAGGACCAGGTAAACGGCCCCGCCCCAGATCAGGTAGTTGCGGGCGCCCGAAATACTCTTCGCCATGACAATGCCGCCGATGCCGAAGAGCAGGTGGACGATGTTATGGAGAATGGAGACCTGGAAAACGCCTAGAAGCATGGACTCCGATTCATGGCCGGCGAAGGACATCTGGTCGTAGTTGGTCGTGATGCCGGGGATGAACCCCAGAATGCCGACCAACAGGAATACGGCTCCGACGGCCATCGCGGCCTTCTGCACATTGGTTTTTTCGTTGCCGCGGGCTTCAACGCGGCCTGATGATGCGGTCATTGCGTCGTTCCAATCTGTCCTGTTGCGGTCCTGATTGACCGCAATGTTTGATTCACGCCGAGCTACGCTCTCCCCTAATGCTAAGGCAACTTAGTATTTTTGTGGAGAAACGACCATAACATTCAGGGCACGGATTTCCAGGGCACCGCTGGGCACGCCGCGGAGCAATGCAGGCCTAAGTCCTTCACTAGACCAGAACCTACGGGTCGAAGTGTGTGGCGGGATCGCTTTGCCCGATTGACGCGACTATGCCGGCGGCTATGTCGCGGAGTTTGATGTTCCGGCTGCTCGAGGCGGACCGCAGGATCTCGAAGGCCCTGTCCTGGCTGCAGCGGTTCTGCCCCATGATGATGCCGACGGCGAGGTCTATCGTCGTACGGGACTCCATCGCAGCCTTGAGATGCGCCGCGGTTTCCGCCTGCTGGGTGAGGCGCACAGACAGGGACAAACCTTTGGAAGCCTGTCCGGCAAATGTCTCCGCTGCCTTTATCGCCTCTTCGTCGAAATTATCGACTACGTGCGAATACAGATTGAGCCCGGCATTTGCGTCCCCGTCCAAGGGTATGGGGACCGCCAGCACCGAGCGGATCCCGTGCTCTAGCACTGCGTCCGCATAGTCATGCCAACGGTCGTCCGATTCAATGTCGGCTACATAGATTGTTTCCTTGAGCCTGGCGGCGCGAAGGCAGGGCCCGTCCCCGAACTGGTACTGGATTTCATCCATGTTCTTGGCGTGTTCGCTGCTGCTGGCAACGGTTGCGGCCGATTTCCGCCGCAGGAGCGTCACACCACAGAGGATCTCCGATTCCGATCCGGACAAGCTCTTGGCGGCGAAACGCGCGAATTCGTTGAGGAACTCCCCAACATCTTCACTGTCCAGCACGAGGTCCTGAAGGTACTCGTGGACGGAGACATCCTCAGTCCCATGGTCCTTGTTGTCTCCGTCCACCACAGACTTACCCCGCCAGTTGCCGCAGGACGTACTGCAGGATGCCGCCGTGCCGGTAATAGTCGGCCTCACCCGGAGTATCGATGCGCAGGTCGGCGTCGAACTCTCTGGTTGTCCCGTCCTCGGCCGTGGCGGTCACCCGGACGGTCCTCGGCGCCGAGCCGTTGTTGAGCTCCGTGACACCCTCGATGGCGAACGTCTCGGTGCCCGTCAGGCCCAGCGACTCCGCGGTCTCCCCCTTGGGGAACTGCAGCGGGAGTACGCCCATGCCGATCAGGTTGGAACGGTGGATCCGCTCGAAGCTTTCGGCGATGACGGCCTTCACCCCCAGCAGCGCCGTGCCCTTGGCGGCCCAGTCGCGTGAGGAACCGGACCCGTACTCCTTGCCAGCCAGGACTACCAGCGGTGTGCCAGCAGCCTGGTAGTTCATCGAGGCTTCGTAAACGGAGGCCTGTGGCGCGCCGCCCTGGCTGAAGTCCCGGGTGAACCCGCCTTCGACGCCGTCCAGCAACTGGTTCTTGATTCGGATGTTGGCGAAGGTACCGCGGATCATCACCTCGTGGTTGCCGCGGCGGGAACCGTAGGAGTTGAAGTCCTTGCGCTGCACGCCGTGCTCGAGCAGGTACTTGCCCGCCGGAGTATCCGACTTGAAGGACCCCGCGGGAGAGATGTGGTCCGTGGTTACCGAATCGCCGAGTTTGAGCAGGACCCGGGCCCCGGCCACATCTTCCACCGGCTGGGGCTCGGCCTGCATGCCCTCGAAGTACGGTGGCTTGCGCACGTAGGTGGACTGTTCGTCCCATGCGAAGGTGGCGCCCTCCGGCGTGGGCAGCGAGCGCCAGCGTTCGTCGCCGTCGAAAATCGTGCTGTAGCTGGAGGTGAACATGTCTTCGTCGATCGAGGAATCGATAATGCGCTGGACCTCCAGCGGGTCGGGCCAGATGTCCTTGAGGAAAACATCCTTGCCGTCCTCGTCCTGGCCCAGCGGATCGTCCTCGAAGTCGAAGTCCATGGTGCCGGCAAGGGCATAGGCGACCACCAGCGGCGGCGAGGCCAGGTAGTTCATCTTCACGTCCGGGTTGATCCGGCCTTCAAAGTTGCGGTTTCCGGAGAGGACAGCGGAAACGGCCAGGTCATTGTGGGCGATGGCCTGCGAGATCTCCTCTTCCAGCGGGCCTGAGTTGCCGATGCAGGTGGTGCAGCCGTAGCCCACCAGGTAGAAGCCCAGCTTCTCCAGGTACGGCGTCAGTCCGGATTTCTCGTAGTAGTCGGTGACCACCTTGGAGCCCGGCGCCACGGAGGTTTTGACCCAAGGCTTGGAGGCCAGCCCCTTCTGCACGGCATTGCGTGCCAGTACCGCGGCGGCAAGCATGACGGAGGGATTCGAGGTGTTGGTGCAGGAGGTGATGGACGCGATGCTCACGGCACCGTGGTCCAGTTCGAACCGGCGGCCGTCCGGCATCGACACCTCCACCGGATTGTGCGCGCAGCCCGAATCCGGGTCGGTCCGGGTCACCGTCAGGTGCGGGGTGTTCTTGACCTTGCTGCCAGCCTCCGTGTAGGTGGGCGGGTCCGATGCCGGGAACGATTCCTCCACGGCCTCGTCCACGGTGGCGCCCTGGGCTTCTACGCTCTGGTGGACGTAGTTTTCCAGGTCCCGGTGGAACTGGGCCTTGGCGTTGGTCAGCGACACTCGGTCCTGCGGGCGCTTGGGGCCGGCGATGGACGGCACCACGGTGGACAGGTCCAGTTCCAGGTACTCCGAATACTTCACTTCCTTGGCCGGGTCGTGCCACAGCCCCTGTTCCTTGGTGTAGGCCTCCACCAGGGCAACGTCGTCGTCGGAACGCCCGGTCAGGCGCAGGTACTCCAGCGTCACGTCGTCGATCGGGAACATCGCCGCCGTCGACCCGAATTCCGGACTCATGTTGCCGATGGTGGCGCGGTTGGCCAACGGGACTGCGGCAACGCCTTCGCCGTAGAACTCCACGAACTTCCCGACGACGCCGTGGTCGCGGAGCATCTCGGTGATGGTGAGGACAACGTCCGTGGCGGTGGCTCCGGCCGGAATCTCACCGGTCAATTTGAAGCCGACAACCCGCGGAATCAACATGGACACAGGCTGGCCCAGCATGGCAGCCTCGGCCTCGATGCCGCCGACACCCCAGCCGAGCACGCCGAGCCCGTTGACCATGGTGGTGTGCGAGTCCGTGCCCACACAGGTATCGGGGTAGGCGCGCAGCACGGTGCCGTTTCCGGTCTCAACCTCGCGCGTCATTACCGTGCGGGCCAGATACTCCAGGTTGACCTGGTGGACAATGCCCATGCCCGGCGGCACTACCTTGAAATCATCGAAAGCCGTCTGGCCCCAGCGCAGGAACTGGTACCGCTCGCCGTTGCGCTCGTACTCAATCTCAATGTTGCGCTCCAAGGCACTGGAGTTGCCAAACACGTCGATCTGGACCGAGTGGTCAATGACCAGTTCGGCCGGTGCCAGCGGATTGACTTTCTTGGGGTCGCCGCCGAGTTCTTCCAGCGCCTCGCGCATCGTCGCCAGGTCCACCACACAGGGAACGCCGGTGAAGTCCTGCATGATCACACGCGCCGGGGTGAACTGGATTTCCGTGCTGGGTTCCGCTTCCGGATCCCACTGGGCCAGAGCCCGGACATGGCCAGCGGTGATGTTGGCGCCATCCTCGGTCCGGAGCAGGTTCTCCAGCAGGACTTTGAGGCTGAACGGCAGCCGGTCGGCGCCGTCCACGGCACTGAGCCGGAAGATTTCATAGTCGGTTCCGGCGGCGTTCAACGTGCCTTGTGCACCGAAAGTATTTACAGAAGTCATGGCCTAGATTCCCTTCGACAGCGATGGGCAGACTTACAGCTAGGCTATGGCTCCTGCCCAGTTTTGTACACGGGGACGGGAAGACGGCAACCGACTCAGCCGGTGGTTAAAAGAAGCAGGGCGGGAAATTCTTCCCGCCCTGCTTACCGGTCCTAGGACCTCAAATCACAAAAATTATGCAACCTGGATATTGACAGCCTGGGGGCCCTTGGGGCCCTGCTCGGTCTCAAAGCTGACCTTCTGGTTCTCGTCGAGAGAACGGTAGCCGCCCGAGTTGATAGCGGAGAAGTGGGCGAAAACGTCGGCACTGCCGTCTTCGGGCTCGATGAAGCCGAAGCCCTTTTCAGCGTTGAACCATTTCACGGTACCTGTAGCCATTTTTATTCATCCTTCTGAGATTGAAACTCATCCCGACTGTCGGGGAGTTTCAGTCGCGGCGTTCTTTTCCCGCTTCTACAGAAAAAGCGGCTGGCCCAGATGGGTTCGCCGCTCAGAATACAAAATGCGCAACACAACAACTTCCTCCACTGTACACGGGTTTGGGAGCAGTACTGACCACTTCTCCAAGCCCAAGCAGAAGGAGGGCCGGCAGCGTTCCCGGCCCACCGACGTCGTGCCTCTGCCCTTAGGCCAGATGCATGCCGCCAGTCACCCCAATGATCTCGCCGGAGACGTAGCGGGCATCGTTGGAGGCAAGGAAGACAAAGGCGCCGGCCACTTCGGCCGGCTGACCGGCCCGCCCCAAGGGCGTCCTGTCGCCGAAGGAAGCCAGCTTCTTCGGCGTTGTAGTTGCAGGCTGCAGGGGCGTCCAGATAGGACCGGGCGCAACGGCGTTGACCCGGATCCCCTTCTCCCCCAGCAGCTCGGCCAGGCTGAAAGTCAGGTTGTTCAGCGCTGCTTTCGTGGCCGCGTAATCCATCAGGCTTGTGGAGGGATGGTGTCCCTGGATGGAGGTGGTGTTGATGATGACCGAGCCGGGCTTCAAATGCGGCAGCGCGGCCTGGATCATCCAGAACGTGCCGTAGACATTGGTTTCAAAAGTCCGGCGCAACTGGTCCGGCGTAATATCCTCGATGCCGTTGGGCTGGCCGAGATGATAACCGGCGTTGTTGACCAGGATGTCCAGGCCGCCCAACTCGTCGATCGTCTCGGACACGGCGGACTTCGCATAGTCCTCGTCCCGCACGTCGCCCGGGACGCCCAGTGCGGTGCGCCCTTCGGCCAGGATCAGGTCCAGACAGTTCTGGCCGTCTTCCTCCTCTTCGCGGAGGTAGGAAATAGCGACGTCGGCGCCCTCCCGCGCGAAGGCGAGGGCAACCGCACGGCCGATGCCTGAGTCGCCGCCGGTAATGAGCGCCTTCTTGCCCTTCAAACGGTCATTTCCCTTGTAGCTGTCTTCGCCGTGGTCGGGCCGCGGCTCCATCTCCTCGGTGAATCCGGGATATTCCTGGGTCTCGGTGGACACATCCACGGCTGGCTCCCGCGGGTTTTCCTTGTCCAGCGTCTCCTGCGGCTCATTGCTCATCCGGTCCTCCTCGATGGGTACGCCTTCACGCTATAAGCCGACCCGCACACCCAGCAAGGCTAACGACGGCGGGAAGCGTCGCCGTCGTTAGCCTTTGGGGTCTTGACGTGGCTTTGTATGGTGGGGTCATGGCTGCTAATCGACCCATTGGATTCTGGCTCAGACTGGTTGACGGACTGATCAACGAGCAGTTCGACGCGACCGTGGAGGAGCATGGTGTGACCCGCCGGCAATGGCAGATCTTGAATGTGCTGGCGGAGGCACCCGCCACGGCCGCGGAGCTGAACGAATCGCTCAAGCCGTTCTTCAGCCAGACCGCCGAAGAATCCTCGGCCGAGCATTTGGATGAACTGCTGGAAAGCAATTGGATCACCGACGACGACGGCAAATACTCGCTGACCGAGCTGGGACGCAACAGCCTGGCGCTACTGGGCGATGTGGTGGACCGGAACCGCAAACAGGTCACCGAAGGCATTTCCGATCAGGAGTATTCGGCCACCATCGACGTGCTGCAACGGATGGCGCGGAACCTCGGCTGGGAAGGCTAGCATTCGGGCAATTCCGGGGTAGTCATGGCCGGGCCGCGCCGATAGGCTGGCAGGTGAGCAAAGATTCCGCAGACACTCGTCGAAGGATTGCTGATGGGCTTTGACCAATACCATGAGCCGGCAGGAGAACTCTCTGCCGAGACGCGCACCTTTGCCCGGATGTGCGCCAACCTCACCGAGGAAGCCGAGGCCATCGGCTGGTACGAGCAGCGCATTTCCGTGGAGCCTGACGCCGCCGCCCGCAACATCATGAACAACTCTCTTACCGAGGAATACAAGCACTTCAGCATGGAGCTTGAGCATCTCTTCCGGGCCAAGCCCGTGTGGCGGGAGATTGCCCGCGGAATCCTTTTCCGGGACGGGGATATTGTCGCGAATGGCGAAGCCGCCGAAAAGGCCGGCTCTGAAGGTAGCGGAGCCAGCGCCGCGAAGCCGACGACGGCGGCTTCGGATCCGTCCTTGGGAATCGGCAGCCTGAAGGAGTCACGACCATGACGATGAACCATCTCCTGCGCGAACACGCCCCTATTACAGACGGGGGCTGGCGGCTGCTCGATACCGAGGCCAAGCAGCGGTTGACCGTTGCCCTCGGCGCAAGGAAGCTTGTCGATTTCTTTGGGCCGCTCGGCTGGGACTACTCGGCCACCAACGTGGGCAGGACAGAGCCCCTGCCAGGCACCGATGACCACGGCATTGCTGCCCGCAGACGTCGGGTCCTGCCATTGGTCGAAATGCGCGCGGAATTCAATGTTTCCCGCTCCGAACTGCTGGACAATGACCGCGGCGCAGTGGACGTGGATCTGAGCAGCCTGCACGAGGCAGCCCATCGAATAGCCAGTGCGGAGAACGTTGCGGTCTTCCACGGCTGGGAGCAGGCAGGCATCGAGGGGATTACCGAAGCCAGTCCGCATCCGCCGGTCCCCCGGGTGGAAGATTTCAACGACTATCCAAAGCGCATTGCCAAGGCTGTCGCGGTGTTGCTGAAGGCGGGCATCGGTGGCCCCTTCGGTCTGGCTCTTGGACCGGGCCACTACACAGCCGTGGTCGAGACAGCCGAACGCGGCGGCTACCTGCTGTCCGAGCATCTTCGCCGGATCCTTGAAGGACCCATCGTGTGGGCACCCGGGGTTCGCGGTGCAGTGGTGATGAGCCTGCGCGGTGGCGACTTTCTGTTCGAGTCCGGGCAGGATCTCTCCGTGGGCTATGACCATCACGACGCCGATAACGTCCACCTCTATCTTGAGCAGTCCTTCAGTTTCAGGGTGGCGACGCCGGAAGCAGCCATCCATCTGACGAGTGCAAACGACTAACTGCTTGCCTGTTTGTCAGGCCGGCCGGTACACGTTCGTCAACCATGCCTTGGTAGCTGCGGAGCGTGGCGTGATGGGGGTCATCGAAGTGGTTGACTAGCGGGTTCCGCTAGTGTGTGCTGGCACTACCGGATCTAGGGGGAGCCATGGATGCCAGCGATGAACTGATCGAACTGGAAGAGCGCGGCTGGATCGCCTTGTCATCCGGAGGTCAGACGGCGGCCGAGTTCTATCAGGCGATACTGGACGCGGAGGTGGTGATGTTGCTGCCCGGCGGGATGCGCCTGACGGACCGGAGTCTGACCATCGAGGCCATGAGCGGCGCGCCCTGGTCGGACTTCCGGCTCGAAGTCCCCCAGGTCTTGTGGCCCACCGCGGAGACAGCCGTCATAACCTACGGCGTCACCGCCCACCGCGACGGCCAGCCGGAATATTCGGCTCTTGTCAGCACCCTGTATGTCCGCCGGGATGACGGCTGGAAAGTGTCCTTCCACCAACAAACCCCGCGCTCTAAGCACGGGGTTTGGGGTGATTCGCAGGAAGCTGTTTAGCCTTCGCAATCGCGGCAGTACAGTTCGCCGTTCTTTTCGCGGGCTACCTGGCTGCGGTGGCGGACTAGGAAGCAGGACGAGCAGGTGAATTCGTCTTCACGTGCCGGAACGACCTGGACAACAAGCTCTTCGCCGGAAAGATCGGCGCCGGGCAGATCAATGCCCTCAGCGGTATCCGAGTCCTCGACGTCAATGAGCGCGGTCTTTGCACCACCGGAGCGCTGCGCCTGCAGCGCTTCCACGGACTCGTTGCTCTGGTCGTCGTCCTTATTGCGGGGTGCGTCGTAATCGGTTGCCATGCGGGTTTAGTGCTCCTGATGGTATTGGGGTTTTGACCTATATGTGAGCGCCCATTTTAGCTGTTCGGGCGAAAATTTCAACATCGCCTGCACAACGAACTGAACGCGTGAATAATTCCCGGGTATTTTAGTGCCGTTCGGGCCTCCGGCAGCTCCCCTGAACCACCGGGCCCAAGGTAGCTTATACCGTTCCTTTCTAACCCGTTTTAGTTGCTACGGGTTGCGTCCCCCGAACGGTGTTGGGGACCCCCTGCCGGTCTTTTCCGGCGGGCCCGACCGCGTCGTGCGCGGGCGGCGAACGGAAGTACACGGCAGGATATTGCACAGGGCAGGGGAAAGCCCCGGCGTGTCATGGTCTAAGGGAAGGCCCGCCCGCGTCCACTGTCGCGTGCGGGGTCCGTCCGACCGGCGCCGGAGGGCGTGTCCCTGCCCCGTCTGCCGATGGCGACGGATGCGGCATGGTGCCGGGTCGCCATGGGAGTCTTTTGCTTGAGCGGGTTCAGCCAGTGCTGCCCGCCCCCCATTTCGAGGTGTAGGCCGGGTCTACCGCGATGACCCAGAGTCCGCGGGAGAAGGCCTTCGAGACGAGCCGGTCACGGAACTGCGCGGTCGGAATACCCGCAACCGTGCGGCGGAACACCGCGGAACATCTCGTAGGCAGTCCCGGGATGCATGCCCTCACTGACCGCCCACAGCGTCAAGCCCCTACAAAAAGCCTACCGACCATGGCCGACATAATTGGCCTAAACAAGGAACTGCTAGGACCCTTACTTTCGGCCCGGCGCGCTGTTAGGTTATAGGAACCTCCGCCACGGTCCTGCTTCACGGACCAGCGGCGGCGGGGAACGATTCATTCCGGTGTCAACGACTCAGGAGGAAGTATGAACGACTCCCCCAAGCATGACGAACTCCCCTTGCCCGACTATGACCATATCCCCCTCGGCACGTTGCCAACACGGATTACGGCGCTGGACGAGGAGGGTGTGAGCACGTTACTGGCCTACGAGCGCGAGCACGGCAACCGACTGCCGGTCACCCAGGTCCTCGAACAACGGATCGAGGCATTGCGGAACGGCGCAGAACCCAGTGGTTCCGTAGCACAGGATCTGCCGGAAGTGACCCGGCACCAGACAGGGTCTCCCGTATCGCCAGCCACGTCGGGGCCGCCCGTGAATCCCCCGTCACAGGGAGATCCGTCCAATCCCGCACAGCCTCGCTGACCAACCAGGCGGCCGCCACAGGGCGGCCGCTTTTTTTGGGCGAACTCATGCCTTTTCCTATCCCGCCGTCTGTGATAAATAAAACTAAGTAGTCTTATTAATTTGCTGGTCGTAATGAGGGTGGACGAGATGCGCAGACTGACAAGAGCCGGGTCGGCAGCTGTCGCCATGGCGGCATTGGTCCTGACGTCCTGCAGCCAGCAGGACACCGGAGGCTCCACGGGGGACGGACCCGAGGCAGCAGGCGCGGGTGGATTCGAAACGGGCTCCTCCATTGGTGTACTCCTATCCGGCGATGACTCAGGCACCCTTGAACAGGCGATCAATAGCGCCATCACCGAGGCCAATTTTGAGCCTGACATTCAGACGGCAGCAAGCCCGGAGGAACAGCTTCAGCAATTGAAAACCATGATGGAGAACCCCCCGGAAGTTCTCATCATCGACCCAGCCGACCCGGCACAGCTCTCCAGCGGACTCGAAGCCGCCGGCGAACTTGGACTACCCGTGATCTCCTACGACACACTGATCACCGGTACGCCGAATGTCGGGTACTACGTCGCGCACGACCACTCGAAGGCCGGCGAATTGCAGGCCCAGGCGCTATTGGACGGTCTGGCCGCAGATCAAGGCGAGGGCCCCTACAATATCGAACTGTTTGCCGGCCCCGCGGACCAGCCGGGCTCGCAGGCATTTTTCGACGGCGCCATGGGAGTCCTCCAACCGAAGATTGATGACGGCACGATCAGCGTTCCTTCAACACAGCAAGGTTTCGAGCAGGTGGCCGCACAAGATGCGACGCCTGAGGCCGTTACTTCCCGCATGGAGACGCTGCTCGCTGACACCTATGCCTCGCAGGACCTGCACGGCGTGCTGGCAGCCACGGATGAGCAGGCCCAGGCCATCCTCGCCGCGGTCGACAAAGCAGGGAAAGACCTCCCGGTGGTTACCGGAACCGGCTCGGAGGCGGAAGCCGTCGAATCCATAATGAACGACCAGCAGTACTCCACCACTTACGAAGATGATCAGGCACTGGCCCGGCAAGCAACGGCAATCGTCAAAGCTCTGGCGCAGGACGATGACCCGACTCCAACCGACTCGGAAACGTACGACAACGGCTCCAAGATAGTTCCGGCTTTCCTGTTGGAGCCGGAACCGGTGACGCGCGAAAATGCGTCGGAAGTCTATGCCGATGACCCTGAACTTTCCCGGCTGGCCAAGTAGCTGTCGACCGCGGCCGGACTGCGGTTGACCGGCCACAAGCATCAGATAGCGAAAGCCAACTGCCCGACGGCGGACCACGCCGTCCCCGCCGCCACGGCGCAGGAAACGGCAATCACCAGGGCAAATCCGGCCAGCCACACACCGGAGGGAAGGCCCGTGCGCCGGGACAGAATGTAGGCATCGGAGTTGCCCAGGAGCTGGCGTCGGCGCGTGTGCACGCTCACAACATTCAGCCAATCCCGAACTGCCCCGACCAGCAGCGCAATCCCGATGGCCAACGTCGCATGCCCGAGGAACGCGGGCGGCGCGAAAAACACCATCAGCTGGGATACGATCGCCAGGCCGACGGCGATGACCGCCCCCTGGACGTTCCGGATGAACAGCAGCGTCGCCAGGAGCAGAACCGCACTCACAGACAGCGCCAGCGAGGACCAGCCGTTGAAAGCGGCCCACACCAGCGCGGCCCCGACGACGGCGGGAACCGGATAGCCCCAGAAGCCCGTCCAGGCCGCTGCGGCCTTCCCCGAGCCGCGGCTGATCATCGCCCCGGAATGGTCGAAGCGCAGGTGGATGCCCTTGACAATCCGCCCGGTGGTCAGCGCGGCGAACGCGTGTCCCAGCTCGTGGACCACGGTGACGAACAACCCGAAGTACCGCCACGTGGCACGCGGCACGGAGAGCATCAAGGCCACCAACAGAATAAGCAAGAGCTCTATCGCCGGCGCGTCCAGCGCGGGGCCTTGCCGGAAACCCGCGGCAATCCTGCCCCACCATTCGACGGCGAAACCCTGAACGTCTTGTGCTGTGCTGATCATCTCATCCTTGGTTCTCGAACTGCATCCGAAGCGGACTGTAGCAGGGCAAGCTGGACGGCGTTCGGGAACAGCCAGGCCAGCCCAGCATGATTACGACGGGGACACTGACCCCGGCAACCCGGACCGACGTCACCTGACTTGACACTTCAAGTGTTTTTCTGTCAGTCTTTTATTGAAGCGTCAATCAATTGATGCTTATCGCTCGTTCCCGACGGCCGATACTTTGACCATAAGAAACGGTGAAAACATCATGAACCAATTCGCTTTGACCAACACCGCCCGCACCATCCTGCGCGTTGTCCTCGGCTTCCTCTTTACCGCCCACGGCTGGCAGAAGTTCAACGAGTGGACGATCGCCGGAACCCAGGCCTCCTTCGGCCAGATGGGAGTTCCCGCCGCCGAAATCGCAGCTCCGGTTGTTGCCACCCTCGAACTGGCCGGCGGCATCGCCCTGATCCTGGGCCTGCTGACCCGCCCGGTCGCCATCCTGCTGCTTGTAAACATGCTCGGTGCCTTGTTCCTCGTGCACGCCCCGGCCGGTGTGTTCGCCATGGACGGCGGCTACGAACTGGTGCTCCTCCTCGGCACCGCGGCCCTGACTCTTGCACTGGTGGGCCCCGGACGCGTTTCGGTGGATTATGCCCTCTTCGGCCGCAAGGATTCCAAGCTGAGCGTCCTCGCGTAACCAGCACCTAGGCTCAAGAACCTAGACTCAAAACCTTCGGACGCGTCCGCAGTTTTGGCTGGAATGGCAGCGCAACCTGCCGCCATTCAAGCCAACACCGCGGGCGCGTTTGCGTTCGTTCATGCATGCAGTTCGAACGCGCTTAGTCTGCTGGTCCGTCCCATCGGACCATATTGCCGTTTAGCCGTGCTCCCTCTGCCACTTTGTGCGGCGTCAGCTTGCCGCCGGGCATCACATGCAGCACGTCCGCGCCGTGCCGGAGGACCAGGACGTCGGAAATGAGCCGGCGGTGGCAACGCCACCAGACAGTTTCGCTGCACATTACTGTTGTCGCCTGCGACCGCGCATAGTCCAGCAACCGCTCCAGGCCTGCGTCGAACTCAGGGGTCCGCGTGTAGGCGGCATAGGCGCGGAAAGCGGCCACCTTCCACCAGCTGTCAGGCTCCGGCTCGCCGGCAGGAATTCTTCGCCGGCCGCCCAACTGCTCTTCCCAGCGGTAGTCGATACCGGCGTCGGGAAGCCATTTGGCCAGAGCATCCTTGCCCATCTCCGGATGCTTGCGGCTGCCCGGAAAGCGCCGCACGTCAACGAGGGCTTCGATGCCTGCTCCGCCCAGTAGTTCGGCCAGTTCGTCCCGGCTGCTGGTGCCGTGGCCGACAGTGAAGATTCGCAAAGCTGTACCGGACGCCATACCGACAGTCTGCTCGGCACCGAGGCGCCTGTCCAACGCCTTGGCCGGTTCCTCGGCACGGTGGAAGGGCTGCGGGTGGCTGCAACGCGACCACGATCCTGCTGCTTAAACAGAAACAGGACGGGAAATCCCGCCCTGTTCCCTGGCCCGAAAGCCTCAGATCCCTATTTAGAGGACCGTGATGTTTACTGCCTGGGGTCCCTTGGGGCCCTGCTCGGTTTCGAAGCTAACCTTCTGGTTCTCTTCGAGGGACCGGTAGCCACCCGAATTGATCGCAGAAAAGTGCGCGAAAACATCTGCGCTGCCGTCGTCAGGCTGGATGAATCCGAAGCCCTTTTCAGCGTTGAACCACTTGACGGTACCTGTTGCCATTTTTATGCATCCTTCTGTTTGAGACTGTTCCCGACCTTCGGGAAGCCCCAGTCGCGGTGTCCATTGTCCGCTTCTACAGAAAAAACGGCTAGCCCTTTGGGTTCGCCGTTCCAAGTACATGCGCAACACTACAACTGTGACCTAGTGTACACGGACTGACCCGACACGGACATAGCCCCTGCTCAGCGGAAGTTTGCCTCGCCCACGAACGGCTGCAGGCGGGACTTCTGCTCCGGCGTAACACGAAGTAACCGCTGGTCCGCCTCATGGAAGAACGCCAGCGTCGTCTCGGCCCGGACGCACTCGTCTTGCGTGACCGGATCACTGATGACATAGGCGATGGTCAGGCTGGCCGCCTTCAACGCGCTGACCCAGACCTCTACATGCGCCGGAATGTTCCGGTAGTTCAGCGGCCGCACATACTTGACCCGGTGCTCGGTCACCAGCGCCTGGGCACCCTCGGGCAGGTCGGAGAAGACCGGCAGGTCCACGTCCAGCCCCGGTCCACCGGTACCCGCCGGCGGGCCGAAAGCGTGGATGCGGGCCTCCTCGAGGATGCGCAGGATCTCCACATTATTGATGTGCCCGTAGGCGTCCATGTCCCCCCAGCGCATGGGGACGTTGCAGCTCAGCCGCTTCCCGCCCGTTGCGGTGTCAGTCTTCATGATGTTCATTCTGCCGCCGCTGGACTTCCAACAGGAATTTGATGCCGGCCCCACTCGGCGACGGGGAACTGCGCAAATAATCTTCCTCTTCGAAAACGCCGAGGCTGCCCAGCATGAGGCGCGATTCGTTGTACAGATACCGCCCCTCATGCTCGGGGATAGCGGCCCCGTCCGGCATCCGGAATCCGACGCTCATCAAGGTCTGCGTCACGGCTTCACCAAGCATGTCGTAAGACGGCACGCGGTCCTCCAGCAGCCAAAGGACGAGGACCCTCCGTACCATTTTCTCCGCCGGAGTGCGCGGGTTCGCGAAACGGTCGGCGAGGTGGCTCCAGAGCCGCACGTCGTCGTCGTACGCTTTTCGCCCCGCAGGGGTCCGCACCAGCTTTCCCTTGTATTTCCGCAGCAGGCCCCATTCCTGCAGCGCCGAACGCAAGTCCAAAACCGGCAGCGTCTGCGATTCCCGGTTGAACTTGCCGTACCAGCGCTTTTCCCAGCCGAGGCTGGTCATCACCTCGGCGACAACGGCGGGCTTGAGGTAGCCGTCCTTGGTCAGCTCGAGCCCGTCCTCGCCGACGCGCTGCAGCAACCACTTTGCAGGAAGTACGACGGCGGCCATTTCCTCAGGCGTGGGCGTCGCGTCCCCGAGTTGGGGACTTAACCGGGCGAGGCTCCGGTTGCATTTCTCCAGGTCGAATTCCTGCGGATCGAACTGTGCGGCAGGTTTATTGGTAACCCAGGAGTACCACTTGGCCAGGTCGTCATGCTGTTCGTGGTTCGAGTCCAGCAGGATCTCGCACAGCTCCCGGTAGCCACCGATTCCGCCGGAATCTTCAACCGGGCCGCGGTTGGCGCCGGCGATGCAGGTCAGCTGGCCCGCGGGCGCCACGGCATGGCCGCTGATGCTGATCTCGTGCAACCAACTGTCGCCGAAGTCGTACTCGTAAACCAGCTCCGTGCTCTTGGAACTGAACACATCCTCAAGGCTGAAGGCCGCTGCCGGCTCGGTTTCCAGCTCCATGATCGTTTCCTCGTTGCTGGCGAACCGGCGCTCCTCGCCCGCGGCATTGGAGCTTCGGAACATGTGCAGGTGCCGGTTGTCCCAGCCGAACGCCCGCTGGATGACCTTGTGCAGGTCCGTGAGCGTGATGGCGGCCGGCACGCGCAGGTCGCGCCAGATCTCAGGTTCCGTTCCAGCAATAGTGATGTGCAGGTCGAGGGCTTTCTCGGCAGCTCGCATGATCGTCATTCTGCCAGCTTTGCCGCCAGTCCTGCCGCTAACGTGCGAAAGCGCGCGCCTGGCCGTAGATCTCTGCCAAGTCCGCCGCTTTCCCTGCCTCCAGCAGGCCCACCCAGGTATCCAGCGCGGCGCGGGCCACGGCCCCGGAAATGTCGATGGCCAGCCGCAGTTCCATCTGGTCGGCCCGCTCGGGACCGAACTTTGCGCTCAGGGCAGCCAGCAGGTCCTCGGTGCGTTCCACCGTCTGCCGGACCTGCGCCGAGCGCAGCGACGGTTCCTTGCGGATCAGTTGGCTGACCTGCAGCATCCGCTGGGCAGAAGGGGAATCATTGTCTGTGTAGGGCAGGACGGTCAGTGCGTAGAGCCGGTCCACTTCGTCGCGGACATCGCCCTGCGGATCCACCGAGGGCAGACCCGCGGCAATGGCTTCGTTGAAGTCCTGGTGAACCGGCAAGGCGGCTTCTTCCTTGGTCGCGAAATAGCGGAAGAAAGTCCGCGCCGAGACTCCGGCTGCGGCGGCAATATCGTCCACGGTGGTACTGGCAACTCCGCCCTCCGCGAACAGCCGCAGTGTCGCATCGGTGATTTCCGCCCGCGTTTGCAGCCGCCGGCGCTCCCTCAAACCAGGTGAAACGGTAGCCGAATGGTCCGCCGTCGCCCGCGTTTCTGCGCTTTTGACCCTCATCCGCCTCTTTCGTCCCTTCCGGCGCCATCCCGGACTTCCCGTGGCGCTGGCCGGCTTCTAGGATATCCCACATTTGCCCACCCCCTGCCAATGTGGCAGTATCTGCCATAATGGCATGAAAGGGCATTATTCTCATGAAGCTTAACGTAGGCGACAGTCTTGTCTACCCGCCGCACGGCGCAGTGACCGTAACAGGCGTTACCAACCGCTCCTTTAACGAGTCCGACACCAAGTACGTGCAGTTCCGCGTCCACCACGACGGGCTGATGATCGAGGTACCCGCGGCCAAGGCCAAAGACCTCGGCGCACGCCAGCCGATCGGCAAGAAAGGCGTGCAGAAGGTCATCAGCATCCTGCGCACCCCGGTCTCTACCGAGAAGGAAATCTGGTCCCGCCGTTTCAAGGCCAATCAGGAAAAGATCACCAACGGGGACGTCTACAAGATCAGCGAAGTTGTTCGTGATCTGACCCGCCGCTTGCAGTCCGGCGTCGCCCCTGCTGGTGAGAAGCGCCAGCTGGAACAGGCCCGCCGGATCCTGGTGTCCGAACTCGCCCTGTCCGAGAACACGGACGAAGCCGGCGCCGGTGCCATCATCGACGACGTCCTGCGCCCGGAAGACGTGGAAGAAGCACCAACAACGACGCCGAAGCGTGTCAAAGCGGCAGCCAGCGCCTAGCGCGCAACTTGGCAGTACCGCCAGCGGAGCCGGATCGATTCCGGCTCCGCTGTTGCATTCTCAGGAGCCGTTGATGATCCCGAGCTCGTGCAGCTGGGCGGCGATCCCGGCGCCGTCCGGAGCGTAGATCCAGTCGATGCCCGGCGTGGCATTGGCCGGCTTGGCCTGCGAACGCCCACCGGCCAGCACAGCCTCGCTGACGGACAGCTGACGGATGGCAATCGCCGCAACGTGCTCCGGATAGCGCTGGGCGAAGCCCGCGTAGATGGCTTCGTCATGCTGGCCGTCGTCGCCAATGAGCAGCCACTTCACGTCGGGGAATTCGCGGGCCAGCCGCATCAGCTGGCTGGTCTTGTGCTCCATCCCGCTGCGGAACCACCGCTCGCGGGTCGGTCCCCAGTCGGTGAGTAACAGGGCGCCCTCGGGGTACAGGTTCCGCGAGAGGAAGCGTGTCAGGGTCTGGGCTACATTCCAGGCGCCGGTGGAGAGATACAGCACCGGGCTCCCCGGATGCTCGCGGGTGACGCGTTCGAGCATGACAGCCATGCCCGGCGTGGCATTGCGGGCGTGCTCATCCAGGACAAAGGTGTTCCACGCTGCCAGGAACGGCCGCGGCAGCGCGGTGACCATGACGGTATCGTCAATGTCGGACAGGATGCCGAACTTAATTCCTGAGGGCACGATGTAGACCGCTGCCTCCACCGGTGTCGAGCCCTCGCAGCTGAGCGTCACGGTGGTCCAGCCTTCCGGCAGGTCTGCCGGCACATGCGAATCGACAACGCCGCCGCGGTCTGCCGTGACTTCATGCTGCTCGCCGTTGATGCCGATGACGACCTTGGCGTTGGCGACGGGCGGACTGATAAAGTTGCGCCAGCCGCGGATGCCGTCCGCCAGGATCTGCGAGGCAACCTTCCCGTTTTCGAACGCGCCTTCCTTGGCCATCACTACGCGTCCGAGTACACGGACCCAGCCATTGGTCCCGTAGCCGGTGAACGGCAGGACGGCGACATCATCGCCGCGGCCCCGAGCCCTGCGCTCACGCCAACTCTGCCACTTGTCCTCGAGGCGCATCCCGATATGGGCGGCCTTCTCCTGGATGTCCTCGTTCTCTACGCTGGATGACATAGGCACAGTTTGCCATGCTGGTCCCGCCCCACGGAAAGATTGCCTCTCCGAGCCCAGCTGGTGCGCATTTCCCTCCCGCTCCGGCCATGCAGCCGCTAAGCTGACTTCATGGCTCAGGAACCGGTTGCTTCTCCACCTCTGAGTGTTCCCGAAGCCTTCCTGCTGCTCTGCCTGCGGGACGGAGACGGCAAGGCGATGCTGGACGGATCAACGCTCAGCTATGGCCTGGGCGGAGCAATCCTCAGCGAACTGGCCCTGACCGGCGCCGTCACTATCCAGGACCGGAAGGTCGTTCCTACGCCCGGGTATGACCTCGACAGTTCAATTGGTTATCGGCCTTTCCTGCAGCTCATCACTGATGCACGCAGGCCATATAAGACCGAACACTGGGTGACGAAGTTCGCCAGCCGCTCCCCCAGGAAGCTGGTCGGCGACCTGCTCGCCGCCCGGCACATTGTGGCCCGCGTAGAAGGCAGGATCCTGTGGGTCTTCCCCACCGTTAGATACCCGGAAGTCGATCCCGTCCCGGAGCAGCAGCTGCGCGAACGGATAGGCAACGTCCTGTCCGGTCTCCGGCCCGACGGCTTCAGCGCCAGTGTCATCGCACTGGCGGATGCCACGAAGATTCTGCAGAAGCGTTTCGGCCCGGTCCCCAAGGAACGGGTGAAGGAAATTACCGACGGCGACTGGGCGTCCAAGGCGGTCAAGGACGCCATCTCCGCCGCGATCACGGCTGCCACCACCGTGACCACCATGACCGCGGTATCCTCAGCCGGCTCGAACTAGGGGACCGGGCTCAACCAACAGGCCGGGCCTCAGCGGGCCGGGTCCCTGCTGACGGCCGTCGGCGTTGGCCTCAGGCGCGGTCCGCCACGTCCTGGTGTCCGGATTCCCTGGCGCAGTGGGCACAGCAGTACATTCGCTCGTCCGCCTCGACGCCGTGGCCCAGAATGCGGCAGCCGCAGTGCTCGCAGGTGGGAGCCAGGGCGTGGATGGCGCATTCGAAACTGTCATACGTGCCGGTTTTGTCGCCCTTGGTGATGGTGAAGGTCTTGTCGTACGAATTGCCGCAGGTATCGCAGGTTTCCATGAGCATGTCCTTTCGTGCGGAAGGCGCCGGGACCCGATGCCGCGGCACTGGTAATACTCAGCCTACTTATGGCCCATGTGGTTGGCCACCGTCATCAGGGTGGTTGGCCACAGCCGGTGACCGGTGGAACCCAAGCCGAGCAGCCGCCGTCGTTATTGCCGGCGGCAACTTTTCCATATGCTTCGCACCCCTGCAGCAGTAGAATTTAAGTGCTGGTACTCCGTCAGATACGCCCTACCAACAGCCGGGCCTGCGCCCGGCGAAAATTGTTACTCACAGTTTTGGGAGGAGAAATGACCACCGCTTCACCGTCTGCGCATCATGCACATGTCTCACGTGGAAATGTGCGAAACGCTGCGATGGGCTCGGGCATTGTTCTAATTGTTCTCGGCGTCCTGGGATTCATTCCAGGCATCACCATGGCTTATGACCAGCTGGCATTCGCCGCCGGTTCCGAGGCCATGCTCTTCAACGCATTCCAGATCTCCATGCTGCTGAACATCGTCTATATCGTGGTCGGTGCTGCGGGGTGGGCCATGAGCCGCACGGCTGCCGGGGCCAAGGACTTCCTGCTTGGTGCAGGCGCCTTGTATCTGGCCATGTGGATTTATGGCCTGATTATCAATCTGGAGTCCACAGCTAATTTCCTGTCGTTCAACATGGCCACTAACTGGCTGCATTTCATTGTCGGCGTGGTTCTGGCGGGACTGGGGGTTGCATATATGGTCCGGCACCGTGGCGATACACGGATGAATACCTGACCGGTTTCGAGGAAGAAGGTGCCCTGTACGCGAAACGTACAGGGCACCTTCATGTGCAGCTTCTTTTCGGCTCAGTCCGTCTCCGGGGTGGCCTCCAGATGTCCGGTGGGCAGATCCTCGTCGAGGGGCTGGTCGCTGTCTTTGTCCGTCTTGCCCGGCTCCGTTACGCCGAGAGCGTGCTCCCGGTCCCCCGATTCCTGCTGGATCTCTTCTTTTGATGCCATGACTACCTCCTGGTGCCGCGTCTGGCTCCGGCTGGATCCATTCCGGCGGGCCATGACCGACGGCTGCCGGTACCTCCACATTAACAGCGTCCGCGCCGAAAAATAAGGGTGTGTGGCACGGGCGGTGTGCAGTGTTCACGGGTCCGGGCGGTAGCGGTTTTACGGCTCACGCACGCCGGGAAGTTCCGGCCATTCCTGAACGCCGGCTGGGAATAGGATTTGCCAGCGCCTGTTAGCGTCGGTGGTTAACTTGATTGGAAAGGACTTTATGAGCAGCAAGAAGTGGCTTTTGGCCTTGGCCGTGGCGGGTTCGATTTCCGCCGTTACCGCATGCAGTGCCCCCGCCGGAGAAGGCGGAAACAGCGCGAGCACCCAGCAGGAAGCACCGGCTCCGAGCGGCGCGGCCTCCGAAGGCGCGAATCCGGAGGCGCAGGAAATGCCCAAGCCGGACACCAAGGGCGTTCCCGATGTAGTGGCGGAGGTCAACGGCGAAAAGATCGCCAAGAAGGACTTTGTCGCCGCCTATGAAGGCCAGTTCCAGCAAATGGCCATGCAGTCGCAAATGAGCGGGCAGGAACTTGACCAGGACCAGCTCAAGAAGCAGACCGCCGATGGCATGATCAGTTCGGTCCTTCTCACCCAGGAAGCAGACAACCGCGGCCTCGAGGCACCCAAGAAAGAAGTGGATGCCACCTTGGACGAGCTGGTGAAATCGAGCCAGCTCAAGAGCAAGGCCGAGTTCCTGGCTGCCATGAAGGACCAGGGCATGGACGAGAAAACCGTCATGTCCGAAATCGAGAAGCAGGTAAGAGTGGAAGCGCTCGTTGCCGAAGAATCCGGGGACACCAAGCCCACGGAAGAAGAGCTGAAGAAGGCCTACGACCAGGCCAAGGCCCAGCAGGAGCAGATGAAGCAGCAGGGCGGCCAGGGCGGCGAGATTCCACCTTTTGAGGAAGCCAAGCCGGCACTCGAAGAGCAGCTGAAGGGCCAGAAGCAGAGCGAAGCAGCGCAGGCATTGGTCAAGGACCTGCGTGCGGATGCAGATGTAAAGATCCACCTGTAGCCCGCGTGCGGGACTGGCCGCCGCGCCGCGGCCGGTCCGGGTAGCGAGACAGCGTCCACCCGGTCTGGTCCCGCCGTCGTACTTTAAATAGCTCCGCCCTGCCGCGTTTTCACAAGCGCTGCAGGGCGGAACTATTTAGAGCTGGACCGGGTCTGATCAGGCGCTGACGGCCTGCAGTTCGGCGCGGATGGTGGTGAAGCCCATGGCCCACGGGACCAGCTGGTCGACCATGGGAGCCAGTGTTCCGGCGTTCTGTTCGGTCGGCTTGAAGTCGGCGAAGTTCTCGAAGTCGGTGAAGAGCGAGAACATGACCTGGTTGCGGACGACGGCAATCTGCAGTTCGGCGAGAACGTTGCGCAGGTGCTCGGCGGAGCGGACGCCGCCCATGGAACCGTAGGAGACGATGCCGGCGGCCTTGTTGTTGAATTCCACGTTCAGGAAGGACAGGGCGTTGGTCAGCGCCGGCCCGACAGTGTGGTTGTATTCGTTGGCCACGAAGATGAAACCGTCAAACCCGGCGATCTTCGCGGACCAGGCCTTGGTGTGCTCGTTCTGGTAGCTCTGGTACATGGCCGGGGCCGGCTCATCCAGCAGCGGCAGATTGAAATCGGCGATGTCCACGAGCTCGAATTCGGCATCGGTGCGGCTGGCGGTCTGAGCCAGCACCCACTGGGCCACGGAGCCGTTCACCCGGCCCGGGCGTGTACTTCCGGTGACGATGGCGATCCGGGGAAGTCCCGCGGCGCGCTCGGCAGGAGCGGCTTCGGCTACGGGAGCCGGAGCGGCAACATCGGCTGCCACCGGGGCGGGAGCCTGCTCAACAGGGGTTTCGGCGGAGCGACGGCCATTTGACGAGCGGAAGAGGTTCTTGAACCAGGACATGATTACCTTCTGTCTGTTGGTTGATTCTTCAACTATCCTAGAGGCAGGTTCATTGACATGTCAACAAGACCGCGATGTCACGGCCTGCAGGCGAGGTCACACGTTGAACAGTCGGCACCGACGGCAGGCTGGTCAGGGTGCGAGGGAACTGCCGGGCGGACGGACGTATTCGAAAATCACCGTGGTATTCGTGCCGGCCACTTCGGGCCGGAGGCTCAGGTTGTTGGCTACGAGATCCCGCAGCGCCTCGGAGTCTGCCACCGCGACATGGATCATGAAATCCCGGTCCCCGGTGACAAAGAAAATGCTTTCGACGGCGGACAAGCCGGCCAGGTATTTTTCGAACCTGGTCAGGTTGGACCGCGCATCCGCCTGCAGGCGAATGGAGATCAGCGCCTGCAGACCGCGCCCCACGGCAGCGGGGTCCACGTCCGCATGGAAGCCGCGGATGATGCCGCGCTCCTGAAGTGAGCGGATCCGGCCGTGACAAGTGGATGGCGCGATGCCGGCGGCAGCGGCAATGGCGTTGTTGGGCGTACGCGCATCGGCCTGCAGCAGCTGCACGATGATGCGGTCCGTTTCATCCAAAACAGCGTGTCGAACGTTGTTCGGCCGGCGGGTGTAACTTCCGGCTTTTGTTGAATCACTCGGCATAAATCCAGCTTCGCGCAGAATCATCGTCGAATCAATTGCGACTTGTTTTTAGATTGTTCACACTGGAGGAAATGCCATGTGGCACGAGTCATAGTTGAGGGAGAGCAAAATGTACTCACGCGCACAGTCGCCGCGCACCGCCGTCGTTGTCGGTGCTGGAATGGTTGGCCTGGCTACGGCTTGGCACCTGCAGGAACGCGGGATCGAGGTGACGATCCTCGATCGCTCCGGTGTAGCTGCCGGTGCTTCGTGGGGCAACGCCGGGTGGCTGACACCCGGCATGGCCATGCCGTTGTCCGATCCGACCTTGTGGTCCTACGCCCCGAAGGCGCTTCTCGATTCGACCGCACCGCTGCACATCCCGGCCCGGCTGGATCCGAAGCTCTGGGCGTTCCTGGCACGCTTCGGCCTGCACGCTACGGCGAAGGCCTGGAACAAGACGATGGCCGCGCTGACCCCGATCGACCGCATGGCCTTGGACTCCTTCGACGAACTGACGTCGAACGGCGTGGACGCATGGACGCGGAAGGGCCCCTTTGTCATCGGCTTCGAGCAGGAAAAGGAAAGCGGCCCGTTCATCCACGAGATCCAGCAGGTGGAGAAGGCCGGCCAGCGCGTGCCGCTCAAGCGCCTGGACAATCCGCAGGTCAAGGTGCCCCAGCTGTCCGCCGGAGTCTCCACCGTATATGAAATGGAAGGGCAGCGATTCATCGAACCCGGTCCGTTTGTGCAGGCACTGGCCGACGCAGTGCAGGCCCGCGGCGCCAGGATTGTGACCGGCGGCGAGGTGCACTCGCTGCGCCACGGCCCGCAGGGAATCTCTGTGGACAGCTACGGGCAGGAACCGGTGAACGCCGACGTCGTGGTGCTGGCGACCGGCGCCTGGTTGCCGAAGCTGGCCAAGCCGCTCGGCGTGAAGACGCAAATCCAGGCCGGCCGCGGCTACTCGTTCAGCGTGGCCACCGATGATCCGGCCGAGTTCCCCATCTACTTCCCGGCGCGCCGCGTGGCGTGCACGCCGTACCAGGGCCGGCTGCGCATCGCCGGCACTATGGAGTTTCGCGGTCCGGACGAGCCGTTGCAGACCGGACGCATCGACGCCATCCTCGCCTCGGTACGCCCGCTGTTTACCAACATGGACCTCGAAAACCTTGAGGACATCTGGGTTGGCGCACGGCCGGTCACACCGGACGGGCTGCCGGTGGTCGGCGCGACCCGCTCCCCCGGGGTCTACGTGGCCGGCGGCCACGGCATGTGGGGCATCGTCCTGGGTCCGGCAACCGGCAAGCTGCTGGCCGAGCAGATTGCCACCGGGCACGTTCCGGATGAGATCCGGCCCTTCGACCCACTCCGGTAACACCAGCCGGTCCGGTGACAGTGCGGGAAGCCGGGTCTAGCATTGATGTCACACGGAAGGTGGCGTCATGGAGACACTGAGCATTCCCAACCTGAACGCGCGCACCATCGAAGGCCTCCGCGTGCTGGCCGCTTGCCACGGCCGCACACTGGAGACCGAGGCGCGCGCCGTTCTTGAGCAAGCTGCCCGTGGCCTGACCGAAGCGGATGAGTTCCTCGCCTCGATCGTCACCCACGACCAGCCGGCCCCTTGAAACGACTCTGCCCTGCCGCACATTGGAGTAGCGGCAGGGCAGAGACCTTCTAGCTGGGCACATTTTTGCCCGCGGGGTCAGCCGCCGAAGATCGGGGCGATGGCCTTGACCAACTGCTGTACACCGAGGATGCCGAACAGCAGGGCACAGATGCCCAGGGCAATGTTGGTGTGCAGCTTGTTGGCCCACTCCTTCGGCACGCGCTTGCCGTTGAGCAGGCCGAGCAGGGTCAGGGCCAGGAACGGCATGAACAGTGAACCGAGTACGCCGTACGCCAGGATCAGGCCGATCGGCTTGCCCAGGATGAACAGCAGCATCGGCGGGAAGGTCAGCCAGAGCACGTAGAACTTGAAGTACTTGCCGCCCACGCGGGTGTCCGGGTGGCCGGATTCCTTCTTGCGCATGTGGCCCCAGAAGTCGGCAAACATCAGCGACACACCATTCCAGACGCCGATGATAGACGAGAACGATGCGGCCCAGAAGCCGACCAGGAAGCCGGTACCGACGACGTCGCCGTAGCGTTCATTGAGGACGCCGGCCAGTTCCAGCAGGCCTTCGTCGCCGCCGCTGATGGAGACGCCGGCGGAGCGGACAACCTCTGCACCGACAATGAGCATGGCCAGGACGAAGACGCCGGTCATGATGTAGGCAACTGAGTTATCGATCCGCATGACGCGCATCCACTTGGGCGTGTACCAGCCCTTTTCACGCAGCCAGTAGCCATAGGCGGCCAGGGTGATGGTGCCGCCGACGCCGCCGGCGAGGGCCAGGGTGGACAGCAGGCCGCCTTCGGCCGGGATCGACGGGATCAGGCCCGTGAGCATTTCGGGGATGTTGGGAACCGCGATGACAGCCAGCCCCACAACGGTCACAAACATGATGCCGACGAGGGCAGCGGTGATCTTTTCGAATGTGGCGTACTTACCGAACCAGACCATCGCGAAACCGGCCAGGCCCATCAGGATCGCCCAGACCCAGAGCGGGAACACCGGGAACAAGGCAGCCAGCGGCAGGGCGGCCGAGGACATCGCGGTGGCACCGTAGACGAAGCCCCAAATGATGATGTACGGCCCGAAGTACCAGGTAGTCCAGCGGCCCAGCGAGCGCCAGCCTTCGAAGATGGTCTTGCCGGTGGCCAGGGTGTAACGGCCCGCGCCTTCAACCAGGACGATCTTCAGGATGACACCGACGATCACGGCCCAGAACAGTTGGTAACCGAACTGGGATCCTGCCACCAGGGTGGCGACCATGTCCGCGGCACCGACACCGGTCGCCGCAACGACGAGTCCGGGGCCAACAATTTTCCATTTGGCGGGCTTGCCGCCGTCGTCGTCAATCCGGTCGGCGTGGTTCACCGCTCCGGTTGGCGTGTTGCTGTCAGCTGACATCAGCCATTTTCCTATCCTTGGGGAGATTAGTCCCGGGCTCTGGCGGTATGCCGGCCATCACGGGGACCCGTGTATTGTTTCACAACTTCCGACCGGGCAGTCAGTAATACGTGGCCAGCACTACGGCCGGAGCGATGGGCGGGGCCATTTTGTCGGCAAGCGGATTTCGGCCCGCCCCTCGGCTGGCACAGTTCGCGTGTGCGAATTGTCCACCCGGAGTCGCCCACGCGGAAGAGGCAATACGAAGATTCCACGTTTAAGTCGCAGGATTTCCTCACTCCCGTCAATTAGGGCACAAAAGCTTGACGCAAAGGTAAGCCTAAGTAAGGGTTACCTTTGTTCCTTTTCCCCGGCTACCTCAGGGAGTCTGCTGATGACTTTGCTGCCCCAAACGGAAGAGCGGGCCGACTTCGGCTCGCGGATTGAACTGGCTCTCGGCGCCAGCAACCAGCTCTTCAACGCCCGCAATTCCCCGCGCTATGTGGCCGATGTGCTGCAGGCGGTCAATCTCGTCGCCACCAAGGTCTCCCGCGTCGACCGGCCCTTCACCGGAATCGTCCCGGCACAGCTGGCCCCCGTGGTGGAGGCCGTCGACCTGGAAGCCCCGTTGGCGGACACTGCCGCCGCGCTGGAAGAGCTCGAAACCCTCTACCTCCGCGACGCCGTCTACTTCCACGACAGCCAGTACGCGGCCCACCTGAACTGCCCGGTGGTCATCCCCGCACTCGTGGGTGAGGCCGTCCTCTCGGCGGTGAATTCGTCGCTGGACACCTGGGACCAGAGCGCCGGCGCCACCCTGATGGAACGCCGGTTGATCGACTGGACTGCCGGCCGGCTGGGTCTGGGACCGGCGGCGGACGGTGTGTTTACCAGCGGCGGCACGCAGTCCAACCTTCAGGCCCTGCTGATCGCCCGCGACCATGCCGTCAACCGGCTTCGGCAGGATCCGGCCCTTGCCTCCGAGCGCTTGCCCGCCCTGCTGGACAGGCTGCGGATTTTCGCCTCCGAGGCCAGCCATTTCAGTATCGAAAAGTCCGCCTCGCTCCTAGGCCTGGGTTACGACGGCGTCATCCAGGTTCCGTGCGACGCCCACCAACGGATGGACCCGGCTGCCCTGCGAGAGGCTCTTGCAGCCAGCCGGGCCCGGGGCGAGTTCCCGCTGGCCATCGTGGCGACGGCGGGCACCACTGACTTCGGCAGCATCGATCCGCTCGCCGCCCTGTCAACGCTGGCCGAGGAGTTCGGTGCCTGGCTCCATGTGGATGCGGCCTATGGCGGCGGGCTCATTACCTCGCTGCGGTACGGGCACTTGCTGGACGGGATCGGTGCCGCGGATTCCGTCACAGTGGATTACCACAAGACGTTCTTCCAGCCGGTCAGCTCCAGCGCCATCCTCGTGCGCGACGGCGCCATGCTGGGGCACGTGGCCTACTACGCGGATTATCTGAACCCGCAGAGCACGGCAGGCACCGTTTCCCTCAACCAGGTGGACAAGAGCATCCAGACAACCCGCCGCTTCGACGCGCTTAAGCTGTGGCTGACCCTGCGGATCATGGGGCCGGACGGTATCGGCGCCCTGCTGGATGAGTCAATCGAGCTGGCCCGGCAGGCCGGCGAACTGCTGGCACGTGATCCGGACTTCGAGCTCGCCGCCCCGGCCCAGCTGAGCACCCTGGTCTTTCGCTACCTGCCACAGGCTCCGGACTGCGTGGACGGTCCCAACGGCACCGGCGGCCTCGACGGAGAAACTGCAGACGCCCTCAACCTCCACATCCGCCAGGCCATCTTCGCTTCGGGCCAAGCAGTCATCGCCGGGACCAAGGTTGATGGCCGGCACTACCTGAAGTTCACCCTGCTCAATGCGGAGACCACGCTGGAAGACCTGCAGGAGATCCTAGCCCTGGTCCGGAACATCGGTGCCGGCTACCTGGCGGGAGAGCGTGCATGAACACCAAAATCCACGACTTCATTGCCATCGGCGTCGGCCCCTTCAACCTGGGCCTGGCCGCCCTCACCGAACCGATCCCCGAGCTCGACGGGATGTTCCTGGATGCCCGCCCCGGCTTCGATTGGCATCCCGGCATGCTGCTCCAGGATGCCCATCTGCAGGTGCCGTTCCTGGCCGACCTGGTCACCCTCGCCGACCCCACGTCGTCGTACTCCTTCCTGAATTATCTGAAGGACACCGGACGGCTGTACCCGTTCTACATCCGCGAAAACTTCTACCCGCTCCGTGCGGAATTCAACCAGTACTGCCAATGGGTGGCGGCCAAGCTGCCCAACGTCCGGTTCGGCGAGCGGGTGGTCCACGTCGGCTATGACGACGGCGTTTATGAAGTCCGCACGCAAAACACCCGCACCGGCGATGAAACCGTCAGCCGCGCCCGCCGGCTGGTGCTGGGAACCGGGACGGAGCCCTTCGTCCCGGAGTCCTGCCGCGGCATCCTCGATGCCGGCGGAACCACGCTGCACAACTCGCAGTATGTGGAGCGGAAACGCGAACTGCAGGACAGCGCCAGCATCACCATTGTTGGCAGCGGCCAGAGCGCCGCCGAGCTGTATTACGACCTGCTGCAGGACATCGATACTTGTGGCTACGAGCTGAACTGGGTCACCCGCTCGGGCCGTTTCTTCCCGCTCGAATACAGCAAGCTGACCCTGGAAATGACATCGCCGGACTACGTGGACTACTTCCACGCCCTGCCGCCGGAAACCCGGCAGGGCCTCAATGCCAACCAGCACAATCTGTATAAAGGCATCGACGGCGCCCTGGTCAACGACATCTACGACTTGCTCTACACCAAGAGCTTGATGGGTTCCGTGCGCACCCGACTGCTGACCAATGCCTCGTTGGAGGCGGCGGAGTACAATCCGGCAACCGGACTCCACACGCTGGAACTGCACCACGTCGAACAGGGTCGGAGATTCACGGTGGAAAGCGCCGCCGTCGTTCTTGGTACCGGCTATACCTACCGGGAGCCGGATTTCCTGGCCAGCATCAACCACCGGATCCGCCGCGACGGCCAGGGCAGGTTCGACGTGGACCGCGGCTACGGCATCGGCGTCGGGCCCGGCGAGATTTTCGTGCAGAACGCCGAACTGCACACGCACGGCTTCGTAACGCCGGATCTGGGCATGGCCGCGTACCGGAATTCCTGCATCATCCGCGAGATGCTCGGCTGGGAATACTACCCGGTGGAGCGGCGCATCGCGTTCCAGGAGTTCGGCGTTCCCCCGGCACCTGCGTCCGGCGTTCGGCCTGAGACGGCGCAAGCCGATGCCTCCGTGCCTGCCGCTCCACGGAGCGCTCCGTTGGCCACACCGATGGCGGCCGAGGTGGCGCTGTGAACTTCACCTTTGAGCCCGTTGATCCCACCGCGCACGCACCCCTCCTGCACAGCTGGGTCACGCAGGAATATGCACGCTTTTGGGACATGCAGGACACCTCCGTCAGCGACGTCGCCGAGGAGCACTCCAAGATCGCCGCCGACCCGCACCACGAGGCGTGGCTAGGGTACGACGGCAGTGTCCCCGCCTTCCTGCTCGAATGCTACGAACCGCAGTACTCACCACTGGCCGGCCGCTACGATGTGCTGCCGGGCGACGTCGGCATGCATCTGCTGGTCGGGCCGCCGGAGGTTCCGCGCACCGGCTACACTGCGGCCGTCTTTCGCAGCGTTATGCAGTTCCTCTTCGACCGGCCCGCAACCGAACGCGTGGTGGTCGAGCCGGACGTGCGCAATACCAAGATCCTCGCCCTCAACGCCCGCATGGGCTTCCGGCAGGACCGGGTCCTCCCCCTACCGGACAAGGACGCCCTGCTCAGTTTCTGCACCCGCGAACAATTCAGCCAAGCCATCGAAGGAGTCCGATCATGACTACCGCAGCCGATTCCCACCACGCTCCCCTGCCAACCCACGACGTCCCAGCCCACGACGCCGCCTTTCACCCCGGTGCCTGGCGGAATGTCTCGACACCCGGGCCCACAGCTGGTGAGCCTGTCCATCTGACGCCCGCCCGCTGGGCTGCGGCGAACCGCCATCTGGTCCGGAAAGCCCTGGCCGAGTTCTCGCACGAGCGGATCTTCACGCCCGAACCCCGCGGCGGCGGCGCCTACCGGCTGGTCTCCGACGACGGCCGGGTGCAGTATCTCTTCGCCGCCGAACTGCTGGAGCTGGACCACTGGCTGATCCCCGCTGCCAGTATCCACCGCGTGATCGACGGCGCGGAGCGGCCCCTCGATGCCCTCGATTTCATCACGGAGTTCCGCCGGACCCTCGGCATCAACGAGGCCATGCTCCCGGTCTATCTGGAGGAGATCAGCAGCACGCTGTCCGGACATGCCTACAAGAATTCCGGCCCGGCTGCGGATCCTGCCGCGGATCCGGCTACCCGCCCGGGCGCCCCAGATTCCGCGGCGCTGGCCCAAGGCGTCACGGGTGGGGCAGATCGCGCCGCGGACTTCCAAATCATCGAGCGGTCCATGTCCGAGGGGCATCCCTGTTTCGTCGCGAACAACGGCCGGCTCGGTTTCGGCCTGCACGACTATCTCGCGTACGCACCCGAAACCGGCAGCAGCGTCCGCCTGGTATGGATTGCCGTGCACCGGGACCACGCGGCGTTCCACGCGATCGACGGACTGGGCTACCGCGAGCACATGGAGGCCGAGCTCGGTGCTGCGGCCCTGGCCGTCTACGACGCCGAGCTAACCTCCCGCGGCCTGCTGCCGGAGGACTACCTGCTGATGCCGGTCCATCCCTGGCAATGGGAGAACAAACTGACGGTCACCTTCGCCGCCGAGATCGCCCGGCAGCACATTGTCTATCTGGGGCCGGGCGAGGATCTGTACCAGGCGCAGCAGTCGATCCGTACGTTCTTCAATCGGAGCACCGGCACCAAGTGCTACGTCAAGACGGCGCTGTCGGTCCTGAACATGGGCTTCATGCGCGGGCTCTCACCCGACTACATGGAGAGCACACCCGCTATCAACGACTGGGTCTACCGCCTTCTCCAGTCCGACGGAACTTTGCAGGACCAAGGCTTCAGCATCCTGCGCGAAACCGCTGCAATCGGCTACCGCAACCGCTATTTCGAGGCCGGCTCGCCCGCCGGTTCCGGGCACCGCAAGATGCTTTCGGCACTGTGGCGAGAGAGCCCGATGCCCTCGCTGGCACCGGGAGAACAGTTGGCCACCATGGCGTCGCTGCTGCACGTGGATGCGGACGGCCAGCCGATGGCCGCTGCCCTGATGAACCGCTCGGGCCTGTCCCCCACAGCATGGCTGACCCGCTACCTGCAGGCCTACCTGGTTCCGGTCCTGCACTGCTTCTACCGCTACGAACTGGTATTCATGCCCCATGGCGAAAACCTGATCCTGGTGATGCAGGACAGCGTCCCGGTGCGCGCCATCATGAAGGACATTGGCGAAGAGATTGTGCTGCTGGACGATACCGTTCACGTGCCGGCCGCGGCCGCGCGTATTCGGGTCGAGGTGCCGGAGCAGGACAAAGTGCTCTCCATTTTCACAGACGTCTTCGACTGCTTCTTCCGCTTCCTCGCCGCGATCCTGCATGAGCACGGCGAGCTGGACCAGCTTCAGTTCTGGCACACCGTCGCCGCCGTCGTGAGTGACTATCAGGAGCAGCATCCCGAACTCGCGGACGCCTTCGCCCTGCACGATCTTTTCGCGCCGGAGTTCACGCTGTCCTGCTTGAACCGGCTGCAGCTGCGCAACAACCAGCAGATGCTGGATCTGGCTGACCCCTCCGGCAGCCTCCAGCTGCAGGGAACGCTGGCCAATCCGCTGGCACGTTTCCGGCAGTAAAGACGTGAGCACGCAGCAGCCGTCCCTCCCGCGCCCCATCAGGAAGGACGGCTGCTGCTTGCCCGGCTGGTTTGCCGCTCCCGGCGGCGTTCCCTTCGGCTACCGGCTTCGTGCTACTCGCTGGAAGACGTGTCCGTGGTCAGCCCGCGGTCGTCCGGTTCCTGCCGGTCCTTTTCCGCCGCCGGTCCCGTCGGTTCGCCTGCCACCGGGACTTCAACGGATTCCGGATCGGCCGATGCGTCCTCGGCGGAGGCCTGCTGGGGCGCACCAAGGTCCGGCGACCTTTCCTCGTGTGCCACCGGGGCGGGGAGTCCGTCATTCAGGTCATCGGAACCGCTCTCGGAAGAACTGCTGCTGCCCGCGCCGCTGTCGTCGGAGGAACCGCTGGCCGAATGCCGGGTGTCCTCGGGGGCGGCCTCCGGAGTTTCTTCCGGTTCGAAGGTGCTTTCCTCTCCGCCGGCGCCCATGCCCACACCGTCCTGTGTGTTGGGGATAGTCCCCTCCGGCTCGGTCGTCGGATCCTCTTGCGGATTGCTGGCGTCAGTGCTCATTGACCTTCTCCTTCTCATCCTCAGGCGGCGTTCCCAGGTTGCGTTGCAGTGCCTGCGGCCGGTGATTTCCACGCTAACAGTGCTTGTCGCCAAAGGTAAGGCTCCGCCGTCGTTCGCACGGGGAAGCGCGGTAGTCAGTAGGCTTGGAAGATGAAACGACCGAGCATCCTGGCAATCATTCTCGCCGGCGGGGCGGGCGGCCGCCTGGGCGTGCTGACGGACCAGCGTTCCAAACCCTCGGTCCCGTTCGGCAGCCACTACCGCCTGATCGACATCCCGCTGTCCAACCTGAAGCACAGCCACATTTCGGACGTCTGGATCGTGGAGCAGTACCTCCCCTATTCGCTGAACGACCACATCGCCAACGGCCGGCCCTGGGATCTGGACCGCACCCACGGCGGCCTGCAGATCCTGCCGCCGTACCAGGGCGCGGACGGCGAGGGTTTCGCCGAAGGCAACGCGGATGCGCTCTACCGGCAGGCCAAACTGATCCGCGATTTCGATCCGGATCTGGTCCTGGTCCTCAGCGCCGACCATCTGTACCGGCTGGATTTCCAGGACGTGGTCGACACGCATCTTCAGGCCGACGCCGCGCTGACCATGGTCACTACAGAGATCGACGGCGATGCCTCCCGCTACGGCGTGGTCCAGGCCAACGGCGGCCGGGTCACCGGATTCGACTACAAGCCGGAAGAACCGCAGGGCAAGCTGGTGTCCGCGGAGGTCTTCCTCTACGACGCCCAGGTCCTGCTCGATACCATGGATCAGCTCGCCGGCTCGGAGGCAGGGCTGCAGGACTACGGGGACAGCCTCGTCCCGTATCTGGTGGAGAAAGCCGTAGTGGCGGAGCACCGGCTGGACGGGTACTGGCGCGATCTCGGCACGGTGCCCAGCTACTGGGAAGCGCACATGGAGCTGCTCGACGGCGGCGGTTTCAACCTGCACGATCCAGCGTGGCCGGTCCTGACCGCCAGCCCGCAGCTGATGCCCGCGTTCATTGCCGCCGGCGCGCGGATCGAGGACAGCCTGATCGCGGCGGGAGCTGCAGTCCAAGGGACGGTGCAGCGCAGCGTCATCGGCCCCGGCGCAGTTGTGGAAGAAGGCGCCGTCGTAGCGGATTCGGTCCTCCTGCACAACGTCCGGGTGGGGCAGGATGCCCAGCTGGTCCGGGTCATCGCCGACGATGGCGTCGTCGTCGGCCGCAGTGCGAAGATCGGCGACGACGACGACATCACCGTTCTCGGCGCCCGAGCCCGAATTCCGGCGAACCGGTTGGTTGCCGCGGGGACGGAACTCGAACCGGACAACGGCACCGACGCTGGCGACGGCAGTACCGACCAACCGGACAACAGCACAACCGCCAGCAAATAGGTCCGCCGCCACCACGGCTGTGAGCCCAGCGCGAACCCGGCCACGGCCTGTCGGCGGTGCGTGACAAGATGGAAGACGTGCCCCAACTTTCTTTTCCGCAGGTGGATGCCGGCGAGATCATCCGCCATGTCGGCGGTGCCGCCTTTGCCCGCGGCAAGGCTTACTCCTCGGGCAACGCCGTCGAGGACCTGACCTGGGATCCGGACACCGGCGTGCTGCAGAGCCGGGTCAACGGCACCGCTGCGGTGCCGTACCGCTGCCGGGTCCAGCTCAAGAAGAAGCACGACACCGGTTACAGCCTGCTCGATAATTCCTGCAGCTGCCCGGTGGGTTACGACTGCAAACACGTGGCAGCCACCCTGTTGTACGGCAACCTGATGAATCTGCGCGCGAACGAGGAATTCAAGCTGTCCGCTGATCCCGCTCCATTTGCCGGTTACGGCGCATCGGCTTCTCCGGCGGTTCCGCAGTGGCAGCAGGCGCTGGACTCGTTGCTGGCAGCGGGGCCGCAGTCCACCCCGAAGCGCGCTGCCAGCAGCATCGGCCGCAAGACACGCAGCCGCCTGATGCCGCTGGGGCTGCAGTTCGAAGTGCGGGACCAGACCTTGCAGGCGCACCAGCAATGGCGGCCCGGATCGGGCGTGAGCCATAGCGGCCGCGTGCCTACCAACCGGATCCAGCTGGGCGTGCGCCCGGTGGTCCGGAATGACAAGGACCGTTGGGTCAGGAACAATCTGCGCTGGAATTCCATCAGTTTCAAGACCTTCGGAATGAGTCTGGATCCCGAGCAGCACCGCTGGTTTTCGCAGTTCGTGCCGCTCCACCGCGCCAGCGGCCAGCTGCATTTCGGCGAGGACAATGACTGGCTGTATCTGGATGAGTTCAGCAGCCCGCTGCTGTGGCAGTTACTCGACGAGGCCAAGCGCCTCGGTATTGCCATGCTCGGCGCCAAGGCGGACACCGCGGTCATCATCGGCCGGCACGCCGAGCTCCGCCTGGACGCCCGGGCGCCCGAGGCCGGCCTGACCCTGGAGCCCTCGCTCTACATCGACGGGACGCCGCAGCCGCTGGAAATGGCCGGCGCCATCGGCAACCACGGAGCCTACAGCTACGACAACGTGCTGCGCCAAATCACGCTGGCACCCACTCAAAAGCAGTTGAGTGCCGGCGAGCAGCAGCTGCTGCAGCGGCCTGCCGCCGTCGCCGTTCCTGAGCAAGATGTCCCGCAGTTCCTCGAACGGATCTACCCTCGGCTGCAGCGCACCATCAGCGTCATCAGCAGCGACGCCTCCGTGGAGCTGCCGGAAATCCTGCCACCGGCACTGGTCCTCACTGCGACCTACGGCAAGGCGAACAGCCTGAAGCTGGAATGGGCCTTCGAATACGGCCGTGATGAGTCGGCGGCCCGCAAGCCGCTCGAGGCAGACCCGCAGGAAACCGGGTACCGGGACGCGGAAGCCGAAGCCGAGTTGAAGGCTGCCGTCCGCAAAATCCTGCACGTTGAGCACATTCCGGCCGAAACTACGGTCAAGGACATGGGCGCAGTGGATTTCACTCAGGAGACCATTCCCTGGCTGGAAAAGATCGACGGCGTGCGCGTGGACATCGTCGGCGAGCAGCCTGACTACCGCGAGCTCACCGAGACGCCGGAGCTGACCATCAGCACCGTGGAAACCGAGCAGACCGACTGGTTCGATCTGGGTGTCATGGTCACGGTGGCAGGCCGCAAGATTCCGTTTGGCGACATTTTCAAGGCGCTCTCCAAGGGGCAGAAAAAGCTCCTGCTGGTGGACAAAACCTACCTGTCGCTGGAACAGCCCGTGTTCGACAAGCTGCGCGAGCTGGTGGATGAGGCCATGGCCCTACAGGACCGCGGCAGCGGCGAACTGCAGATCAGCCGCTACCAGGCCGGGTTATGGGCCGAGTTCGAGGAACTCGCCGAGGACACGGAGCAGGCGCAGGCCTGGCAGCAGTCGGTCAGCGGGCTGCTGAAGCTGGACAAGGTGGAGCCGACACCGCTGCCGGCCGGGCTGCACGCGGAGCTGCGCCCGTATCAGGCCGAGGGGTTCAACTGGCTGGCCTTCCTGTGGCGGTACCGTCTCGGTGGAGTGCTCGCCGACGACATGGGCCTGGGCAAGACGTTGCAGGCTCTGGCCCTGATGCTTCACGCCAAAGAAACCGCAACGGACGACGTCGGCCCCTTCCTCGTCGTCGCCCCCACCTCCGTAGTACCCAACTGGGTGACCGAAGCCCGCCGGTTCGCTCCCGGCCTGCGCGTCACCTCGATCACCGATACGCAGGCGCGAACCCGCCGGCCTCTGTCCGAGACGGTGGCAGAGGCCGACGTCGTTATCACTTCCTACACAATCTTCAGGCTGAACGCCGAGGACTACCAGGAGCAGAAGTGGGCCGGGCTGATCCTTGACGAGGCGCAGTTCGTGAAGAACCGCACCACCAAGGCACACCAGGCCGCCCGCCACCTGCAGACACCGTTCAAGCTGGCCATCACCGGTACACCCATGGAAAACAATCTGATGGAGCTGTGGTCCATCTTCGCGATTACGGCCCCGGGGTTGTTCCCCTCGGCGCTGAAATTTGCGGACACATACCAGCGGCCCATTGAACGCAGCGGCAGCACCGAACTGCTGGCCAGATTACGACGACGGATCCGGCCGCTGATGATGCGCCGCACCAAGGAGGCGGTCGCTTCGGACCTGCCGCCGAAGCAGGAGCAGATCCTCGAGGTTGAGCTCAGCGCCAAGCACCGGAAGATTTACGACACCCACCTGCAGCGCGAGCGGCAAAAGATCATGCGTCTGGTGGACAACATGGACAAGAACCGGTTCACCATCTTCCAGTCGCTGACGCTGCTGCGCATGCTCAGTCTGGATGCTTCGCTGATTCATGACGACTACGCCAACGTGCCGTCGAGCAAACTGGATGTCCTCTTCGAGCAGCTCGAGGACGTGCTGGCGGAAGGCCACCGGGCACTGATCTTCAGCCAATTCACCAGCTTCCTAAAGAAAGCAGCCGAACGCCTCGATGTCGAGGGCGTCGAGTACACCTACTTGGACGGCTCCACCCGGCGTCGGGCCCAGGTCATCAACCGCTTTAAGGAAGGGCATGCGCCCGTCTTCCTGATCAGCCTCAAGGCCGGCGGCTTCGGCCTGAACCTGACGGAGGCGGACTACTGCTTCCTGCTTGATCCCTGGTGGAACCCCGCCAGCGAGGCGCAGGCGGTGGACCGGACGCACCGGATCGGGCAGACCAAGAACGTGATGGTCTACCGAATGGTCGCCAAGAACACCATCGAGGAGAAGGTCATGGCCCTGAAGGAGGGCAAGTCCAAGCTCTTCTCATCCGTGATGGACGACGACGCCATGTTCTCCTCTAAACTCACCGCCGATGACATCCGCGGGTTGCTCGAGGGCTAAACCGCCTCGCGGTAGACCCAGCGGCCGCCGTCGTCGCGCACAAACGTGCTGACCTCGTGGTGCTCGTGGTCGGTGCCGTCCTGCCGGAAACGGGCTGTAAATTCGACGGTGCCCATCTTGTCCTGTGGGCCGCCCTTGCGAGTGCGGAGGATTTCCAGTCCCGTCCACTTCTGCTTCGGATCCAGTTCCACCGCGGTGGGTCTGGTGTCAACGTACCAGGTCTGCAGAAGGTAGTCCTCGGCGCCGACGGCGAAAGCTGAATAGCGGGACCGCATAAGTTCCTCCGCTGTGCCCGCCGCAGCGTCACCTCGATGGAATCGGCCGCAGCATTCGGCATACTCATGCCCGCTCTGGCAGGGGCAAAGGGCTGAGCTGTCGTCGATTGATGAGGCAGTAGATTTCACCCGCCTATTATCCCCGCCGCTGCACCATTGGTCAGAATGGTGGTTCTTTTTCGTCGTCGGGTGGTTCCGGTGGTGGTGGTTTTTTGCGTTTG
>NZ_JBDGKM010000017.1:0-62156 GCF_057656375.1 Arthrobacter sp. Soil_C_60 | reverse complement strand
CCGCCGAGGACGAGGGGGATGAGGTCGGCGTCGCAGGCGATTTTGCGGACGGTTTTGGGGCTGATCAGTCCGCCGAACACCGCGTCGGCGGAGGCGCCGATCTGGTCCACCAGGTCCTGGTAGTCCAGGTTGATCATGATCTGGGGGCGGTGGCCGCCGCTGGAGGGGAGCTTGTCCGTGGACAGCGCGATCTGGCAGGCGCCGACGAGGCCTTGCAGCAGTTTCTGCGGCCGGGTGGGTCCTAGCCATTCCGGATCCGCCCCCGCCCCCGCCTCCGCCGGGTCGGCGGTGCCGGCGGGAGTGCCGCCGGCTGTTGCGGGGTCTGCCGGGGTGCCGTCGTCGGGGGCGAAGGTGGTTTTGATACGCGGGTTGGTTGCCGCGTTCATGACGGTGATGAGGTATTCGTATTGTTCCGGGGTGGCGGCGATGTCCAGCCGGTGGAGGCCTTGGCGTTTGCCGCGGTAGAACACGCCTTGTTTGGCGCGGAGGAGTTCGTCGGTGGGTTCGAGTCCGTCGGGGTCCAGGACTGCTTCCCAGCGTTTGATGATTTCGCGCAGGCCGTCGATGTCGGATTCGGTGGCCTGCTGGGTGAGCTGGTTTTCCATCGCGGCCAGGTGCGCGGGGGTTGCGGTGGGCCGGACGCGTTCGAGGGCGTCGCGGATGAGGGTCGCGGCCTGGCCGCTGATCTGTGAGGAGGTCAGTGCGGCGCCGAGGCGTTCGAGTTTCGGTGGTGCCTGTTCTCCGGTGATCAGGGTCGTGGGCATGGTGCTGGAGCCGACGCGGAGCCGGCGTTTGGCTTCGCTACGGCTGATCTTGAGTTTCTGGCGGAGGTATTCGGCGGCGTCCTTGTATTCGGGCTTTTTCGGTGTGCCGTCCGGGCCGGTTCCCTGGACCGGGTCGGCCCAGGGAATGCGCTGGTCTGTTTCCCCTGTCTGGGCGATGTTCTGCTGCTCGACGGCGTGGGCGCCGATGACCTGGAGTTGCTCGACCGTTTTGGAGATCTCTTCAATGCCGGCGACGGTGGCGGCGAGTTCCTTGGGCGACTGCAGGAGGCATTCCTGCCCGAACATGGCCGAGAAGTCCTGGAGGGCGGCCTGCACCGAAGCGAGGAAGCCCGCGGGCTCCTGATGCGCTTCGACAGGTGCGATTGCCATACCTCCACGCTATAGAACACGTCTTCGAATAGCACGGGAAGAGCCCCAATGTGGAGGACTAGTGGCCTGAGTAGGAAGGAAGCACGGGTCCGGCCGCCTGTGGAGGTGGCGTGGAGCGGGGCCGTGGCCTATTGAGCCTCCTGGCAGGTCTGTCTGACGTCAGCCAAATCAGGCTAGAAATGGTCCGGAAGAGAAGGGGCAGGGAGAAGCAGGCGACGAGGCGGTGGCAGTAGCCCGGATTCCTGGCGTGAGGACATTACGGGTTAAATGCAAAAACGGCTCCGAGGGGGAGCCGTTCTTTGTGGGCGATACTGGGATCGAACCAGTGACCTCTTCCGTGTCAGGGAAGCGCGCTACCGCTGCGCCAATCGCCCTGGATCCTTCAGCATCGACGTCGCAAGCGCAATGATCGGATTGGAGCGGACGACGGGATTCGAACCCGCGACATCCACCTTGGCAAGGTGGTGCTCTAGCCAGCTGAGCTACGTCCGCGTGGAATGATGCCGGTAAACCGGGCCATTTCCGTGGGCGATACTGGGATCGAACCAGTGACCTCTTCCGTGTCAGGGAAGCGCGCTACCGCTGCGCCAATCGCCCATAAAGGGTTTGTTGTCTTGCTAAGCAAGACAACAGCAAGAACTCTGAAGTGCCGTAACCGAGGTGGGGACGGGATTCGAACCCGCGTATACGGCTTTGCAGGCCGCTGCCTCGCCTCTCGGCCACCCCACCGTGGCCTGCAGATTCAGGACCGGCCAGTAGAACTGGCACTAACAGTGACTTGCGAGCGGACGACGGGATTCGAACCCGCGACATCCACCTTGGCAAGGTGGTGCTCTAGCCAGCTGAGCTACGTCCGCATGTGGATTTCATCAAGTTTACCTCCGGTTTGACCGGAACGTTTTCTCGATTTCCAACGAGTAAAGACTCTATAGGACGTTTTCCGCTTCGTCCAATCGAGGTTCCGAGAGCCGGTTTTGCGCCTCATTTGCGGGGTCGAGAAGGCTTGTGCAGACACGGCTAGAGGTGATGTGAATCCGGACGGGGAGGCCGAGGATCTGGCGCGCCGGTACGACAAGATGCGCCGTTTTTGCGTCGGGGCGAACGTCGGCTAACATTCATAAACGATGCAGGTCCGGTTAGCCGGGAAGGCATCAAAGACGGGCGATTGGCGCAGTGGTAGCGCGCTTCGTTCACACCGAAGAGGTCACTGGTTCGAACCCAGTATCGCCCACCGTCAAAAGCCGGCCCCTTGCCTATCCACAGGCAAGGGGCCGTTTTCTTTCCGACAGGAAACCGTCAGCCGTCTCTGACATGATTCTTGGTATGACTGATCCGGCACTGGCCCACAAAACCGACTTCGGGCGGATGTATTCACGCTCAACCACAGAACTGCCCAGTGTGCCGTCCATAACCACTGTCATCTCCCAGGCACCCGTGGATCTGGGTGGCTGGTTTTCCCATATGGCGGCCACCGCCATGGCACAGGACCACCGGCTGACAGAGGCGGCGGGCAATCCGGCGAAACTCCGGGCACTGGCGAAGGAGGCATCGACGGCGGCGGAACGCTTCCGGGATGCCGCAGCACTCCGCGGCGACCGGGTGCATAGCTATTGCGAGCAGGTCTCGCTGCGCGCCCTCGGACGTCCGCACCGCATGGCCGAGGCCCGCGAGGAACTGAGGGCCAACGGGGAAGAGGCCTTCGCCGCGCGTTTTGACGAGTGGTGGGAGCTCTACCAAGTAGAACCGGTAGCGCCCGAAATCACCGTGTGGAACGCCGAGGTCGGGTACGCCGGCACCCTCGATCTCGTGGCCCGTATCGGAGGCAGGCTGTGCCTGATCGATTTCAAGACCAAAGGCACGGACCGCAACGGCCAGGTCAAGCCCATGGACGAAAAAGTTGTTATGCAGTTGGTGGCGGGAATGAAAGCGCAGGAAAGCCTGGTGGACGCCCAGGCCGGCACGTGGGAGCCGTGGGCGCACGGTGACTCGCCATTGCTGCTGGGCGTTGCTATTGGTGAAACCGAAGTACGGCCCATGCGGGCCAACCCGGAAGTGCTCAAGTACCACTGGTACAAGTTCTGCGCCTTGCGCCGGGTCTGGGACCTGCAACTGCAGGTGACCGACGCCGGCCGTGCGCTGCTGCCCATCGGTCCGCCCTCTGCTGTGTTGCGGCCGGTCGCCGGATAAGGCCACTTAGACTGGAACGGACACCCGGCTGAGCGACAGTAAGGAAGATTCACGCATGACCGTCCTGAGTATTCGGATTATCGGGGACCCGGTGCTGCGCACCAAGGCAGAGCCTGTTCGCGACTTCGGCCCGGAACTGGCCAAGCTGGTGGCCGACATGGACGAGACGATGGAAAGTGTGGAGGGCGCTGGCCTCGCGGCACCGCAAGTGGGAGTGAGCCTGCGAGTCTTTACCTACCTGATCGACGGCCAGCGGGGTCACGTCATCAACCCTGTCCTGGAGAACAGTGATGATTTTCAGGAAGACCGGATGGAAGGCTGCCTCTCGATTCCCGGCCTCGGTTACCCGGTGCAGCGGCGGCGTTGGTCCCGGGTCACCGGCGTGGACGTCAACGGCGCCCCTGTTTCGCTGGAAGGCGAAGGCATGCTCGCACGCTGCTTCCAGCATGAAACGGACCATCTGGACGGTGTCCTGTACATCGACCACCTCTCCGGCGATGATCGCAAAAATGCTCTCCGCTCTATTCGCGATGCCTCCTACAACTCCGTGGCCAAGGAAACAGAGGCGAAACGCTCCTCCAGCGTTGGTTCCGGTTTTGCGCGGGGAACCTTCGGGCAGCCCTCCGCATGACGGCAACTCCCAGACCCTTCCGCATACTCTTTGCGGGAACGCCGCAGGTGGCGGTTCCCTCTTTGGATAAACTCGTTGAATCGGGATTCGAGGTAGCCGCGGTACTGACGCGCGAAGATGCGCCGGTCGGCCGTAAGAAGACGCTCACGCCCTCACCGGTAGCTGCCCGGGCCCAGGAAATGGGCCTGCCTGTCATCCGGGCTAACCGGATTGATGACCAGACTATGGCCGCGATCGCCAAGACCGACGCGGACGTAGCGGCTATCGTCGCCTACGGAGGCTTGGTTCCGGAGCCGGCTTTGCAGATGCTGCGGCACGGCTGGATCAACCTGCACTTTTCCTTGTTGCCGGCCTGGCGTGGTGCGGCTCCTGTCCAGCATGCCGTCATCAACGGCGACGACGTAACCGGCGCATCGACCTTCCTGCTCGAGAAAGGCCTGGATACCGGTCCCGTGTACGGGACGTTGACGGAAACCATCCGGCCGGAGGACACCAGTGGCGAGCTGCTGACCCGTCTTTCGAACAGTGGTGCGGTCCTGCTCGCCCAAACTCTCTCGGCCATTTCGGCGGACAGAGCAGTAGCCGTGCCCCAGTCAGGGGATGTGACCCTGGCTCCCAAACTGGGTCTTGAAGACGGCCATATCGACTGGAACCAGCCGGCTCTGGCTCTGCGCCGCAGGATCAACGGCGTGACGCCGGAACCCGGTGCCTGGACGATGCTGCAGGGGCAGCGGTTCAAGTTAGGTCCGGTTGTCCTACGGCAGGACCGGCGGGACCTGCGGCCCGGCCAGGTGGAACTGACCGGGGGAGGCGCGGCCGCTGCCTTGGTGGGTACGGGATCCTGCGCCGTGCAGTTGCAACAGGTTCAACCGGCGGGAAAGAAAATGATGGCGGCGGCCGACTGGGCGCGCGGTCTTGGACAACGTGAGGATGTGCACTTCGAGTGAGCGGACAGGATAGGCCGCAGGGCAACCGAAGGGGGCAGGGCCCCGAACGACGCCGCAATGCCGCCGGACGCGAACGCAACCGCGGGGGAGAGCGTTCCTTCTCCCAGTCCTCGCCGGCGCAGCGGACACGCAAGGCTGATCCGGCGCGGCTGGTGGCGTTCGAAGTGCTGCGTGCTGTTGACGCCGATGATGCCTATGCCAACCTGGTGCTGCCGGTGAAGATCCGGCAGCACCGGCTCGACAAACGTGACGCAGGGTTCGCTACCGAGCTGACGTACGGAGCGCTGCGTGGCCTGGGCACCTATGATGCGATTCTGGCCCGTTGCGTTGACCGCCCGCTGGCCGAACTCGATCCGGCCGTGCTCGACGCGCTCCGCCTCGGGGTCCACCAACTGCTGGCGATGCGGGTGCCCGCGCACGCAGCACTGGACCAGACGGTCGGACTGGCCCGCGCTGTCATCGGAGCTGGCCCGGGCGCGCTGGTCAATGCCGTACTGCGGAAGGTTTCGGCCAAGGAACTCGCCGGCTGGACCGAGGAACTGACTGCCGGCCAGCAGGACCCCGTCGCCGCTGCAGCTTTGGTGCACAGCCATCCGGAGTGGATAGTCAGGGCGATGCGACAGTCCCTCGTCGGGCACGGCCGCAGCGTCGGGGAAATCGAGGACCTACTGGCGGCGGACAATGCTGCACCGGTGGTGAACCTCGTGGCCCTGCCCGGGCTAGGCACATTGGACGAAGCGATTCAGGCAGGCGCGGAACCGGGCTCCCTGGTACAGGATTCGGCGCTGTTCTCCGGAGGCGACGTGGGACGGCTGGAATCCGTCCGGAAGGGAACAACGAGAGTTCAGGATGCCGGCTCCCAGCTGGTCGCCCGCGCCCTGGCCGAAGCGCAGACTCTGACCTCGGGTCCGGAGCGCTGGTTGGATCTTTGTGCCGGGCCCGGGGGCAAGGCCGCACTGCTGGCTGCCCTGGCCGCCAAGAAGTCCGCGACCCTGCTGGCCAACGAACCGGCCGAGCACCGGGCCGAGCTCGTACGGCAGTCTCTTCGGCCCGTCGACCGTGAGGTCTGGGAAGTCCGGACCGGGGACGGCCGCGACCTTGGCCAGTTACAGCCTGAAGGGTTCGACCGGATCCTCGTAGACGCTCCCTGCACCGGCCTGGGTGCTCTGCGGCGCCGTCCTGAGTCGCGCTGGCGGCGCAAGCCGTCGGACGTTGCCCAACTGGCGCCTTTGCAGCGCGAACTGCTTGATTCAGCGCTGGCTGCGGTGAAGCCTGGCGGGCTGGTAGCGTACGTCACATGTTCGCCGCACCCAGCGGAAACCACCGCCGTGGTCACGGACGCGCTGCGCCGCCATCCTGACATTGAACTGCTGGATTCGGCGTCGGCGCTGGATGCAGTCAGTCTGTCGGGACAGCTCCAGGCTGGCCACGCACAGGCGGAAGGAACGACGGCCCAGCTGTGGCCGCATATCCACGGAACAGACGCAATGTTCCTGGGCTTGCTGCGTAAGAAGACCTCAGACGATTCAGCCGGAAACGCAAAGTAAGGATCCAGATGGCACAGTGCTGCATACACCCAAGTATTTTGTCTGCCGATTTCGTCAATCTGGAGGCCGAGCTGGGGAGGATCGGGTCGGCCGACGCCGTGCATGTTGACGTTATGGACAATCACTTCGTGCCGAACCTGACCATCGGGCTGCCCGTGGTAGAGCGGATCCAGGAGATCAGCCGACTTCCGTTGGATGCGCACCTCATGATTGCGGACCCGGACCGCTGGGCGCCGGCCTATGCGGACGCAGGGCTTGACTCGGTGACCTTCCATGTCGAGGCTGCATCCGCACCCGTCCGCCTGGCCCGTGAGCTGCGGAAGCGCGGAGCCAAGGCAGGCATGGCGCTGAAGCCCGGCACCGCCGTCGAGCCCTACCTTGATCTGCTTCCCGAAATGGACATGCTGCTGATCATGACCGTAGAACCCGGATTCGGTGGGCAAGCTTTCCTTGATGTAACACTTCCCAAGATCCGCCGGGCAGCCTCGGCAATAGCCGGTTCGGGCCTGCCCGTGGCGATTCAAGTGGACGGCGGCGTGACCGAAGAAACCATCCAGCGGGCAGCGGAAGCGGGAGCCAACGTCTTCGTCGCTGGGTCGGCCGTATACGGTGCCGGCGATCCGGATGCGGCCATCTCCGCCTTGCGCAAATCCGCCGAAACAGCTTGATGTGTCATGTATTACACGACATGACAGGAATATGAGGCCTGCCATGCAGGTTGTGGCAGAATAACAACCACAAACAACGTGCTCCGGGGTCGGTGTAAGTCCGAACCGGCGGTTATAGTCCGCGACCCGTCGCCACGGATTCCGCAAGGAATTCAGGGCAACGGTTGAGCCGGTGAAATTCCGGTACCGACAGTTAAAGTCTGGATGGGAGAAGCACGTACAGTTGGCAGAACAGCCAGCGGTGCGTAGGTTCCGTGCGGAACCACGTCCACTGCCTGAACCTACCGCACTGTCGTTACCCCGGAGCCGCCGCGGCTTTCGGAAAGGAACGACATGGATTTTCTGCGGTGGCTCTTTGAAGCTCAGATTCCCGTCGCCGGCAGTTCACTGCTGCTGCGCGAAGTCGTAGGGAACATCTTCGGCCTCCTCAGCGCCCTTGGCGGCATGCGCCGCAAGGTATGGGCGTGGCCCGTCGGCATCATCGGCAATGCCCTGCTGCTTACGGTTTTTCTCGGGTCGCTTTTCGGCTCAGCCAATACTGCGAATCTGCTCGGACAGGCCGGCCGCCAAATCATGTTTATCGCAGTGGCGGTCTACGGATGGCAGCGCTGGCGCCAGAGCAAGCAAGACGGCGCGGGCCATGCTGTAACCCCTCAATGGGCATCTGGCAATGCCCGGATCGGCTTGGTGGCAGGCCTGATCCTGGGCACCGTCGCTCTGACGCCGCTCTTCGCCGCACTCGGTTCGTATGGACCTGTCTGGGCTGACGCTTGGACGTTTATGGGATCGTTGCTTGCGACCTACGGCATGGCGCGCGGCTGGGTGGAGTTCTGGCTGATCTGGGTTGCGGTCGACATTGTGGGAGTCCCGCTGCTGTTCAGCGCCGGTTACTACGCGTCCGCCTTCATGTATCTCTTCTACGGCGTGTTCACCCTGATCGGGTTCTTTGTCTGGTGGCGGGCCAAGGAACGGGCCACGCCCGAGGTCGAAACTCTTCTGCCGGATGTCCGCGTCAGTGCGGGGGGTCGATCATGAGCAGTCAGGGGTTCTCGCCTGCGGAAAACCGGGCGATGGAGCTGGCGCTGGACACCGCCAAGCTTGGATACCGCGGCGCGAATCCTTTGGTCGGCGCGGCAGTTCTGGACGCCACCGGTGAAGTGCTCAGTATCGGGTACCACAGCGGTGCCGGCTCGCCGCATGCGGAAATCGACGCGCTGGCCAATCTGCGCCACCGGATATCCCAGCAGCACGATCTTTCCGATTGCACCATGGTGGTGACCCTTGAACCCTGCAATCATCAGGGCCGCACGGGACCGTGCGCGGCAGCCATCGTCGATGCAGGCATCGGCAACGTCATCTATGCAGCTGCGGACCCTACGCCGGAGGCTACGGGAGGGGGAGATGTCCTCCGTAACGCAGGCCTCGGCGTACGCAGCAATCTGCTTCAGGAGCGGGCGCTTGAGCTGAACCACAGGTGGTTCCGGGCCAAATCGGAAAACCGTCCGTTCACCACCATGCACATTGCTCAGACGCTCGATGGGCTGATCGCAGCGCAGGACGGAACAAGCCAATGGATCACTTCCGCGGAGTCGCGGCAGGACAGCCACGGCATCCGCAGCCGCGTGGGCGCGATCATCGCCGGCACCGGAACAGTTCTGGCAGACAACCCGCGGCTGACTGCCAGGGACGAATCGGGCGCGGCAACGGAGTTCCAGCCGCTGCGAGTGGTCATGGGGCTGCGCGATGTTCCCGAAGACTCCGCCATCCGTGGGGACGATGGACGGTTCCTGCAGCTGCGAACGCATGATCCGGCCGAGGTGCTGGGCGAACTGGCAGAGCGCGGAGTCGCGCATGCCATGGTCGAAGGCGGTGCAGCGGTGGCGGGAGCCTTCCTGCAGGCGGACCTCGTTGACGAACTGGTCCTCTATCTGGCGCCCATGCTCCTGGGTGATGGGACCAGGTCCACCGGCGACTTGGGCATCCGGACGTTAGCTGAGGCCTATCAGTGGCGCTGGGACAACAGCGGCGGCGGCCGCACCTCAAATCTTGGCGCAGATCTGCGCCTTCATCTGGAACCGATGCCACTCGGCATCCCAAGCGGCAGGAAAGGCCTCTAATGTTTACCGGAATCATCACTGAGCAGGGCAGCGTGGAATCGCTGGTCCTGAACCCGGCGAAGGACAGTGCTGTCCTGACCATCAAGGCAGGGGAAGCGATCGCGGACCTTGAACTGGGCGGGTCCCTGGCCGTCAACGGCGTTTGCCTGACCGCCGTGGAATCTAAGCCGGGCGTTGTCAGCGTAGACGTCATGGGGGAGACGCTGACCCGGACGACCACCGGTGAGCTCAAATCCGGCGCCAGCGTAAACCTCGAGCGGTGCGTTCCAGCCGGAGGGCGTATGGATGGACATGTGGTGCAGGGACACGTGGACGGTGTCGGCGCACTGCTCGAACGCGAAAATATGGGCGACTGGGAGCGGCTGCGTTTCAGTGTCCCCTTCCAGCTCGCCCGCTACATCGCTGAAAAGGGGTCCATCGCGATTGACGGTGTCTCCTTGACCGTAACGACGGTCAGCCCGGTCGACGCAGAGGACGCCTATTTTGAGGTGGGGCTTATTCCCACCACCCTGGCCGAAACTAGCCTGGGCGCCAAAGCCACCGGCGACAAGGTCAACCTCGAGGTAGATGTGCTCGCCAAGTACGCAGAGCGGTTGCTGGCTTTCTCCCAAGCGGACAAGGCAGCAGCCCGCCACGTAGCAGGAGCGCACTCATGAGCGCGGCAGTGGAACCTCGGATCCGGCTCGACGCCATCGAGCAAGCCATCAGCGCCATCGCCGCCGGCCAGCCGGTTGTGGTAGTCGACGACGAAGACCGGGAGAACGAAGGCGACATCATTTTCGCGGCCGACGCCTCCACGCCTGCCTTGATGGGCTGGACGGTCCGGTACACGTCCGGAGTGATCTGTGTCCCGATGCCGGGCAGCCGTGCTGATGAGCTTGGCCTTCCGCCGATGGTTGAAGTCAACCAGGACGCGAAGGGTACCGCCTACACGGTTTCCTGCGATGCGGCCACCGGAGTTACCACCGGCATCAGCTCCACCGACCGTGCACGAACGGCGCAGGTGCTGGCGTCTGAGCTGAGTACTGCCAGCCAGCTGAACAGGCCTGGTCATATCTTCCCGCTCCGGGCTGTCGACGGCGGCGTCCTGGCGCGCCGCGGGCATACCGAAGCTGCCGTCGATCTCTGCCGGCTCGGCGGCCGGTCGCCGGTAGGCGTGATCGCGGAGCTCGTGCACGACGACGGGGAAATGATGCGGCTGCCCGCGCTGCGCGACTTTGCCAATGACCACGGTTGCCCGCTCGTATCCATCGAGGACCTTGTCCAGTTCATCACGGCCGAAGGAACGGGCACACAAACTAGGCAGTCGTTCCAGACACGTGAACCCGCCGGGCAGGAGGCGCACCAGTGACCACCAGAAACGACCCATCGCCGGCTCAGGTGTCTGTTCCGCCGGCCACCCTTGCGCAGGTGACCGGCGGTCCGGCCGTGCAGCTGCCCACGGCTTTCGGCTATTTCACGGCGCGGGCTTGGACAGACAGTGCCACTGGCGTGGAGCATCTGAGCATCACTTCGCCGGTGCGCCCGGACACGGCTCCGCTGGTTCGGCTGCATTCGGAATGCCTGACAGGGGATGTGTTTGCTTCCTTCCGCTGCGACTGTGGTGAGCAGCTGGACCAGGCCCTGGCTTTGATCGCCGAACAGGGCGGCACCGTGCTGTACCTGCGCGGCCAGGAGGGGCGCGGTATCGGACTGGCGAACAAGATCCGTGCGTACGCCCTGCAGGAGGACGGCGCGGACACAGTTGAGGCCAATGAACAGCTGGGTCTGCCGGTGGATGCGCGCGACTATTCGGCCGCGGCGTCGATCCTGCACAGCATGGGGCTGGACACGATCCGGCTCCTGAGCAATAACCCGGCCAAGAGCAGTACGCTCTCGGGTTATGGCATCAGCGTCGTGGAAATGATCTCCTCCGAGGTGCCATCCCGGGAGCAGAACTTGCGGTATCTGCAGACCAAGCGGGATCGAATGGACCATCGGCTGGCCTTGCTTGAAGACCACCCGGTCCACCAAAGCTGATAACAGCGGTACCTTCCCAGTACTGACGATGAACCCGCCGCCAATCCCGGCTGGGTACGAACATTCACAGAAAGCAGAGAGTAAAACATGAGCGGACACGGAGCACCAGTTATCGACGTCGCCGAACTGAACGGCAATGCGGGCGAACTGAAACTGGCCATCGTCGCAGCCAGCTGGCATACGCAGATCATGGACGGCCTGATCGACGGCGCCCTGCGGGCCGCCAAGGAAGCCGGCATCGCCGAGCCCGCCTTGGTTAGGGTTCCCGGCAGCTTCGAGTTGCCGGTGGCGGCTGCGCGGCTGGCACCGCACTATGACGCGGTGGTGGCCCTCGGCGTCGTTATTCGTGGTGGAACCCCGCACTTCGAGTACGTCTGCCAGGCAGCCACCGAGGGGCTGACCGACGTCAGTGTCAATACCGGGACACCCGTAGGATTCGGGGTCCTGACGTGCGATACGGAGCAGCAGGGGCTTGACCGGGCCGGGCTCGAGGGCTCAAACGAGGATAAGGGCCACGAGGCCGTCACGGCCGCACTGGCGACGGCGGCCACCCTCCGCCAGCTCGGCGTCTAAACGCCTCCGGACAAGGGGATTCGTCACATAGCCCGGGCCGGTTTGCGGCCCGGGCCATGTGCTGGCGTAATCTTGGGAGCGTGAAATCCTTCGAATCCCTTTTTGCCGAGCTGAGCGAGAAAGCGCAGACGCGCCCGGAGGGCTCGGGTACCGTAGCCGAACTGGACTCAGGTATCCATGGCATCGGGAAGAAGGTTGTGGAAGAGGCGGCCGAAGTATGGATGGCTGCGGAGTACGAGTCGGATGAAGCGGCGGCGGAAGAAATTTCCCAGTTGCTCTACCACCTGCAGGTCCTGATGATCGCCAAAGGCCTGACCCTGGCAGACGTATACAAGCATCTGTAGCGGGACGCCGCCAGAGGTGTTCCGCCAAGCCTGCCCGGGGCAGTTTCCCCAAAACCGGCCGTCTTACGGCCAACCGATCCTCTGCAGAAAGTCATCTTCATGCTACGCGTAGCCGTCCCCAACAAAGGTTCCCTGTCCGAAGCCGCGTCCGAAATGCTCACCGAGGCCGGATACCGGCAGCGTCGTGACAGCCGTGAGCTGGTCATGATGGATCCGGACAACGACGTCGAATTCTTCTTCCTCCGTCCGCGAGATATTGCCGTCTACGTTGGCAAGGGAACGCTGGACGTCGGCATCACCGGCCGCGACCTTTTCCTCGATGCACAGGTGGAGGCCGAAGAGCTCCTGAGTCTTGGCTTCGCCGTCTCAACGTTCCGGTTCGCCGGCCCGGTTGGTGAATTCTCCGATGTGCAGCAGTTGCAGGGCAGGCGCCTTGCCACCAGCTACGACGGACTGCTGCAAAGCTACCTGACCGAGCGCGGCGTGCATGCCAAGGTGGTCCGGCTGGACGGAGCCGTGGAGTCCTCCGTGCGCCTGGGGGTCGCCGACGCCATCGCGGATGTGGTGGAAACCGGAAGCACGCTCAAGGCTGCCGGCATGGAGATCTTCGGCGAACCCATCCTCCGGTCCGAGGCCGTCCTCATCGGACGCAGGGGCGAGGTACCCGCGGGCCTGGAGGTCCTGATCCGCAGGCTCCGCGGCGTCATTGTCGCCCGCGAGTTCGTGATGATGGACTACGACATCCGCAAGGAACTGGTGGAGCAGGCTGCCGCCCTGACACCCGGTCTGGAGTCGCCCACCGTTTCGCCGCTGCGCGACTCCGAGTGGGTCGCGGTACGCTCCATGGTCAGCCGCACGCAGACCAACCGGATCATGGATGAGCTGTACGACCTGGGCGCGCGCGCCATTCTGGTCAGCACCATCCACGCCTGCCGCATCTGATCGGGGGAAGTACAAGTGTCTGTAGCAATCCGCGTCATTCCCTGCCTTGACGTCGACGCCGGCCGGGTAGTCAAGGGCGTCAACTTCGAAGGCCTGCGCGACGCCGGGGATCCGGTTGAATTGGCACACCGCTATGACCGTGCCGGGGCCGACGAACTGACCTTTCTGGATGTGACCGCCTCTTCCGGCAACCGCGAGACGACGTTCGACGTCGTTGCGCGCACCGCGGAGGAAGTTTTCATCCCGCTGACGGTCGGCGGGGGTGTCCGCAGCGTCGCCGACGTCGACAGGCTGTTGCGCTTCGGTGCCGACAAGGCGTCGATCAACACCGCGGCCGTGGTCCGCCCGGAGGTCATCGACGAGATTACCAACCACTTCGGCTCGCAGGTCCTGGTGTTGTCGCTGGATGCCCGGCGGACGGCTGATTCCTCAGTGCCATCCGGCTTCGAGGTCACGACGCACGGCGGCAGGCAAGGCACCGGCATTGATGCGGTGCAGTGGGCCAAGGAAGCCGCCGACCGCGGGGTAGGAGAAATTCTGCTGAACTCCATCGACGCCGACGGCACCAAAGAAGGCTTCGACCTCGAGATGATCCGGACCGTGCGTGCCGCGGTGCAGGTTCCGCTGATCGCCTCCGGCGGCGCTGGCAAGCCCGAGCATTTCCCGCCGGCGGTGGCGGCCGGTGCCGATGCCGTCTTGGCCGCGTCCGTGTTCCATTTCGGACCCGATGATGCCATCGCCCAGGTGAAGAACGCTATTCGCGCCGCAGGCTACCCGGTGCGCTGAGACCGGACGTGTCCGGAGTCAGAGACCGATTTCGGCGCTCTGCAGCAATGCGACGGCGTCCGGCTGGCCTTCGAAAGTTACGAGGGCGTGCTGGGTACGTCCATGTGCGTGCATGAGCAGTTCCCCGGGCTCTCCGACGATCGCTACCGACACCGGGGCACGCTTCGCAACGTGCCGGGGGCCATCGGGGCGCACCAGCACGATGCCCAGATCCACCCCGCGGTACAGGAGGGCGGCCCGCTTGATCAGGTCGTCCCACAAGGCGTTGGAGTATTCCTCATCCAAAGCGCGCGGTGCCCACCGGGTGGTGGCACGCCGGACGTCTTCGGTATGCACAAAGTATTCAATAAGATTCGCGGCGGCATCCACCGACTTGAACTTCAGCGGCGAGAGGCGGGGCGGGCCGGCGCGGAAGGCCTTGACCAATTTGCTGTAGCCCGCTGTTCCCCGGGACTTGTCCGCCAGCTTTTTGGTCGCTTCGTCCGAAACCTTCGACAAGGGCTTGAAGGCCATGCCCAGTTGGGCCGTCAACCGGTGTTCGCGCAGATACAGATGCGCCGCCAGTTCGGCAGTCCGCCAGCCTTCACAGAGCGTGGCGGAGTCCGGGCCGGCTGCTAGCAGAGTCTCGGCCAGAACTTCACGGGACGGGTCAACGAAATGCATCAATCCTGAACCTAGCATGAAGCGGCCATTTTTGGGCCGCCCATAACGTTGTGTGGCCTCGTTGGCGCGCGGCAAGCGGCCCACTGCCGAAGCACTAGACTTGAAGGGATGTCCTCCCAGCCTGAAACCCAGAACGTATCCTTGGCCGGCGCCGGCAGCGAATCCCTGCCCTCCGCCGTTGCAGACCTGCTCAAGCGTGATGCAGCCGGCCTCGTCGCCGCGATCATCCAGCAGCATGACACCTCCGAAGTGCTCATGCTGGGCTGGATGGATGACGAGGCGCTGCGCCGGACGCTCTCCTCCGGGAGGGTGACGTTCTATTCGCGGTCACGCCAGGAGTATTGGCGCAAGGGCGATACGTCCGGGCACGTGCAGTGGGTAAAATCCGTTGCGCTCGACTGCGACGGCGACGCCCTCCTGATCCAGGTCGACCAGGTCGGCGCAGCCTGCCACACCGGCACCAGGACCTGCTTCGATGGCCGCAGTGTCGACGTCGTTGTTGGAAACCGTGCCATAGAAGAACCGCTAGCGAAAGAAAACAAGTAATGCAGGACCTTGGTGTCATCAGCCCCACGCTGGAGGAGTTCCGCTCCCTTGCCCGCGACCGGCGGGTTATCCCGGTCTCCCTCAAGGTGCTCGCTGATGACCAGACACCCATCTCCCTTTACCGCAAGCTCGGCGGCGGGCAGTCGGGAACATTCCTGCTTGAGTCCGCTGCAGTGGGCGGGGTCTGGTCCCGCTACTCGTTCATCGGAACCCATTCCAAGGCCACGCTGACCAGCAAGGACGGCCAGGCGCACTGGCTGGGGGAGCCGCCGGCCGGCGTACCGCTGGACGGCAATCCGGTGGAGGCGCTGCGCCAGACGGTGGAGGCGCTGCGCACCGAACGTTTTGACGGGCTCCCGCCGTTGACGTCCGGACTCGTGGGCTTCGTGGGTTGGGAAGCGGTGCGTCGTTGGGAAAAGCTGACGAGCCCGCCCGAAGAGGACCTTCCGTTGCCGGAGCTGGCCATGTGCCTGGTCACGGATATGGCCGTCCACGACAACGCCGAAGGGACCGTTACCCTGATCGCCAACGCCATCAATTTCGATGGCAGCGACGAGCGGGCGGACGATGCCTGGCGCGACGCGGTTGAGCGCGTCCGCCGGATGCTGGCCCAGCTCAATGAGCCGCTGGTCCAGCAGATTTCCGTACTGGAGAACAGTGCGCTGTCGACCGATGAGCTGATGGACTCCGTCACGCACAGCTGGGCCGAAGAGCAATACCTGGCGGCTGTGGACCGGGGCAAGGAAGCGATTGTCGACGGCGAAGTCTTCCAGGTGGTGATTTCGCGCCGGTTTGAAACGGAGTGTTCGGCCTCGGCGCTGGACGTCTACCGGGTGCTGCGCAACCTCAATCCGAGCCCCTACATGTACCTGTTCAGCCTGGAAGACGCCGAGGGCAACGCCTACTCCATCGTCGGGTCTTCGCCCGAGGCGCTGGTCACGGTGACCGGGGACGAAGTCATTACGCACCCGATCGCAGGATCCCGCCCGCGCGGCAAAACCGTGGAACAGGACCGCGAGCTCGCAGAAGAGCTGCTCGCCGACCTGAAGGAGCGCGCCGAGCACCTGATGCTCGTGGACCTGGCGCGGAACGACATCTCGAAGGTCTGCGATCCGGGCACCGTGGATGTCAGCCAGTTCATGGAGGTGGAGAAATTCAGCCACATCATGCACCTCGTTTCCACCGTGGTCGGCAGGCTCTCTGACGATAAGTCGGCCTACGACGTGCTGGCCGCTACTTTTCCGGCAGGCACGCTCTCCGGTGCACCGAAACCGCGGGCCCTGCGTCTGCTGGACGAACTCGAACCGCACCGCCGCGGCATCTACGGCGGCGTAGTGGGCTATCTGGACTTTGCCGGTGACATGGACATGGCTATTGCCATCCGTTCCGCCCTGCTGCGCGATGGCCGCGCCTATGTTCAGTCGGGCGGCGGAATCGTGGCGGACTCGGATCCCGCAAAGGAAGCCATCGAATCCGTGAACAAGGCCGCGGCTCCGCTGCGCGCGGTGACCTTGGCCACCCGGCTGCATGCCGCCGATCCGGCAGCCATCGTCACCGGTGAAGGCAACTGATGGCTGAGCGGACCGAAGTGAAGCCACCGTCGCGGTGGCAGCGCAAGAGCACCGTAGTGATGGCTTCCATTCTGGCCTCGCTGGCTGCCTTCGGCGCCACTACCCAGACCTGGCTCAACGTGAGGCTGCCGCAGAGCACGGTGCAGACGCCGGACCTAAGCGTGGCCGGCAGCGAGGCCGCCATCGCGGTCACGGCGCTGGCGTTGGTAGGACTGGCCGCGGCACTGGCGGCGTCCATCGCCGGGCGGATTGCCAGAATTGTCATTGCCGTGCTGCTGGCGTTGGCCGGCGCCGGCATCGCACTCTCCAGCTACCAGGTCATCGCGGATCCGACTGGTGCGGCCTCAACCGCCATTGGGGAGGCCACAGGACAGGTCGGGCAGGCCGCCGAAATCACTTCCACGATGTTTCCCGTACTGGCGATGGTGGCGGGTCTCCTGATGGCCGCTTGCGCGGTATGGCTGGTGCTCGCCGGCCGCCGCTGGCAGGCCAGCAGGAAGTACACCAGCGCGACCGTTCGGCAGGCGGACGGTTCGCCGTCCGACCGGGGCGGTCCTGTGGACGAGATCGACAGCTGGGACCAGCTCAGCCGCGGCACGGATCCCACAGACTAGGGGACAGGGCGGGCCTAAAGTCATACTGGCCGGTCCGCCGAAAATCAATGGCAGAATATAGTCAGTACCGTTTCTTCAGGGAGTTAGATAATGGGCAATCACGCCACCGTCACCGAGAAATCATCCAATGAGCAGGCCGTTGCCAGCATCCACGACGAAGTCATTGGCCACGGAAACAGCCCGGCGGCCTGGACCTGTGTCCTGATCATGATCGTAGGCAGCATAGTCTCCGGTATCGGTTTCGTCATGGCTTCGCACCTGTTTTTCTGGAGCGGCGTTGTTGTCATGTTCATCGGCTTGATCGTTGGCTGGATCATGAAGAAGGCCGGCTACGGCGTGGACGGCGACAAGCTCATGAACAGCGGTCACTGAGAGTGACTGTTCTCGACGACATCATCGTTGGGGTCAGGGAAGATCTTGAAGCCCGTCGGGCGGAACTTCCGCTGGAGCAGCTGACGGAACGCGTTTCCGCCGCGGCTGCGCCGCGTGACGCCTATGCCGCCCTCGGCGGCCCGGCCAGCCCTCGAATTGAACTCAAGGTGATTTCCGAGGTCAAGCGCAAGAGTCCGTCCAAGGGCGAGCTGGCGCAGATCACAGACCCGGCCGAACTGGCACGCCGCTATGAAAAAGGCGGTGCGGCAGTTATCAGCGTGTTGACGGAGCAACGCCGCTTCGGCGGGTCGCTCGCGGATCTGGATGCCGTGCGCGACGCCGTCAACATTCCGGTCCTGCGCAAGGACTTCACGGTGGACGAATACCAGATCTGGGAAGCGCGGGCACATGGTGCGGACCTCGTCCTGCTCATCGTCGCTGCGCTGGAAGATTCCCAGCTGCGCGCGTTCCTGGACCTGACGCACCGTTTGGGCATGAACGCTCTGGTGGAAACACATACAGCCGAGGAGATTGAACGTGCCGTTGCCGTCGGTGCCCGGATCATCGGGGTCAACGTGCGCAATCTCAAGACGCTGGACGTGGACCGTTCCATCTTCTCCTCGCTGGCCGAAAAGATTCCGTCGGAGGCGGTCATCGTGGCCGAATCCGGTGTGCGCAACGCCGACGACGTTGCCGACTACGCGGCGAACGGCGCCGATGCGGTGCTGGTCGGCGAGGCACTGGTGATCGGCAACGCACCGGAGAAAGCCGTCGCCGATTTCGCTGCAGCCGGTGCCCGGGCAATCGCGGACCGCGGCCAGGGCAGCTAACACAAGCAATACCTTCTCGGCGGCAGGCCCGGCTCTTCAGGTTCCGGGCCTGCCGCCGAAAGGTTCGAAACAGACAGGACGGCCCAGGCCATGACGCAGAGCCCCGAGACGCCCGACGCCGGCGAAAAGCCGGACGCGGCAGATGCATTCCTTTCCGGCGGAAGCCTCCGCCATGCCCCCGGTCCCTACTTCGGCAACTACGGCGGGCGCTGGATGCCCGAATCCCTGATCGCCGCACTTGATGAACTGCAGGACACGTTCGACAAGGCCAAGGCCGATCCGGAGTTCATCGCCCAGGTGGCGGAGCTGAACCGGAACTACTCAGGCAGGCCGTCACTGCTGACGGAGGCCAAGCGGTTTTCGGCCCATGCCGGCGGCGCCCGGATCTTCCTCAAGCGCGAAGACCTGAACCATACCGGCTCCCACAAGATCAACAACGTGCTGGGCCAGGCCCTGCTGGCCAAGCGGATGGGCAAGACCCGCATCATCGCCGAAACCGGCGCAGGACAGCACGGCGTGGCAAGCGCGACGGCGGCGGCACTCCTCGGCCTCGAGTGCGTTGTTTACATGGGTGCCGAAGACACGCGGCGCCAGGCACTGAACGTCGCCCGGATGGAACTGCTCGGCGCCACGGTTGTCCCTGTCACCGCCGGCTCCCAAACCCTGAAGGACGCCATCAACGAGGCGCTGCGTGACTGGGTTGCCAATGTCCACACCACGCACTATCTGTTGGGCACTGCCGCCGGAGCCCACCCGTTCCCCGCGTTGGTGCGCTACTTCCATGAGGTCATCGGCGACGAGGCGCGCGAGCAGATCCTCGCCCAGACCGGCCGGCTTCCGGACGCAGTGTGCGCATGTATCGGCGGCGGATCGAACGCCATCGGCATTTTCCACGGCTTCCTGGACGATCCTTCGGTGGAACTTTACGGCTTTGAAGCAGGCGGCGAGGGCGTCGACACTGACCGCCATGCAGCCACCATTACACTCGGCCGTCCCGGGGTTCTCCACGGCGCCAGGTCCTACCTCATGCAGGATGAAGACGGCCAGACCATCGAGTCCCACTCCATCTCGGCGGGCCTGGACTACCCGGGCGTCGGTCCGGAACATTCCTACCTCTCGGACATCGGACGTGCCAAGTACGAACCCGTGACCGACAGCGAAGCCATGGACGCCTTCCGGCTGCTTTGCCGCACCGAAGGCATCATTCCGGCCATCGAATCCTCGCATGCACTCGCCGGTGCCCTCCGGGTCGGCAAGAAGCTCACTTCCGGCAAGGAGAACCCGCAGGACGTCATCATCGTCGTCAACCTCTCCGGCCGTGGAGACAAAGACGTGGCTACCGCAGCGGAATGGTTCGACTTGCTGGACGGAAACTCGCCGGAAGCCGAAATCGGCGCTGAAGGAGAACAACTGTGAATTCTGCCGCCATCACCAGCAAATCAGCTGCCGCGATCGAGAAGGCACGCTCGGAGGGCCGTACCGCGCTGGTCGGCTACCTGCCCGCCGGCTACCCCGATGTGCAGGGCACCATTGACGCCGCCGTCGCACTGGCCGAAAACGGTGCCGATGTGATCGAGATCGGGATCCCGTACTCGGATCCCGTCATGGACGGCCAGGTCATCCAGGCCGCCACCGTGCAGGCCCTCGCAAACGGATTCCGTGTCCACCAGGTGTTCGACATCGTGGCCGGCATTACCGCCCGCTGCGAGGCTGCCGTCCTCGTCATGACCTATTGGAACCCGGTCATGCGCATGGGAGTCGACGAGTTTTCCCGGCGCCTGGCGGAGGCCGGGGGAGCAGGCCTGATCACCCCAGATCTGATCCCGGACGAAGCAGCCGAATGGTTCGAAGCGTCGGACAAGTACGGACTGGACCGGGTCTTCCTGGTGGCCCCCTCGTCGACGCCGGAACGCATGGCCATGACCGTCAAGGCCAGCCGCGGATTCGTCTACGCCGTGTCCATCATGGGCGTGACGGGCGCACGTGACAGTGTCAGCAGCGCTGCGCAGCAGGTCGTCGAGGCTGCCCACGCGGCCGGCGCCGAGCGCGTCTGCGTCGGCCTGGGCGTTTCGAAGGCCGAACACGTCCGCGAAATCGGCGCCTACGCCGAGGGCGCCATCGTCGGAACCGCGCTGGTCGCCACACTGGGCGCCGAGGGCGTGGAAGCCGTGGGCAAACTCGCGGCGGAACTGCACAGCGGTACCGCCAAAAACTGATCCTCCGCCGCCACCAAAGCCGAACAAAGGACCGCTACCGGTGCAGACGACTACTTCCCTTGTGATCCCGGCGTCGATTCCGAGTCCGGACTGGTCCGGGTTCAGCATCGGCCCGCTGACCATCCACGCGTACGCCTTGTGCATCCTCGCCGGCATTGTCGCGGCTTTGTGGCTGACGGACCGCCGCTGGAAGGCAAGGCAGGGACCTGAAGGGGTGGTCTGGGACATTGCCATTTGGGCAATTCCCTTCGGCATCATCGGCGGGCGGCTCTACCACGTCTTCTCGTCGCCGGACGCCTACTTCGGTCCGAATGGTGACCTGGGCCTGATCCCGCAGATCTGGTTGGGCGGCCTTGGTATTTGGGGAGCCGTGGCACTGGGCCTGCTCGGCGCATGGATCGGCTGCCGCCGGGCAGGCGTCAAACTGACCGCGTTTATGGACGCCGCCGCTCCAGGCGTGCTGCTGGCCCAAGCCATCGGCCGCTGGGGAAACTGGTTCAACCAGGAACTGTTCGGCAGCCCCACCGACCTGCCCTGGGGCCTGGAAATCGATGCCGACCATGCCAATTTCCCGCCCGGCGTCGAACCGGGCACGCTGTTCCACCCGACGTTCCTTTACGAATCGCTCTGGAACCTGGCCGGCGTTGCCCTGCTGCTGCTGATCGATAAGCGCTTCAAACTCCGCCGCGGGATGCTCTTCTGGCTATACGTCGCGTACTACACGCTGGGCCGCGTCTGGATCGAAATGATGCGCATCGACGATGCGGAAATGATCACGCTCTTCGGCGTGACGCAGCGTTTGAATGTCTGGACCTCGCTGCTGCTGTTGGTGGCCGCGCTCGTCATATTTGTCCTGCTGTCCCGGAAACCGCGGACTCCCGAGACTGACTCCGTCTACCTGTCCGGCCGCGAGCCAGCGGCAGAAATAGACCCCCAGAACGACGGCGGTGCTTCCGCCGCCTCCCGTGACGCGGGCACCGGCGGTGTTAACACAACAGAAACCGGAAAGAAAAAAACGGACAAAAACGTGTCCGGGGCCACCGGGCGTGTTAGTGTCTCTGAGAATCCTTCGGAGACAGGAAAATCCTCTGCGTCCGGCACCAGCGGCACGACTGGGCCCGCGGACTCCGAAGGCAAATAGCGCCCCCCGGGCCACCGCCCGGTGAGTTGCAGCATCTGTGCCGACCACACTGATGTGGAATCTCCGTTAGATATCCGTCAACCAGTGCGGGTGCAGCGGGTATGACTGCGCTTCTGTCCGGTTTTTCCGGAATCAGCAAAATTGTTATGCACCAACCGTGCTGCATAACGTGGGCTAGGTCATACAATTTCCAGTACTAAAGTACGGCCTCGTGCAAGCTGCCGTGCTGCGGGGCCAACGGCGTCCCCTTCTCGAGTTCCACTTACGGGAGAAGGAAAACCGTTATGACTCCTCCGTTCAACGGATCCAGTACACCACGCAACTTCGGCGGCGGGAATGGCAGCGCGCAGGTCGCTTCGCCGTTTACCCGTTTCGCCGCCTATCCTGAACGCGCGGGCCTCTACGACCCCGCCAATGAGAAAGATGCCTGTGGACTGGCAGTTATTGCCACCCTGCGCGGCGAACCCGGCCACGACATCGTCGATGCAGCCCTGACCGCCCTGCGCAACCTCGAACACCGCGGTGCGGTGGGCGCGGATGAAGGTACCGGGGACGGAGCAGGATTGCTCACGCAGATCCCGGACGAGTTCTTCCGTGCCGTGACCGGATTTGAGCTCCCGCGCGCCGGCGAGTACGCCGTCGGAACTGCCTTCCTCCCGAACGAAGAGGCCGAAGCCGAGGTAGCCCAGGCCGGACTGGAATCGCTGGCCGAAGAAGAAGGCCTCGTGGTCCTGGGCTGGCGCGAAGTCCCGATTGTCTCGGACCTTGTCGGCGCCATGGCACGGGCCTGCATGCCGCACTTCGTGCAGCTTTTCCTGGGGATGGATCCCCGCGGCGGTACGGATGTGTCGGAACTCGATGCCAAGGTCTTCCGCGTCCGGAAGCGTGCGCAGAACAAGTTCGGTGTCTACTTCCCGTCCTTGTCGTCCAAGACCATTGTGTACAAGGGCATGCTGACCACCGCGCAGCTGGAGCCGTTCTATCCGGACCTCTCGGACAGCCGCTTCAAGACCAAGCTGGGGATTGTCCACTCCCGCTTTTCCACCAACACGTTCCCATCGTGGCCGCTGGCCCAGCCGTTCCGCACCATTGCGCACAACGGGGAGATCAATACCGTCAAGGGCAACCGGAACTGGATGCGTGCCCGTCAGTCGCAGTTGAGCAATCCTGTTCTCGGGGACATTCCGGAAGAACTGTTCCCGATCTGCACCCCCGGGGCCTCGGATTCGGCTTCCTTCGACGAAGTCGCCGAGCTGCTGATGCTTTCCGGCAAGCCGATCACCCAGGCCATCATGATGATGATCCCGGAGGCCTGGGAGAACCACGCCACCATGGATCCTGAGCGTCGGGCGTTCTACCAGTACCACTCGATGCTGATGGAGCCGTGGGACGGTCCGGCAGCGGTGTCGTTCACTGACGGCAGGCTGGTAGGCGCGGTGCTCGACCGCAACGGTCTTCGGCCGGCCCGTTACTGGGTGACGGAGGACGGCCTCGTGGTGCTCGCTTCCGAAGTCGGCGTGGTCAACATCGAGCCGGAGCGGGTAGTCAGGAAGGGCCGGGTTTCGCCCGGCAAAATGTTCCTCGTCGACACCGAAGCCGGCCGCCTGATCGAGGATCAGGAGATCAAGTCCGAGATTGCCGCGGCGAACCCGTGGGGCGAATGGGTCAAGGACAACATGATCCGCCTCGAGGACCTGCCCGAGCGCGAGCACGTGATCCACACCCCGGCGTCAATCAACCGCCGCCAGCGCACCTTCGGCTACACCCACGAAGAGCTGCGGATCCTGCTGGGCCCGATGGCCCGCACGGGCGCGGAACCGCTGGGCGCCATGGGAACCGACACGCCGATAGCCGTGCTCTCCAAGCGGCCGCGGCTACTGTTCGACTACTTCGTGCAGTCCTTTGCCCAGGTCACCAATCCGCCGCTGGATGCCATCCGCGAAGAGCTCGTCACGAGCATGCGAGGTTCCATCGGCCCGGATGGCAACCTGCTGGCTACCGGCCAGGTCCGCGCCAAGCAAGTAGCGCTGAAATTCCCGGTCATCAACAATGATGAGCTGGCCAAGATTACTGCGCTCGAAACCGATGAGGGTGCCAAGGCCACGCTGAAAGTCCGCGGCCTCTACCGTCCCGACGGCGGCGAGTCGGAGTTGCGCGCCCGGCTGCAGGAGATCTGCGAAAAGGTCTCGGCTGCCGTCAACCGCGGCGTCAAATTCATCATCCTTTCCGACCGCGACTCGAATGCCCAGTGGGCACCGATCCCGTCGCTGCTGCTGACCAGCGCGGTCCACCACCACCTCCTCAAGAGCGCCAACCGCACCAAGATTTCCCTGCTGGTTGAGGCGGGCGACGTCCGGGAGGTGCATCACGTTGCCGTTCTGATCGGATACGGCGCCTCTGCGGTTAACCCGTATCTGGCGATGGAAAGCTGCGAAGAGCTGGTCCGCAACGGCGACATCCAGGGGGTGACTGAAACCGAGGCCGTCTACAACCTGATCAAGGGCTTGGGCAAGGGCGTCCTGAAAATCATGTCCAAGATGGGCATTTCCACCGTCGCGTCCTACTGCGGCGCGCAGACCTTCGAAGCCCTTGGCCTGGCACAGGGCATGGTAGACCAGTATTTTGCCGGCACCCAGTCCCAGCTCGGCGGGGTTGGCCTTGATGTCATCGCGGCCGAAACCGCGGCGCGGCATGCACAGGCCTACCCGAGCGACGGAATCGAAGATCCCCACCGTTCACTGGAGGTTGGCGGCGAGTACCAGTGGCGCCGTGAAGGACCTCCGCACCTGTTCAACCCGGAGACGGTTTTCCGGCTGCAGCACTCCACACGTGAGCGCCGCTACGACATCTTCAAGGCCTACACCCAGGGTGTGGATGACCAATCCAAAGAGCTGATGACCTTGCGCGGGCTGCTCAAGTTCAAGACCGGTAACCGTCCGGCCGTGCCGCTGGAAGAAGTCGAACCGGTAGCCAGCATCGTCAAGCGGTTCTCCACCGGCGCGATGAGCTACGGGTCCATCTCCAAGGAGGCCCACGAGACGCTGGCCATTGCCATGAACCGGCTCGGTGCCAAGTCGAACACCGGCGAGGGCGGCGAGGACGAGGACCGGCTGCTGGATCCGGAGCGCCGCTCCGCCATCAAGCAGGTGGCTTCCGGCCGGTTCGGCGTCACCAGCCTGTACCTGACCAACGCCGACGACATCCAGATCAAGATGGCCCAGGGTGCCAAGCCCGGCGAAGGCGGGCAGTTGATGAGCCAGAAGGTCTACCCCTGGGTAGCCCGGACACGGCACTCGACCCCCGGCGTCGGGCTTATTTCGCCGCCCCCGCACCACGATATTTACTCCATCGAGGATCTGGCGCAGCTGATCTACGACCTGAAACGGTCCAACCCGTCGGCCCGCGTGCATGTGAAGCTGGTGTCGGAGGTCGGGATCGGCACCGTGGCCGCGGGCGTCACCAAGGCGAAGGCCGACGTCGTGCTGATTTCAGGGCACGACGGCGGTACCGGCGCCAGTCCGCTGAACTCGCTCAAGCATGCTGGTGTTCCCTGGGAGCTTGGCCTGGCCGAGACGCAGCAGACGCTGATGCTCAACGGCCTGCGTGACCGCGTGGTTGTCCAGGTGGACGGGCAGCTCAAGACCGGACGTGATGTCGTGATCGCGGCGCTGCTCGGCGGCGAGGAATTCGGCTTCGCCACCGCGCCCTTGGTGGTTTCGGGCTGCATCATGATGCGGGTCTGCCACCTCGATACCTGTCCCGTGGGCGTGGCGACCCAGAACCCGGAGCTGCGCTCCCGGTTCACCGGGAAGCCGGAATTCGTTGTGAACTTCTTCGAGTTCATCGCCGAGGAGGTCCGCGAGATCCTGGCCGAACTGGGTTACCGCAGCTTGGACGAAGTCATCGGCCATTCCGAGCTGCTTGATGCCGGCAAGGCGATTGATCACTGGAAGGCCGACGGGCTGGACTTGGATCCGATCCTCCGCGGCTACCGTTTTGATGCCCACTCGCCGCTGCGCAACACGACGCAGCAGAACCACGAGTTGGACAAGCATTTCGACAACCAGCTGATTGCAATGAGCGCCGAGGCGCTGACCAACCGGGCGCCGGTGCGGATCAGCCTGGACATCGTCAACACCGACCGTTCCGTGGGGACCATGCTCGGTCACGAAGTCACCAAGCGTTTCGGCATCGACACCCTGGCCCAGGACACGATCGACGTAACCCTGATTGGCCAGGCCGGGCAGTCGCTGGGGGCCTTCCTGCCCGCCGGCATCACGCTGCGGCTGCTGGGCGATTCCAACGACTATGTGGGCAAGGGCCTCTCCGGCGGACGCATCATCGTCCGTCCGGACCGTGGCAACGTGTTCGCCGCCGAACGCAACGTGATCGCCGGAAACGTGATCGGCTACGGTGCCACCAGCGGCGAGATGTTCCTCCGCGGCCAGGTGGGCGAACGGTTCCTCGTTCGGAACTCGGGTGCCACCGCCGTCGTCGAGGGCATTGGCGACCATGGCTGCGAATACATGACCGGTGGAACGGCATTGATCCTGGGCCGGACCGGCCGGAACTTCGGTGCGGGCATGTCCGGCGGCGTGGCCTACGTGCTGGAGCTGGACCGGGCACGGCTGAACAAGCAGAGCATGGACAACAAGGAGTTGCTGCTGCTCCCGCTGGATGCCGAAGACCGCGAGACTGTTGGCGCGCTGATCAAGCAGCATGCGGAGGAGACCGGTTCCCGGTTGGCCGAGCAGCTGCTGCAGGATCTTGACGCAACCATTTCACGCATGACCAAGGTGCTGCCGCGGAACTACTCGGCCGTGCTGGAAACCCGGGCTACCGCTGAATCCGAGGGACTCGATCCCGACGGCGATGTTGTCTGGTCACGAATTTTGGAGGTAACCGGTGGCTGATCCACGCGGATTCATGAAGGTACGCGAACGCCAGACCCAGCCGAGGCGGCCGGTCCCGGTCCGCATTATGGACTGGAAGGAAGTGTACGAGGCGCAGGAAAAGGGCGTGCTGAAGGCCCAGGCCGGACGCTGCATGGACTGCGGCATCCCGTTTTGCCATCAGGGCTGCCCGCTGGGGAACCTGATTCCGGAATGGAACGATCTCACCTGGCGCGGCAAGGGACAGGAAGCGATCGAGCGCCTGCACGCCACGAACAACTTCCCGGAATTCACCGGGCGGCTGTGCCCGGCACCGTGCGAGTCGTCATGCGTCCTGGGGATCAACCAGCCTGCCGTGACCATCAAGCAGGTGGAGGTTTCCATCATCGACGAGGCTTTCGACAATGGGTGGGTTACGCCGCTGGCGCCGGAGCGTCTGACCGGACAGACCATCGCCGTCGTCGGTTCCGGCCCCGCCGGCTTGGCGGTTGCGCAGCAGCTGACACGGGCGGGACACACCGTCGCAGTGTACGAGCGTGACGACAAGGTCGGCGGCCTGCTCCGTTACGGCATCCCGGACTTCAAGATGGAGAAAGTCCATCTGGAGCGGCGTCTGGAGCAGATGCGTGCCGAGGGCACCCGTTTCCGCACCGGCATCGAGATCGGCAAGGACGTCAGCTGGGAGCAGCTGCGCCGCCGGTACGACGCCGTGGTGATCGCTACCGGCGCCACCGTGCCGCGGGACCTGGCGATACCCGGCCGCGAGCTGGACGGCGTCCACTTCGCCATGGAGTATCTGGTCCAGGCCAACCGTGTGGTGGCCGGCGAGAAGGTAGAGAACCAGATCGACGCGCGCGGCAAGCACGTGGTGATCCTCGGCGGCGGTGACACCGGAGCAGACTGCCTCGGTACGGCGCACCGCCAGCAGGCTGCATCGGTCACCACGCTGGCCATTGGCAAGCAGCCGCCGGCAGAGCGGGCCGCGCACCAGCCCTGGCCGACGTTCCCCACACTGTTCGAAGTGGCTAGCGCCCACGAGGAAGGCGGCGAGCGAACCTACCTTGCCTCCACCGTTGAATACCTGGGCGACGGCGACGGCAAGCTGCGCGCGCTGAAGGTCGCTGAGACCGAATTCGTGGACGGCAAACGCGTGCCCAAGGCAGGCACCGAACGTGAAATACCGGCAGATCTAGTCTTGCTGTCCCTCGGCTTCACCGGTCCGGAACCGGCAGGTATCGCGGAACAGGTGAAGGCAGAGTTCGACAGCCGCGGCAACGTGGTCCGGGACGGTTACTACATGACTAACACGGACGGCATCTTCGTGGCCGGTGACGCCGGCCGCGGCCAGTCACTGATTGTCTGGGCCATCGCCGAAGGCCGCGCCTGCGCTGCCGCCGTCGACAAGTGGCTGACCGGTCAGACGCGGCTGCCCGCGCCTGTGGCTCCGACCGACAGGCCGATAGCCGCACTGCCGATGTAATGAACCCGGCTGTACGCTGTGGATACGCCCATAACTGCATGAGAGAACTAGGCTAGGTTTATGAGACGAGCGAAAATAGTTGCAACTTTTGGTCCTGCTATTTCCAGCTACGAAAGCACCTTGGAAGTCCTCAAAGCGGGCGTTGATGTTGCCCGCATGAACATGAGCCATGGCGACTACAGCGTGCATCAGGGAACCTACGAGAATGTGCGCCGCGCCGCGGCCGAGCTGGGCAAACCTGTTGGCATCTTCGCCGACCTCCAGGGACCCAAAATCCGGCTCGGCCGCTTTGCGGACGGCCCGCACGATTTGAAGGTGGGGGACACCTTCACCATTACCACCGAAGACATCGAAGGCACGGCCGAGCGGTGTTCGACCACCTTCAAGGGCCTGCCGAAGGACGTCAACGCGGGAGATCCGCTGCTGATCGATGACGGCAAAGTTGCCCTGCGTGCCGTGAAGGTCACAGACACCGAGGTCGTCACGGAAGTGACCGTGGCAGGAGCCGTCTCCAACAACAAGGGCATCAACCTGCCCGGTGTTGCGGTCAACGTCCCGGCATTGAGCGAGAAGGACGAAGCGGACCTGCGCTGGGCCATCCGCACGGGCGTGGACATGGTGGCGCTTTCCTTCGTGCGCAACGCAGCCGACGTGCGCCGTGTGCACGAGATCATGGACGAAGAAGGCCGTCGCACTCCCGTCATCGCCAAGATCGAAAAGCCCCAGGCCGTGGATGCGCTGGAAGAGATCATTGACGCCTTCGACGCCATCATGGTGGCCCGCGGCGACCTCGGCGTCGAACTGCCGCTCGAGGATGTCCCTGTGGTACAGAAGCGGGCCATTGAACTTGCCCGCCGCTGGGCGAAGCCTGTGATCGTGGCCACCCAGGTACTGGAATCCATGATTGAAAATCCGAGGCCTACCCGTGCCGAGGCGTCCGACTGCGCCAATGCTGTGTTGGACGGTGCGGATGCGGTCATGCTTTCCGGTGAAACCAGCGTAGGTGCATACCCGCTGGAGACGGTCAACACGATGGCCCGGATCATCGAGTCCACGGAGCAGCATGGACTGGACCGCGTTCCGCCGCTGGGCAGCAAACCCAAGACCCGCGGCGGTGCCATCACCCGTGCCGCCGTCGAAATCGCGAACCAGCTGGACGCGAAGTACCTCTGTACCTTCACGCAGTCCGGAGACTCGGCACGCAGGCTTTCGCGCTTGCGGCCGGGCCGGCCGATCTTCGCCTTCACCCCGCTGCAGTCCACCTTGAACGTCATGTCACTGATCTGGGGCATCCAGCCGCTTCTGGTGGAGTTCGTCGAGCATACGGACAAGATGACAGCCCAGGTTGACCGCGTGCTTTACGAGAAAGGACTGGTGGACGTCGACGACTTGGTCGTCATCGCCGCGGGTTCCCCTCCCGGAAAAGCCGGATCGACCAACTCGCTGAAGGTTCACCGTGTCGGCGACCTCGCAGACGCCGGTGAATTGCTGAACGGCTCGAACCCCCGGCACGAGAAGGTGGGTCCCTGGCCTAGTTAGGGCAGGTGCAGCGTCGCTGCTAAACGCTAGTGGCCGGTCCCGATCAGGACCGGCCACTAGCGTTTCCTGGGCTAGTTGACCTGGTTGATGATGGTTTCGGCGACTTCGCGCATGCTCAAGCGGCGGTCCATAGAGGTCTTCTGGATCCAGCGGAAGGCCTCGGGCTCGGTCAGCCCCATCTTTGTGATGAGCAGGCTCTTGGCCCGCTCCACGAGCTTGCGGGTGGCGAACTGCTCCTGCAGATCGGAGACCTCCGACTCCAGAGCCTTGATCTCCTGGTGGCGGGAGAGCGCAATCTCGATGGCCGGCACCAGATCGGCGGGGGTGAACGGCTTGACCACATAGGCCATGGCACCGGCGTCACGTGCCCGCTCGACCAGTTCCTTCTGGCTGAAAGCGGTCAGCAGCACTACGGGGGCAATGCGTGCCTTCACAATCTGCTCTGCCGCGGTAATCCCGTCCATTACAGGCATTTTGACGTCCATCAGGACCAGATCTGGCTTGAGCTCGGTGGCAAGCTCGACGGCCTTCTCCCCGTTGTCGGCTTCGGCAACGACGTCGAAGCCTTCGCCGCGCAGGATCTCGACAATGTCCAAGCGGATCAGAGTTTCGTCTTCGGCGACGACAACGCGGCGTGTGGGGGTGGACTCGGTTTGCTCAGACACTGGTACTCCTCGATGAGTTTTTGTAACCCTTTTGCTGCGGTTCTCGGAAATAGCCTATCGGCATGTAGAGTAGATTCGCGCACTCAAGGAGCATGACGGTCTTCACAAAAGGCTGTTGGTTGCCGGTTAAGTAACGGCGGCGTGTTCCATGCCCGAGTGGCGGAATTGGCAGACGCGCTGCACTCAAAATGCAGTATCGAAAGGTGTGTGGGTTCGAGTCCCACCTCGGGCACCAGCAGGCCCCTTCTCTTGTATTCCAAGGGAAGGGCCTTGTTGATTTTGGCACCGGAACATTCCATTGATGACTTTGTGGCCGTGCTGGTGCACGCCAACAGCTTCCCCGAAGGGACACCGTATGGAGACACTTGCACCAAGTGACTAACGTCAACGACGGCAGCGTCCGGCTGCTACCCGAGGACACCGAACGACTGCTGGCCTTCGGCGCAATGATCCAGGGCAGGGCGAGCGTGGCCATGGTGCTGCGCTGGCAAGAAGACGGTCTGGTGGATGACGTGGAAATCTCTTGGACTGAGGACCCTCCACGCCCTGGCCGACCTGACAATCATCGATGGCTGATGCCGTCCCCACGGAAGGGCCGGATGCCGCGCCCGACAGACCGAGGTGAGGCTTGGAGGTGTTGCGCTCACCGCCATCTGTCGCCCTTCGCCGTCACATACTGCCGCCACACATAGCGCCACGGAATCACTGCCAGGATGATGACGACCATGGAGCAGTTAAACATCAGTTCGGACATGGCAGGATCAACGGCGTCGTCCATGATGGCGGGCAGCGCCACGGAAGCTAGCCAGATGAGCTTCCAGATCGACTCGAACAGCAACAGCGGCAGCATACGAACCGGATACCGCAATCCGACGAAGGCGAGGATGCACATGGCGGCCAGGATGCAGGTGACAACGCCCTCCATCAGGGGCCTGGAAGCGCCGCTGCTGAAGAGCTCCGGCACCTTGAAGATGGCGAGGCCAACCGCCATGTAGAAATAGCCTGCCCGCATCAGATGGAGACGGTAAAGGGGCAAAGCTTCTGCTAAGGCAGCAGCGGGCTGAGACGGGCTTGAGGCTTGCCGAACGGTCATGGCGGGCTCCGGTGTGGCTGGACGCTGCTCTGGCATTGATGCAAACCCGGAAGGGCTTATGAGCAGACTGCGTCGTCGCCGTGCCCGGCTGCCATTCCTACGATTGTGGCCGGCGTCTGTTATAGGCGCGTCATTCGATCTTCTGGCGGGCGACCGCAGATCCCAATGGCAGGTAATGGGCCATGAAAAGCCAGGTTGACGCCACCCCAGAGATTGAGGACTGGGGTGGCCTGAACGTTTTCATGAGCGCAGTCGGGCGCAAAATGGTGGATGTCGGAACGGCCGTTGACGTCCTGTTCCGACAGTTGCGTATTCCTTGGAGGCGGCCGTCCATCGGCCGGGGTGGGAACACCCGAGAATCCGCGGCAACAGCGAGATGGCTTGAAGTGAGTTGGCTTGGGGAGGCCTGACTTCAGGCCATTTCGCACGTCCGGGCTTTCCGCCGACGAGCCCAAGGCAACTCTAAGAGTGAGTTGGAACAGGTGCCGGGGCCGGCAGGCTCTCCCCAAAGTACTGCCGGTGCCCCGCACCCGATGAGCCGAGACGAGCCGGCCGCTGACAGTCCGTGCACTCCCCAGTAGCCCGGACTCCGGCTTCAGTACCCGCCATCTGCTGCTCCAAGCGTGGCCGACCGACCGCAAGGTTTCCGCAGGCCCGGATCAAGTTTGGCTCAAGATGCGCGTCCTGTCTTCCCCGCCGGAGCGCCGGAAATAGTGTGGTCTTTCGGCGCCGTCCTGCCGTCCCCCGTGGCGGGGCGGCGTCGAATCCACGCCAGTCCGTGACTAAAGTCGGACCATGACAGACGGGTCCAAGCAGTGGTTCCTCAGAGCGCGATGAGCCCGGCCGACTGGGATGAGGAACCCGAGGGCCCGTACTGTGCATCAAAACGCCTGGATGCCGTTGGCCTGGAATTACTCAATAATCTCTGTCAACAGCGGCAGGCCGACGGAGAAGAACACGGTAATGCAGCCAGCGAGGAGCAAGGCCGTCACCACGACGACGAAGATCATCAAGGGCCAGCGTCGGGGCTTAAACGCTCCCTTCTCATCCATATCTCCACGGTATGGGCTCGGCCATAAGCCCACCTGTGACGAAACTGTGAAGCTGCTGTAGAGCCACGCTGGTCATTCTCCAGGTCCTCCCAATCGCCCCAGTTGCCACGGTCACCGTCGTCGATGACCTGACTGGACGCATTCTGCTCGTGTCGACAACTCGCTGTCCTACCTAGATGCATGCAAGGCGAGAGGCAAGGTCGACATCACTGTATGACTTGGCCGAGCGGAAGGGGCGGCGCCACTGTCTACTCCAGCGTTTTCCAAGTCAGCGGTCATGTGGTCGGGTTGATGGACCTGATGGCAGAACCGTCGCCTCTCCTTGGAGGGATGAAGGCATCGCCCCCGGCAAACACCTCCAACGCCGGGGTGATGCGTTCTGCCTGCAAGTGCGGTCTACCGAGTGCCCTGGTCCATTTCCGTAGGGGCGGCAATTCCCGCTACCCCGTCCCACCATTCGACCGACAGGCGAGCCTGCAGGTGGTTTCGCTGAGTGGTCTGCGGGTGGAGGCGGAACAGGTTCAGGTGTCGCTGAGGCCACACCTAAGTTCAGAAGATCCCAGTGGATGGGGAAGTTTACGCGACCGGGCCCTCCCTGACATCCGCCACGAAAGCGACGGCGCTCCGCCGCCCTCCTTGATGGACTTGTGGTGGTAGACGCGGCCGCACATGGAGCACCGAGACCTGCAGCAGCATTCGGATGCCAAATGGCGGCTTCCCTGAAATGAGACTGTTCCGTCATGAATGGAGGGCGAGCTTGGCATGGCCGGACGCGTCACGAGACCCAATGAACGATTTGTTCCTTGCGCCAGCGCCGGAGAGTCATCAAGCATGCGAAAGGGTACACGCTTTTTTATACGTATCCCTGAGGTGGTGTTGGCGGCCAACAGAAACTGCCCCTAGAAGGCCAATAGGATTTTTGCAGTTTGTGCTCTCATGGCCACTTGAGCTGCCCACTGACGGCCAGTCGAAACGCCGTCGCTCGAGGCGCCGGGAGGGTTTGGTTTCTTGCCGCTCTCGCCAGGATTCGGAGGCGAAAGCCCTGCCGGCTTGCCGTTCACTCGGGTCCTGCATCGTGGCCCGACTTCGACTGGCGGGCTGGAAAACAAGGGGAAGAACCCGAAACGGACGGCCCGGGCCTCGCCTCGGCTCGGGCAATTTCAAAGCCCTCTTGACCCCTTTGGACACGATAAGTTACGGACCTTCCTTGGGTAGCTATCGGTCGAATCGGATCTGGGGATTCATCAATTGTGGAGTGCCCACTGGTGCCACTGACGGCCAGCTCCTGATGGCCATCTATGGGCAACGTGCTGACCGCCGGTGGGCAGTTTCTCCTGTCCGCTAACAACATGGCTAGGAAAGCGTGGATGAACATCGTTCGTCCGAGAATTCGACCAGATCGACGTCACGGCGAGGAACAGCCACCAGAACATCGGGGGCGAATCCGGCTGGGGATGACCGGCGGCGAATCGCTGCGGTAGATGTAAGCCTTGCGACCGGCATCCGACTGCGGCAGGCATAGGCTGGGTCAGGGACCAACTATGACAGGAGTGGGCAGATGAAACATGAACCAGCAACTCCGGGGATCCGTGAGGTTGTCCGGCAACTGACGGATGATCTGGGACCGACTATGGTCTCTGCCCTGGCCGGCGACCGCGTCCGGCTAACCGCCGATGACTGGGTCATGGAAGACGGCCCGGAGCCTGACGAAAAGGAGGCAGAACGTCTCCGGTTCGCCTACGACCAGTGGCAGCTGCTGGTTGCACAGGGAGCTGACCGTGCCCGGGCCTGGTTCATCGGAGACAACCCGAGGCTCGGTGACGAGTCGCCGGTGGTGGCTATCCACGACGGCCGGTTCGATGATGTGAGGAACGCGGTGCGTGCTTTCTTGGAGGAAGGCACTCCGGCTGACCGGTGGTAAACCCAGAACGACGAGTAGGCAGAGGCCTACGGCCCGGCTCTCGGCCCGGAATCTTAACTCCACTACACAAGGGGCCACGGGTAACGCATGCCGGTGTCGTCGACCGGCAGCACCCTCTCACGCAGCAGGCGCTTCACCCGAAGCCGCAGGGCGGCAACCTCCATGTCGTCGAGGAGTTCGGCTACGTCGGGAGGCACAGCTTGTGCGAGCGGGGCGATGTCATCCAGAAGAGCGCCCGGGATAGCTTCGCCGGCGAAATCCCAAATAACAGTGCGAAGTTTGAAATGTGCTGCGAAGCACAGCCCGTGGTCGATGCCCCATACCCGTCCGTCGTAGCCGCGCAGTACATGCCCGCTTTTGCGATCAGTGTTGTTGGCGATGCAATCGAACAGGGCGATCTGTGCCAAGCAGTCATGGGTTTCGGCTGATTCTTCATAGAGCGTGAAGTAATGCTCACGCTGGTCGTTCTCGACGAACCACTGTAGCGACCCGATGCCCAGGGGAGAGTCCTCGCGGATTACCGTCGGCGGTACTAGGCCCCACCCCAGATTTTCGCTCAGCAGATAAGCCGCACGTTCCCGCCGGTAGAGCCCAGGCTCAAAGTCGGACAGCGGCCGTTCCCCGGCCTCCGGCTTGTAAATTGCCCACGCAGACTCCTCTCGGCAGGAGACCTGGACGAGGAACGTTGCGTTGCTGCTGCGCAGGATACGTCCGAGCATCTCGATGCGCCCCTCGGCGAGCAGTGTCAGCTGCTGTCCGGACACAGTTTGTCCCTTTTCATGACGCCCTCAGCTCGCTCAGTGATTCCAGAGTCGAGTTCACCATGAGCACGGCCGGCGCCTGACCCTCCACATACGAGATGACCGAGACCGAGCACGGGCTGATAACGATCCTCTGGAAGAGGTCCAGGTGGGTGCCCAGGGCGTGGGCAACGGCGGCCTTGATCGGGTCGGCGTGGGAGAAGCAAACGACGACGCCGCCAACGTAGGCGGTGCACAGCCCCTCGAGGGTGCCGACCATCCGTGCTTGCATCTGCGCGAAGCTTTCCCCGTCCGGGAAGCGGAAGGCGGACGGAGTGTGCTGTACGGTCTGCCACTGCGGCAAACGCGCCAGCTCGGTGAGCGCGGCTCCGGTCCACGCGCCGAAGTCACACTCGATCAGTCCGGCGTGCTCGTTCACCTTGAGCCCAGTGCTGGCTGCCGTCGCCTCGGCAGTCTCGCAAGCGCGCTCCAGTGGAGAGGAGTAGATGCCGTCGATCGGAAGCGCTGCGAGCCGCTCCGCGACCCGTTGGGCCTGGCCCCGGCCCCCGTCGGAGAGGTGTAGCCCGGGGGCAAGCCCGGGCAGCACCGTTCCCGTCGTGGGCGTCTGCCCATGACGCACCAGAAGGAGCAGGGTACTCGGCGGTTTCGCTGGCGCCGACGGTGTTGTTGCAGTCATCAAAATCCAGCGTATGCCGTTCCAGAGGCTGACGCGTTGGAATCATGAGAAAGTTGGATGCTCGATTCACGGCAGTTCGAGGACTACCTTTGAGGTGTGAGTGATCGTCCCGAAATCTTTACTGTCGGTGAACTACGTGCAGCCGGCCATGTTCACAAGGACCTGCGCCACGAGATCCGCGACAACCTGCTCGCCGCGCTCGCCGCAGACCGCGATCCGTGGCCCGGCATGTTCGGTTTCAGCCGCACCGTTCTTCCCCAGCTCGAGCGTGCCTTGATCGCCGGCCACGACGTTGTCCTGCTCGGCGAGCGGGGACAAGGCAAGACGCGGCTCCTTCGCACGTTGGTCGGACTTCTCGACGAGTGGTCTCCGGTGATCGAGGGATCGGAACTGAACGAACACCCGTACGAACCGATTACGGAGCAGTCCCGCACCCGTGCCCTCGCCGAAGGGGACCGGCTGCGTGTGGGTTGGCGGCACCGCTCGGAACGCTACGTCGAGAAGCTCGCCACCCCGGACACCTCTGTCGCCGACCTTATCGGCGACGTCGACCCAATGCGGGTAGCCGAGGGCCGCAGACTCGGGGACCCGGAAACCATCCACTATGGTCTCGTCCCGCGCTCCAACCGCGGCATCATCGGCATCAATGAACTTCCCGACCTTGCAGAGCGCATCCAGGTCGCGATGCTCAACGTGATGGAGGAGCGCGACATCCAGATCCGCGGCTACGTACTGCGGCTGCCTCTCGATGTGCTTGTCGTCGCGTCGGCGAATCCGGAGGACTACACCAACCGTGGCCGGATTATCACTCCACTGAAGGACCGCTTCGGCGCCGAGATCCGCACCCATTACCCGATCGAGCTGGAAGACGAGGTGGCAGTCATTGCGCAGGAGGGTCGGCTTGTCGCCGACGTTTCGCCCGTCATCCTCGAGATCCTGGCCCGCTACACGCGTGCCCTCCGCCAATCCCCGGCGGTTAACCAGAGCTCCGGAGTCTCGGCGCGCTTCGGCATCGCGGGCGCCGAGACCGTCGCCGCGGCAGCGCTTCGCCGGGCTGCCGTGCGCGGGGAAGAGGAGGCAGTCGCCCGGATCGTCGACCTGGAGAGTGCGGTCGATGTCCTCTCCGGCAAGATTGAGTTCGAATCGGGTGAAGAGGGGCGGGAACGTGCCGTCCTCGATCACCTCGTGCGCACGGCCACTGCCGAGGCCGTGCGGATGCACTACCGCGGCATCGATTTCGGACCGCTCGTTGCCGCACTCGACGGACACACGACCGTAACCACCGGGGAAGAAGTCACCGCGCGGGAGTTCCTCGCAAACCTCCCGGCTCTTGACGGATCCGACCTGTACGACCAGATCGGCGCGCGTCTGGGCGCGAAAAACGAGGGGCAGCGCGCCGCCGCCATCGAACTTGCACTGGAGGGTCTTTTCCTCGCCCGCCGGATTTCCAAGGAGTCCGACGACGGGGAGACGATCTACGGCTAGGAATCAGGACTAGGGATAGGCACCATCATGAGCGCTCACCACCGGTCCTCCCGGTACGGCCGGTACACGGGCGGACCCGATCCGCTCGCCCCGCCGGTTGATCTGGCCGAGGCGCTTGACGCGGTCGCCGAAGACGTCATGGCAGGCTACTCGCCCCGGCACGCCCTGCAGGAGTTTCTGCGCCGCGGCGGCCGGGACCGGGAAGGGCTGGACGACCTCGCCGGCCGTGTCCAGCAACGCCGACGGGACCTGCTGAGCCGCCACCGGCTGGACGGCACCCTCGGCGAAGTCCGGAAGCTGCTTGATACCGCTGTGCTGGAGGAACGCAAGCAGCTGGCCCGCGACGCCATGATGGACAACACCGACCGCGCATTCCGTGAGATGCAGCTGCAGAACTTGCCCTCGTCCACCGCCGCAGCCGTCAATGAGCTCGCCTCCTATGACTGGCAGTCGAGCACGGCCCGGGAGGCCTACGAACGGATCAAGGACCTGCTGGGCCGAGAGGTTCTTGACCAGCGGTTCGCCGGCATGAAACAGGCGCTCGAGAATGCCACCGACGAAGACCGCGAAGCCGTGCGCGGCATGCTGCGCGATCTCAACGAGCTGCTCGACAAACACCGGCGCGGCGAGGACACCGACGAAGACTTCCAGAAGTTCATGTCTCAGCACGGCAGCTTCTTTCCGGAGAATCCGGAATCGGTCGAGGAGCTGATTGATGCTCTGGCCCAGCGGGCGGCCGCGGCCCAGCGGCTCCTGCAATCCATGTCCCAGGAGCAGCGCGATGAGCTGATGCGTCTGTCGGCGCAAGCGTTCGGCTCGCCCGAACTGATGGCGCAGCTCGATCAGCTCGACGCGAGCCTGCGTGCCCTGCGCCCCGGCGAGGACTGGACCGGCTCGGAACGCTTCGAGGGGCAGGAAGGGCTCGGGCTGGGCGACGGAACGGGAGTGCTCCAGGACATCGCCGAACTCGACGAGCTTGCCGAACAGCTCTCCCAGTCCTACAACGGATCACGCCTCGATGATCTGGATTTGGACGCCCTCGCACGCCAACTTGGTCAGAATGCGGCCGTGTCGGGCCGCGCCCTCGCGGACATCGAACGGGCGATGCAGGACGGCGGGTATCTGCAGCGCGGTGCCGACGGCGACCTACGTTTGTCGCCACAGGCCATGCGGCGGCTGGGGAAGTCGCTGTTGCGGGACACTGCCAAGCAGCTCTCCGGCCGCCAAGGACGCCGGGATACGCGTGACGCCGGGGCCGCGGGCGATCAGACCGGCGCCAGCCGTGAGTGGCAGTTCGGGGACGCCGAACCGTGGGACGTCACCCGCACCATGACGAACGCGATCCGCCGGACGATGGCCGACGGCGGCGATCCGAGCCGGGGCGTACGTCTCGGAGCGGGCGACATCGAGGTGGCCGAAACGGAGGCCCGTACGCAGGCCGCCGTCGTCCTGCTCGTCGATGTGTCGTTCTCGATGGCCGCCGAGGGACGTTGGGTGCCGATGAAACGCACCGCGCTCGCCTTGCACCAACTCGTCTCAACCCGTTTTCGTGGGGACCGGCTGCAGCTGATCACTTTCGGCCGGTACGCGCAGTCGATGGACATCGGCGGCCTCACCGCCCTGCCGGCGCTGCGGGAGCAGGGAACAAACCTGCATCACGGCCTGCTGCTGGCCAATCGCTTCTTCCGGCGGCACCCTTCAATGCAGCCTGTCCTCCTTGTGGTGACCGACGGCGAACCTACTGCGCACCTGCTGGCGGAAGGAGAATCGTATTTCTCCTGGCCGCCCGCTCCGGAGACAATCCGCGTAACGGTCGCCGAACTCGACCGGCTTGGACGTGCCGGCACGCAAGCCACGTTCTTCCGGCTCGGCGACGACCCAGGGCTTGCGCGGTTCGTCCAAAAAATTGTCCGGCGAATCGACGGCAGGGTCGTCGCTCCAGAGCCCGGGGATCTCGGTGCAGCCGTTGTGGGGGAGTACCTCCGCGCCCATTTCCATGGCACCTACGACGATACCGATTGGGGTTTATAGCCGCCCCGGCCACTCCTTGCCTGCCCATGGGTCGTAATCAGCGATGAGCTCCTCCTGCGGTGGACGCTCCGCTTCGGGGACGTGCTGCAGGTTGACCCGCACCCTGTACCAGAGCGAGCTCGATCCGCGCATTCCGTCGACGAGCACATCAGCTGGGTGCAACGCCGTGACAACGTCGGCATGCCGGGTCTTCCACTCGCCGAGCGCAGCGAGTGCCTCGGGCTTGGTCTTGGTGCGTGCCACCTCGATGAGCGGCATCATCGACTGCCGGCGGCCGGAGCCGTCGCCGCCGCGTGGCGGCTTCTCGGCGGGGCCGAGCTCGGCTGCCAAGGCGAGGAGGCCGTCAAGTGTGCCGACGGCGTCGTCGATACCGGCGTGAGAATCTCCCAGCTCGGCGAACCGCTCGGGCACCGTGCGCACGGTGAATTGTTCGGGACGGGTGGAGCGGACCTCGTCCCAGGCGAGCGGCGTCGAGACGCGGGCATCGGGCAGGGGCCGGACCGAGTACGCCGACGCCACGGTGCGGTCCTTGGCGTTCTGATTGAAGTCGACGAACACGCTCTCGCCGCGCTCCTCCTTCCACCACCGAGCGGTGGCGAGGCCGGGAGCGCGGTTCTCGACCTCACGGGCGAGGGTCTCGGCGGCGAGCCGCACGTCGCGGTACGACCACTTCGGCGCAATGCGCACCAGAATGTGGAGTCCGCGTGACCCGCTCGTCTTCGGCCAACCCACCAGTCCCACGTCGTCGAGCACCTCGCGCGCTACATATGCGACGTCGACGATCTGTGACCAGTCGACGCCCGGCATCGGATCGAGGTCGACCCGGAGCTCGTCGGGGTGCTCAAGGTCCTCGGCCCGCACAGGGTGCGGATTAAGGTCCAGACACCCAAGATTCACCACCCACGCCAAGCCCGCGGCATCCCGGATGACGGTCTCTTCGGCTGATGTCCCCGACGCATAGTGCAGGGTTGTTGTGTCGATGAAATCGGGGTGGTTTTCTGGCACGCGCTTCTGGAAGAACGGCTCAGCGTCGATGCCCTTCGGAAAGCGTTTGAGCACCATCGGGCGGCCGCCGGCGCCGCGCAGCGCACCCTCTGCGACGGCGAGGTAATAACGGATCAGGTCAAGTTTCGTCAGCCCGGGCTCGGGGAAAACCATCTTGTCCGGACTCGAGATACGGACCTCGGAGCCGGCGATGGTGAGGATCTCGGCCGGGGTCTTCGACGGCGTCATTCCACCACGCTAGCAACGATCGGCTGTCCCAGCCACAGCTTGGTGATGTCGGCTGGCCGGTGCTACTCGGCGGACGGTCGCTTGCGTTGCTGTTTCGTCGCCGCACGCTGTTGCTTTGCTTCGAGGCGCCGCCGGTTCGAGCCCCGGGTGGGTTTGGTTGCCCGGCGGCGAGCAGCTTCGGGAGCAAGACCTTCTGCCACCAGGTCGGCGAGCTTGGCCAGCGCAATCTCGCGATTGCGCAACTGGGAGCGCTGCTCCGAGGCGGTCACCGTGATCACGCCGGCGATGAGACGTCGTCCGAGACGCTCGACCAGCATCAGCCGTTGCTCGTCCGAAAGCGCCGCCGAGTCGGCGACGTTCCACGACAGCTCGACCCGGCTGTCCGAAGTGTTGACGTGCTGACCCCCTGGCCCGGACGACCGCGAGAACCGCCAGCTCAGTTCCGACGCGGGAATCGTGAGCGTGCGCGATACCTCCAGATCCATGTAACCAGCCTTGCACAATATCGGAACGATCAAGACGCCCACCCTCATGGCGGCCAACGCAACCGGCGCGTGAAAGTGACCTGGCTACGTTTTGACCGACGCTTTAGGAGTTCCCAGCCGTGCCATGAGTGGCTAGGCTGTGCGGGTGGATTGGAGTCAGTTATGACCAAGCGCACGTATCCGCCGGGTGTTCCGTGCTGGATCGACACGGAGCAGCCCGATGTCCAAGCGGCTATTGATTTCTACGGTGGCATCTTCGGCTGGACGTTTGAAGATGTGATGCCTCCGGAATCACCGGATCGCTATGTGATTGCAAAGCTCGACGGACAGGATGTCGGCGCCATCGCCGGTCCCCGCAAGGGCACCGCTGTGTGGAACACCTACGTGTCCGTTAACAGCGCGGACGCTGCGGCAAAGCGTCTGGTTGCCGCCGGCGCCGCCATCCGATCTGCGCCGGCCGATGCGGGTGAGGGCGGCCGCGGGGCAGCACTGATCGATCCGGAGGGCGTCGAGTTCCGCCTCTGGGAAGCCAGACGGCGGCCGGGCGCCCAGCTGGTCAATCAACCGGGCGGATGGAATTTCAGCGATCTCCATACGGCCAATATCGACGCCGCCACTGCCTTCTACGGGCCGGCGTTCGGCTGGCAAATAGACGACATCGGATTCGGCAGGATGATCCGCCGGCCCGGCTATGGCGACCATCTGGAAGCGACCATCGACCCGGGTATCAGAGCCCGGCAGTCGGAGATAGCCACCCCGGTAGGGTTCGAGGATGCGATTGGTTGGCTCGCTCAGGTTACCCCTGGCGAGGTGCCGCACTGGCATGTCACTTTCACAGTGGCCGATCGTGACCAGACCGTGCTTGACGCTGAGCAGCTTGGCGCGCAGGTTCTCGGGCAGGACGACAACGAATGGACCCGCAGCGCATTGATCCGCGATCCGCAGGGCGCGGAGTTCACCGCCAGCCAATTTGCGCCGACGGGCTTCTGAAGGGCCGACGGGAGCCTGAAGGAAAGACCCGTGTCCGCCGAGGGGGCGAGGCGCCGTCGTCGTAATTTTCGAATCAGCGGGTGGGGAGGGGCTCACCGCCCTGCAGGCCGGCGTGGTGGTCGGCGACGATCATCCGCCGGGCAATGATGGAGCCGATCAGCGAGGTCAGCGCGATGGCAAACAGCAGGATGGCCGGACCCAGCGAACTGCCGCCCGTCATAGTGAGGATCCAGGCGGCGAGCGCCGGCATGAACCCGGCGATGATGCCGGAGATGTTCGCGGACAGGGCGATGGCGGAATAGCGCAGCCGGATCGGGAAGAGCTGGGTGAGCGTTGTCCCCACGGGTGCATACGGAATGGACGCGAAACCCAGCCCCAGGATCATGGCCACGGTGATCAACAAGGAGCTGCGCGTGTCCACCAGCCAGAAGATCGGGAAGGCAACGACGACGGCGATCACGTAGCCGATCACCACCATCTTGGCCGGGGTGATCCGGTCTGCCACCTTGCCGGCGATGGTCATGGAGATGATCTGCGCGACGGCGCCCCAGGAGATGGCGGTGAGGATCACCGTGGGATCCAGCTCAAGGACCCTGCTGACGTAGCTGATCATGAACGTGGTGAGCAGGAAGAAGCCGGCGTTGCCGAACAGATAGGTGCAGATGCCCACCACCAGGCGGCCGGGAATATGCCGGAAGATCTCGACCACCGGGATGGTCTTGTGCGCGGCCGGTGCGGCGCCGGCGGCGGCACGGTAGTCGGGCGTTTCGTCCACGGCCAGCCGCAGCCAGACGCCGACCGCCACGAGCACGATCGAAATCAGGTAGGGGATCCGCCAGCCCCACTCGAGGAACTGGTCCCCGGTCCAGGCCACGACGCCGGCCACAATCAGGCTTGACAGCAGTGTGCCGGTGGGGGAGCCGAGCTGGACGACGGCGCCGTAGAAACCGCGCTTCTCCGGCGGCGCCGACTCGACGGCCATCAGGGTGGCCCCGCCCCATTCGCCGCCGGTTGCCAATCCCTGGACGAAGCGCAGTGCGGCCAGCAGGATCGGGGCCACGATGCCCGCCGTCTCGAACGTCGGCAGCACGCCGATGAGGGCAGATGCCACGCCCATGACCACGATGGTAATGACGAGGATGCCCTTGCGGCCCAGCCTGTCGCCGAAGTGGCCGAAGACCAGGGCGCCGAGCGGCCGGCCGATGAAGCCGACGCCGAAAGTCAGGAAGGCCTGGATGGTCCGCAGCGCCGGGTCGTCGCCGCCGAAGAACAGCGGGGCGAAGACGATGGCGGCGGTAGTACCGAACAGGAAGAAGTCGTACCACTCCAAGGAGGTCCCGACGTAGGAGCCCCAGAGTGCTCTGCGCGCTTTTTTGGGGTCGGTCTGGATGGGGGCCAGGGGTGCGGCGTCGTCGGTTTCTCCGGGAATATCGATGCGCCGATGGTGCAGATGGCCCGACCGCCCGGGATCGGAGGGAGGCGTTGTATTCAAGGTTCCGTCCTTATCGTCGTCGTAACGGTCTTCGCCAGCGGTTGTGCCACTCATGATGCTCCTTTGGCCCGGCTAACGGAAGAGCGGCGCCCCTGCAGCAGGACCAAGGCACAATGGAGGCGTGACTTCTGCGTACCTCTCCTCCGGCCCCGCAAGCAGCCCCGGCCCCTTTGACCTGGCAACCATCGGTGCGGGTCTGGTCTTTGCGGAGTCGCTGGAGGAGCTGGCCGCGGCGATTAGTGCGGGAGGCCCGGCCGGATCCGCCGTGGTGCAGGCTCCGCCCGGTACCGGCAAGACCACCCTGGTTCCGCCGCTGCTGGCGAACTTCGCCTGGCACGGGGCCGGACATGGCGCGCGGGACAAGGGCGGACTTCCCCGCGTGGTGGTCACCCAGCCGCGCCGCGTTGCCGCACGCTCGGCTGCCCGTCGTCTCGCCGCACTGGACGGCACCCGGCTCGGCGACCGCGTCGGGTACACGGTCCGAGGTGAACGCCGCACCGGGCCTGCAACCCTGGTCGAGTTCGTGACCCCGGGCATCCTGCTGCGCCGCCTGCTCGCGGATCCGGGGCTGGAAGGCACGGACGCGGTGATCCTGGACGAGGTCCACGAACGCGGGCTCGAGACGGACCTGCTGCTGGGCATGCTCGCCGAAGTCCGCGAACTGCGCGGCGATCTGACGTTCGTGGCCATGTCCGCCACCCTCGACGCCCCGCGGTTCGCCGCTTTGATCGGCAAATACGACGGCGAGGGGCCAGCTACCGTTGTCGACTGTCCTTCCGCACTCCATCCCTTGGAAACAATCTGGGCGCCGGCAGCAGCGGCGCGGCTGGACGGACGCGGCGTCACCCGCGCCTTCCTGGACCACGTCGCGGATACGGCGGCGGCGTCGCACCAGAAAGCGCTCGCCGCCGATCCGGGGATCGATGCGCTGGTCTTCGTGCCCGGTGCCTGGGAAGTTTCCCTCGTCGCCACGCGCATCCGGAACCGGCTGCGTGAGCGGGGAGCGGGGACCGAGGTATTGGAGCTGCACGGGCAGGCCGGTCCGGCGGCCCAGGATCGGGCGGTCTCCGGCCGTGAGCAGGGCGGACCGCCGCGGATCATCGTGTCCACGGCGCTCGCCGAATCCTCGCTGACGGTTCCGGGCGTCCGGCTGGTGATCGACGCCGGCCTGTCGCGCGAGCCCCGACGGGATGCTGCCCGGGGCATGTCCGGATTGGTCACTGTGTCCTGCTCCCGCGCGTCCGCCGAGCAGCGCGCCGGCCGCGCCGCGCGGCAGGGCCCCGGCACGGTGGTGCGTTGTTACGACCAGAAGACTTTCGGGGCTGCACCGGCCCACCGGACGCCCGAGATCATGGCCGCGGACCTGACCGGTGCGGCGCTGGTCCTGGCCTGCTGGGGCGCGCCCGGCGGCCAGGGACTCGCCCTGCCGGACGATCCTCCCCGGAATGCGATGGACGAGGCCGTCGCAGTGCTGTACGATCTCGGCGCCGTGGAGCCCTCCGGGCATGCCACGGAGCTGGGCAGAACTCTCGCCCGGATTCCGGCAGATCCGCGGTTGGGGCGCGCCTTGCTGGATGGCTCGGCTTTGCTGCGGGGCTCCGCCACAGCCAAACGAAGTACCGCGGCGGAGAGCGTTGCCATGGTCTCCGGCGAGCTGCGAGCGCCGGGCGCAGACCTGACGCGGCTGCTGTCCGCCCTGCGTTCGGGCCAGGAACCCGGAGCCGCGCGTTGGGCAGAGGAGGCGCGGCGGTTGGAGGGAATCGTGCGGGAGGAGGTTTCCGGCGTCGTACTTCCCGGGGAACCATCGGAGCCTGTGCCGGAGAGTGATGCGGTGGGGTTCGTCATCGCGCTGGCGTTCCCCGACCGGGTGGCCCGCCGTGTTCCGGGCGGCGGACCGGAACAGTATCTACTGGCCTCCGGTACCCGGGCCGGCCTGCCCGCCGGCAGCACGCTGGCCGGACACGAATGGCTGGCCGTCGCCGAGGTGTCACGGGCGCAGGGGCGCGCTGCGGCCGGAACCGGCGCCGTGATCCGTTCGGCCGCACCGCTGGCGGCGGAGACCGCGGAGGCGGCAGCCAGGCACTTGCTGGCCGACACCGTGGAAGCCTCCTTCGCTAACGGCAGGGTGACGGCACGTCGGCAACGCAGGCTAGGCTCCATCGTGCTGTCCTCGACTCCGATCCGGCCCCCGGTGGCCGAGGGGCGTGCCGCTGTCGTGCGCGCTTTGGAGCAGGACGGACTGTCGATTATCGGATGGTCGACGACGGCGGGCGCACTGCGCCGCCGGCTCGCCTTGCTGCACCGGGAACTGGGCGAACCCTGGCCGGACGTTTCCGAGGACGCGCTGCTCGCGCGGCTGGATGAGTGGCTGGGGCCGGAGATCGATACCTTGGCCGGCGGCACCCCGGCGAATGCGGTCAATCTGACGGATCCCTTGCGGCGGCTGCTGCCCTGGCCGGAGGCGGCTCGGCTCGGCGACCTCGCACCCGAGTCGCTGGAAGTGCCGAGCGGTTCGCGGGTGCGGATCGATTACCCCGAGCCAGGGGACGGGGAGGGCCGGCCGGTGGTGGCGGTCAAGCTGCAGGAGTGTTTCGGCTGGGCGCGGACACCCCGGCTGGTGGATGAGCGGGTGCCGGTGTTGTTCCACTTGCTCTCGCCGGCCCGGCGCCCCTTGGCCGTAACAGACGATCTTGCCTCATTCTGGTCCGGACCCTACGCACAGGTACGGGCGGAAATGCGCGGTCGCTATCCGAAGCACCCCTGGCCCGAGGATCCCTGGACGGCGCGGGCGACGGCACGGGTGACGAGGAAAGCCTGACGCTTGCGGTACCGGCATAGACGGCTCAGCCCGAGGTGAGGACGCAGAACTCATTGCCCTCCGAGTCGGCGAGGCACACCCATGGCACCTCGCCCTGGCCGACGTCTGCGTCAGTGGCCCCCAGAGCCCGGAGGCGGGCCACCTCTGCCGCCTGATCATCACCTGGGTACGGCATCAGATCGAGATGGACACGGCCACACTCGGTCTTCAGGACGGGGGTGCGAAGGAACTCCAGATACGGCCCGACGCCCTTGGACGAACGCAGCCTCGCGTGATCGTCGGTCACCTCGTGCGGGGGCCAGTCCATCGCCTCGCTCCAGAACCGGGCCATGGCCCGGGGATCCGCGCAGTTGACCACCACCGCAGCGATCGGCCCGGTGTCCCGGTAAACCGATCGCGGCTCCAGCACGCGGAACAGGTTGCCCTCCGGGTCGGCAAGAGCTGTCCACAGTACGTCACCCTGGCCCACATCGGCCGGCGTCGCACCGAGCTCCTGCAGGCGTGTGACCAGCTCTCTCTGATGGGCAGCAGAGGTGGTATTGAGATCGAGGTGCGCGCGGTACCTCACGGTCTCGGGATCCGGCACGGTGACGACGTCGACGCAGACGGCGGAGGGGTCCGGCCAGTGGAAGCCCACGGGTTCAACATTGGTCACACCGGGTCCTTCGCTCGAAACGCCCCAGTCGAGCGCCTCCGCCCAAAACTGCCCGAGCGCTGAGTCATCCCGAGCCTTGAAATTCACCTGAACGAGTCGCAGCGCCATACCGTCCGAGCCTATACCCAAGCAATACCTGAGATAAAGAGGCGCACCCGGCTGTCCGTTGCCGGTGCCGCAAGGTGCTGGGACGATAGTGGCATCAGAATATCGGTGTGGCGCAGGTATCCAAGGCGGTGGCAGATGATGGGCGGCATGACCTCCGGCGAGCACGAGCGCAGGTTGGCGCGCGCGGCCGAGCTTCGTGCCGCACGCAACTCCGGCGGACGGGCCCGCGACGCGGACGCGGACGAGGAAGGCCGCCGCAAGCGCAACAAGATCAGCGATGCGGCCAAGGCCGACTACCTCATCCGCGATGCAATGGCGCGCGGTGAATTCGACAATCTGGAGTACGCCGGAAAACCGATCCCGGGGCTTGGGGAGCGCTACGACCCGGACTGGTGGATTAAGGGCCTGATCCAGCGCGAACACATCACCGGGCTGGGACCGGCAGCCATCATGCTGCGCACCGAGGACGCCGAGCTGGACCAGGTGCTCGACAAGCAGTACACGGAGAAGCAGGTCCGCGAGATCGTCGAGGACTTCAATACCCGCGTGATCGAAGCCCGGCGCCAGCTGCTCGGCGGACCGCCTGTCATTACCAAGACCAGGGATGTCGACGGTGAAGTAGCCCGATGGCGCGAACGCAAGGCGGCCCGTGCGGCCGCTGCCCCGGCCAGCCCGGCACCGGAAATTAAGCTTCCCTGGTGGCGGCGGATCTGGAGCCGACCGGGCTAAGGGCCACGGACGTTGGGGCTACTTCTTGATGGTCTTCTCGATGATCTCGAGGATGAAGGGCGCGACGACCGTCTGGCTGATGCGCATGTCCACCACCAAGGTGCCTTGCGCGCCGGCCTCAACCCAGTCTTGAACGCCGCCGTGGCCAACCGCATGCACCTGATGCCGTTTGCGGCGCTGACCAACCGGGTCGGCGGGGCGTTGGTCCTGTATTCGTGACCGCACTGCTGGTCCCCTTTATGGGCTGACAAGAGCTACGCGTGGCCCAACGCCTAACGGTGCGCGGCCAGGAACGCAGCGGCGGGTTCCGCCAGGGAAGCGCCTACCTGGCCCGCTGTGCGCTTCAAGCCCGCGACCTCGAAGGAATGGCCGCCGCCCTCCAGCCACTGCAGCACAGCGGCCGCCCCGATGCGGGAAACAACATTCTCCAGGAGCTCAGGCGTGGCGAACGGATCGCGCGTCCCTTGGAGGAAAAGCATCGGCAGCGTCAGTCCGTAGAGGTGCTCATCACGGAGCTTCTCCGGCTTACCCGGCGGATGCAGCGGGTAGCCAAGGTAGACCAGGCCCGCAGCAGGCATACCTTCGGCGACGGCCATCGAGGCCATGCGCCCGCCGAAGGATTTGCCGGCCGCCCACAGCGGTTCGCCGTTGGATTCCGCGGCGGCGAAGTCCATGGCCGCCCGCCAGGCGGCGATTGCGGCCGGCGGGCGGTCCGGAAACTTCCTGCCTGCCTCGCGGTAGGGGAAGTTGAAGCGCAAGGTGGCTACGCCGTCGTCGTTCAATGCCCGGGTGAAACCCTGCAGGAACGGATGTTCCATGCCGGCGCCTGCGCCGTGAGCCACGACCATCGTGGCCAGCGGGTTATCGGGCCGGGCGTAGACTGCCGAGACCGACGTCTCGCCGACGGAGATGCTGACGGGGGATTCGGAGGTGGCCATGTATCCATCATGCTGGATGCGGCGCTCAACCCTTGCCGTTTCCGCTCCCGCGGGTGTCGAATCTAAGGACAGGGGATGGGCAAAGGCGGCTGCGGCTAGGTGAGGGCTAGGGGAGATGTCATGTCGGTAAAAGGCACCAACGGTCCGGGGAAGGGACCCGGGCGGGCCGCGACGGCGCTGCGGCGGGTGGACGGCACCACGCCGATGCACGCCGAGCGGCCGGGGGAGATCCGCAATGTCGCGCTGGTGGGGCATTCGGGGGCAGGGAAGACGATGCTTGCCGAGGCGCTGCTCGCTGCCACCGGAGCGATCGCGAGAATGGGTTCCATTGCCGACGGGACGACGGTCAGTGACTCGGATCCCGCGGAGATCCACCAGCAGCGATCGGTGTCGCTGTCCGTGGTTCCGGTGGTTTTCAGCGACGTCAAAGTGAACCTGCTCGATACGCCCGGCTACGCGGACTTCATCGGCGAACTGCGGGCCGGACTGCGCGCTGCGGATGCTGTGCTGTTCGTGGTGTCGGCCGTGGACGATATCGATGCGGCCACCATCGCACTATGGAACGAGTGCGAAGAAGCCGCAATGCCCCGGGCCGTGACGATCAGCCGGCTGGATCATCCCCGGGCCGATTACGCCCGGGCGCTCGCAGCTGCCCAGCAGGCATTCGGCGAGGCCGTCCTGCCGCTCTACCTCCCGGTGGGGGCCGGCGGAACGTTCGTAGGGTTGCACGGGCTGCTCTCAGGTACGGTGTCGGAATACCCGGCCGGGGAGGTGCAGCCTGTCCAACGTGCCGTAACCGAGGACGAACTTGCCGCCGCGGAATCCGCCCGAGGTGCGCTGATCGAGGGGATCATCGCCGAAAGCGAGGACGAGACGCTGATGGACCGCTATCTCGGTGGTGAGCAGATCGCCGAGGAGACCTTGGTCGCGGACCTGGAGACCGCCGTCGTCCGTGGTTCCTTCTTTCCGGTCATTCCGACCTCCGCTGAAACAGGCGTGGGGACGGCCGAGCTGCTCCGGGTGCTCGTCCAGGCTTTCCCCTCGCCGGTTGAACGTGACCTGCCGGCGGTGATGAACCTCTACGGGAAGCCGGCCCGGGCGCTGGATTGCGACCCTGCTGGTCCGCTCGCGGGCGAGGTGGTGCGCACCAGCACCGATCCATTTCTGGGTCGGGTCTGCCTGGTGCGCTTGTTCTCCGGCACACTACGCGAGGACACCGCTATCCACGTGAGCGGGCACGGTCTGGCCGAGCGGGGCCACCAGGACCATGACAGCGACGAGCGGGTCACGCATCTGCATGCTCCGGTCGGGTCGGCGCTGCAGGCCGTACCGTTCGCCGTGGCGGGGGATATCTGCGCGCTGACCAAGGTCGGCAACGCCGAAACCAGCGACACGATCTCGGCCAAGGACACGCCTTTGCTGATCGAACCGTGGTCCATGCCGGAACCGCTGCTGCCGGTGGCGGTCGAGGCCGCGTCGCACGCTGATGAAGACGCCCTTGGCCGCAGCCTGGCGAAGGTGGCATCGGGGGATCCGACGCTGCGGGTGGAGCGCAACGCCGAGACCGGCCAACTGGTGCTGTGGTGCATGGGTGAAGCCCACGCGGACGTAGTGCTGTGGAGGCTGGCCGACCAGGGCGTCCAGCTGCAGACGGTCAACGTCATCACACCGCTGCGAGAGACCTTCGCCGAGCCAGCCAAGGGGCATGGGCGGTACGTCAAGCAGTCCGGCGGCCACGGCCAGTTCGCCATCTGCGACATAGAAGTTGAGCCCCTCGGACGCGGGGCAGGGTTCGATTTTGTCGACAGGATCGTCGGGGGTGCGATCCCCGGGCAGTTCATTTCGTCGGTGGAGAAAGGCCTTAGGGCACAGCTGCTCAAGGGCGTTTCCGCGGGGTTCCCGGTTGTGGACATCCGCGTGACGCTGGTCGGCGGCAAGGCGCACAGCGTCGACTCCTCGGATGCCGCCTTCCAGTCCGCCGGGGCGCTGGCTTTGCGTGAGGCTGCGGCGGCGGCACGCATCCAGCTGCTGGAACCGGTGTCCGCCGTGACCGTCATGGTGCCGGACGAATACGTCGGCGCCGTCCTCAGCGACTTGTCGTCCCGCCGCGGCCGGGTGACAGGAACGACGTCGGTGGGCGGCGACCGTACTGAAATCAGCGCCGAAGTGCCGGACGAGGAATTACTGCGGTACGCCATCCAACTTCGCTCGCTGACCGCAGGCACCGGCAGCTTCCGGCGCGACTACCTGCGGCACGAGCCGGTGCCTTCCACTGTGACGCCGGCAGCTGTGGGCGCCTAAGACCCCTACTCGAACCGGGAGGGATCGCCCATGCCGCGCCGGACAACCGCGGCGCCCCCGCCCGAGAAGTCGATCACGGTGGTCGGCTCGGCACCGCAGTCCCCGGAGTCCACCACGCCGTCGACAACGTGTTCAAGGCGTTCCTTGATTTCCCACCCCTGCGTCAACGGCTCCTCCTGGCCGGGAAGCAGCAAAGTGCTGGAGAGCAGCGGTTCGTTGAGCTCGGCCAGGATCGCATGGACTACTTTGTTGTCGGGAATGCGGACTCCCACGGTTTTCTTCTTCGGATGCAGCAGCCGGCGCGGAACTTCCTTTGTCGCCGGCAGGATGAAGGTATAGCTGCCAGGCGTGACCGACTTGATGCTGCGGAAGACGTCATTGTCGATCAGGACGAATTGACCGAGCTGGGAAAAATCCTTGCAGACCAGGGTGAAGTGGTGCTTGTCATCGAGCTGGCGGATGGTGCGGATCCGCTCCAGCGCCTCCTTGTTGCCCAATTGCGCGCCCAGCGCGTAACAGGAATCCGTGGGGTATGCGATCAGCCCGCCCGACTGCACCAGGTCGACGATCTGCCCGACGGTGCGCGGTTGTGGGTCCTCAGGATGAACATCAAAGTATCTCGCCATGGAACGAGCTTACGGACCAAGGGCGTCAGATGCACTCGCCGGAAGTGGGTGACGGCCGCCGTGGTTGTCGGTATGTTGTTCCCATGGCCAGCGAAGCAACGACGCTCACGGTTGAGGGACCCCACGGCGAGCGGGAAATGCGCATTTCCAGTCCCAGCAGAGTGTTATGGCCCGAACTCGGCCTGACGAAGCTGGATCTCGCCCGGTACATCGCCGACGTGGGCGAGGCGTTCGTCGCCGCGAACGGGGACCGACCCGTCTCCCTCCAGCGGTTTCCGGAGGGGATCGACGGCGAAATGTTCTTTTCGAAGAACCCACCCAAGGGTGTGCCCGAATTCGTGCGGTCCGTGAAGGTGGTGTACCCCAGCGCCAGATCGCACCCCCAGCTTGTTATCGATGAACCTGCCGCCGCCGTCTGGGCAGTGCAGATGAACACGATCGTCTTCCACCCCTGGCCCTCGCGCTCCGGGAACTCGGACAATCCGGACCAGCTGCGCATCGACCTCGACCCGCAACCCGGGACCGACTTTGATGACGCCGTTCCTGCGGCCCTGGAACTTCGATCGGTACTCGCCGAAGCCGGACTGACGGCCTTCATCAAGACGTCGGGCAACCGAGGGCTGCACGTGTTCGCACCGATCGAACCCACCCGCGAGTTCCTGGACGTACGCCACGCGGTGATTGCCGCCGCCCGCGAACTGGAACGCCGCATGCCGCAGCAGATCACCACCAATTGGTGGAAGGAAGAACGCGGCCAGCGGGTGTTTGTGGATTTCAACCAGGCCAACCGGGACCGGACCATGGCCGGTGCCTATAGTCCGCGGGCCTTGGCCCATGCTCCCGTTTCCTGTCCGCTCGAGTGGGACGAGCTGGAAACGGCGGACCCGAAGCAATTCACTATCGCCACGGTTCCTGACCGGCTCAGGACCACCGGCGATCCGTGGGCGGACATGCACGCCAGTCCCGGCACTATCGACGTGCTCTTGAAATGGTGGGAGCGAGACCTGGCGGCAGGGCTCGGTGAGATGCCGTTCCCGCCCGATTACCCGAAGATGCCGGGTGAGCCTCCGCGGGTGCAGCCGAGTCGGGCGAAGAAAAGCTAGCGGCATCCGGGATGGCTGCGAACGAGCTGGCGTTCATTGCCACGAACGATCTGTGCGCGACCACCCGGGGCCGTTCAATGCCGTTGCCGGAACTGGATATGGAAACAGGCTGTGGCTGGGTTCCGGCAAATCTGGGCGTGCACGCTTTCGGGCAAATAGCCCGGGACAGTCCGTTCGATGCCACCGGTGATCTGCGGTTGATTCCGGACGAGCACTCGCTAACACGGATCGCCGGGATACCCGGCAGACCGCCGATCACTGTGGTTCTTGCGGATATCACCCGTATGGACGGCTCCGAGTGGCCCTGTTGCCCGCGCACCTTCCTGCGACGCGCCATCAGGGATCTCAGGGAGGAAACCGGACTGAGCATTTTTGGCGCGTTCGAGCACGAATTCATGCTGGTGACCGACGAAGCGCCGGAACCACCTATGTCCCTGCAGGCCATGCTCCGGGCCGAACCGTTAGGGACCGAACTGGTGGGAATCCTCGCGGCTGCCGGGCTGCAGCCTGAGAACTGGCTCGCGGAGTACGGCGCCCACCAGTACGAGATCACGGTCAAGGCCAGCGATGCCTTGACCGCCGCCGATCGCGCGGTGCTGCTGCGTGACATCGTTCGGAATCTTTTCCATGCGGTTGGTAAGCGTGCCAGCTTTGCGCCGCTGCTGGATCCGGACAGTGTGGGAAACGGGGTCCATGTCCATTTCAGCCTGAGGGACCTGGACGGCAGGCCCGTGATGCATGACATCACCCGGCCAGGCGGTCTATCGGCAGCGGCGGGAGCCTTCGCCGCCGGAATCATCCGCCATGCCCCGGCGATCGTCGCTTTCACCGCCGCCAGCGAAGTCTCCTACCTGCGGCTGGCACCCCACCGATGGTCAGCCACCCACGCGTTTCTGGGCAACCACAACCGCGAAGCCATGATGCGGGTGTGCCCCACCATCCAGACGGGTGGCCGGACGCCGGCGTCCCAACTGAACCTCGAGTTCCGGGCCGGAGACGCAACCGGCAACCCCTGGCTGGTCATGGGGCTGCTGATCCGGGCCGGATTGGAGGGAATCCGGCAACGGTTGGAAGCACCGGCCATTCTGGACCGCCCCGTGGAAGAGTTCAGCGACAAGCAGCTAACGGCCGCAGGTATCGCGCGGCTGCCGGCGTCATTGCCGGACGCACTGCGGCATCTCGGCTCGGACCAGGTTGTCCGCAAGTGGTTTTCCGCCGACTTCCTGAAGGTATTCCAAGCCGTCCGGGAGGATGAACTCCGCCTGCTCGACGGTCTGGACCCTGCAGCAAAGTGCAAGCTATACGCCGATGCCTATTGATCCTGGGGATGGGCTGGACGGCGGTGCCCTGATGGACGGCGTACCGCTCATCGACCACCACTGTCATGGCGTTGTCAGCGCTGACCTGGACCGGGCATCTTTCGAAGCCCTGGCGACCGAATCGAACTGGCCCGCCCCTAAGGGCAAAACTACCTTCGACTCGCAGCTCGGCTTCGCCATCCGCCGCTGGTGCGCGCCCGTGCTGGACCTTGAGCCGCACGCCAGCCCGGAGGCTTACCTCGAGCAGCGCTCGCGGTTGGGCGCCGGCAACGTGAACCGGCTCCTGCTCAGCGCCTCCGGCATCAGCACCTTCCTCGTCGACGCCGGGATTCGAGAAGACTCGCTGACCTCGCCGGAGCAAACCGCGGCTTTGGGCGGCGGCAACTCAGGGGAGATAGTCCGGCTGGAACGCCTTGCCGAACAGATCACCGAGCAGGGCACCACTCCGTCGTCGTTCATTGCCGATTTTGAGCTGGCCCTGGAAACAGCGGCCAAGGATGCCGCAGGGCTCAAGTCCATTGCCGCATACCGTTACGGCTTGGATTTTGAACCCGCCGCGCCTTCAGAGCACGAGGTCCGGGAGGCGGTGGGCAGGTGGCTGGGCAGGCAGAATCCGGAAGCCGGCGGGATGAGGCTGGATGAGCCCGTCCTGTTGCGTCACATCCTTTGGGCCGGTCTGAAGCTGGGCAAACCGATCCAGTTCCATGTGGGCTACGGTGATGCCGATGTGGACTTGCTTCGCTGCAATCCGCTGCAGCTGACAGGGTGGCTCAGGGCCACGCGGGAATCCGGCGTGCCGATGATGCTGCTGCACTGCTACCCGTACCAGCGCGAGGCCGGCTATCTGGCGCAGATTTTTCCGCACGTCTACGTGGACGTCGGTCTGGCGGTGAACCACACAGGTTCCCGCTCGGCAGCGGTCATCGCCGAATCCCTCGAGCTGACCCCCTTCCACAAGGCATTGTTCTCCACCGACGCGCTGGGTCTCGCGGAACTCTACTACCTGGGTGCCGGCCTGTTCCGACGCGGTTTGGCACGGACAATCGCTCAGTGGATTAACGACGGCGATTGGTCCCGCCGCGATGGTGAACGCGTCGCCCGGATGATCGGCCATGAGAACGCCGCACGTGTCTACGGAACCGAGCCGTAGAAATGCGTGTCGGGGTCGCGGAGCAACTGGTTAGGAAGGGTTGCTCTGGTCCATCCACCACTCGGTGAAGGACCGGGCCCTGCCCTCGGCCGTTAGCTTGATCACCCACAGGTTGCTGTAGGTCGGCCCGTCCCGGTAAACCGTCGTGCCCTGGATGATGGCCACGTCCGGGGTAGAGACCAGTTCGGACCATTCGAAGGCTGTCGTGCCGGCTACATCTTTCTTCTCCAGCCAGCCGGCCACGATCTCTTCGTGTCCCCGCCAGGGTACCGCCCACGGATCGGTCCGGTACTCGGCGTCGTCGGTGAACAGCGCGCGGATATCATCAGGTTGATTTGATTCCCAAGCCCGCCGGTATCCCGCGATCCATGCCTCAAGATTGCCGCTCATGGACCAGTTGTACTGCCCGCGGCGTCGCGCCACAAGCCCAAGGATCCGCTGCTTCCCTGACCTATGGTGGCCGGACCGTGTTTGTCGCCGCTCCGGCGGCATCTACAATCGGTAAGCGCCGCACCCGCAACTGAACCAATCATGACCCGCGGGTGAACGGCAGATGAACTTTCCCGCTGACCAGATTGGGCACCAGGTGGATCTCACCTTAATGGTCGTGCTTGTCATAGCACTGGCCTTGTTCTTCGACTTTACGAACGGCTTTCACGACACGGCGAATGCCATGGCAACCCCCATTGCCACCGGTGCCATCAAACCCAAGGCTGCGGTCCTGCTGGCGGCCATCCTGAACCTCGTGGGCGCCTTCCTGTCCACCGAGGTGGCCCAGACCATCTCCGGCGGGCTGATCAGGGAAGGCGAGGGCGGAATCCAGATCAGCCCAGTCATGATCTTTGCCGGCCTGATCGGGGCCATCGTGTGGAACATGATCACGTGGCTGCTGGGGCTGCCGTCGAGCTCCTCGCACGCCTTGTTCGGCGGCCTGATCGGCGCCGCCATCGTCGGTGCCGGACTCGCCGCGGTGGACTACGGCGTCGTTGTCTCCAAACTTCTGCTGCCGGCCGTGCTAGCGCCGCTGATCGCCGGCACCGTGGCCTACCTCGGCACCAAGCTGGCGTACGCCATTACCCGGCGGCAGGGAAGTTCGGCTGCGCCCAAACGAGGCGGCTTCCGCTTTGGACAAATCTTCTCCTCGTCGCTGGTGGCGCTGGCTCACGGTACCAACGATGCCCAGAAAACCATGGGCGTCATCACCTTGGTACTGATTGCCGGCGGCTTCCAGACGGCCGGCAGCGGCCCGGTTTTCTGGGTGATCGCCGCCTGCGGCCTGGCCATCGCCCTGGGCACCTACTCCGGTGGCTGGCGGATCATCCGCACCATGGGCTCGGGGCTGACCGAGGTGAAGCCGGCGCAGGGTTTCGCCGCCGAGACCTCCACCGCGTCAGCCATTCTGGCGTCGTCGCACTTGGGTTTCGCACTCTCCACCACGCAGGTCGCTTCCGGCTCCGTGATCGGCTCCGGGCTGGGCCGCAAAGGGGCCACGGTGCGCTGGAACACCGCGGGCCGGATCGGTATCGGCTGGCTGCTGACTCTTCCTGCCGCTGGCGGCGTCGGTGCACTGGCTGCGTGGGTGGCCCACCTCGGCGTGGCGGGCATCATCATCGACGCAGTCGCGGGAATCCTGATCATCCTCGGAATGTACGTCGTTTCCCGACGGTCCAAGGTCGGCCATGACAACGCCATCAGCGACGTGGACCAGGCAGGCGAGGTAGTCAAGATCAAGCGCAAACGCAAGAAAAAGAAGGACCGGCTGGAGGCAGGACAATGAGTATCGACTGGTTTGCTTTTGTTATTGTCGCCGTCGCCACGCTGGTGGCTTCCATGATCGTGGTCGGGTTTTACGGGCTGGGCGTGCGACTGCTGGCGGTGGCCACGGACGCCGTTCCAACGCGGCAGCCCGTGGTTCGGCTGGGCGCATATGCCTGCTTTGCGGTGTGCGTTGCCGCCGTGCTGTACGGCATCTATCTGATCGTGCCTGCTTTTCACTGACGAACCGGGCTAGCATGAGCCCATGGCACGCACGCTCTACTACGTTGCAAGCTCGCTGGACGGGTACATCGCCGACGAAAACGACAAGCTGGACTGGTTGTTCCGGTTTAACGACGCCGAAGGCGTGGCGGACACCTACAGGTCATTCATCGCCGGGATCGGCGCCATTGTCATGGGCTCCCAGACGTACAAGTTCATTCTGGACCAGGGCGGCGCCGAGGCCTGGGAGTACGGAGAGATGCCCACCTGGGTCTTTACGCACCACGAGCTGCCGGGCATTGCCGGCGCGGACATCACCTTTGTCCGCGGGGACATCTCGCTGTTCCATGCGACCATTGTTGCCGACGCCGGGGACAAGGACGTCTGGGTGGTCGGCGGTGGTTCCCTGGCCGCGCAGTACCTGGACGCCGGGCTGCTGGACGAGTTGATTGTCACATACGTGCCGGTCGCCATCGGCCGGGGAAAGAGCCTGCTGCCCGTGGGCTCGGCGACGGAACCTGCCCAGCTGCTTGGCTCGCGGACCCTGGGCGCCGGCATGGTGGAGCTAAGCTACCGCTTCACCGCAGCCGGTCCCGCAACCGAAGCGGACCAGTAGACGCGGGTTTAAACGTTGTTCCTGCTTTACGCGTTGTCCCTGATCATGTTGGTGATGCGGGCGGTGGAAAGCCGGCGCCCCTGGTCGTCGGTCATGACCACTTCGTGGACCGTCAGCGTCCGGCCCAGGTGGATGGCGGTGGCCGTACCGGTCACCAGCCCCGCGGCCGCGGCACGGTGATGGGTAGCACTGACTTCGATGCCCAGCGCGTGCCGGTCAGGTCCGGCATGGATAGCAGCGGCGAAGGATCCGAGGGTTTCGGCCATCACCGTGTGCGCGCCTCCGTGCAGGATCCCGGCCACCTGCGTATTGCCCTCGACCGGCATGGTGGCAACCATCCGCTCCGCGCTCATGTGCGAAAAAACGATCCCCATTTTCACCACCAAGGCACCGACGCCCATATGCCGCAGCCACGGACGCAGCTCCACGGGTACCCCTGCGGAAACAAGCTCGTCAGTCAAGTCCGGTGCTGCCGCCGGAACCGCTTCCGGTGTGAAATTGTCGCTCATGGGAACTAGGCTGGCACCTGTGAGTGAAACTAACAAACCGGTGTCCCCAACCGGCGATACGCTGACGGCCACGGCCGCAGCCCCTGAAGAAAATTCCAGCCAGGAACGAAAGCGGCTGCTGGTCATCGACGGCCATTCCATGGCATTCCGCGCGTTCTACGCCCTGCCGGCGGACAAGTTCTCCACGGATACCGGGCAGCACACCAATGCTGTCTACGGTTTCACTTCCATGCTGCTGGTCATGATCCGCGAACACAAGCCGACGCACGTGGCGGTGGCCTTCGACCTGGACACCCCCACGTTCCGGGACCAGGAATACAGCGAATACAAGGGCGGCCGGAGCAAGACCCCGCAGGAATTCCATGGCCAGGTGGACCTGATCATCAAACTCATGGAGGCAATGCGGATCCCCACCATCTCCATGGACGGGTTCGAGGCCGATGACATCATCGCCACCCTTGCCACACAGGGCGAAGCCGCCGGTTGGGATGTGCTGGTGGTCTCAGGTGACCGGGATGCGTTCCAGCTCATCACGGACAACGTGACGGTGCTCTACCCGAAGAAGGGCATCAGCGACATCCCGCCCATGGACGCCGCAGCTGTGGAGGCCAAGTACTTTGTGTCCCCGGCCCGCTACTCGGATCTGGCGGCGCTCGTTGGCGAGACCGCGGACAATCTTCCCGGCGTGCCGGGCGTGGGGCCGAAGACGGCCGCCAAGTGGATCAACCAGTATGGCGGTCTGGACGGCATCCTGGAGAATCTGGATTCCATCGGTGGCAAGGTCGGTGACGCCCTCCGGGCCAGTGTCGATGACGTCAAGCGCAACCGCCGGCTCAACCACCTGCTGAGGGACATGGACCTGCCGGTCAACTTGGAAACCATGCTCCTGCAGCAGCCGGACCGGGATGCCATCGAGGAACTCTTCGATGCGCTCCAGTTCAACACACTGCGCAAGCGGCTGATCGACACCTTTGGCGGCGAAGAGCAGGTCGAGGACACCGAGGTCCACGCACCGCAGCACGTGGTTCTGACAAACGAGAAGGAACTGGACGACTGGCTCGACAGCACGAACCAGCTCCCGGTTGCCGTGCAGCTGGTCACCGAGCAAACCACAGCAGGGGACGACGCCGTGGGGCTGGCCCTGGTAAGTCCCTCGGCTGCCGCTTACGTTGCCTTTGAGGGCCTCGACGCCGACGCCGAGCGCCGGCTCGCCGAGTGGCTGGAGGATCTGGATGCGCCCAAGGTCATCCACGATTTTAAGTCGGCCTACAAGCTGCTCTCCGTCCGGGGCCTCGAGCTGGCGGGCGTCGTTGATGACACGGCGATCTCCGCGTATCTGATCCAGCCGGACCGCCGCAACTACGATCTGGCCGACTTGGCCCAGTACCACTTGAAGCTGTCGGTAGCATCGGCGGTGTCGTCCGGTGGCGGCCAGTTGGAGCTGAGCCTGGGCGAAGACGATGTGGCGGCTCCCGCCGTCGCAAAAGCATTTGCCTCGCTCGAACTGAGCGAACACTTTGCCGGCCAGCTCATCGAACGCGGCGCGAACCAATTGCTGGCGGGGCTGGACCTGCCGCTGTCCTGGGTGCTTGCGCGGATGGAACTGGACGGTATCGCCGTCGCCGTGGACAAGCTGGACGGCCTGCTGGACGGCTTCAGCTCCACCATCAATGCCGCCAGTTCGGAAGCTTTCCGGATCATCGGCAAGGAGATTAATCTCGGGTCGCCGAAGCAGCTCCAGACCGTCCTGTTCGACGAGCTGGAACTGCCCAAGACGAAGAAGATCAAGACAGGCTATTCCACGGATGCGGACGCGCTGAATGATCTGATCGCCAAAACGCAGCATCCGTTCCTGGTGCAGCTGCTGGCCTACCGGGATGCCAGCAAACTCAAGCAGACGGTTGAAGGGCTGAAAAAGTCCGTGGCCGAGGACGGCCGCATCCACACCACGTACGCGCAGACGGTGGCGGCGACCGGGCGCCTGTCCTCGAACAACCCGAACCTGCAGAACATCCCCGTCCGTTCCGAAGAAGGCCGCCGCATCCGCGAAGTCTTCATCGTGGGGGAGGGCTACGAAACGCTGCTCACGGCGGACTACTCGCAGATCGAAATGCGCATCATGGCGCACCTCTCCGGCGACGAGGGACTGATCCAGGCCTTCCGCCAAGGCGAGGACCTGCACAGGTTCGTCGGCGCCCACATCTTCGGCGTGGCCCCGGAAGAGGTCACCAGCGAGATGCGCGCCAAGGTGAAGGCGATGTCCTACGGCCTGGTGTACGGCCTGAGTTCCTTCGGACTGTCCAAACAGCTGAAGATTTCGGTCGACGAGGCCCGGACGCTGATGAAGGACTACTTCGCGCGGTTCGGGGCAGTACGGGATTACCTGCGCGGCATCGTCGAGCAGGCACGCAAGGACGGTTTCACCTCCACGATTGAAGGCCGACGCCGCTACCTGCCGGACCTGAACAGCGATAACCGCCAGCTTCGCGAGATGTCGGAGCGCGCTGCGCTGAACGCGCCTATCCAGGGTTCGGCCGCGGACATCATTAAGAAGGCAATGCTCGGGGTCGATGCCGGGCTCAGGGCCCAAAAACTGTCCTCGAGGATGCTGCTGCAGGTGCATGACGAACTGGTACTCGAGGTCGCCCCGGGGGAGCGCGAGACTGTGGAGAAGCTGGTGCGGGAGCAGATGGCGGCAGCGGCCGAGCTGACTGTTCCGTTGGACGTGTCGGTCGGTGTCGGCAGCAACTGGAACGAAGCCGGCCACTAATCCGGATAGCTGAAGCCGGCCGCTTGCGCCGGCTTCAGCGGTGCTGTCAGCACCGGGCCGATTAGGGGCTGCGGCTCTCATTTTTGTCTCATTTACTGCCGGTATGGTTTCCCTGATCGTTGAAGCCGGCTACGCCAGGAGAATTGAATTGCTTTTCGGCCAACAGCCGCCTGCCCGCGCGGCCGTCCGCTTCCTTCTGCTGGTTACAGCCCTCATCATGGCGCTGTTCATAGCCGTGTTCGCCCTCCACTACGTGATCCCGTTGGACGAAGCGAAGGAATTCGTGGACATCGGGGCGGAGGCAAATCTGCCTACCTGGTGGAACTCCGCGCTGCTGTCCCTGGTGGGGGCGCTGGCCGCAACATCCGCGCTGACTGCGCACGGCAGGACACGCTTCTCCTGGACGGTTATAGCAGCGGCAGCCGCGTACTTGAGCCTCGACGAAGCCGCCCGGCTGCACGAGCGGCTCGCCCGGCCGCTCCTGGCGACAGGACTAGACACCCCGACCTACCCCTGGCTCGCGCTGGGTGCGGTCGTCGGGATTGCCGGTACCACTGTGCTGATCTTCGCCGGGCGGTCGCTGCCCCGGGACACGGGACGGCGCCTCGCCCTGGGGCTGGGCTGCTACGGTGCTGGCGCGCTGGGTGTCGAAGCGTTCAACGGCTGGATCCGTCAGAACGGCCCCGATTACGTCTTCTCCGCGGGCTTGATCCTGGAGGAAGGCCTGGAGATGCTCGGCTGCATCATCGCTGCCGGCGCCATCGCTGATTACCTCGCGCGGCGGCTGCAGCGGTCCCGGGGTCCCCGGGGAATCATGTCAAGATGCCCGCTTCGATTGATTCGTGGAATCATCTGATTTTGCCCGGATAGCAGG
>NZ_JBDGKM010000016.1:0-69076 GCF_057656375.1 Arthrobacter sp. Soil_C_60 | reverse complement strand
CATCGTAAGCTCCATGGCTCAGAGTGCCGGGCAGGCAACAACCTGCCCGGCAGACACACCGCTACGCGGGCATTATCAAATGATTCTTCGATAGCAGCTACGCGGGCATCTTTGATGAGTCAACGCGGGCCATTGCCGGGCCTAGACCCCGTGGCTACACTCAACGTGTACTGCGTTCGCGTTGCCAGTAAGCACGTCTCTTGAGAATGCTTGGAGTCCGCCGATGTTACTAAGTACCTTTGAAGTTGAACGACTGATGACCTATACGGCCGCCAAACTCGCGATGGAGCGGAAAGGCCGTGGGCTGAAGCTCAACCTGCCGGAAGCCACCGCGATCATCACCTCCTATCTGCTCGAGGGTGCCAGGAACGGCGACACGGTTGCGGACCTGATGGAATCGGGCCGTGAAGTCCTCAGCCGGGACGACGTGATGGAAGGTGTCCCGGAGATGCTGGCCCAAGTCCAGGTTGAGGCCACCTTCCCTGACGGAACAAAACTCATCACGGTCACGGGACCGATCCAATGAGGATCACCGAAAACCCATTCAGCAATCCAGCCCTGACGAGCAGGGACACGGATGATAATTTCAGCCATCCCAGTGACAACCCCGGCTATGACACCGCCGTTGTCTATAACCACAAGACACGCCATCCTTCCTCCGGTGCCAGCGGCACGAGCCAACCAAGGCGTCCGGGAACCAGCGAACGGCAGTCACCCACCCGGCAAAGCAGCCAGAAAGTGGTGGCCTACGAACCCATCGTCCCGGGCGAAGTCCTTTACGGCGATGAACCGGTGCAGATCAACGCGGGCGCCGAAGTGACGGTCCTGCGGGTCGAGAATACTGCTGACCGGCCCGTCCAAGTCGGATCCCACTACCACTTCGCCGAAGTGAACTCCGGGCTGCAATTCGACCGTGATGCGGCGTGGGGCAAGCGGCTGAACGTGCTGTCCGGAGGCTCCATGCGTTTCGAACCAGGCGCCGCCGAAGAAGTGGAACTGATCCCGATCCGGGGCAACAGAATCGTCCTTGGCCTCAGAGGGCTGTGCAGGGGAAATCTCGATGGGTGACATCCGGCGTTCAGAGTACGTTGCTTCGTTCGGCCCGACGACGGGGGACCGCATCCGCCTCGCCGACACCAACATCCTCATCGAGGTTGAGGAGGACCGGTGCCGCGGCGGCGACGAGGCAGTCTTCGGCGGCGGCAAGTCGATCCGCGAGTCCATGGGCCAGTCATCGGCTACCCGCGCAGAAGGCACCCCGGATCTGGTCATCACCGGGGCGGTGGTCCTGGACCACTGGGGCATCATCAAAGCCGACGTCGGTGTCCGCGACGGCCGGATCGTCGCGCTGGGCAAGGCAGGCAACCCCGACACGATGGATGGGATCCATCCGGATCTAGTCATCGGTCCGTCCACGGAAGTAATGTCCGGCAACGGCCTGATCCTGACCGCCGGCACCGTGGACACGCACGTCCATCTCGTCGGCCCTGACATGCTGACCATGGCATTGCAAACGGGCACGACGACGGTGGTCGGCGGCGGTACCGGCCCCACCGAAGGCTCGAAGGCGACTCTGGCGACGCCGGGCTCCTGGTGGATCGCGCGCATGCTTGAGGGTCTGGAGCCCTGGCCACTGAACGTGCTCTTCCTGGGCCGGGGCAACACGACTTCGCATGAGGCCATGTGGGAGCAACTTCGCGGTGGGGCCGGAGGCTTCAAGGTGCACGAGGACTGGGGCGCCACGCCGGCGGTCATCGACGCAGCTCTTCAGGTCGCGGATGAATCCGGCGTCCAGGTCGCCATCCACAGCGACACCCTGAACGAATCCGGTTTCGTCGAAGACCTCCTCTCAGCGGTCAACGGCCGGACGTTCCACGCGTTCCATACCGAAGGTGCCGGCGGTGGGCATGCCCCGGACATCATCAGGATCGCCAGTGAATCCTACGTGCTGCCGGCCTCAACCAACCCGACGCGGCCCTTCACCCACAACACCATCGATGAGCATCTGGACATGGTCATGGTCGCGCACCACCTGAATCCGCAGGTCCCCAACGACCTTGCCTTCGCAGAGAGCCGGGTACGTGAAGGAACCATCGCCGCCGAGGATGTTCTGCAGGACATGGGTGCACTTTCGATCATGTCCTCGGATGCGCAGGCGATGGGCCGTATCGGCGAAGTCGTGATGCGGACCTGGCAAACGGCTCACCGTATGAAGCGCCTGCGCGGCTCGCTTGACGGGGATGACCGAGCCGACAATCACCGCGCCCGCCGGTACGTTGCGAAGTACACTATCTGCCCCGCCGTCGCGCACGGACTCGAACACGAGATCGGGTCGATCGAGCCGGGCAAATTGGCGGACATGGTGCTGTGGCAGCCAGCGCTGTTCGGCATCCGGCCTACTGCAGTCTTCAAGGGCGGAGTGGCCGCCGTAGCAGCGCTGGGGGATCCCAACGCGTCGGTGCCGACGCCGCAACCGGTCATGGAACGGCTGGGCTTCAGTGCCTTTTCACGTGCGGCCGCTTCCACTTCAGTGGCGTTCGTTGCGCCGGCGGCGATCGAAGACGGACTGGCGGACCGGCTGTCGATCAACCGCCCGCTCGTCCCGGTCGGCAACGTCCGCGGCCGCGGCAAAGCAGACATGCCGGAAAATACGGCCATGCCGCATATCGAGGTTGATCCGAATACCTACGGCGTCAAGATCGACGGAGAGCTGATCGAGCACGAACCGGCCACCGAGCTGCCCATGGCGCAGAGATACTTCCTGTTTTGATGCCGCTCGAAGGTCCTGCCGGAGCCTCTACGCTGCCACTGACGGCGGCGGTTCCCGCCATGCTCTTGCTAGCCGACGGGCGGTTTCCGACCGGAGGCCATGCCCATTCCGGCGGCTTTGAACCGGCCGCCGCCATCGACGGGCTGCGTGATGTTCCAGGCATGGAGACTTTCCTGAAGGGCCGGCTCGGAACGGCTGGTCTGGTGGCCGCCTCCTTCGCCGCGGCCTCGTGTACGGTGTTCGCGCGGATCGGGTCAATAGCGGACGACGGCGGGGACCTCACCGAACGCTTGCTCACGCTCGACACCGAGTTCGAAGCGAGAACCCCATCCCCGGCACTGCGCACTATGTCCCGGCGGCTTGGACGCTCGCTCCTGCGGGCCGGGAGAACGGTCTGGCCGTATGCGGGCCTGGAAGCAATTGCCTCGATCCCCGGCAAGGGGTTGCATCAGCCGATCGCCTTCGGCGCCGTTGCCGCAGCAGCTGGCCTCGGTCCTGACAACGCGGCGTTGATCGCCGCCCACGAATCCATTACCGGTCCCGCCACCGCGGCCGTGAGGCTCCTCGGACTGGACCCGTTCCAAGTCAATGCGGCCCTGGCACGGCTTGGCAAGGAGGTTGCCACCGTGGCAGCGGAAGCAGCAACCTACGCGGATAAACCGCCTGCCGACTTGCCGGCCCGCGCCGGCTACTTACTCGACATATTCGCCGAACAGCACGCCACCTGGGAGGTGCGTCTCTTTGCCAGCTAAGGAGCCCACAATGCACGACCACGACCACGAACACAGCCACGACCATGATCACGAATTGACTCTGGAACCCAGCAGGGAAGGCGCCAATACCTTTCGCGCTGCGCCGGAGCACATCCACGTTGATGAGCAGGAGGCATTGCCCCGGATCCCTAAACAGGCACTGAGAATAGGTATCGGCGGACCGGTGGGGTCCGGCAAGACTGCGCTGGTGGCCGCACTATGCCGCACCTTGAGTTCCGAGCGGGAAATCGCCGTCGTTACCAACGACATCTACACCACCGAAGACGCCGATTTCCTGTTGCGGCACGGGGTGCTGCCGTCGGAGCGGGTTACCGCTGTCGAGACCGGTGCCTGTCCGCACACAGCCATCCGGGACGATATTTCCACCAACCTGGAAGCCATCGAGGAACTCGAAGAGAAGCTGCCCCAACTGGAGCTGATTCTGGTGGAAAGCGGAGGCGACAACCTGACTGCCACCTTCAGCAGGGGGTTGATCCACCACCAGATCTTCGTCATCGACGTCGCCGGAGGAGACAAGGTGCCGCGCAAAGGCGGCCCGGGCGTGACCACCGCGGACCTCCTGGTCATCAACAAGACTGACCTTGCACCCAATGTCGGCGCGGATCTGGGCGTCATGGATCGCGATGCCCGCGCCAAACGCGGTGAGCTGCCCGTATTGTTCACGTCGTTGACTGAAGATCCGGCGGCGACGAAAGTCGCGGAATGGGTCCGGGACCGGCTAGCCGAACACTCGGGCTGATGCTGGCCCACGCCCGCCTGACAGCGGACCGTCCGAGAGGACCCGAGGCTAGGGAAGGCACCACCAGGATCCAACGGATGCGGTCCCAGGCGCCATTGATCCTGAGGCCCACCCGCCAACGGGCGCCCGCAGCGGTCCGCCACTGGAATCTGGATCAGGACCAATGCGCGGGCGTGAGCATCGTTGCGGGCGCTGCGGGCCCGCTGGGCGGCGACCATTTGCGGCTGGACGTCGTGGTGAAAGCAGACGCCTCGTTGATCGTCCGCGCCGTTGCGGCCACCCTGGTGCTGCCTGGTCCGCACGGCCTGGAATCCCGAAGCGAGGTCAATATCAAAGTAGCCTCCGGCGGAACCCTCGTCTGGTTGCCCGGGAAGCAGATCCTGGCCGAGCGTTGTTACCACGAGGCGCTCACCAGGATCGACTTGGAGGATGGCGCCCGGCTGTTCGCACGCGAGGAACTCGTGCTCGGGCGTCACGGCGAGACTCCGGGAGCGGTGCGGCAACGTTTGCGCCTCACCTACGACGGCGTCGCCAGCCACGACCAGGAGCTGGCGGTTGGGGAAGGAGCGATCGGGTGGGACAGTTCCGCGGTCACCGGCGGCCGCAGAGCCCTCGGATCCGTGTTGATTGTGGACCCGGAGTCCACGGGACGGACTGATGCCCCTTCGCCTGTACCCAAAGACATCCCGGATACGGCTGTGATGGCGCTGGACTCCCGGTCGGTCTTGGTTTCGAGCCTGGCCGAAGACTCGATCCTGCTCACCCGGCAACTGGACGCAAGCCTCGCCGGATATGCCCGCCAGGAAGAGGCTGACTGCGTCTGACCGGTACGAGGTGTGCATCCTATCCCGTGCGCTTACCTCCGCTGACTTCGGGGAGGAACCTGGCGGCCACAACGCCGGCCGTGCCCAGTACCGCCAGGAACAGCAGCGCCACGCCCGTGCCGAGTTGCGCGAGGGCGCTGCTGATCCCGCCCGTCACCAGAAGCAGTACACCCATGGCGGTATTCGAGACTGCGACGTATTCCGTGCGCTGGTCTCCCGTAGCCATGTCCACGACATAGGTCTTTCGCGCCACGCGAACGCCGATATGGTTCAGCGCCAGCATGAAGAAAGCCGACGGATACAGCCAACTAGAGGCGGCAAATGAGGGAACTGCGGTGGCGGCGAGCAAGGCAAAAACCACCAGCGACGACGCGGCGCAGCCCCACATCATCAGATTCTTGCTGGAGCGGTCCGCCAATCGTCCTGCCAGCCGGCCGCCGAGAATCGCGGCCAGCCCGGAGGCAATAACGAACGGTCCCAGCCCGCCCAAACCGCCGGTACCCCGCTCTTCCGCCATGGCCACTATGAACGGCGGGCTCAAGGCGGACACGAGCAGCAGTCCGCGCACCCCGACGAATCTGCGGAAGGGTTCATCCTCCCGCAGCAGGCCCCAGGAACGCACGAGCCATCCGCCGTCGTCGTTGTTTTCTGGGGGGACTCCATCCGGTTCCTTGACGCGGGCGAAGACCAGCAACGCTGCCAGCCAGGCGAAGGCAGCGCAACCAAGAAGAATGGCCAGCGCGGCCGCGTCCACATTACCGCCGCCAATGAGCCGGATGCCGAGCCCTACCGTGACGGCAACGATCCCGGATGCCAAAGCCGCGATCCCGTTTATCTGGCCGCGCTGGCCCGGGGGAATGGTGCGGCCCTGAACGTCCTTGGAAGCAATGGAAGCCAAAGCGCGCGCCAGTGCAAAGCAGGCCACTTCGAGGAGAATGGCGACACCTGCGGCGGTTCCGGTTCCTACTGCCGCGGTGAATGCCATCGCTGCCACCGCGGCGGCCTGCCCGGCTGCCCCGATGATCCAGATCCGCTTCCGCTGCCGGTGCCGGCGCACCCAAGGAGCCAGCGCAGCCTGGGGCAGCATCGAGCCCGACTCACGGACCGGGACGAGGAGCCCGATGACCCATGACGGCCCACCGATGGAGGCGATGAGCCATGCCAGGACCGTCGAAGCGTTGACGACCTGATCGCCAGCATTCTGCAGGGCGTGGGCGACAATGAGGCGGAGGCCGTTTCCCGGCACGTTCTGCCGGACATCTTCCGGCAGAAGTGCCAGTGCGTCCTTGTCCGCTACGACCAATCGGCCGTAAATCTTCGCTCCTGCATGTCCCATCCGGGATCAAGCCGTCCGCAGCGCCCAGCGGCTACTTCGCCTCAGGCGTCGTCCGTCTCGGGGCGTGATTCGGACCCGGATCCGGCTTCGGGATCATGTTCAGCCTCGGAGTCGGTCTCCGGTTCGGGAGGCAGCGCACCGCCTTCGCCCTTCCACCGGTGCAACTGTTTCTCCGGCACCTCGCCCGTGTCGATTTTTCTGGTCCTGCCCAGACCGCTTTCCGGCGTCTTGTCCATGTCCAGACTGTAGGCCGTCCTCGATACGGGGGCAAGGTCTCCGCCGGCGCCAGCGTGGCAGAGGGGCAGAGTTTCCAATAGCCCCTGCTCTACCAGTGGTGTCAGCTGGCTGGCGGTTGTGGAGTGGGGTCGGCCTCGCCGCCGTCCTTCCGGAAGGCGCTTATCATTCCATTCGGTTCCATAAAGGCGTATTTCACTTGATCCAGATTTTCGATACCTTGCAGGCGCAGCTGGGCCTCGATTTCCTGACGGCTCATAAACTCCCTCCTCATGAGGTGTTTGTTCAACTGCCCGTTCTCGATCAGGGGCCTCTTGCTCGGCTTAAGGATCTTTCTGACCGCCGGAAGCTTGTAGGCCAGTGCATCGAGAACAACGCTCCAGGCCAAGATCGTCACCACCAGGATCAAACCGTCAGTGACGGATGTGGAATCGGGGGCGAAGGCGTGGGAGACGGCTTCCGCGAGCAGGACAATCACCAGGAGGTCCGTCAGCGCCAAGGCGCCTGACTCCCTTTGCCCCGTCAGCCGGAGGATGAAGGTCAGCCCCAGAAAGAGCAAGCTGCCCCGCACCACCAGTTCCGCTACGGGAAGGGACGGTTCAAGAATTGAAGACCAGTCCATGAAGTACCTCCTGTAAACCCACGATGGCGGCGTATCTCCCGCCCCCCGATCGTGGATCGTGGGCAGCCCCTGGCCATCCAGAATAAGTAAGTATACTTACAAGATTGCAGTTCTGGTCCAAACCGCTGATCGCAGTTGCGTCTTCCTATGGCACCGCGAGGCGAGCGTACAAGCGGTCGAGCTACCACAGCCGGGAGGGGAGTTTATGGCAGCAGCCGAAGGCGACGAGCGGGAGAGCCGGACCATTGTCCTGGGTCTGATGGCCGATCGCGGGCTGCCGGAACGCGTCGCCACGCGATTGGCAGATACGCTGCCGGACAAGCTGTCCGAAAATATCGACGGCGCAGTCCGCTGGGAGGTGTCCGTCGTCCAAGAGACGCTCCCGCTCGATTCCGACGGCGATATTCAGCTGGAGCGGTATGCCGAGGATCTGAAACAGCGCCATCACTGGGACTTTCTGGTCTATGTGACGGATCTGCCCCGCTATGTCGGAAACGAGCCTCTGGTCAGCGACGTCAACGTAGCCCGGGAAGTCTGCCTGATCTCGCTGCCCGCGCTGGGCTGGCCGCGGGTCCGGCACCTCACCTTGCAGGCGGTGCTGCATGCGGTAGGCCATATGACTGAAGGATCTGCCACAGCAGACCCGGCCGACACTGAAAGCGAGGACCGGCTCGCCCCGGTGCATGGCGTTTTTTCCTCCGCCAGGGACGACGGCAAATACTCGTACCTGTCGGGTCTGCGCGGACGGCTACGGCTGATGCTGGGCATGATCCGCAGCAACCAGCCGGGCCGGCTCCTGCCATCACTGTCCAGCGCCACCGCTGCCGCAATCGGCACCGGAGCCTTCGGCATCTTCTACGCGTCCATCTGGAACATGGCCGATTCTTCCAGCCCCCTCCGGCTGGCAGGAATCAGCGTCCTTGCCATTGTCTCGATGACGGCATGGCTGATCGGGTACAACGGACTGTGGGACCGGCGCCGGCTCCACGGGTTGGGAGGCCGGGCAGGCATGGATAACATCGCCACGGCCATCACCGTGGTGCTCAGCGTGGCAGCGATGTACCTGATACTTTTCGTGGTGCTGTTTCTGGGCTCTTTGGCAGTGATTTCCGGAGACTACCTGCAGTCACAGCTGAAGCATGCCGTCAGCCCCGTCGATTACGCACGTTTGGCGTGGCTTGCCAGTTCCCTCGGCACTTTTGCCGGCGCCCTGGGATCAAGTTTCGACAGCGACGAATCGATCCGGGAAGCAACCTACAGCAGGCGCCAGCAGGAGCGGCGCAAACTCGCTGATCGAACAACCGGGGGCCGGGAATAACGCCGGTTCAACCGGCACCAAAATAACGACGACGGCGCCAAAGTTCCCCGTGCGTCAGCGGCCGGCCTGCACGAAGCCGGATTCGTAGGCCACAATCACGGCCTGGGTCCGGTCACGCACGTTGAGCTTGGCCAGGATCGAGCTGATGTGCGTCTTGACCGTCTCCACGCCAAGGTGCATGAGGCTGGCGATCTCCTGGTTGTTGTGCCCCTGGGCCAGCTGCCGCAGGACTTCGGCTTCGCGGCTGCTCAGGCCGGCGTCAGCGATGAGATCTCGTCCCCGGCTGCCATGCTGGGCTACAAGCTCGCGCAGTTTCGCCGGATACATGATGGAATCCCCGCGTGCCACCGCGCGGACCGCCTGAACCAGTTCTTCCGGTTTGGCCCGCTTCAGCAGGAAGCCGTCAGCCCCCGCTTTGAGCGCCTCAAAGACGTAATCATCGCTTTCGAAGGTGGTGAGGATCAGGATCCGCGGGGCGTTGTGTTCCTGCGCGCTGGCCAGCAGGGCTCTGGTGGCCTGGATCCCGTCCATCCTCGGCATCCTGACATCCATCATGACGAGGTCGGGTTCCAGCCTGTGCACTTCCGTCCAGGCCTCGGCGCCGTCGCCCGCCTCGCCGACGACGGCGAGGTCGTCCTCGAGGGACAGGATGGCTGACAGGCCGGAGCGGATCAACGGCTCGTCATCGACGAGGAGAATGCGGATCGGTGCGTTCACCTGCGCCCCCGAACCGACTGTGCCCCATCAGGCTGCCCATCGTCCGGCTGCCCGGAGTCCAGCGGGAAGCTGGCAACCAGGGACCAGCTGCCCATGGCCCGCGACGTTTGCACGCCGCCGCCGGCCAGACGGGCTCGTTCTGACATGCCGGCCAGGCCACGTCCACCGCCGCGAAGCCGCGGGACGCCGGAGACGGGATTGCTCAGCTCCAGGTGCAGCATCCGTGGGTCCGCGCTGATCGTGAGGGTGCATTGCTGCGGGCTGGCATATTTGAGCACGTTGGTCAGTCCTTCCTGCAGGATTTTGAACGCGGCAGTGGAGATCGCGGGAGGAAGGCTGTCCAACCGGCGGGGGTCGAAGTTCCGCTCTATCTCCAGCCCTTGCCTGGCGAGCACGTCCAAATAACCGGGCAACTCTGTCAGCGAACCGGCCCCGCCGTCCAGGACATGGCTGCTGCCGTCCGGTTCGCGCAGGATGCCGATGACGTGGTCCAGTTCAGCCAATGCGGCCCGGCCCGTGTCCGCAACGGCCTGCATCGCCCGCACCGCGGCGTCCGGATTCCGGGCCAGCAGCGATTGCGCCGCGGTTGCCTGCAGGGTGGTGACCGTCAGGGCATGGCCGACGGAATCGTGCAATTCACGGGCCAGCTCATTTCGCCGGGCATCGGCGCGCGCACGCTGTTCTTTCAAGGCTAGGCGCTCCGCGGGCGACGGGCCCAGCATGACGCCGGCCCAATGCCGCAGTGCCATGCCTGTCAGGATGGTGAAGATCATGACCCCGGCGCCCAGCGCAAGGGACCACAGCACCGCCGTCGTACTATCGGCGAAGGGGGAGAGGACCGCGGCAAGCTGGTCGGCAACCCGGGTCTGGCCGGTCAGCGGCATAACGGACAGCGTCACCATGACAGGAATGGCAAACGCCGCCGTGACCAAGGTGAGTCCGCCGGCCATCAAATGCACCAGGTACCAGGCTGCTCCGCGCCACCGCCGGTTGTGCGCGATGCTACCGATCGGCTCGGGCAGCTCGACGTCCAGTAACTCCCGCACCGCGGTGCGTTCCAAGGCGCGCGTGACGGACAACAGGGCGGGAACGGCGAGCAGCAGAAACAGGAGGATAAGGGCGACGACGGCGGCCAGCGGGCCGGCTTCGGGCGAGCCGGCCAGCTGCGTGCCCCAGATGAAGACCGCGATGTAGGGAACGGCGAGCAGGGCGCCGATCATCATGAACACAAAGTGCCTGAAGACCTGCCCTGCCCGTTTGGCCGGTGTCCGGCCGGAGTCCGCCATGGGCCCATTCTTGCCTAATATCGTTCCGCGGTCAGCTATCCAGCCCGCACCGGCGGCAGGTTCCGCGGCGTTTGAGGTAGTAGGCGAGTGCCGCCGCACCCAGCAGCGGGCCCCAGAAGATCCATAGCGCCGCCGGCCCGATGGTTCCCCAATTGCTCCAGTCGAAGGGAATGCCGCCGGTGGTGCCGCTGAATGCAAGCCGGATAAGTTCTGCCCCAGCCGGTACAACAACGACGGCGACGAACGACGCCGGAAGCACGGCGAGCAGGATCGGAACCCGGCGTCCGCCCAGCAGCGGAACCCAGCCTGGGACGGCCGAACCCCAGCGCTGGATCAGGCCCAAGGTCAGGAGTGTGCCGGCGAAAGCCATGGATGCCAAGCCGAGGCCGGCGTAGACCATGCCATTCTCCTGCATCCGGCGCAGAAAGTCGGAGCTGATTCCCAGCGGAATTCCTGCCGCCCAACCGAACCGGATGATGGCATAAACGGCCGGGATGGCTGCTGCGGCAATGGTCACGGGAATGCCCCATTTGCCTGCCGATGCAGCGGAAAGCCAGCCCCCGCCGTCGTGCTTGCGGCCGCACCTAATGCAGGCACCGGAATGTTTTCGGACGGCCGTTGCAGCGGTTAGCAGCCACAGCCCGACGCCGGCGACGGCCGCCAGCTGGTGCAGGAGAACGGGCCAGCCCTGCTCGGGCATCGCGGCCAGGACGCCGGGATCCATGACGGCGTTGATGGCCAGGTACGGCAGATAACCGAGCAGAGTGAGGATCCGGCTGTCCACAATGACCAGCAGGACCAGCGCGGTGTAGATGCAGGCAAAGACCGGGGCGGCAATAGCCAAGATCCTGCCGGGTCTGCGCACGGCGTGGACCGTGAGTGCGATGAGACCGCCGGCAACTGCCAGAGCCGGGAGAGCGTAGTTGAGGAGGTCGCCCAGCGGCCCGTTCAACGGTGCCACGGCTGCGGGAATCCGCGGATGCTGCAGCGGCAACCGGTCGCCGTTGAGCAACAAGAGGCCTGCGATTCCCGCGTAGAGGAAAGCCGCGGCCGCCGTCGCCAGCGGCATCCGGGTGATGAAGCCGCCGTCGGCGTCGGTTCTGAGGGGGTGCGAAGGTGCTGAATGAGCAGTCATGACTTCAGTCTTCCCGCGGTGGGCCGGCGGAAGATCCCCCGGCGGAGCGGACTTGCTCCCTCAAACGGGTGAACTGCCGGGGCGAAGCGGAGCGGAGCCGGCCCTTGAACTAAGCCGGTGCGTCCACCATGCTGGCAGTACCGACCCCGGACAAAATATCTCCTTGCAGAACGAGGAACAGCCTTCCTTGGAAAGGTGCGCCCAATGCCCCGAGTGGCTGTACTGGCAACCGGCGGGACCATCGCGTCGAGCAAGGGGGCCGACGGCACATCGGTAGCAAGCCGGGGCGTGCAGGACCTCGTGGCGGGCATCGGGTCCGGGGACGTGACCGTGGAAGCGCGGGATGTGCTCCAGCTCGGGTCCTACTTGTTGGCACACCGCCATCTTCGCCTCATCGCCGAAGCCGTCGCCGAGGAGATCGCCCGGCCTGAGGTCGACGGGGTCGTCGTCACTCACGGCACGGACACCATGGAAGAAACCGCCTACCTGCTGGACCTGGTGCATAACAGTCCCAAGCCCGTGGTGTTCACCGGCGCCCAGCGTCCGGCGGATGCCGTTGATACTGACGGTCCCGCAAATCTGCGTGAAGCCATTGCCGTTGCGGCGGCTTCCGAGGCCCGCGGGCACGGCGTGCTGATCTCCTTCGCCGGACAGATTTATGCCGCACGGGGCACGCGCAAGGCACATACCGTTGCGCCGGCTCCGTTCCAAACTGCCGAAGGCGGTCCCATCGGCCGCACCGAAGGGGCTCACGTCCGCTTCACGATGCAACCGCTTCGGCCGCCCGCGTTGGCGCTACCGACAACAGCCTTTGATAGCACGCGCGTAGACGTGGTCAGTGTTTACCCCGGAGCCGATGCCGCCCTTGCGGCTGCCGCGGTGGAGGCAGGCGCTGCCGCCGTCGTTATTGCGGGCACCGGGGTGGGCAATGGCAACCACGCGCTGTGTGCCTGGGCGGCAGAAGCGGTGCGGGCCGGCGTCGTTGTTGGGCTTTCCACCCGTGTGGCGGAAGGGCCGGTGGTTCCCTATTACGGCAATGGCGGCGGTGCCGACCTGGTGCGGGCCGGGGCCGCTCCGCTTGGCTCGCTGCCGCTGTTCCAGGCGCGCATCCTGCTGGCGTTGCTGATCGCCGGCGGCCGGAAGCCTGAAGCACAACTGCTGGAGCCGTACCTCTGAGGAAGGAAAGACATGGCAAAGGAAATCTTCGTCGCTTTCGGCATTGATGTTGATGCGGTGGGCGGTTGGCTCGGTTCCTACGGGGGAGAGGACTCGCCTGATGACATTTCCCGCGGTGTTTTCGCCGGTGAGGTAGGGGTTCCGCGGTTGAATGCGCTGCTGGCCAAGTACGAGCTCCCGGCTACCTGGTTCTGGCCCGGCCACTCCATCGAGACTTTCCCCCGGCAGTTCGACGAGGTTGTTGCGGCCGGACACGAGATCGGCGTCCACGGCTACAGTCATGAGAACCCGATCGCGATGAGCCGGGAGCAGGAGACCGAGATCCTCGACTACTGCATCGACCTGATCGAGCGGAAGTCCGGAAAGCGTCCGACTGGCTATGTGGCGCCGTGGTGGGAATTCTCCAAGGTCACCAACGAACTGCTGCTGGAGCGCGGCATCGCGTATGACCATTCGCTGATGCACCGCGACTTCGAGCCGTACTATGTGCGCGTCGGCGACAGCTGGACGAAGATCGACTACGATCAGCCGGCCAGCGCGTGGATGAAGCCGCTGGTCCGGGGCGAAGAAACCGATCTGGTGGAAATTCCGGCCAACTGGTATCTGGATGACTTGCCGCCGATGATGTTCATCAAGTCCAGTCCCAACAGCCATGGGTTCGTCAATCCGCGCCAGCTGGAGGAAATGTGGCGTGACCAGTTCGACTGGGTCTACCGGGAATGCGACTACGCCGCTTTCACCATGACCATCCACCCGGATGTTTCGGGCCGGCCGCAGGTGCTGCTTATGCTGGAGCGGCTGATCGAACACATCAGCGGCCAGGACGGGGTCAGGTGGGCGGACTTCCACACGATAGCCGAGGATTTCAAGGCACGCAGTTCGCGGGCGAAGTAGCGTTCGAAAGTAGCGGGCGGAGACAGCCGGAAGTGAAGTCACGCGCTTCCGGCGACCGTTGCCGGGTCAGCCGGCTGGCCGAAGGCATGGACCAGCCATGCACCGAGGTGGTCCTGCCAGACGAGAGTGACTACGGGGCCCTCGTCGGCCGAACGGCCGCTGTATGGCACGCTTCCTGCCGCCCCCGCCGGGAAGATCCGGACGTACGCCACTGCCGGATTTCCTGCAGCAGGCTCGGCTACCGGGGCAGCGTCCCAGTCCGGGACATACTGCAGCTTCCGGGCAGCGACGCCGAAATCTCCCCAGTACTCCCGGGATTCGGGTGTCACCAGGCTTTCGAGCGTGTTCCGGAAATGGGCGGGATCCATCAGGGCCCCGCAAAACAGCCGCGCGACTTCCGCTGCGTCCTGCAGATTTCCTGCGGGTGCCGCCGGTCCGGCTCCGGCCTCCGAAGCGCGGGTGCGGTGGATCCAACGGCTCTGCGGCGGCTGATCTTTGTTCATGCTTTCAGCCTAGGACCCGGCCCCGACCGGATAGCGTTCATTTTGCACCGCATTGCCAACCTCGCCCAAAAAAGAGGCGCTGGGAGTTTGCGGGCGCAAGCGGGCTACATTGCCAGCTCGCGGATGCGTCCGTTATGCAACCGGATGGCGGAGCGTCTGGTTTACGGCGGGATGACGGCCGTGCCGGGCCGGCGCATGGGGGCGGCGCGGCAGCAGGTGCAAGTACTCGGGATGCTCGTACATCGTCTTTTTGACCAGCGCGTCCATGGGACGCACCATCAGCTGCCGGCGGTGGACACTGTCCAGGGCGCTGATGATCAGGGCGGTGTCCAGCTGCTGGTTTCTGAAGCCCCGATCGATGGTGGTTTTGAGGAACCAGATTTCTGCACCCTTGATGCGGTAGGTCAGGGTCCCGGCTACGGATCCGTCCGAGAAAATGATGAACTGGGAGTGCGTGGGGTCATCGCGAACGGCAGGCATCAGAGTCTCCTCTTGCTTCCGATGGTGCGCAAGGCGCGCGCCAGTTACTGCATGAGACGCAAAGACCCCGTTGAAGGTTCAGATGCAGAGGAAATTATTTACGACGGCGGCTGCTTCCCTTCTGGCCCGAAGAGGAACTCCTCGGCATGGGCCACGGCTTTCTTGAAGGAATCATTGCGGAGGGCCAGCTGCGTGACGTCGTCCTGGGTTTCTGTTTCGATGTACTGCGTGAAACCGGGCCGCAGAACCCAGATGCCGCCGGCGGGTGGCAGATAGAAAACGGCGAAGGACCGGTGCTTGCGGTCATCCTCCCAAATAGGGACGACGGCGACGGCGGCGCCGGTGTCCACGTTGATCCATTGGGCACGGGGACGGGGCTGGTCCTCGTCGAAAACACTGGGATTCAGGAACGGGGCTGTGCCTTCGCCCCAGCGTTCCTCGAAGCGCTCATGGAAGATGGGAAAGAGGGTTGAATCGTAGCGCCGCCAGTTCGACACTTTGCAGTCCTTTCTCGTGATTATCGGGTCACGCTAGCCCAGGAACCAGCGCCGGACCAGCAGATCAAACACGTCCCGCGGAGGGCGGAGCGGTGAGACCGGAGGGAACAGCCAGACCGTATCTTCCGGGGACGCCGTCCAGCCCAGGACCACCGGTTCCTGATCCTGCACTGTTACCGCCACGTGGCGTCCGCGTGACCTCGGCTGCGTGTCCGGAAGGGTGGACGCGCGGTGCCGTCCGCGGTTGTCGTAGGCAGCCCGGCGCCGCGGGTCGCCCAGCACGCCGTAGGCATCCAGGATGCGGGCCATCCGGCGGGCTGCCGCTCTGGCTGCTTCCGGATCTGCAGAGAGCTGGAGGTCGGGGTGATACCGGCGCAGCAGCAGACGATAGGCTCGGCGGATCTGTTCCTGGTCTGCGTCGCGGTCCACCTCCAGGACCGCGTAAAGATCCTGGTCTTCCATCTCGGTTCTCCTCTGCCGGACTGCCGTCCGCGGAACGAGGATGCTCGCAAGGTGATCAAGGCAGGAAGGGTTGCCCTGCAGCCAGGCAGGGCAACCACAGATCCTGCTTCGGTTGTCAGCCTCCTTGCGTACCTCCGTATTCCTTGGGATTACTAGGGATTAGGCGTTGATCTGCTGCTGTGTGTCGCTGCTCTGGATCTCGATCTTGCGAGGCTTGGCCTGCTCACGGATGGGGATCCGCAGAGCCAGCACACCGGCGTCGTAATTGGCTGTGACTTTATCCATGTCCAAGGTGTCGCCAAGGATGAGCTGCCGGCTGAAGGTGCCGACCGGGCGCTCAGCGGCCACTACTTCCTTGTCGTCATCCAGCCGGGACTTGCGCTCGGCGGCAACGGTGAGAACGTTGCGTTCGACATCCAGATCAATGGTTGCGGGATCGACGCCGGGCAGGTCGAGTTCCACGACGAACTCGTCGCCCTCGCGCCACGCGTCCATCGGCATAGCAGCGGGGCGGGTCTGCGATCCGAAGACCTGCTGGGTCAGCCGGTCGAGCTCCCGGAACGGATCAGTTCGCATCAACATGGTTGCCTCCTTCAGTTCTTCTGTCTTATTTCGGCAGATTATCTATGTCTGCCGACACAGATATTATGACGCTGCGCTACAATATTTTGCAAGAAGTTCGGAGGAAGAAATTGGGCAAGGACGACGAGCAGCGGCTGCGGGCGGAGCAAGGCGTCTACGGCATCTCCGTCGCCGCGGACCTGGTTGGTGTGGGCCAGCAGACTCTCCGGCTCTACGAGCGCAAAGGGCTGGTGGAACCGGAGCGCACCGAGGGCGGCACGCGCCGCTACAGCGAGAACGACGTGGAGCGGATGCGCCGGATCGGTGAGCTGGTGGACGACGGGCTGAACCTGGCCGGCGTCGACAAAGTCCTGCGGCTTGAGGAGATCAACGCCGCGCTGCAGCGGGAACTGGACGTGGCGAAGGATCAGGACCGGCGCCAGAAGCGGTCCGCGAAGCAGGGCTGAGCGTCTGCGGCGCCCGGCCAGCTGTCAGCGGACGCTATCGGTAGCGACGGCGGCGGCCGGCTCGGGGAAATCGACGGCGATGTCCACTTCGTGCCCCAGCGACGCCAGATACACCAGGTGGCTGGCGGTTTCCGCCAAGGCGAGCCGCAGCGAGAACCCGTTCAGGGACGCCCAACCGCGGGACCAGGTCAGCTCGCGCGCGACCTCCCAGACCGAGGCGGAAGCCTGCTCCTGCAGAACCAGCCGGACCTCATCCGAACGGGCCTGATTGTGGCGTGCCAGTTGGGCCACCCGGCTTGACAGACCGGTGAAGCGGTACTCGTGCGCCGGACAGACTTCGACGTCGTCGCCCAGATCAATGGCGGCGAGCGAGTCGAAGTAATCGGCCAGGGGGTTGGACAGGCCCTCGTGTTCGAGGGAGATGTGCGGGGAAATCCGCGGCAGGACGTGGTCGCCGCTGAAGACCAGCCCGTTGTCCTCATCGACCAGGCAGAGGTGGCCCGGGGTGTGCCCCGGGGTGGAGACGGCGCGGACCTGCAGCCCGGCGACGGGAAGCATCTCGCCGGAGGCCAGCGGGAGATCAGGCGGCAGCAGCCGCGGACGGTCGGTGCGGCGGGAAAAGGTCAGCTCCTCGAGCCGGTCCTGCGGCACACCCCAGTGGCTGAGGCGGAACATGTCCGCCTCACGGACTTCGTCCGCATCGCGGGACGGATCCGGAATCCACTCGTCTCCGCCCATGGCCAGCCAGGCGCCTGAAGCGTCTTTCAACCGGGCCGTCATGCCGTGGTGGTCCGGATGATAGTGGGTGACCACAATACCCGTCAGGTCCCCGGGGGTTATGCCGGCCTGCTCCAGCCCGGCCACCAGGTGCTGCCAGCCGTCGTCGCTGTCCCAACCCGGATCGATGAGCACGGATGCTCCGCTGCCGAGCAGCAAGTAGCTGATCGTGTAACGCAGCGGATTGCCCGGGAACGGCACCGGAATAGACCAGACGTTGGAACGCAGCTGTTCCACCGGCGGGAATTCCTTGGCGTGCCACGCCCTGTACTGCTCGTGACCCGTGACGGTGATGACTGGTTCTTCTGGCATCCGACCAGTCTAGGTCAGCGCAGCACAATCGCCGTGGCCGTTGCCGGCGAGGCCCCCGTTTCCACGAAGCCGGAAACGTTCGCGTCCGGATGCTTGATGATGTCGGTAATGGAGCCGAGGTGCCGGGACAGGTCCACCTTGTCCTCCGGCGCGGCGAGCAGCAGCTGGAAGCCGAATTCCTGCAGCGCATTGATCCCGGCGCCTGCATACTCGGAGTTCGCCTGGATGAAGGCCTCGTCAATCATCACCGTGCCGTAGGTGCTGTAACCCTGGCTGGCAATGCCCAGCTGGTAGGCCAGGGCGGCGCCCATGATGAAGGAGGTGAATCGCTGGCCTTCGCCGCCGGAGAGCGTGCCCGGTTCCAGCCCGGTCTCGATCTCCCCGTTGGGCCGGTGCTCGTTGCAGCTGATGGTGACATGCTGGCGCACATCCAGCACGGTGTCCCGCCAGTGCTGTTTCGCCGGATCGTTCAGCGCGTCCACCAGGCGCTCCAGAGCCTTATAGCTGGCGGCCATCTGCTCCGGGGTCTGCTTGATGTAGGCGTTGCCCAGCGCGTTCTTCAGATTCGTGCGGAAGGTGCGCGCTTCCTCCGGAACGCTGGTCCGGACCTCGAGCTTGAGGTGGCTGCCGTTGTCGAAGGGGACATCGTCCAGGATCTGGTTCAGCGGCAGGATCCGCTCCTCGATGGCACGGCGTTCCTCCTCCAGCATCTGGAGCAGATCCGAAAAGCGCTCGTAGGAGCGGTTGTTGAAGTACTCGCGGAACTCCTCTTCGCGCTGCGGCAGGCCCTCGGAAATGATGTCGTGGTAGAGCTGCTCATACTGCGCGGCGCTTTCGACGCCGGTGCCAAAGGAAGCGCTCAGATGCTCGCCCCAGTCGCGGGCAAAGAATTTGAAGGTATCCGTCAGTGCCGTCTCGGTCTTGTGGAGCTCATCGCTGAGGGTGGCAGCGGCGTCCTTGAGCTCCAGGGCGAGGCGGTGGAAGGCGGTTTCCAGTTCCTCCAGCCCCGTGGGTTCGCCCAGCGGTTCAAGGTAGCGGCCGATGGCCTCGGCTGCCCAGTCCGCCGGTGGGTTTTCTTCGGCCCGGCGGGCTGTGTTGTCCCGGGCGGTTTCGGCATTGCGGAGCTGCTTGTCCAGCTCCTCGAGGTCGTGGCGGAGCACGGCGAGCCGGCCCACGCTGGCCTCCAGTTCGGACTTGGCGGCCTTGAGCTCGGCATGGATTTCCGCGAGGGTGGCGCTGCTGTCCACCGCTTCGCGCAGCCGGTCCTGCAGACCCTCCAGCACCTCGCGCTGGGCACTGCTGTCGACGTCGGACCATGCACGGGTGTCGGCGGCCACCCGATGCAGCGCGTCCAGCCGTCCGGCGAGCACATCCTTGGCCTTGCTCCGCTGGTCCGCCAGCTCGGCGGCGTCCGCATGTTCCTGCAGAATGCGCTCGGCCTGTGCCTCGAGCAGGGCGATTTTGTCCGTGTTGTTGAAGCCGAGCAGGTAGTCGCCCGGATTGACCTTCCGGGTGTCCCGTTCAAAGGTGTTCTTGTTCAGCTTGAGGGTGCCGGCGAGGCTGATCGCCTTGTCCTCGTGGTGCAGTTCGGCGTCGGAATCCACGCAGGTGAAGGCATAGTCGCTGGTGATTTTTTGCTGCAGCCAGTCGCCGGCCTCGGAGTTCTTGAACTCGAGCTTGCCGACCAGATCACGGTCTCCGGCGGTTCCGGGCCGCGGGGGAGTGGCGATGTTGATCCAGCGCAGCTTGCCATGGCTGTCCAGCGCATCGATCGCCTTGGTCACAGTGCGGATATCCTCGCCGCGGATCAGCAGCGTGGTGGCCAGCGACCGCAGCGCCTTTTCGGCGGCAGGCCGCCACGGCAAATGCTCCGGGGCAATGTCCACCAGCTCGCCTGCGAACGGCATGTCCTCAGGCGCGATGCCGGTTTCGGCGCTGATCTGCCGCCGGGCGGCTGCGCTGGCGCCGTCGATATTGTTGCCGCGCCGGGCATAGGACGCGATTTCGGCGCGGAGCTTCCTCTCCCGGTCCTTGGCGTTGATGCTTGCGGCCACGGCCTCGTATTCGAGGGTCTTGGCGGCAGCGGCCTCGGCGGTAAGTTCTTCGACGGCTGCGGCGGCCTGCAGACGGGCAGACTCCAGACCGTCGGCGGACCACTCGAGCTGCAACCCGGCGTCGTCAATGTCTTGCTGCACCTGGGTCCGGACGCGCTCGCGCTGCTGAAGTTCCACCGAGGCAGCGCGGATGTCCCGCTCCAAGGCTTCGATGGCGCGGCCGCCGTGGCTGGCATGCCGTTCGTCCAGCCGCTGGACCTGCGACTCCAGGCTCTCCTTCGCGGCGGCTTCCGCCTGGATCCTCAGGGTCTTGGTCTCGCGTTGACCGGCGAGCCGGGCCGTCTCGGTTTCCAGGAGCCCGGCCGCCAACTGCTGGCGCACCCGGGGCAGCTGCACCTCGGCCAGTTCGCGGTTCCGCTCCAGCTGTTCGCGCAGTTCCCGGTAGCGCAGGTGCTGCGCCGGTACCTTCGCCAGGGCGTCGCGCTGGCCGGTGGCCTCTTCCAGCTGGCGGTAGATCCCGCGCAGGTGGCTGAAGTCCTCGATGGCTCCCGCGGCCGCCTTGAGCGTGGACGGGATGTCCAGCACCTCGTAGCGGAAGAACTTGTTCACACCCTTGTCCAGACCCTTGCCGTTCTGCAGGGTCCGCAGCAGACTAAAGGCCTTGTCATTATCGATCCCCAACCGGCGGCGGAAGCGCTCGGCGAAGGCCTTGTGCACGTCGAACGCCTCGCAGCCGGGCAGCGCGGCGTGAAGGGAGGTGGGTGAGAAGCGCCGGCCGCCGTGGTTTTCCAATGCCTCGGTGTCCAGAGGCTTGTTATGGATGACGTAGTGCTTGCCCACCTGGCCTTCGAGCCCGTTGGCCGGCAGATCGAAGAGAGCGGAGAGGGTGACCTGGCGGCCGAGGCCGTCGTCGAAGACCAGCGCGACGGCGGACCAGGTGGCGCTGGGCCGCTGGTAGGTGGTGCCCGCAGCGGTTTTGGCCTTCCGCCCGCGCATGTAGCTGAAGGTGGTGCGGCGGTCCTTTCGGTTGCTGGCCTCGTTGGCGGACTCGTTCAGCCGGGGCGCGGCGTAGAAGATGTGCTGGATGCCGTCGAAGAGCGTGGACTTGCCGACGCCGGGATGGCCGGTGAGCAGCGTGCCGGCGCGGTCCACGTACATGGTGTGCCGGCCGTGGAACGTGCCCCAGTTGATCACCTGGATTTTGCTCAGCCGGTACTGGCCGGGGTTGATCTCCTCGCCGAGCGGGAGCGTCTGGGCAATGCTCACAGTTCCACCTCGCTTGCGGCGGTGTTGTCAGGGACGGTGCTGCCGGAAGCGTGGCCTTCGGCCTCCGGGGCGGGCAGCTCAGGATCCAGCATCTCCGGATCGAGTGCTTCAGCATCCAGCAGGTCGGGGTCGATCAGTTCGTGGGCGTCGCTGCGGGCCAGTGCCTCGATGTAGGCCGGGATCTGGTCGATGCTGTCGAACGGCAGCGCCATGGCCAGCGCGTTGCTGACCCGGTACACGCTGGCCAGCTCAGTGGGCAGCAGCAGCTTCAACGCCAGCAGGCGGGAGATGGAGGCGTCGGTCAGCTCTTCCAACCGCTTGTCATCCACCGTGCCCGGCTGCCGGTGTTCTTCGAGGATTTCCCGGGCGGCGGAGCGCGAAATGGTGGCGTCGGTACCTGAGCCGGCGTGCCGGTCGAGCAGCAGCCGCAGCCGCAGGGCCAGCAGCGTCTCCTCGCGCCGCAGCGGCTTGCGCGGCTGGACGGCGGTGGTGTGCGGGGCGTCTACTTCGGCCGGGGTGAGCATGGCGATTTTCCGGTCCGGATCCACGCTGAGGACCAGGAAGATCTCGCACAGGTAGTCGGCGATGACCTGCCGGTTGTCCAGCACGGTGGTCCACAGCCGTGGGTCGGCAACGCCGTCGATGTACGGCCCGCGCAGCAGGCGCACAATCGTCTGGCGCAGCTGCAGCGGGAAGGTGCCGGTGTCGCCGTCGAACAGTTGCCGCTCCGCGCGATACCCGCTTGCAGCGATGTCAGCCTCGGTCTCGGTCATTTGCTCTCATCCTTGAAACCCGTTGAATCTTTGGTGAACGTGACAAGCGGGAGGTAGGCGGTGCGCTCGACGCCGTCGATCTGTTTGTAGGTGAGGACTTCGAACCGGTCGCCGATGTCCTGGTCCGTGTGGCGGGCCGTGAGCACCAGCCCACGGATGGAGTTGATGTGGCGGTGCTCGGGCGGCAGCAGTCCGAACGCCGCGCCCAGCGTGGCCTTGCCGTCCTTCGCCGCAACGGTAGCTGCGGTGATCGCCTGGCGGATGGCACCGGCGTCGGCCTTTGGCGTATTGGGCGTGCGATGGATGTCCGCGTCGCTGAGCGCCGGCGGCTCCGCAAGCCGCGGCGGCGGGATATGGTCCTCGGGGTTGAAGATCCCGATGCCGGCCAGCGTTTCGAACTCCGGCAGGTACAGGTTGACGGGAGCTGCCGGCGTCCTGGTCTTCAGGTCCGGCGAGTGGGCCACGGCCAGCTCGGCCGAGCGGATGGCCTTGCGCAGCAGCATGGACTCGCGGAACTCGTCGCTCTGGACGTAGGTGTGCAGGCTCTCGGAGAGACGGCCATAGATGGCATGGACTTCGGAGGCCTGGCGGCGCAGCTCCCGCACCAGATTGGCCAGGGTGTTGCGCTCGTCGGAGCTCAGATCGGACACGAAATCGCGCTCGAGCACTTCGCGGACAGCTTGGCGGAAGCGGGCCTGCTGCTGCGGATTGTTCAGGAACTCCGTGAAGCCGCGGAAAGTCTCGCCCTCGGCGGTGCTGCGCAGCTGGCGGTCGCCCTCGAGGACCTGGCCGACGGCCACGCCCTTGGCCACGCTGGACTCCATGATTTCCTGCCGGATGGTGTGCAGCATGGCCTCCACGCCGTCGCGCATCCGCTTGAAGTCCGCCGGCAGGGTGGAGGCCAGGTCGAGGATGCTCCGGGCCGCGGCAACGGAGGTTTCGTGCGGGAGGACCGCGGGTTCCTGGCCGGTTTCCAGCGCCTGGATCTGCGCCTGCCGTTCGGCGATTTCCGCCTTGAGCTGGCTGATCCTGGCGGCCGGATCCGGGTCCGACTCATGGGCGAGCGATTCGATGCTGTTCAACAGCGCGCTCAGCCGGGAGCTGTTGAGGTTGGTCCGCTCCTGTGTGAAACCGTCGATGAAGTTCAGCACCCGCTGGGTCTGCGCGGTGGGCTCGTAGACAAACTGGCCGTCCACCATCGGCCGGGCGAGGAACTGGTTGCGCACCCAGGAATCGGCGTAATTGGCCGCCTGCCACTGCTCGTTGACATTCAGGTTCTCGTGCCGGAGTTCCTTCAGGAAGGCAGCCAGTGCCGCGTGGAATTCCTCGAGCGCAATCCGCGGCCGGTTCGGCGTGAACTCGGCCCGGAAGAAGGCGATGGTCCACGGTGCCGCGGAGAGCAGCTTCCAGGCAGGGCTGAGCCTGAAGTCCTTCTGGGTGTGCCAGTTGGAGACAGCTTGTTCAGTGGAGCGCATCAAGAACTTTCTGCCAGTGCCTGGCTGCGAAGGGGACCCATTGATCTTAAGGGATGCAGCTCCGGGTGGCAGAATTGCGCCATGGCCAAGTTGATCTACTCCGGCATCACCTCGTTGGACGGCTACATCGCGGACGCGGAGGGCAAGTTCGACTGGAGCATGCCGGACGAGGAAATGCACGCCTTTGTGAACGACCTGACGCGCCCGATCGGCACCTACCTTTTAGGTCGCCGGATGTATGAGGTGATGGTGGTGTGGGAGGAGCTGGCGGATGATCCGGACCTGCCGCCCGTGGAGCAGGACTTCGCCCGGATCTGGCTGAACGCGGACAAGGTTGTCTACTCCACCACCCTGGAAACCGCACCATCGGCCAGGACGCGGATTGAACGCAGCTTCGACCCGGAGGAGATCCGGCGGATGAAGGCGTCGGCCCAGCGGGACCTGATAGTCGACGGAGCCGAACTTGCCGCGCACGCGCTCAGGGCCGGGCTGGTCGACGAGTGCCACCTGTTGGTCTCGCCGGTGATGGTGGGCGGCGGCAAGCGGTTCCTGCCCGACGGTCTCCGGATGCAGCTCGAACTGCTGGAGGAGCGCCGTTTCGGCAACGGGGTAGTGTTCCTGCGCTACCGCACGATGGATGGGGTGGTCACCGGGAACTAGGAGCCGTCACCGGGAGCTGATGGACTCGAACTTCCGGATGGCCAGCGGCACGAACACCAGCAGCATCACGGCGATGCCGATGAACACGGTGACGAACGGGTGCTGCAGTGTCCACGCGGTGGGCTCCGGGAATTCCGCATAAGTGTTGCCGAACAGTTGGCGTGCCGAGGCTACCAGTGCGGAGACCGGGTTCCACTCGGCGATGATGCGCAGGATATCCGGCATGGTGTGGATGGGCACGAAGGCGTTGGAGATGAACGTCAGCGGGAACAGGATCATGAACGAGGCATTGTTGATGATTTCCGGGCTGCGGACGCTCATGCCCAGCAGCGCCATGACCCAGCTGAAGGAGTAGGAGAACAGCAGCAGTATGGCGACGCCGCCGACGAAACCCCAGAACGACGTCGTCACCCGCCAGCCGACCGCCCAGCCGGTTGCCATCATGATCAGCATGGAGATGGAGTTGATGGCCAGGTCGCCGTTGGTGCGTCCCACCAGGACCGCGGCCGGGCTCATGGGCAGGGTTCGGAAGCGGTCGATGATCCCGTCCTTGAGGTCCTGCGCCATCGCCGCGCCGGAGAACGTGGAGCCGAAGATGACCGTTTGGGCGAAAATGCCGGCCATCAGGAACAGCGTGTAGTTGTCGATGGCCATGGCGCCGCCGTAGACCTGGCTGAAGAGCAGCACGAACATGATCGGCTGCAGGATGGTGAACACCAGGATTTCCGGCACGCGCTTGATCTTGACCAGGTTCCGGCGCGTGGCGATCCAGCCGTCGGAGACGAACTGGCCGAAGCTGCTGCCGGTGCTGGCCAGTGCGGGCGAGGATTCCGGGCGAGTGAGGGTGGTCATTTCGCGTTCTCCAGTTCCGTCTTATCGCGACGTGAGCCGGCGCTGGTGCCCGCACCGCCGTCGTCGTCTGCGTCGGTTTCCGCCTTGCGGCCGGTGAGTTTGAGGAAGACATCGTCCAGCGTGGGGCGGCGCATGCCGGCGTCGTGCAGTTGGATGTTGGCCTCGCCGAGGTCCGCGAGCACATACTGCAGCGCGCGGGGCCCGTCGGTCACCGGCACTTCCACCACGCGGCCGTCGCCGGAGACCTGGGCCTCGCCCTCGCCGTGCCGGGCGAGAATGCCGGAGGCCGCGCCGGCGTCCGCCTCATACACCAGCGTGACAACCACACGGTGGCCGCCGATCTGCGCCTTGAGCTCATCCGCGGTGCCCTCGGCAATGACCCTGCCGCCGTCGATCACGGCTATGTCGTCCGAAAGCTGATCCGCCTCCTCGAGGTACTGCGTGGTCAGCAGCAGGGTGGTGCCCTCGGCCACGAGGTTCTTGATCACACCCCAGAGCGCGAGCCGGCTGCGCGGATCCAGCCCGGTGGTCGGCTCGTCCAGGAACAGGATCTTGGGGTTGATCACCAGGGCGCCGGCGAGGTCGATCCGGCGCCGCATGCCGCCGGAAAACCCCTTGACCGGACGGTTACCGGCTTCGGTCAGTTCGAACTGGTCGATCAGTTCCTGCGCCCGGCGCCGGGCCGTCTTAGCGCCGAGATGGTAGAGCCGGCCGACCATTTCCAGGTTCTCGAAGCCGGTCAGGTTTTCATCAACCGCCGCGTACTGCCCGGCGACGCCGATGATCCGGCGCACTTCCTTCGGCGCGGCAGCGACGTCGATCCCGTCGATATGCGCGGTGCCCCGGTCCGGCTTGATGAGCGTGGTCAGGACCTTGACGGCCGTGGTCTTGCCGGCACCGTTGGGCCCGAGCAGGGCCTTGACCGTGCCGCGCGGGACGGAAAGATCCAGCCCGTCCAAGGCATGGACTGCACCGGTTTTCGTCTTGTAGATCTTGGTCAGGCCGCGGGCCTCGATGATCGTCATGGTGGCATCTTAGAAAAGGCCGGGCGGCTTCGGAAAGGGAATTGAGGACAGCTCCGGTCCTCATGCCGACCGGAATCAGTGGTGACGCCGCCGCACTATCGTGCGGCCCGCCGTCGTACGCCCTTGCTCTTTCTACGGGCTGCCGGTCAGCGGAGCCTACGGAGCAGACCTCAGCGGCCGTCGGCCAACGCGCCCGCGGACTCCGCCGGTGACTCGGTTTGGCTGTGCGGCGTCCGGCTGTCCGTTGCCTGATGATCCGCTGCCACATGGTCCTCGGCCTGGTTGTCCGCGGGCTTGCGGACGAAGAAGGCTGCCGCCACGGCGAAGACGGAGATGATCGCGCCGGCCAGGAACGCGGCACGCACTCCGCCGGCCACCGCCACGGTACCCGCCGCACCGTCTGCGGCCAGGGCGGCGGACTGGATGGACATCACGGTCACGAACAAGGCGGTCCCGACGGCACCCGCCACTTGCTGGACCGTGCCGATGATTGCGCTGCCGTGCGAGTACAGTTCCGGCTTCACCGCGCCCAGTCCCGCGGTGAACAGCGGGGTGAAGAGCAGGGCCAGGCCGATGCTCAGGACGATGTGCGCGGCCAGCAGCGTGAACGGGGAGGTGTTTTCGGTGAGCGTGGACAGGAACCACAGCACCGCGCTGACCAGCAGGGTTCCCGGCACCAGCAGGACGGTCGGCCCGAACTTGTCGTAAAGCCGGCCCACAAACGGCGCCAGCAGACCCATGAGGAGGCCGCCGGGCAGCAGCATCAGGCCGATCTGGAACGGTTCGAGCGCAAGCACCTGCTGCATATAGATCGGGAGCAGGATGATGGTGCCGAACAGGGCGGCCATGCTGATGACCATCAGGCTCACGGTGACCGAGAAGGTGCTGGAGCGGAAGGTGCGCAGATCCAGCAGCGCGCGGTCCCGCCGCTGGAGCCTCAGCTGGCGCAGGATGAAGGCTGACAGGGCCACGAGCCCCACGGTGAAGGAGATCCACATCGGCACGGCGGAAACAGCCTGGCCGGCCTCGCCGGAGCCCTGGCCGACCAGGCTCAAGCCATAGATCAGGCCGCCGAAGCCGAACGCGGAGAGCACCACGGAGAACAGGTCCAGCGGCACAGGCCTCGGTTCGGTGACGTTGTCCACCCGCCGGTTGCCGATGATCAGCATGGCGACGGCGATCGGCAGCACCAGCCAGAACATCCACCGCCAGGACAGGGCGTTGAGGATGATGCCGGAGATGGTCGGTCCGATGGCCGGCGCGACGGAGATGACAATCGAGACGTTGCCCATGGTCTTGCCGCGCTCGGCCGGAGCCACCAGGGTCATCAGGGTGGTCATCAGCAGCGGCATCATGATGGCGGTGCCGGTGGCTTGGACAATCCGGCCCAGCAGCAGAAGTTCGAATCCGGGCGCCATAGCGGCGATCAGCGTGCCGGCGGAGAAGAGCGACATGGCCGCGGTGAAGACCGGCCGGGTGTTGAAGCGCTGCAGGAGGAAGCCGGTGATCGGAATGACCACCGCCATGGTCAGCATGAACGCCGTGGTCAGCCATTGGGCGGCGCGCGCGGTGATGCCGAGGTCGTCCATCAGCTCGGTCAGGGCGACGCTCATGATCGTCTCGTTGAGGATGACCACAAACGAGGCGGCCAGCAGCAACCGGATGACCCTGTTGTTCCGGCGCCTATGGTCGGCGCCGTCGCTTCCCGGTCCGGATACTGGCGCCGCGCCGGAATTTACGACGGCGGGTTCGGCCGGGGACTGTTGGCTCACGGAAGGTATCCTCAATGGTTTTGGGGGGAAGTGGTGCCTGCGCGAGGCGCCGACAGCAAGACTAACCAGCATAGTGGAAGCAGTATTCCCGCGGGCCCCAAAAAGGGGTAGGCCCCACATAAGATGGCCCACTTAACGCGGTATGCACCGCCGGAAAGTCCGACGGTGCATACCTATATAGGAGCATGCCTACATATAGTGTGCCGCTGTGCGGCCGCAGGGCTTACTTGGTGAAGTAGCCGTCTACGGGCATCCAGCTGGTGGGGTGCACCTTGGTGCCCTCGCCCGGGTTCAGGGCGCTGATCATCTGGCCGTCGCCGAGGTAGATGCCGATGTGGCTTCCACCGTTCTGGAGAACCAGGTCGCCCGGCTTCGGGTTGCTGGTCGGGGTCAGTGCACCGGCCTGTGCGGTGGTGACGCGGGGCAGGTCGATGCCGTGCTGGGCGTAGACCCACTGCACGAAGCCGGAGCAGTCCCAGCCGCTGGTCGAGGTGCCGCCCCAGACGTACGGGGTGCCGATCATGGACTTGGCGGTGGCGACGATGCCCGAGGTGCTGGCCGTGCTGACGGAAGCGGGCTCGATGTTGGCGCTTGCAGCGGCAACGGTGAAGTCTTCTTCCTGCGGCGCGGCCTGGGTCGCCGGTGCCTCGACCGGAGCAGCATGCGCAGCGTGGTCGGCCGGAGCCTGTGCGGCGCCGGCGAGCTGGATGACGTCGCCCGGGTAGATGACCGATTCCCAGCCGAGGCCGTTGGCGGCGAAGACGTCGTTCAGCTCAATGCCGTGCTGCGCGGCAATGTTGCCGAGGGTGTCGCCAGCCTTGACGGTGTGGGTTGCAGCGTCCTCCGAGGAGGCCGGTGCGGGCGCCGGGGCTGCGGCCGGAGCGGCAACAGTCTCAGCCTGGGCCGATGCGGCGAAGTCGCTGGAGGATACGTCCGATGCTGCGTTGGCAGGCAGGCCGGCACCGAGCATCAGGCCACCGGCAGCGGTGACAACTGCGGCACTGCGGCCAACGGTACCTGCGTGGGACGATACGGCCTTCGAAACTCCGCTGAACGGGTTGCTGTGGACCGGGGTGGCACGATGGCGTGCGGAATTGATCTTGAACAAGGTTGTAGCCTCTCCCAATGCCTGCGAGGTAAGCTGTCGGGTTCGGATGGGAGTCACCCGGCCGCGTTCCACCTCGGAAAATCGCTCCGTGGTGAACTGCGGCTTAACCCCAAGGGCTCTGGAGGGAGCCCGGTAAACGTGGGTCCCCCGCCTCTGCCATCTGTCTAGCGAACGGACTCGGAACGGTGGCAGAGTTAGGCAAAGCCATTCCGAGGGGGCCGGCCCAGGAAGCGCCGACGTGGTTGCCACCCTACATAACGGATTGATAACTCCGCAAAACGGACACGCCGCCAATGGCAGGTTTCGGGGTGGTTTAGTGCTAGTGGACGGCCGGTGGATTGCGTTCGGGTGGTGGTGCCGTTCCGTAGTAATCTTGCCGGATGATCCGTCGAAGCTTTGCCCTCGTTTTTGTAATGTTTGCCCTGCTCATCACGGGGTGCAGCCAAGTTGAGCAGGCCGCCACTGATGCGGCCAATGACGCCGTTTCCGGCGCCAAGGATGCTGCCAGTCAGGCCGCCTCTGATGCTGTGTCAGGAATCACATCGGCGGCCGTCGACGAAGTGCTCCAGCAGGTCTGCAAACCTGTGGCAGACGGCACGATCAGCGCAGGGGAGAAGCAACTGCTTTCCGGCCTCGTCGATGCCGCTGAACAGGCCGGCGTGCCAGCCGAAATTACGACGCCGATGGGTGACATTGCGCAGTCCGGAGACCAGGTGCCGGCCGAGTCTGTAAGCGCCCTGCAGGACGCCTGCGCCAACGCCACCAGCTAGCGCCAACGCCGGCTGCTAGCGCTGGCGCAGTCGGAACCACTCCCGTGCGCCGGCCTGGAACCTGGTTGGGTGAAGGCCTGCGGCGTCCTGCGGAATGGCGCCGAGGAACGGCACGTCCAGATTCTGCAGGTACCGCAGGTTGTCCTCTTCCACCGCGTTTGGTTCCGCCGGCCAGGAGCCGACAACCAGTCCGGCGGCTGTGAGGTTGCGGACTTTGATGGCCTCGAGCGTAAGCAGGGTGTGGTTCAGCGTGCCCAGTCCGCTGCGGCAGACAACGACGACGCCGGCACTGCAGCCGCCGGAGCTGCGGCCGTCGGCACTGCTGGCACCGGCACTGCCGAAACTGGAGTTCTCCACCCGGGCCGCGAGGTCTGCGAGGGTCCTGCCCTCGCCATCGAGTTCCACCAGGAGCCCACCGGCGCCTTCCACCAGGACATGGTCCGATCCCGCAGCGAGCTTCCCGATGTGCCGGACGTGGTCCGCGAGGGGAGGCAGTGCGGCGTCTTGCCGCGCGGCAGCTGCCGCCGGGGCCATCGGCTCGAGCAGCCGGATGCCTTCGGACACCGCGGTCACGCCGGAGAGGCGGCGCACTTCGTCCGCGTCGCCCGGTTCACCGTCGGCAACCCCGGTCTGCGCCGGCTTGTAGACCGAAACCGTGCCCGGTAAAGCGGTGGCGAGCGCCGCCGTCGTTATCGTCTTGCCGACCCCGGTGTCGGTGCCGGTGACGAAGATGACCCGCGGCAGTTCGGTGGGACTGGCCGGACCGGCCAGGCTGGCCAGGGCGGAATCCTCGGTCACTGTTCCTCCTGTTCCACCGTTACGGTGAGCGGGGTTTGGAAGGACAGCAGGCGCAACCAGTCCGGCTCCGGCCCGGTGAGCCGTACCGCCGGCAGTGCCCGGGCCGTCTCCCCAAGCACCAGCACGGTTTCGAGCTCGGCCAGTTTGGCGCCCAGGCAGCGGTGCAGGCCGTGCCCGAACGCCAGCGAATAGGCGGTTCCGCCGGTGTCCGGGGGATGGTTGCCGCTGAGCTCGAGCAGGATTTCCGCGCCGGCGGGCAGCTCGGTGCCGCCCAGTCGCGTATCGCGGGGGACGGCCCGCCGCCAGGTATGCACGGAGGATTCGGTGGCCAGCACCTGCCGCACGAAGGACGCGGCTCCGGTGGTAGCCGCAGGGGCGACTCCGTTCCCGGTCTCGGCTCCGGCCCCTGCCCCGGTGCCGGCCGCGAGCTGATGCCAGCGTCCCGGTTCCTGCAAGGCGCGGTAGAAGGACGTCCCGATCAGCTGCGCGGTGGTTTCCTGCCCCGCGATGACCAGGAAATAGCCCAGCGAGCAGATTTCCGACGGCGTGAGCCCGGCGGCGTCGAGCACGCCGAAGAGTGACGCGGTGCCGCGGCTGGCGGCCACTTCGCCGCGCAACCAGCCGTAGAACTCCGCGGCGCTCTCCGCCAGGACCGGCTGGCGGTCCTCGGCCGGCCAGCCCCAGAACAGCTCGAGCGAGTCCCGGCTCCAGCGTTTGAGGATGTCCAGGTCAGGGCATGGGATACCGGTCAGCTCCGCCATGATGACCGGCGGAATGTGCTTGGCCACCGCGTCGGCCAGATCTACCGGCCCGTGATGCAGCAGCTCGGCGGTCGCAGCGGTGCGTACCCGGGTCAACTCCCGCACCTGCGGCCCGATAGCAGCCACTTTCGCGGGGGTGAAAAAACCCGCCACCAGTTTGCGGACGTGGCGGTGCTTGGCGCCGGTAGCCGACGCCAGCACCGGCGGCAGGGCAAAGCGGGCGCGGCTGAGGATGCGCAGGGCGGCCGGGGCCAGGGGCACCACGGAGGTCAGCGCGTTCGTCGGCAGGAAATCCTCGGTCCGGCGCATCACCTCGCGCACCTCCGCCGGATCCGAAACCACGTGGAAGCTCATCGCGCTGCCATCCTTGCAGCGTCCAATCCGTCTGCCTTTTCTGACACCATTCCTGGCTCCAATCCGGCCACCATGCCGGAGACCAACCCGGCGGCCTGCCGCACCTGTTCCGGCGCCAGATCCCCGCGGGCCGTCAGCCGCAGCCGCGAGATGCCGTCCGGCACGCTCGGCGGCCGGAAGCATCCGACCAGGACCCCGGCATCCTCGAGTCGGACGGCGAGTTGAGCGGCGTCTTCCGGCCGGCCCGCGGGAACGGACTGCACGGCGCCGGCTGCCTGCTCGATTCCGCACACCTGCGCAATGATGGCCGCATTGCCGAGCAGGGCCCGCGCCAGCGAAGGTTCGGCGGCGATGATCCGGCAGGCTTCAGCCGCGGCGGCGGCTGCGGCCGGGGCCAGCCCGGTATCGAAAATGAAGCTGCGGGCAGTGTTGACCAGGTGCGCGCGCAGGGCGGCCGGACCGAGTACCGCGCCGCCTTGGGCACCGAGCGCCTTGGACAAGGTCACCGTGAGCACCACATGCTCCGCGCCCGCCAGGCCGGCCGCGTGGACGGCCCCCCGTCCGCCGCCGGCGACGCCGATTCCGTGCGCCTCGTCCACCACCAGCAGGGCGTCGTGTCTGGCGCAGATGCGCGCGGTTTCCGTCAGATCACTGGCGTCGCCGAGTACCGAGTAGACCGATTCAACAACGACGACGGCGCGCGGCTGGCTTCGGCCTGCCAGCAACCCGTCCAGCGCGGCGAGATTGCCATGGGCAAACACCTCGACGGGGGAGCGGGAGAGCCGGGCGCCGTCGATCAGTGACGCGTGGCAGTGTTCATCCTGGACGATCAGCGTGCCGGGGCCGCCGAGCGCGGTGAGGATGCCGAGGTTCGCGGCGTAGCCGCTGGAGAACGCCAGGGCAGCGGGCTGGCCGGTCAGCCCGCAGAGTTCTGCTTCGAGCTCCGCGTGCACCGGCTGCGTGCCGGTGACCACCCGGGAAGCCCGGGCGCCAGTGCCGTAGCGCCCGATAGCATCGACGGCAGCGGCCTTGAGCCGGGGATCGGTGGACAGGCCCAGATAATCGTTGGAGGCCAGGTCCAGCAGTGCGTCATGAACGCCCGAGTCCCTGGCGGCCGAGTTACGCTCGGTAATGTTTCGGGCGGTTGTGCTCCGCACCGTGCCGCGCCGGGTCCGCACGTGGGCCTGGTCCGTGAGCCACTGCTGCATGGCGCCCATCAGCCGTGGACCTGGGCGACGGCGGCGGTGATCCCGGCGCCGATGGTGGCGATATCCTGGGCCGAGGAGATGTAGGGCGGCATGGTGTAGATCAGGTCGCGGAAGGGCCGCACCCACACACCGTGCTCCAGCGCGGCGCGGGTGATCGCGGGAATGTCCACCGGCCGGTCCAGCTGGACCACCCCGACGGCGCCAATCACACGGACGTCGCAGACGGAAGCCAAGCCGGCAGCCGGTGCCAGCGCGGCGGACAATCCTTGCTGGACGTGCTGCACCTGCTTCCGCCAGTCCGCGGCGTGCAGCAGTTCCAGGGATGCCGTGGCCACCGCACAGGCCAGCGGGTTGGCCATGAAAGTGGGACCGTGCAGCAGCGCGCGGAACTCTGAGGCCGTGATGGCGGCAGCCACCTCGCCGGAGCAGAGCAGCGCGGCGAGGGTCAGGTAGCCGCCGGTCAGTGCCTTGCCCACGCACATCACGTCCGGCACGACACCGGCCCATTCGGACGCGAAAAGCCGGCCCGTGCGGCCGAAGCCGGTGGCGATCTCGTCGAAAATCAGCAACAGTCCGTACTCGTCCGCCACCCGGCGCAGGGCCTGCAGGCATTCAGGGGCGTAGCTGTACATGCCGCCGGCGCCCTGCAGCACCGGCTCCACGATGATGCCGGCCAGCCCACCGGCATGCCGCGCCGCAGTCTCTTCCAGGTGGGCGATCCAGCCGGATACCTCGGACGCATCGGCGACCAGTTCGCCGTCGTTGTTCAGCCGCGCCGCGGGCGGACGCGGCAGGAAATGCTGCTGCGCGACGAGGCCGGGGAACGCCGCGTGCATGCCGTCCACCGGATCGCACACGCTCATCGCCGCGAACGTGTCGCCGTGGTAACCGCCGCGCAGGGCCAGGAACTGCTGGCGGCCGGGCCGGCCCACGGCTGCCTGGTACTGCACCGCCAGCTTCAGGGCCACCTCCACCGAAACGGAGCCGGAGTCCGCGAAAAACACGTGCTCCAGCGGATCCGGCGCCAGATCCACCAGCTGCTCGGCGAGCCGGACAGCCGGTTCGTGGGTGAGGCCGCCGAACATGACATGGCTGAACTGCTCTGTCTGCCGCCGGACCGCCTCGTCCAGGACCGGGTGCCGGTAGCCATGGATGGCAGACCACCAGGAACTCATCGCGTCCACCGCCTCGAAGCGCTCGCCGTCCGCAGCCTGAAGCCGGAGCCGGATCCCCGACGCTCCCGTGACGGCGTAGGGATCCGGCCCGTCCAACGGGGCATAGGGATGCCAGAGCAGTCCGCGGTCGCGGGCGATGAGCGACGGCGCAGCGGAGGCTGTCTTGTCCAGAGTGCGGGCAGCTGCGGGTGTTCCGGCCGGAATTTCCGCCGGGCCCGCAGGCGACGGGGCCGCGGGGGCGAGGGCAGTCTCAGACATTGGGGGCGAGTTCCGTACCGGCGCCGCGGCGGCGGATGGTGACCTGGCCTGCGGAAGCCTGGGCACCGCCGTCGTTGGTTGCCTGCAGGTTGCTGGAGACGGCGGACGCAGCGGCAGCAGCCGACACAGCGGACCCGAGGGACCCGAGCGAAGAATCCGGGCCGGCGCCCAGGACCACGAAGCCGTTGTCGGCGATCATGTCCAGGTCCGCCTTGGCCTTCTGGCCCTCGCTCGTAAGGTAGTCGCCCAGGAACAGCGAGTTGGCGACCTGCAGGGCCAGCGGCTGCAGCGAACGAAGATGCATCTCGCGGCCGCCGGCCATGCGCAGTTCGGTGGCGGGGCAGGCGAAGCGGATCATCGCGAGGATGCGCAGGCAATGGGCCGGCGTCAGCAGCCAGGTGCCTTCCAATGGCGTGCCCTCGAACGGCATCAGGAAGTTGACCGGGATCGAGTCGCTGTCCAGCTCGCGTAAGGCGAAGACCGCATCGATCAGCTCATCGTCGGTCTCGCCCATGCCCACGATCAGGCCGGAGCAGGGGGAGAGGCCAGCGTCCTTGGCATGCTCAACAGTGCGAACGCGGTCGGCGTATTCGTGCGTGGTGCAGATGTCGGCGTAGTTGGACTCGCTGGTGTTGAGGTTGTGGTTGTAGGCGTCGACGCCGGCGTCCTTGAGCTTGGAGGCCTGGCCGTCCTTGAGGATGCCGAGGCAGGCGCAGACCTCCACCTGCGGGTGCTCGTCCTTGAGCCCCTCCACCATGGAAGCCACGCGGTCGACATCCCGGTCGGTGGGGCCCTTGCCGCTGGCCACGAGGCAGACGCGGGAGGCGCCGGCGCGGATACCGGTGGCGGCCTGCTGCACGGCTTCTTCAGGCTTGAGCCAGGTGTACTTGAGGATCTGGGCGGCGGAACCGAGCCGCTGGGAACAGTAGGTGCAGTCCTCGGGACACAGGCCCGATTTGAGGTTCACCAGGTAGTTGACCTTGACGGTGTTGGCGAAGTGCGCGCGGCGTAGCCGGCCCGCGGCGGCCACCACGTCGAGGAGCTGCTCGTCGGGGGCGTGCAGGACGGCGAGGGCTTCCTCGCGGGTCAGGGTGCCGCCGGCCAGTTGCCGGTCGGCCAGGTCTTGAAAGTAATTGAACACCGTTCAAGTGTGTAGAGGCGCGGAAGCTGTGTCAACAGTATTGAACAGTGTTCAGGATTGTGACGTGCCGCTTGGCGTGCGTCCACGAGCCGCGGAACCTACGTCTTGTCCGGCCCTTGCCGACGCCGGAGTCTCAGCGCTGGGTTTCGGCGTAGAACCATTCGATGTGCTCGCGGAGCAGCTGGGAGGCCCGCTTGCCCTCGCCTGCCGACACCGCAGCCAAGATGCCGTGATGTTGGCCGCGGAGCACGTCGGCGACAGGTTCCCACGCCTCGTCGCTGCGGATCGACTCCGCAACGTAGTCACTGATGGACAGGCGCAGCGACTCCATCATCGCCTCGATGACCGCATTGCCGGCGAGCGAGGAAAGCAGCACATGGAAGCGGGCATCGAGCGCATGGAAGTCCGCTCGGGCGAGCTTCGGGTTGTCCATCAACTCCAGCAGTTCCGCGGCCTCGTCAAGCTTGGCCCGGGTCGCCTCGTTCTCAGGATCGATGGTGGCGGCCTCGGCAGCCCCGGTCTCGAGCAGGATGCGTGTCTGCACGATCTCGCCGACAGTCAACTGGCGGGTTGCCACATGCAACCGCAGTGCGGCGGCCAGCCCGGAGGCAGGCTGGGATACGATGACCGCGCCTGCGTTGGGGCCGGAACCGGTGGAAGTGCGCACCACCCCGAGTACGTCCAGGATGCGGATGGCATCGCGTACGGAGGCCCGGGACAGCCCGTGTTTCTCGGCCAGCGTCCGTTCGCCGGGTAGCTGATCGCCGAGCTTGAGCGCCCCGGAGCGCAGCTCCGCCTCGATGCTTTGGAGCACCGCCTCGTAGGCGCGCGGTGCGGGTTTAGCTATCTTGCTGGTCACGGCTTTATCTTCGCATGCGCACGCGGCCGGGCACGCCTTGCGGGGCATGCCCGGCCGCCGGTGGACTCGGCGTCCTAAGGCAGCATCCAGCCCAGGACCGGTGTCGACTGCAGGTAGACGACGATGCAGAGCACCAGCAACATGCCCACGCTCCAGCCAACGACCTTGCGCAGGATGAGGGACTCCTGCCCGTCGAGCCGGACTGCGGTGGCGGCAATGGCCAGGTTCTGGGGACTGATCAGCTTGCCGACCACACCACCGGAAGTGTTGGCGGCCACGAGCAGGTTGGGGTCAATCCCCGCCTTCAGCCCGGCGGTCTGCTGCAGCTTGGCGAACAGGGCATTGGCCGAGGTGTCGGAACCGGTGACGGCGGTGCCGATCCAGCCCAGCATCGGAGACAGGAAAGCGAAGAACGCGCCGGTCCCTGCCAGCCAGGTGCCGATGGAGACGGTCTGCCCGGACAGGTTCATTACGTAGGCCAGGGCAAGCACGGTGAGGATGGTCAAACTGGCCCAGCGCATGCGGTGGATCGTGCGCGGGATTTCGGCCAGCGCCGTTCCCACCCGGAGCGGGTAGCGGCCGGCGCCGTCGAAACGTGAATAGACGACGGCGACGAGCAGTCCGGCAATGAGCAGCAGCGTGCCCGGGTTGGACAGCCAGGTGAACTTGTAGATTGTGGAAGACACCGGTTCGCCGGCGGCGTCGACGATGTTGCCGTACAGCAGCGGCCAAGGCACCGCGATGTCGGTGGAGGCCAGCCATCCCGGGATGTCCACGCCGAATGTCCACAGTTTGGCTACACCGAAGACCACGATGACGAGGAAGTACGGAAAGAGTGCGAGCCAGGTGCGGACCGGGGTCAGCCGTTCGGCGGCAGCGTCTGTCCCGGTGGCGCCGGAACCGCCACCCTGTCCGCCGGAACCGCCACGCTGTACGCCGGAACCGCCACCCTGCATGCCACTTCCAGCGACCGGCACGCCGCTCGCGCCGACCGGAACCTCGGCGCAGATGCGTTCACGGGCAGCCGTCCTGCCGCGCGGTTCCCAGACCCGGAGGAACGCCACGGCTGCACCCATGGCGACCAGTGCGGCCACCACATCGGTGAGTTCGTAGGAGAAGTAGTTCGAGCAAAGGAACTGCGCAATGCCGAACGAGGAGCCGATGACCAGGGCGGCGGGCCAGCAGTCCTTGAGCCCCCGCTTCCCGTCCAGGATCAGCAACAGGATCAGGGGAACGACGAACGCCAGGAGCGGGGCCTGGCGGCCGACTACGGCGCCGATGTGGTCGGCATCCAGCCCGGTCAGTCCCGCGGCGGTGGTGATCGGGATCGCCACCGCACCGAAGGCGACGGGGGCGGTGTTGGCGACCAGCACGGCGGCGGCGGCGCGCAGCGGAGCCATGCCCAGCGCGAGCAGCATCGTGGCGGTAATCGCGACGGGCGCCCCGAACCCGGCGAGCGCCTCGAGCAGGCCACCGAAGCAGAAGGCGATGAGGATGGACTGCAGCCTGACGTCGCCGCGGCCGATCACATCAAAGACCCGCCGCAGGTCTTCGAAACGGCCGCTGATGACCGTAACTTGGTACAGCCACACGGCCATCACGACGATCCAGACGACGGGGAACGCGCCGAAGACCGCTCCGAGTCCACCGGACATCAGGGCCAGACCGGAGGGCATCTGGAAGGCCAGAATGGCGACCAGCAGTGCCACGAGCAGGGACACCAGCCCGGCCACGTGCGACTTCGTCTTGACGACGGCGAGCAGCACAAAGAAGGTCAGCAGCGGTAGCAGCGAGACTACAGCCGAAAGCGCGACGCTGCCGGCTAGTGGATCAGTGGTGGGGGTAAATGTCTCCACAGGTTTTCCTTCGCATGGTGGGGCACGGAACCGGGGTGGTGGTCGGACCACTATGGTCTGACCACGCAACAATAGCGCATTTTGGTGGATTTTGTGAGGGGTGTCACGAAAAAGGGCTGTGACCTGCGACGTTGGACGGGAAGCATGGGCAATGACAGTAAAGGGGCAGCGGTGCCCACCGGTCAGCGGCCGTTACGGCATGATGGAACAGGACTGTCTTTTTGACTTCGGCGTATGGATCAGGAGGAATGGATGAGCCTCACCCGGCGGCAGATTGTGGATGCAGCCATGGACATCCTGCGCAATTACGGCCTGGGCGACCTGTCCATGCGGCGGCTGGCCCGTGATCTGGGTGTCCAGCCCGGGGCGCTGTATTGGCACGTGAAGAACAAGCAGGACCTGCTGGGCGTGCTGGCCGAACAGATTTTGGCGCAGGTGGACGCGGATGCGGTTGACCCCGCGGCGGCGGACGGCGATCCGGTCCGCCGGCTGGCCGCGGACATCCGCGCCGCGCTGCTGGCCGTTCGGGACGGTGCCGACGTGGTGTCGCTGGCACATGCGCTGAACCCGGAGGCGCTTCCGGCGATCGCCACCCTGCGCACGCTTCTGCAAGACACCGACCTGACCGAGCAGCAGACGCGCTGGGGCGCACGCACGCTGACCCATTTCATTCTTGGCGCCGTGGCGGAGGAGCAGACCCACGCCGATCTGGCCGCAGCCGGATTGCTGCCCGAAAACGTACGCCAGGACAACGACGACGACGAGGCCTTCCTCTTCGGCGTGGATGCGGTCCTGGCCGGACTGCGCGCCCGCTAGGAGCAGTCAGTCCCGGATGCGGACGGCGGTTTCGCGCAGGTACTGGTCCACCCGGATGTAGGCATCGCGGGTCAGCGCCTTCCATAACTCGAGGGCCAGCCGCGCATCGTCCTCTTCGAGCGCGAGGATTTTGTCGGCGCTGAGCACCATCAGCTCCACGGGGCCCACGGCCTTGACCGTGGTTTCCTGCCGGTTCTCGCTGCCCAGGGCCAGTTCGCCGAAGGTCATGCCCGCGGAGAGGGTGCTGAGTTTGACCCGCGTTCCGTTCGGCCCGGGCACGGACGTGGTGATCTTGCCCGACACAATGAAGAACACGCCGCCGAACCGCTGCCCCACGCGGCGGATCACGTCGCCGTCGTCGTACGTTTTGGGTTCCATCCGCTGCTCGAGCGCCCCAGCATCGTCCTTGCTGAGGGAGCTGAGGGCGGGGCTGTCCGCCGGCCGCACCGCATCCGGGAGCTCAAGGTCGCCGCCGTACCTGGCGATGAGCTGGTTTTCGGACCACTCCACGGCGGCGCTGCGGGTGGTGAAGGTCGGGACTTCGCCGTCGACCTCCATAAACGACGCCGCCAGCGTGCCTTCGCCGTCGATCAGCACCAGCTGGCGCCCGGCAGCCGTGAGCTGTTCGCGCACGTCGGCGAGCATGCGCAGTGCCACGGCGGCCACCTCGTCCACGCGGCGCAGGTCCAGAATGACGTGTTCGACGTCGTCGCTCAAGGCGCTGAGTTCGCGCACCACGGATTCGGAGCCGGCAAAGAGCAGGTCCCCGTTCAGTTCGATGACCATGGCGCGGTGGCCGTGCTCGCGCAGTACATCCGCGGCCTCGTCGGTGCGGCGGATGCCGGAGGGGGAGTCCGTGATGTCGTAGCCGGCGCGGATGGCGGACTTTCCGGTGCGGCCGGCCCGGACAAAGTGCAGTTCCATGTCGTCCGAGAGCCGCTGGCAGGTTTCGATGCCGCGCACGCTGGTGCCGTGCGCGTCCAGCGGCGGCGAGTACACCGCCAGCCCCACCTGGCCCGGCAGCACGGCCAGGATGCCGCCAGCCACCCCGGACTTGGCCGGCATACCCACCGAGCTCATCCACGCCCCGGCGTCGTCGTACATCCCGCAGGTGGTCATGACCGACAGCACGCGCTCCACCTCGCCGATCTCGAGCAGGTCCTCGCCGGTCAGCGGGTTGGTGCCGCTGTTCGCCAGCGTGGCCGCCATGATGGACAGATCGCGGCAGTTCACCAGCACCGAGCATTGCCGGAAATAGTCCTCCACCACCGGGTCCGGGTCGGTTTCGATGATGTTGAACGAGCGCAGCAGGTAGGCCAGTGCCTTGTTCCGGTGCCCGTGCGCCAGCTCCGATTTGTACACGCGCTCGCTGACGGCCAGGTCGCGCCCGGCGAAGTCGGAGAACATGTTCAGGATCCGGCGGGAACGCGAGTACGGTCCGGCGCTTTTAACTAACGACGTCGCCGCCAGCGCCCCGGCGTTGATCATCGCGTTGGAGGGCCGGCCGCTGCCCTCGGCCAGGGAAATCTCGTTGTAGGCATCGCCGGAAGGTTCGACGTCGATTTTCTCGTCCACCGCCGCCATGCCGCGGTCCGACAGCGCCAGCCCGTAGGTGAACGGCTTGGAGATGGACTGGATGGTGAACTCTTCGCGCGTATCGCCGACTTCATAGACGTAGCCGTCCACCGTGGCCAGGCAGATGCCGTAGTTGTCCGGATCCACGTCCGCCAGCGCGGGAATGTAGCTGGCGGGTTGGCCGTCCTTAATGCGCGCGATCTCCTCGTGGATGTGCGTCAGGTAGCGCTGGATAGGGGAGTCCATACCGCCAGCCTATGTGCCCGGCCGCTGTTCCCCGATATCGCCACCTCGCCGTCCAGGTTCAGCACGGTGCGCCGGTGGGCGCGCCTCGTCAACTGCCCTGGCTCCGACGGCCGGCAGACAGGAGGGGCTGCCGCGACAGCCCCTCCTGGTGTCAGTGTTGGCCGGTCAAGCTGACGGCACCGCTATTTGGTTGACTGCTCCTCGATTGGTTGCTCCGCCGCTGCTGCCTCAACCTGTGCGCTTTCGCGGTTTCGTAACCGCTTCACGAAGTTGACCACCATGATGATGATGACAAAGGCGAACGGGAACGCGCCGATGATCGTGCCGGTTTGGACGGTATCGATCACGGAGGTGCCGCCCAGGGTCAGCAGCGCCACGGTGATGGCCACGATGCTCGCCACCAATACCACCCGGAAGAGCTTGCTCGGCGTCCGCCCCGAGGAAACGAATTCCGCCAGGGCGTGCACGCCTGAATCCAGGGAGGTGATGTAGTACGTCGCCACGAGGATGGTCGCCACGACCAGCAGGATGGTGCCCACAGCGGGGATGTACTCGAGCATCACAAACAGCCCCTGCGAAGTGTCTTCGGCAACCGCAGCCGCGATGGACCCGTTCGTCCCGTTGTCGTAGTACAGGGCGGCGCCGCCGATGATGCCGATCCAGATCATCACGATCAGGGACGGAACAACGGTGACGCCCAGGATGAATTCCCCGATGGTCCGGCCCCGCGAGATGCGGGCGATAAAAGCCCCCACAAACGGGGAGAACGCGATGACCCAGCACCAGATGAAGACCGTCCACCAACCATTCCAGCTGTCCTGCCAGGAACCGATTCCTTCGGCCGCGACGCCGGAATCCGTCCAGAGGCTCATCGCCAGGAAGTTCTGGAAAAATGCGCCGAAGGTCTGCGACAAGGTGGACGCAAGGTAGATGATCGGGCCGAACGCGAACACGGCGACCAGGAGCACGATGCTCAGCACGGAGTTGATCTCGCTGATCCGCTTCATGCCCTTGCTGATGCCGAAGAATACCGATCCTGCCGTGAGGGCCCCCAGTGCCACGATGATCGCAATCCACAGCGGGGCGCTGGCATGGATGCCCGTGATGGCGCTGATGCCGGAGGTGAACTGCAGCGTGGCAAAACCAAACGAGGTAGAGAGGCCGAGCACCGTGGCGAGGATCGCGAGCAACTCGATGACCATGCCGGCGCCGCGGCGGGACTTGCGCGGGAAGATATCGACGACGGCGTCGCGGAACGTTAGCTTCTTGCCCAGGTTGTGGTGCGAGTAGGCCAGGCAAATCGCCACAATGCCGTACATCGCCCAGGCCGTCAGGCCCCAGTGGAAGTAGGACCAGGCCATCGCCCCGTCCGCCGGGCTGGCAGAACCAGCCGGGAACAGCGGATTCTCGTCTTTGAGCATGATCGGTTCGGCAACCGACCAGAAGATCAGTCCAATGCCCTGGCCGCAAGCGAAGAGCATGGAATACCAGGCAAACTTGCCATACTCGGGCTTGGCATCCGGGCCGCCAAGGCGGATGTGGCGGAACCGGCCGAATGCCAGCCAACCGCAAACGCCCAGCGCCAGCGCGGAGAAGGCGACGAAAAACCACGTGAAGTATTCGGTGACAAAGGTCCGTGCCGCGCCGATGGCCGTGGCAGTTCCATCCGGAACGGCCACGGCGAACGTGAGAATTGAAACCACCAGGACGATGGCGGCGGCCTTGATGACAACGTCGTCGACGCGCCGCTTCTTCTCTTCCTGAGGCTCCGGCGGGTTCAGGTCAGCGCGGTATTCCACCGGCGCTGCCGGCCTTGTCTCATTTTTGCTCAACGTCATTGTCGATCACATCCTCGAATTCGGCATCGAGGGCGGCCGACATGGCGACGCTTGCACGCTTGAGCAGGATTTCGCCTTTGTTTGCGGTGGCCTGGGCTGCGGAGGACAGGCATCCGGACGCCGGCGTCAGCTCGGGACGAACCGGCAGGACGTCGTAGTTCGGCAGCACAGCCGGCGGCAGATCTTCGACCTTGTCCATCTCCACCTTTTCCGGGTACAGGTGAAGCATGAGTGATGTTTCGAGGACTCCGCCGTGTTCCAGATCCCAGCCGGTGAAGCCGTCGGGGTACAGTTCGGCAATCGTTGCCTCGTCGACGAAATCCCAGTAGGACAGCAGCATGACCTTCACATCGTCGATCCCGGCCCGCTGCAGTTCGGTGACGGCCAGATCAACACCTTCATACAAGAACTGGTAGTTCTCGAAATGGCCGTTGATGAAAGCGATTTTCCGCACGCCGTGCCGGGCGAATTCGAGGGTCAGCGTCCGGGCAATGGAAATGACGGTGGACGCATCCAGGCTGGTGGTGCCGGGGATGTGGTTTCCGCCGCCCGAACGCTGCTGGGACTTGTAGCCGTAGGTGATGGGGGCCGCGACCAGTCCGCCAACGGCTTCGGCTACACCGCCTGCCATGGCGCGGGAGAGCAGGACGTCCACGTTGAGCGGCATGTGCGGTCCATGCTGTTCGATGGAGCCGACAGGGACGAGGACGGCCGCCTTGCCGTCCGAAATCTTTTCGCGGTAGGTGAAGGAGTCCAACTCCTCCATGTAAACACTGTTGCGCATCGTCTCTCCGATTCGTTGCAAGCTGACAGGATGCCCGCCCCCTAAACGTCGCTGCCCGCGTGGAATACACGCGGGCAGCCACGTTTACGGGGCGAGGATCTGGGTGCGAAGGGGCGGTGCCGGTCCGGGACCGGCACCGCCCGACGCAGGCTAGGCGTTGATGATGTTGTTTTCGGGGCCGAAGCCGAATTTGGTGATGTTCTCGACGGCGCCGTCTTCGCCGATGACGAGGATGTCGTGTTCGCGGTAGCCGCCGGCGCCGGGTTCGCCGTCTTGGACGGTGATCATGGGTTCCATGGAGACGACCATGCCGGGTTCGAGGACGGTGTCGATGTCTTCGCGTAGTTCCAGGCCTGCTTCGCGGCCGTAGTAGTGGGAGAGGACGCCGAAGGAGTGGCCGTAGCCGAAGGTGCGGTTCGGGAGCAGGCCGTGGCCGATGTAGATTTCGTTGAGTTCGGCGGCGATGTCCTTGCAGACCGCGCCGGGCTTGATCAGTTCCAGGCCGCGGCGGTGGACTTCGACGTTGACGTTCCACAGTTGCAGGGAGCGTTCGTCGGGCTGGCCGAGGAAGAGGGTGCGTTCGAGGGCGGTGTAGTAGCCGGAGGTCATCGGGAAGCAGTTCAGCGAGAGGATGTCTCCTTGCTGGAGTTTGCGGGTGGTGGCCCAGTTGTGGGCGCCGTCGGTGTTGATGCCGGATTGGAACCAGACCCAGGTGTCGCGGACTTCCTGTTCGGGGAAGGTGCGGGCGATTTCGTGGACCATGGCTTCGGTGCCGATGAGGGCGACTTCGTATTCGGTGATGCCGTCGCGGATGGCGGCTTTGATGGCTTCGCCGCCGAGGTCGCCGATGCGGGCGCCGTGTTTGATGACTTCGATTTCTTCGGCGGATTTGATCATGCGCTGGCGCATGGCGTCCTGGGAGACGTCGAGCAGTTGGGCGCCGTCGAACGCGGCCTGGATCTTTTCGCGGGTCAGTACGGGCAGGGCGTCGTCTTCGACGCCGAGGCGGCGGGCGGTGACGCCGCGCTGGCGCAGGGCTTCCTGGAGGCCGTAGTAGAAGTTGTCGCGGCGCCAGTCGGTGTAGACGATGTTTTCGCCGTAGCTGGTGCGCCAGGGCATGCCGGCGTCGATGTTCGCGGTGATGGTGACGGAGTCCTCGGCGGTGACGACGAGGGCGTAGTTGCGGCCGAAGGTGGTGTAGAGGAAGTCGGAGTAGTACTTGATGCCGTGGTAGCTGGTGAGGATGACGGCGTCGAGTTCCTTCGCGGCCATGATCTGGCGCAGCCCGGTCAGGCGGCGTTCGAACTCGGCGTCGGAGAACGTCAGCTTCTGCTTGGTCCCGTTATGCAGGACCTTCAGGCGCTCGAGTCCGGCGACGGAATTGGCGGGAGCAGCTGCAATGGTCATTGAATCTCCTAAAGAATTACGAATTGCGGTACCTAAGCGACTGACAGACAGGTGCAGTCGAAAGGTGATTGTGGGAGGCAACCGCGAAACTGCGATGTGTTTCCGCTGCCCTTACGGACTAGATTATGTGCCCTGCATCACAAAAAATATGGGTAGAACGTCAAGGGATTAAGGGAAAGCAGTAGACGGTTTGTAAAGGACTTTGTCCCCGCCGTCGAAATCAGCTCCCGGCAGCAGCCCGCTTCGCCCGGGTGGTGAACAGGACGCCCGCAATCACCAGGCCCGCGCCGAGGATCTGCATCGCCGTGATCGTCTCGCCGAGCAGGAAGTAGGCGCCCAGCATCGTGCCTACCGGCAGGAAGTTCAGGTACACGGAGGCCTGCGAAGCACCCAGGATTGCCACGGCGCGGTTATAGAGAATCAGCGCCACCACGGAGGGGAAGACGCCCAGATAGATCAGCCCCCACCAATGGCCGCTGCTGTCCAGATCCGGCACCCCCAGGATCAGCCACTCGCCCACCATGAACGGGAGCAGCATCAGCACGGACAGCCCGGTCATGACCAGTACCGAGCCGTAGGACGGGAACAGGTGCAGGTACTTGCGCACCCCGATCGAGTACAACGCCCAACTGGCCACGGCTCCGACCATTAGCGCGTCGCCGGCATTCCAGCCCAGATCGCCGAGCCGGAAGACCTGCCCTTCCAGTACTACCCAGACCGATCCGAAGAGCGAAAGCGCCACCCCGAAAAGCTGGATCCACCGCAGTTTCTCCCGCAGCAGCCAGGCACTGAGCGCCACCGTCACCGCCGGGATGGCCGCCTCCAGCACCGAAACGTTGGTGGCCGAGGTGAACTGCAGCGCGGCATACAGGAAGGTGGTGAAGGCGGCCACCCCGGTGACCGTCATGAACAGCAGCGGCTTGAAATGCTGCCGGAACAGCGGCGCGGCCTGCCGTGCGCCGCGGTACCCGAACGGCAGCAGGACCACGAACGCAATAGCCACCCGCAGGAACGCGATGGTGAAGGGCGGCAGGTCGGCCAGCGCCTTGCCCACGAGAATGTTGCCCGAGTAAATAACCACCACGAGAATGCACATCAGGTAGGCGCGCATCACGGGTCCTCTATGATCAGCAGCAAGGGGCAACCTCAGCATCGCCCGTTGCCGCCGTCCGCGCCAAATCGTTCACCAGGAAGGAGCCTGACCAGTGGCATCAGTACTGCTGACCGGCGGAACAGGAGCCCTCGGCCGTGCCGTCGAACCCGCCTTGCTCGAGCGAGGCCACACGGTCCGCATCCTCAGCCGCCACGAGCAGCCGGCCGGACGCGGCCCGGGCACCTGGGCACGCGGCGACCTGCAAACCGGGGACGGCATCGACGCGGCGGTCGACGGCGTCGACACGATCATCCACTGTGCAACTTCCAACGGCCGCGGCGATATCACCGGCACCGAAAACCTCATCGCGGCGGCCCGCAACGCCGGCAACCCGCACCTGATCTACGTCTCGATCGTCGGCGTGGACAGCATCCCGATGCTCTACTACCGGGCCAAATTCGAAGCCGAGCAGCGGATCGAAACCTCCGCGCTGCCGTGGACCATCCTGCGCGCCACCCAGTTCCACAAGCTCGTCTTCGCTCTGTTCGCCGCCCAACGCCGGCTGCCGCTGGTCATCGCCCCGGACCTCCGCTTCCAGCCCATCGACGTCCGCGATGTCGCAACGCACCTGACGGAACTGGCAGCCGCCGGTCCCGCGGGCAGGGCACCCGACGTCGGCGGGCCGCAAATACTCTCCGCCGAAGAAATCGCCCGCCTGACCCTCGAATCCCTTGGCGTACGACGGCGGGTGGTTCCGACGCGATTCCCCGGCAAGATGTTCGCCGCGTACAAGGCGGGCAACCACCTCGTCCCCGGCAATCCAGTAGGAAAGCGGACCTTCGCCCAGTTCGCTGCCGAAGAGACCAGCGGCGGACGATGACCGCGACGCCTGCCGCGGATCTAACCCGCGGCGCCCGCCGCGAACGTAGCACCCACCGTCCGGAGTCTGCCAGTCCTGATCTACCCGAAGGAGAATGATGATCGCCGCCATCCTGCACTCAGCCATGCCAACAGGAGAGCCCGGACAAGCCGGGCCAACCCGCTATGCCGAGTCCAAACCCCTGGTCATCGAAGAACTGGAGCGGCCCGAACCGCGCGCCGGCGAGCTGGGCGTGTCCATTACGTATTCCAGCCTCTGCCACTCGGATCTTTCCGTCGTCGATGGCTCCCGCGTCCGCCCGCTGCCGATGGCGCTGGGGCATGAGGCCGTCGGGCGGGTAATTACTGTGGGGGAGGGCGTCAACGACGTCAAAGAGGGAGACCACGTGGTGCTGGTTTTTGTCCCCAGCTGCGGAAGCTGCCGCGCCTGTGCCGCCGCCCGGCCCGCCCTCTGCCACCGCGCCGCCGAGACGAACGGCTCCGGCGACCTGCTGCACGGCGAAGCCTTGCTGAAAACCGCCGAGGGGAAGCGGATCAACCACCATCTGGGCGTGTCCGCCTTCGCCGATTACGCCGTGGTTGCCCGCGAATCCGTCGTCGTCATCAACGATGATGTGCCGGACACCGTGGCGGCCATGTTCGGCTGCGCAGTGCTGACGGGCATGGGCGCGGTGCTCAATACTGCAGCGGTCCAGGCCGGGCAGTCTGTTGCCGTGTTCGGCCTCGGCGCCGTGGGCCTCTCGGCCGTCATGGCGGCCAGCCTGGCCGGGGCGAGCGACATCATTGCCATTGATCCGAATCCGGGCAAGCACCAGCTGGCCTTGGACTGCGGGGCCACCGCCGTGGGAACGCCGGATGACGCCGGGGCGCTGATCGCCGAGGCGACCGGCGACGGCGTCGACGTCGTGGTGGAAGCGGTGGGATCCGCCAAGGTCATCGCCTCGTGCCTGGAGCATGTCACCCGCGGCGGCGCCGTGGTCTCCGTCGGACTGCCGCACCCCTCGGCCGAGCTGACGGTCCCGGCCCTGCAGTTCGCCGGAGCGGGCAAACGCCTGCTCGGGTCCTACATGGGCGATGCGGTGCCGGAGCGCGACATTCCGCTGTACCTGGAGCACTGGCGGGCGGGAAAGCTGCCCGTGGAGCTGCTGTATACGGACACCAAACCGCTGCGCGAGATCAACGAGGGACTGGACGCGCTGGCATCGGGGCAGGTGGTCCGCCGCCTCTTCCAGGCGTGACCGCTGCCTAGAAACCCCTCGCTACTGCGGCGGCCGCGCGGAGCCAGGCACGCTGGGTCTCCGGCTGCAGGGCGTTGAACCGGATGGGCCCGTTGACCAGCGCCGGGTCGTACGGAATGCGGACTACCTCGCGCACGAATTCGCGGAAACCGGTCTCGATCCGGTCCGCCTCGATCTTCGCGCGCTTGCGGGTCTCGCCGGTCATGCCGCGGCCGGCGTCGGTCGACTCGGACACAATAACGACGGCGTTGCGCGCCAGTTCCGCTTCATGGTCGCCGCGCGCCGCGAGGGTCTGCAGGGTGAGCCGCGCGGCCTCGGCCCGGTCTTCCATCGCGGTCACCGGCACCACCAGCTGGTTGGTGTGGTCGATCATCCGGCGCCAGTTGGCGGAGCGGGAAGTGTTCCCCGAGTCCATGACGATCAGCCGGTAGTACTTGCAGGCGACCCGGTGCGCGATGTCCACTTCCTCCGCGGTCACCTCGTGGTCGCCTTCCTCATTCTCGTCCGAACGCAGCACATCGAACTTGTCCGCAGCCTGGTGGTGGACGTAGTGGGCAAGATCGGCCGCATTGGATTCGGGGGAGAGGAGCTTGCTGGACGAGTCCACCAGATCCAGCACGCTCGAGGCATGCGGGCCCTGCTCGGTGCGCCAGCCCAGCGTGCCCTGCGATTCGTTGTTGTCCCACGCGAGCACCGGTCCGCCGCCGTAGCGGGCCAGAATGGCGCTGAGCATGACCACTGTCGGTGTCTTGTTGGCCCCGCCCTTGCGATTGACGACGGCGACGGTGCGCGGCCCCGGCCAATGCTGGCTGACGAGCTGTATGTCCGCCCGCTCGGCGAGCTCCTCCTTGGACGGTTCCACCCGCATGCCCATTTTCGCCAGCACGCCGCGCCAGCCCTTGGTGGCCGGCTCCTTGGCCGAACCGGTGACCAGGAAAGACGTCTCGCGAAGATCCCGCCGGCGCCGGGCCTGCACGCCCTCCTGCGGCTGGGGCTCCTGCGTGCTGCCCGCGGCCCGAGGCTCGGCGGCCGCACCATCTGCTTGTTTCACCCCGGCTGCCGGGGGCGAGGTCTGCAGGTAGCCCGCCTCCCGGGAGGACACCGGTTCGCCGTCGTTCTGTTGCCTGCGCAACCGTCGGCTGGGCGGCTGGAACTCGTCGACGCCGGTTGTGTCCGGATCGGAACGTTCTCCGGCGTCGTTGATCCGATTGGCAGCAGCAGCTGCCGGAAAGTCCGGAATTTGCCTGGTCATAGCCGTCCTATCATCCGGGGAGGTGAAATGATTTACTACTGATCATCTCCGGCCAGCTTCAGATGAACAAATGAAAACGGCACCAATGCAGCATTTGTGGATAGTTCTGCCCATGAAGGGCCCGGCGGGTCTGCGGCGCTTACTGCCCGTTGTCGCCGAGTTCATAGCGGTACGTGCGGGCGCGCATGCCGTCCCGGGTGGGATGCTCGTCCACCGCGCTCCAGTTGAGGCGTTCATAGAAGGGCGCTGCATTGCCCTCGCCAAGCAGCGTGACCAGCTCCGCCCGCGTGGCGCCTGCAGTGCGCGCATCTTCCAGGAATCGGTTGAGGAGTTCCTGGCCGGCGCCGGTGCCCCGTGCAGCGGAGTCAACGGCAATGGCAGTAACGACGGCGATCTGCCCGCCGGCCGCAGCGTTGGCCACAGCCCCGGTGGCTGCACGGGACGCAGCACTGGACTGAGGGCGCGCAACACTGGACTCGGTGCCGGCGGCCGGTCCGGCGGCGGGGGTGCGGCGCCACTTCGGGGTGAGGATGCGCTTGAGGTAGGCCCGTCCGCGGGTACGGATGAAGTGGGCGCCGAGCCGGGGCCGTTGGGCCAAAGCCAGCAACCCTGCCAAGGCAAGACGGAGGCGGTGGCGGCGAACGACGTCGTCAATATGGCGGAACTGATCGGTAGAGCCCACGAGGAAGCCGACGGCCTGCGTGCCCCGGGCATCAACGTGTTCGGCAACCAGCGCAATGCCAAAGGGCGAGTCGAGGAAACTCGCATGCCAGCGGCGGACAAAGCGTTCGCCCATCTGCGGGAACAGCCCGTCGGGCACGTAACGGCACTGCCAAGCCGCCATGGTGGTGAGGTCGGTCGGCGTGGCCGGGCGCACGGTTACGCTCGGAACGTCTGGGGCAGGCAAATCAACTCCTGGGACGGGGAGGTGGCCAGCACCGAACGCGGTTGTATCAATTGTCGACTGCAGACGGCCCACTCCTCTTTCTTTGATGACGTCTCATCTAATGTCTGTGCACAGTGTAAACGACCAACCTTTCCGCAAACTGACAGGCTGGGCAAGGCGGCCGTACCCTGGCTCCGCACACCCCTCCCCAAGCGGCGCGTCCACTCCTAGACTTAACGCTTGGGGCGTGGACCGCCCGCGCCTTTCAGTAATCGGGTTCATTTACCAGAATGCAGGTGAGCGCAATGACTGGACGTGTAGTGCATTTCGAGATTCCCGCGGAAGACGAGGAACGGGCAAGGAGCTTTTACAACGCGGCCTTCGGCTGGAACATCCAGCCCATGCCGGAGCTGAATTACAACATGGTCATGACTACGCCGACGGATGACCAGGGCATGCCGAGCGAACCGGGCGCGATCAACGGCGGTATGTTCCGGCGCGAAGGTGAGCTGAAGACACCTATTATTACACTCGACGTCGAGGACATCGATGCTGCACTGGAGAAGGTGGGCAGCCTGGGCGGGTCCACGGTGGAGGCCAAAATGGCCGTCGGCGACATGGGGTTCGCGGCCTATTTCCGGGACAGCGAGGGGAATCTGATGGGCCTGTGGCAAACTGCCGCACCCTCCGGCGGATAGGGGGCAATCCGGCCGTTGCTCTTGCGGGAACTGCCATGAATGGCAGAATCGCACTCATGAAGCTCCACCTGCCGCTCGCATGGCCTGCGTCGCCGCCATCGCACGCCGGCGTGGTGCTCCGCCCGTTCCGCGACTCCGACGCGCACCTCGCCGCCGAGCTCACGCAGGATCCGTACATTCGACTGATCAGCACCCTTCCGGCCAGGCCCACCGCGGAAGAAGCAATGGAGTGGATCCTGCACCAGAACGGACGATTCACCGAGGGGATGGGCTACTCCTTCGCCATCGCCGACGCCGCGACCGACCGGGCGCTCGGCCAGATCGGCATGTGGCTGAAGGCGATAGAAACAGGAAGAGCGACGGCGGGATACCTGGTTGCGCCGCCGGCTCGCGGCCACGGCGTGGCCGCCGCGGCATTGTCAGCACTCACCGCCTTCGCCTGGACCCTGCCCGTCCTGCACCGGGTGGAGCTGTACATCGAACCGTGGAACACCGGTTCCATCCGCACGGCCGAAGCCGCCGGCTACCAGCGCGAAGGACTGCTGCGCAGCCACCAGAGCATCGGCGGCGAGCGTCGGGACATGCTGCTCTACGCCGCCATCCGGCCCTAGCGCGGGCGTGCCTCGTGGTGGGCTCGCCCATGGGAGCGCCGGTCCTCTTTCATTTCGGCCTCGAACAGGTGCCGCTTACCCTCGGCGAGTTCATCCCGGGCGGCCTGCTCCACTGACTTGAACGCGGCGTAGTAGTTGTCGTCGTAGTCTTCGACGATTTGGAACGTCCACCGTCCAGCAATCACATTCCGCCCCACGACGTCCTGCTCGACCCGGTCGGCCAGCTCGCCGTGTCCGGCCTTGCGCAGGAGCTCCGCGGCCTCACCCAGGGCGAGGTCGGCCTTGCCGGTCAGGCGGTGGAAGCCGTAGAGATAGCCGCGGGCGTGTTCGACGACTTCCAGCGCCTCGGACAGCTTGCCCAGCGCTTCAACCGTTGCGTCACTCGTGCCCTCGGGGCGGCGGTGGGAATGGTCAGGACCGTCATGCGGAAGGCTCGTCATGGGGAAATTATTACCGTTGGATCCGCAAAGCGCGACGCCGGCGCCCAACTTGGCACCGACGTCGCACTTGGTTTTTTGGTTTCGCTGGAGGGACTACGGCAGCTGCGGGTCCACGCCGTAGTGCTCGGCCAGGTCGGTGATCACGGCGTGCGCGCCCTGGATGCTGACGGAGGCGACGAAGGTTTCGTCGTCGACGTGGACAACGTCGCCCTTCAGGCGCTCCCACAGCGGGTTGGACTCGAAGGTCTTCTGCTGTTCGCGGGAGGCATCGCCCTCGGCGCCCGACGGTGTCCAGGCGCTGACCATGACCAGGCCGGCGTCGGCCTTGAGGATCTGCTCCTCGGAGAGCGGGACGAAGATGGACTCGGTGGTATCCGGCGCACCTTCCGGGCGGGGGATGTTCATGTCGGCCATGATCTCGCCGATGAACGAATCGGTGGAGTACAGGCGCGCGGTGTCCTCGCCGGCGAAGCGCAGCAGGGAGTAGGTGGCTTCGGGGTTCTTGGCGAGAATTTCCTCGCCGACCTTCTTGGCACGCTCCTCATAGCCGGCCACGAGCTCTTCGGCCTTGTCCTTCTTGCCCAGCGCCTCGCCGAGGAAGACCACGTTTTCCTTCCAGGTGGGGCCGGTGCTGACCGAGAAGATGGTCGGCGCGATCTTGGAGAGCTGGTCGTAGAGCGCCTCGTGGCGGACCTGCGCGGAGACGATGACGTCCGGCTCCAGCTCGAGGATCTTCTCCAGGTTCGGCTCGGCGAGGGTGCCGACGTTGACCGCGTCAGCGGTGGCTTCGTCGACGTCGCCAAGGTAGTCGGCAAACGGATCGCCCGGATCCTGCCGGTACTGGACGTAGCCGACCAGATCGGCCTCAAGCAGCAGGGCGGCATCGATGTAGCTCGGGTCCAGCGCGACGACGCGCTTCGGCTCGGATTCGATGGTGGTTGAACCCATGGCATGTTCCATGGTCAGCGGGTAGCCGGAGCCGCCCGCGGGAGCGGAAGCGGCGCTGTCTTCGGTGGCGGCCGGTGCGCCGCAGGCAGCGGTGCCCAGGAGCGAGGCGCCGGCGACCAGTGCCAGCAATTTGGTCAGAACGGGTGTTTTCATGCGAGTCTCTTTCACGGTCCGAACGGCCTTAGCCGCGTCACTTAGGTAAGGCTAAGCTTGTCCCCGTCGTAGACTGTAGCAGTCGAAAAGACCGACGCTCCAAACCTCCCGTAATAGAAGGCGCTCTTGAAAACTGTGGATGCACCGGCCACGGGCACAGACTCCATTCCGGCTGCCGGGCTGCGCGAAACCGCGCTGCGGCTGCCCGTGCGCAGCGGAAAGGTGCGGCTGCGCTGGTTGGCCGCGGCCGTCGTCGTACTTTGCGCCGCCGTGGTGGCCAGTGTTTGCATCGGCAGCCAGCCCTCGTCGCTTGCGCAGGCGTGGCATGCGGTGGTGACGCCCACGGGAACCAACATGGACGTCACCATCCTGCAGCTGCGCTGGCCCCGGACATTGACCGGTATTGCCGCCGGCATTTGCCTCGGCGTGGCCGGAACGCTCTCGCAGGGGCATACCCGTAATGCCGTGGCGGATCCGGGTCTGTTGGGCATCAACCAGGGGGCGGCGCTGGCCATCGTGGCCGCGACCGCTATCGCTGGGACAATGCTCCCGCTGACCCAGGCCGTGCTGGCGTTCTGCGGCGCGCTGCTGGCGAGCGTGTTCGTGTTCCTGATCGGTACCGCCGCCCGGCACGGGTCCACGCCGATCACGCTGGTGCTGGCCGGCGCCGCGGTCACCGCGCTGTGTACGGGGCTGGTGACCGGGATCGTGCTGCTGAACGAGGCGGCCCTGGACACCCTGCGCTTCTGGCAGGTGGGCTCCATCGCCGGGCGCAACGACATCCTGCCGGCCATCTGGCCCTTCCTGCTGGCGGGCCTGATGCTGGCGGCGATGAACATTCCGGCGCTGAACGCGCTGGCGCTGGGCGAAGACGCCGCCCGGTCCCTGGGCATCTCGGTGCTGTGGGCGCGCTGCGCCGGCATCGCCGCGATCACGCTGCTGGCCGGATCCGCCGTGACCATGGCCGGCCCGATCGCGTTCGCCGGGCTGCTGGTTCCGCATATCGCCCGGGCGATGGTGGGGGCCGACTACCGCTGGCTGCTGCCGGCTTCCGCGGTGACCGGCGCCGCGCTGCTGCTCCTGGCGGATACCGCCGGACGGGTCATCGCGCGTCCGGGTGAACTGTCCGTGGGCGTGGTGCTGGCCGTTATCGGCGCCCCCTTCTTCGTGTTCCTGGCCCGCCGCCGCAAGTTGGTGACCGTATGAGCACCGTGACCCGCAACGGCGGCAACCCGGTCCGTTCACTGCGCGTGCTGCGGGCCGGACCGGTCTCGATCCGGGTCAGCCCGCGCGGGCTCTCCGTGGGCGGAGTGCTGATCCTGGTGCTGGTGATGGCCATGGCCGTCCACGTGGCCAACGGCGGCGCCCCGCTCGCACTGCTGGACGTGCTGCGCGCGCTGCTCGGCGACACGTCCGACTCGAAGGTCCATCTGGCCGTGACCGAGTTCCGCGCACCGCGGATGGTCGCCGGCGTCGTCGCCGGTGCCTGCCTCGCCGCCGCCGGAGCCATCACGCAGACCGTGGCCAGGAATCCGCTGGCAAGTCCGGATGTGCTGGGCGTGACCGCCGGGGCCTCGCTCGGCGCCGTCACCGTACTGGTGGTCGCCGGCGGCGGGAATGCCGGCCTGAGCGGACTGGCCGCAACGCTGGGCATGCCGCTGGCTGCCTTCGGCGCGGGCGTGCTCAGCGGGGTCGCGGTCTACTTGCTGGCCTACCGGGCCGGGATCGACAGCTACCGGCTGGTCCTGGTGGGGCTGGGCATCAACGGTTTTGCCGTCAGCCTGACTACCTGGCTGCTCACCCTGGGCGACGTCAGCAGCGCCGCCCAGGCGCTGACCTGGATGACGGGTTCGCTCAACGGCAAGGACTGGGCGCTGGTGCAGCCGATGGGGGCCATCGCCGTGGTACTGGTGCTGGCCGCCGTCTTCTGCGGGCGGTGGCTGCTGCTGACCAGCCTGGGCGAGGACACCGCCGTCGGACTTGGAACCCGGGTTGGCACGGTGCGGCTGACGGCCCTGACTATCGCCGTGCTGCTGGCCTCGGTGGGCACCGTGGTCGCCGGGCCGCTGGTGTTCGTGGCACTCGCCAGCCCGCAGATTGCGCGCATCTTGACCGGTGCCGTGGTGCCGCCGGTGGCAGTTTCCGCATTGGTGGGCGCCGTGTTTGTGCTGCTGGCCGATACCGTCTCCGCCAACGCCCTGAGCGTGGCGCTGCCGGTGGGTGTTGCCACCGCCGTCGTCGGCGCACCCTATTTGATCTACCTGATTCTGCGCTACCAACGGAGGCTCACATGAGCGCGTACAGTACCGGCGGGCGGCTGCGCGCCGACGCCCTGACCCTCGGCTACGACGGCCCCGACATTGTCCGGGAACTGTCGCTGACCGTGCCCGATGCCGCCATCACCGCCGTGATCGGGCCCAACGGCTGCGGCAAGTCCACCCTGCTGCGCGGGCTCGGCCGGCTGCTGGCGCCCCGGTCCGGAGCGGTGACGCTCGACGGCGAACCCTTGGCGAAGCTGTCCACCCGCCATGTTGCCACCCAGTTGAGCGTGCTGCCGCAGACGCCGACCGCGCCGTCCGGACTGACCGTGGCGGACCTGGTTTCGCGCGGGCGGCACCCGCGGCAGAAGTGGTACCAGCAGTTCTCCGTGTCGGACGAGGCCGTGGTGCTCGACGCGCTGGCGGCCACGGACAGTCTGGAATTGGCGGACAAGCCGCTGGAGGATCTGTCCGGCGGCCAGCGGCAGCGCGCCTGGATCTCGATGACGCTGGCCCAGGAGACCGATATCCTGCTGCTGGACGAACCCACCACCTACCTTGACCTGGCGCACCAGGTGGAGGTCCTGGAGCTGGTCCGTCGGCTCAACCGGGACCGCGGCCGCACCGTGGTGATGGTGCTGCACGACATTTCGCTCGCCGCGCGCTACAGCGACCACATGGTTGCCATGAAGGACGGCCGGATCGTCGCGCAGGGAACCCCGGCTGAAGTCGTCACGCCCGAACTGCTGCTCGAGATCTTCGGGCTGGCCGCCCAGGTGGTGCAGGAACCGACCGCCGGACGGCCGCACGTCATCCCCTTGGGCGCCGGCGTCTAACCACACTCAACCGCAACGCCCCGTCGGATCCGGAGCGCCAGCCGCCCGTACGGATTCCCTATGGCGTCAGCGCGCCGAAGGAAGTGGAGACTGCGAAGTCCCCGCCGACAATGTAGCTGCGGCGGTACTCGATCGGGCGGCCTCCCGCATAACCCACGCGGTCGATCAGGAGCAGAGCCGTATCCGCCGCGCATTGCAGCGACCGAGCCTGTTCCTCCGTGGCGATGACGGCGGTGAGCCGTTCTTCGCCGCCGTCCAGCGAGATCCCGCACGCTTCCTCGAGCTCCTGGTACAGGGCGGTGTTGGAAAAGTCCCGCTCCAGCAGCGGTCCGACCTGTTCGGCGGGCAGCCAGACGTCATCCAGCGCCAGCGGAACGCCGTCGGCATAACGCCGTCGCGAGAGGTGGAACAGCGGTTCCTCCGCCGGAAGCATCAGCCGCTGGGCTACCGCTTCGTTTTGCTCCACCTCCTGGGCCAGGACGTCACTGTAGTGCTCCATTCCTGCTTCCTGCAGGGTGGCGAAGAGGCTGTACACGGGACCATAGGCTGTGCTTTTTCCGGCAACCACCTGCGGCAGGGCAACCGGCTTGCGGCCGCGTTGCGCGGTAACCAGCCCGGCCTCGCGCAGAGGGCGCAAGGCAGCGCGGATGCTGCCGCGGCTGGCACCGTATTCGTTGGCCAGGGCCAGCTCGCCGGGAAAACCAGTGCTGAATTCGCCCTTCTGCAGCCGGCGGTGCAGATCCCGGCTGATGGCTTCCCAGAGCGGAGTTCCGGGCGGGGTGCTGCCAGGCTCGGCAGCCGAAGGTTTTGCCTGGTCCTGCCCGGTCACGTAGCCTCCATTGGAGAAATGTATAAACATTTGCGGTCATTTCGGCCGCAACGAGGAGCCTGAATGCCGTCGCATAAGCCAACTGACCCAGCCAGCACCCCCCGCAACCGCAACTTTACCGTGACGGCCACGGTCCTTGGCGTGGCCGTGCTCCTGCTGTTCGTCGGCATCTTTGCCTACCAAGGGGGTAAATCGCAGCAGGCGGCCAGCGCCGGACAGAAAGCCCAGCAGGACAGCGCAGGCGAACTGGACATGTCCCGGCGGATAGCCGACGACCCCACAGCCCTGGGCGCCGTGGACGCCCCGGTGGTCATGGTCGAATACTCGGACTACCGCTGCCCCTTCTGCGGCCTCTTCGCCCGCGACACGCTGCCCGCCCTGGTGGAGAAGTACGTCGACAGCGGAGACCTGCGCATCGAGTGGCGCGACCTGCCGGTCTTCGGGGACGAGTCCATGGAAGCAGCACTGGCGGGGCGTGCCGCGGGGCAGCAGGGCAAATTCTGGGAGTTCAACACGGCCGTCTATGCCGCCGCACCTGAACGCGGGCACGCGGACCTGAACCGGGAGCGCCTGATCGGGTTCGCCGAGCAGGCAGGGGTGCCGGACATGAAGAAATTCGAGGCGGACCTGGACTCGAAGCAACTGCGTGAAGCGGTGGTCAAAGACGCGCAGGAAGCGGCCTCCCTCGGTGCCACCGGAACACCGACATTCCTGGTCAACGACACTCCCTTTGTCGGTGCCCAGCCGCTGGAGGCGTTTGAAAAGGCGATCGACGCCGAGCTGAACGAAGCGGGAAACAAGTAATGGAAATCGGATACGCCGGCGCCTTCCTCGGCGGAGTCCTCACGCTGCTCAGCCCGTGTTCGGCCTTGCTGCTTCCGGCGTTTTTCGCCTATGCCTTTTCCACCAAGACGCGGCTGGTCGCCCGGACGGCGCTGTTCTACGCGGGACTCCTCTCTACCCTGGTGCCGCTGGGGGTCTTCGCCGGTGCGCTCGGATCCCTGGTCACCCAGCACCGCCACGTCCTGGTGGCGGTGGCGGCCACGCTGGTCATCCTGCTCGGGGCGGCGCAGATCCTCGGCCTCCGGCTGCCCGCCGCCATCCGGAACAATGCGCAAGCAGGCTCTTCCGGTCTGTCTGTCTTTGTCCTCGGGACGGTCTACGGCGTCGCCGGGGTCTGCACCGGTCCGATCCTCGGCTCCATCCTGACCGTGGCAGCCGTCGGCAGCAATGCCATGTACGGAGGCATCCTGCTGGCGATTTATGCGCTCGGCATGGCGCTGCCGCTGTTCGCGCTGGCGCTGGTCTGGGACAGGCTGGGAATCAGCGGGCGACGCTGGCTGCGTCCGCGCCCGCTGGCAATCGGCCGCTGGTCCAACTCCTGGATCATGGTCATTTCCGGGATCCTCTCCATCGGCATCGGAGTCCTGTTGCTGTTGACGGACGGAACGGCCGGGCTCGGAGGCGTGCTCAGCGTCGGAGACCAGTTCCGGCTGGAAACCACGGTCAACGGCGCGGCGGCAGGCGTCTCCAATGCGGTCTTCGCCCTGATCGCGGCGGCGGTACTGGCTGTCGCCGTCGTGCTTTATCTCAGGAGCCAGCGGACCCAGCGTGCAAGTGGCGACTTCGCCTCGGTCAGCCCCGCGGCCCGGGACGACGAGGAAGAGCGATGAGGAGCGGCCTCGCGGCACTGAAGGCCGCGCTTGTGCTGTGGCCGCGCCGGCGCTGGCTGGCCGCGCTCGCCGCCGCCGCCGCCACGTATGTAGTGGTGGCCGTCCCGACCGATCTGATCGACACGCCGTTTTTCGTCCGGGAGGTTCCGCCGACCTGGTGGGCCTTCCCGGTCCTGGCCCTCACGGCCGCGCTGGCCGGTTTGGTGGCCGCGACCTACGTGGCACCACTGACAGGGGTGCCACCGGAGCGCGGGCAGCGGTTCGGCCTCACGGGCGCCATCGTCTCGTTCTTCGCCGTCGGCTGCCCGGTCTGCAACAAATTGGTGCTCCTGGCCCTGGGCACCTCCGGCGCCATGCAGTATTTCGAGCCGGTCCAGCCGCTGCTGGCAGTGGTGTCGATCGGACTCCTGAGCTGGGCGTTCTACCGGCGCGCAACGTCCGAAAACCGCTGCGCGGTGCCGCAGAAAACAACGACGGCGGCACTCACCGGCCGCTGAACCTCCGGCGTCGGAACCTATCCCGGACCGCCCTGCTTTTCAGGGACGGCGATGGCATAGACAGTCCGCTCCTTCGTCCGGAACAGGGCGGTGCCATCGGCCAGCATGGACACCGGGAGGACAAAGTCGCCGGTGTCCGGAATGGCGCCGGAGCGCGGGTGGCCGATCTCTACCCGCTGCGCGGTGGGCAAAGTGGTGTCGGGGGAGCAGGCTGTCACACCGAGCAAGGCAACAAGGACAAGGCTTGCAGCGGTTCGCCGTCGTGAATGTCTATACATTTCGATGGCCACGCTACCATGCACAGGGAAGGCTTTTCCCGCCCGCGCATCGCGCCGGCTCAGCACGGACCGAGGAGGAACCATGCCCACAGCGGACAGCCCCATGCAAGATGCCCGCGCCGCATCCAAGGCGGTGGGCCTGCTGGTTCACGGGGCAGGGCAGGGCGCCCAGGACTGGCTGCCGGGGGTGCTGCGCAGCGCAACCAACGCGGCAGACGCGCTGCCGGCGGGGACCGCCATCGAAGTAGTCATCCAAGGCCCCGGGGTGGCCCTGCTATCTGACGGATCCGGGTTCGCAGCCGAAATCACCGCCGCGCTGGACCGGCAAATCCGCGTTCTGGCGTGCGGAAACAGCCTGCGTTCAGCGGCCGTGCCGTCCGACCAGCTGCTGCCCGGCGTCGCCGCAGTTCCGGCCGCCATCGCCCACCTGGCTGGCAGGCAATGGGCAGGCTGGGCCTACGTCCGGCTCTAGGAGCAGCCTAGTTCGCCAGGTACGGGTAGTCGGTGTAGCCGGGGGCGCCGTCGGTGTAGAAAGTCCTCGAGTCCGGATCGTTCAGCGGGAGGTTTTCCTGCCAGCGGCGGACAAGATCCGGATTCGCGATGGCGGGGCGGCCCACCACAACGCCGTCGGCCAGGCCGTCGTCGAGGATGGCCAGTGCTTCTTCGCGGGTGGTAATGACGCCGAAGCCGTTGTTGAGCAGCACCGGACCGCCGAAGCGTGCGCGCAGTTCCTGGACCAGTGAGCCGGCCGGCTCCTTGTGCAGGATGCTCAGGTAGGCCAGGCCCAGCGGGGCCAGCCCGTCCATCAGCGCGGCATAGGTTGCCCGGGTCTCTTCAGCATCCAGCTCCAGGGCGCCCTGGACATTGTGTTCGGGGGAGATGCGGATGCCCACCCGGTCCGCACCGATCTCGGCGGCAACGGCGGCGGCAACCTCGATGACAAACCGTGCGCGGTTCTCCGGCGATCCGCCGTACTGATCGGTGCGCTGGTTCGAGCTCGGGGCGAGGAACTCATGCAGCAGGTAGCCGTTGGCCGAGTGCAGTTCCACTCCGTCCAGATCCGCTTCCACGGCATTCCGCGAAGCCAGCACGAACTCGTCGATGATGCCCGGCAACTCATCGGTGTCCAGTGCGCGGGGAACCGGGAACGGCTTTTTGCCGTCATAGGTGCGGGTTTCGCCGTCGATGGCAATGGCGCTGGGCGCAACAACTTCGTGGCCGCCGGTGGTGGCCTCGTGCGTGACACGGCCGGCGTGCATGACCTGGGCGACGATCCGTCCGCCGTCGTGGTGGACAGCGTCCGCCACAGCCCGCCAACCGTCGATCTGTTCCGGCGTGACCAGGCCCGGCTGGCGCTGGAAGCCCTGTCCCGCGTAGCTGGGGTAGGCGCCCTCGGTGACGATCAGGCCCAAGGACGCGCGCTGCCGGTAGTGCTCGACAACCAGCGGGCCCGGAACGCCGTCCACGCCGGAGCGCATGCGGGTCAGCGGCGCCATGATGAGGCGGTTGGAGAGGTCAAGGGCGCCGACGGACAGCGGGGTAAACAGGCTCACAAAAGTCCTTCTTCTCAGTAATACTTCCGCAGGAGGCAACCGAGCGGGCCGAAAAGTTATTCCGCCCCGGCCGCCTAATCCTCGTAGAAGGTCTTCGCCGGCCCCTGGTCCAACGAGGTTACGATTCCCGCCGCGACCTCGCGCAGCTTGATGTTCCGGGTGCTGGACGCCGTCTTCAGGATTTCGACGGCGGACTCCTGGCTGCACCGGTTCTGCGCCATGATGATGCCCACGGCAACATCGATGTCCGTCCGGGAGACCAGCGCAGCCTTCAGATTGTCTGCGGTTTCGGCAAGGTGGGCGAGGCGGACCGCCAGCATGAGGCCCAATGACGTCTGCCGCACGAACTGCTCGACCAGCTCAACGGACTTCTCGTCGAACCGTCCGGGCCGGTGGGAGTAGAGGTTGAGGGCGGCCTTGGTGTCTTCCTGAAGATGGAACGGAACGGCAAGGATGGATCGCACGCCATGCTGGAGCACCGCCGTCGTATATTGCGGCCACCGCTCTTCCGTCTGGAGATCGGGGACGAGGACGTTGACCTGGTCACGCGAGGCGGTCATGCAGGGGCCGTCGCCAAACGCGTACTGGATCTCGTCCATGGCCTGCGCGTCTTCGCTGCTGCTGGCCACGGTGGCGGACCTCTTGTGCCGGAGCAGGGTGATGCCAGTGAGGACCTCGTCGCCCGGGGTGGAGAGGCTGGAGGAGGACAGGCGCGCCAGCCCGTCGAGGAATTCCCCGACGTCGGTGCTGTTGAGAACCAGCTCCTGAAGGTGCTGGCTCAAGTGGGTATCCGCCTTAGCGGTGGGCTCAGTGCTCAAGAACGTTGGCGCCGTTTCACTCATGCACTGCGCGGGCCCATCCAGCCCGTCGAAGAGCAATCCAAAGCGGCCCGCTGCTGAACCGTACCGAAAAAGTATAGGCCAACGGCAACGCTTCCGGCGGCATGCTGCCCCGTGGCGGGAGTAATGCCGGACACATGCGCTTAGTCGTCGCCGCTCGCGAGCACAGCCCAGGCGAAGGAGCCTAGCTCCAGCCCACCGCCGCGCACCTGAACGTCGCCGCCGTTGGCCAGAACCGCGCGGCTACCAGGCGCATCGATGCTCACGTGACTGCCGGCGAGGTTTAGCGCCACCGTCAGGGAATGCCCGTCGGCCGCCGCTTCATACACAAGGTGTGCGTTGGCCAGGGCCAGAACCCGGGTGCGCGCCCGGTGCAGCCAGGGATGACGACGCCGGACGCCGATCAGCTCCTGGTGCAGCCGGTAAATGTCCGCGCCCAGGCTGCTGAGCTCCGCCGGGCTGTCAGGGAAAGCCGGGCGGACGGCGTCGTCCCCGCCGGCGCGGTCCTCCTTCACGCCGCGGAACGCCTGCTCGTCGCCGGCGTAGATGGAAGGCGTGCCTCCCAGCGTCAGGAAAATAACGACGGCGTGGGGCAGCAGCGCCGTGTTGTCCAGCCGACTCGCAAGCCGGGTGACGTCATGGTTGCCCACGAAGGTCAGGGGCGCGAAGGACTCGAGGAAGCCATTGTGCCGGTCCAACGCGGCGGACAGTTCGTAAAGGTTGACGTCGTTGAGCGAACTCCAGACGGCCTTCCACAGCTCGTACTGGGTCACCGAGTCGAGCCCTCCTTCCGCCACCGCGGCGGCGTAGTCCCCGTGGATGAACTCGCCGACGATGTACGCGTCCGGATAGTCGACGCGGACCGCGTCCAGCACCGGTGCCCAGAACGACGGCGGAACCGCGTACGCCGCATCCAGCCGCCAGCCATCCGCGCCGCGGGCCAGCCAGTACTTCATCACCTCGACGACGAAATCGCGCACCTGCGGTTCCGCGTGGTTCAGGGCGACCAGGTGGTGGTGCCCCTCGAAGTCCTCGTAGTCCGGTTCGGTGCCCGGACTCCATCGCCCCTCAGGCCAGGAGAGCTTGAACCAAGACGACGACGGCGCTGCCGGCCCCTCCCGGAGAACCTGCTGGAACCGGCCAAAGCTGCGGCCCACATGGTTGAAGACACCGTCCAACAGGACCCGCAGCCCGCGTGAATGGGCCGCGGCAATGAAGTCCTCGAAGTCGGCTTCGTCGCCGAGGCGCGGATCGATGCGGAAGTAGTCGGTGGTGTCGTAACCATGGGTTTCGGCGGCAAAAACCGGTCCGAGCGCAATTCCGGAAGCGCCCAGCTCCACCACATAGTCCAGCCACGCGGTCAGCCGCGGCAGCCGGTGCTGAACCCGGCTGCCGGTCGCGGGAGCGTCCCGTTCCGCCCCGACGAATCCCAACGGGTAGACCTGCCACCATATGACGTTTTCGACCCAAGCCGGCCCGGCCATTGAATGCCTCTTTCCGCTGAAGGATGCTACTGCCGGTATTGTGTCAGCAATTGGACACAAAGACTCCCAAAAGTTCTTCCCACACGGTAGTTTCAGGAGTACGATCGTAGGTCCCGCGAGGAGAATTATGGCTCAATCCGTCATAAGGCCGACGGCATGATCCGGCTCCGGCAGCTGGCGCAAGCCGCGTCCGTTCTGACAACCCCATTGGCGCCCGAAGATATTCTGTCCCTGTTCAACCCGGTATTCTCGGCCCGCCAGCTGCGCGGCGTAGTGACCCGGGTCGTACCGGAGACAGCCGGGTCAGCCACCATTTATTTCCGCCCCGGCCCCGGCTGGCAAGCCCACCAGGCTGGCCAATGGGCGCGTATCGGCGTCGAACTGGACGGCGTGCGCCACTGGCGGTCCTATTCGCTGAGCACTGCCGCCGGCGAGGACCCGGCCATCACCGTGACCGACATCGGGGCGGTCTCCGGTGCCTTGGTGCGCAAGGTCAAACCCGGCGATGTGCTGTTCCTGGCCGCGCCGCAGGGTGACTTTGTCCTGCCGGAACAGCCCCGGCCGCTGCTGATGCTCACCGCCGGCAGCGGCATCACTCCGGTCATGTCCATGATCCGCACGTTGGTGCCGGCCCGTCCGGACGCAGACGTGGTGCTCATCCACTCCGTCCGGACCCCGGAGGACAGCATCTTCGGGGAGGAACTGCATGAGCTGGCCGACCAGTTCCCGCGCCTGCACGTCCTCCACTGGTTCACCGGGGAACACGGCCGGTTCGATTTCAGCTCGCCCGCGGAGCTGGACCGGCTCTGCCCGGACTGGCGGGAACGCGCCGCCTACGCCTGCGGCCCCGAAGGCTTCCTCGATGAGGCCGAAGCGCTCTGGGCGCGCGAAGCGGCTGTCTCCAAAACCGGCGTTCCTGCGGTTACCGGCGCCCTGACCATTGAACGCTTCAGTACCGGCCTTGCCGGCGGCGAAGGGCACGACGGCGGTCTGGTCACTTTCGAGGCGTCCGACCGCGAAATCGAGGCGGACGGAAATACCCCGCTGCTCGACGTCGGCGAAGAGGCCGGTATCCTGATGCCCAGTGGCTGCCGGATGGGGATCTGCCAAAGCTGCCTCGCACCACTACGCGCCGGGCAAGTCCGCGACCTGCGCACCGGGGAAGTCCTCGGCGAACCAGGCCAACTCATCCAGACATGCATTACGGCAGCCGCCGGACCCGTCAACCTGGATCTCTAAGGAGGAAAATTATGGAAAGCGTCTCCACTACGGCCACAGTCCGCAGAACCGGTGCGCTCGCCGCATCAGGGCATCCACTGGTCCGCCCGCCGGCGGCCGCCCATCTCTCCGATGAGCAAGTTGCCGAACTCGGACGCGAGCTGGACGCCATCCGCGACGAAGTCATCGCCGAGCGCGGTGCCTCGGATGCCGCCTACATCCGGCGGGTGATCAAGGTCCAGCGCGGACTCGAGATCGCCGGCCGCGCCGCACTCCTTGCCGGGCGCAACAAGACCGCGTGGGTCACCGGCACCACCCTCCTGAGCTTCGCGAAGATCCTGGAGAACATGGAGATCGGCCACAACGTGCTCCACGGCCAGTGGGACTGGATGCGCGATCCGGACATCCACTCCACTACCTGGGAATGGGACTTCGTCACCCCGGCCCGATCCTGGCAGCACACCCACAACGACCTGCACCACCGCTGGACCAACGTCATCGGCAAGGACAAGGACGTCGGTTACAACCTGCTGCGCATGTCCCCGGACCAGCCATGGCGGCCCTTCAACCTGGGCAACCCCCTGTGGAACGCGATCCTGGCGCCCGTGTTCGAATGGGGGATCGCCATCTACGACCTGGAACTGGTGGATTACCGCGAAGGCACGAAGTCCAAGGCCGCTCTCGTCAGGGACCTCAAGGCCATGGGCCGCAAGGCCCTGCGCCAGTTCACCAAGGACTACGCCGCAACGCCGATCGTGGCCATGGTTACCGGCTCCGGCAAGCAGGCGCTCTGGGGAACCCTGGCCGCCAACGCCGTCCGCAACGTCTGGGCGCATGCGGTCATCTTTTGCGGCCACTTTCCGGACGGTGCGGATACCTTTACCGAGGAAATGGTCGACGGCGAAACCCGCGGCGACTGGTACGTGCGCCAGATGATCGGTTCGGCGAACATCTCCGGTTCCAGGTTCATGCATTTGATGACCGGAAACCTGTCCCACCAGATCGAACATCACCTGTTCCCCGATCTGCCCTCCAACCGCTACATTGAAGTGGCCCCGAAAGTACGCGACATCTGCCGCCGCTACGGATTGCCCTACAACTCCGGCCCCCTGTTCAAGCAGGTCGGGTCCTCTTGGGCGAAGGTCTTCAAGTACGCGCTCCCGGACAAGGCTGCGCCGGCTTCCTGACATAAGCTTCCTGACATCGGCTCCGCGTTTTCCTGACATTCCTCTCCACTTCTTGACTTTCCTTCCCAGCAAGATCAGTGTTTGTGCAGCGCTAGAAAAGCCGCAGCGTATAAACCTGCAGCAATGGGTTGCGCTGGGGAAGTGCGGAGCGTCATGGAATCCACCGGTAGGGGGCCAGACACGGAGTTGGGCAGGCAGGCCGGCGGAGCCATCCGCCGGGTGACCGGAGGGTTGTTCATCATCAGCGCCCTGACATTCGCCGGGGCGGCCACAGTCCTATCGGCGACGTTCGAATGGCCGGATATCCTGCGCGAGCCGGCCGCCGTAGTTCTGCCTGCGTTCTCCGCCGGTGGCCAAGGGTTGGTCTGGACCTGGTTTGCGACCGCCTGGACGTACGGCATTCTTGCCGTTCCGATTCTGCTGCTGCCTTCCGCCCTGGGCCGGCGCGAGGACCCGGTGATGCAAGCGGCAACCTATTTTGGCGCCACATCCGTGGTGCTGTCACTGATCGGATTTCTGCGCTGGGTCTTCGTCGTTCCGCAGCTGGCCGAAGCCTACGTCGGGGGCGACGCCGCCGCCAGGACCGCGGTGGACGCAGCCTGGACTGCCCAGCACCAGTTCGGCGGGGCGCTGCTCGGCGAGCACCTGGGCCAGCTGCTGGTCATCGCCTGGACCGTCGCACTCAGCTCAGTGATCCTGCGCAGCCGTGTTCTGCCGCGCTGGCTCGGCGCCGCAGGCCTTGTTACGAGTGTCCTTTATCTGCTCAACCAGGGCGACATCCTGGCCACCGCCGTGCCCGGTTTCCCTATCTGGGATCTCGCAGGGCTGATCGGGAGCTCAACATGGGGACTGTGGGTTGCCGCCCTCGGCGCCGTCCTCCTGCTCAAACGAACGACGCCGCCGGCTCCAATCCCACAGTAAGCACGACCGCAATCAGCCGGTGTGCCGCCCTGTGAGCTTGTCGCGGAGCCGGTCGACCATGCCCACGCCGGGGCCGACGGTCTTGTGGAACAGCTCGGAGTGCGGCGCATGCGGATGCGGTCGGGTCGGTGCCAGTTTCTTGGCGTTCTGCACCTTTTCGCCCAGATCGACGAGTTTCTCGGCTGGGATGTGGGCGCGTAGCTGGGGGAATTGCTCGGACTCCTCGTCCTTCGCGTGGTGACGCAACTTCGCCTCCAGCTCGCGGATGAGTTCCATGAATTCCGGATCAGCGGCGTCGACGTCTTCAACCTGCTTCATCAGGCGGACTATCTCGTCGTGCTCCTTCTTGTCGTGCTCGACCTCTTTGGCGCCGTTCGGCACGTGTTCTTCTACCGCCGGGTAGACGAACATCTCTTCGGCGACGGCGTGACGCATCACCTCTGCGATCACGGTGTCGGCCAGATCCCGGCGCTGGCTGGGATCGGCTGTGCGCTCGATCCGTCCGATCAGCGCGACCATCTCCTGATGGTCGGTCGTGAGAATATCGACGACATCCGTGCTTGTTCCACCACTACTGGACTCGGTCATGAGACGTCCCTCCTTTGGGTCGTTGCTCCCGTACGTTCGGCAGGAACCGCCAACGTACCACCGCCTAACGGCAAGATCCATGGCCTGCCCGGAGTTTGGAGGATTGCCGGCGTTCTCTTGCCAAAGTGAGCACACCCGGCAACCATCAGCATGCTGAGCAGTAGGCTGAGTTCCATGCAGAAGCCCCTGGTCCACGAAAAGACTCCGCTCAAAGTCGTCATGGTCGCCATCGTTGCGGCGCTCGGCGGCTTCCTGTTCGGCTTCGATAGCGCCGTGATCAACGGTGCCGTCGACGCGGTGCAGCAGCAGTTCGGACTGGGCAGTGTACTGCTCGGTTTTACTGTCTCCTGCGCACTGCTCGGCGCAATGATCGGTGCCTGGCTCTCGGGCCCGCTGGCTGATCGCCAGGGGCGGGTCCGGGCGATGCTGGTGGCTTCCGTCCTCTTTACGATCTCGGCCGTCGGTTCCGGCCTCGCCTTCGGCGTGACCGACCTGATCATCTGGCGCTTCATCGGCGGCATCGGCGTCGGCATGGCCTCGGTTCTTGCCCCGGCCTATATTGCAGAGGTCTCGCCCGCGCACAGCCGCGGTCGCCTCGGTTCGCTGCAGCAGTTGGCCATCGTGCTCGGTATTTTTGTGGCATTGCTGACGGATGCGTTCCTGGCCGCAGTGGCCGGCGGGGCGGGGGAGCCGATGTGGTTCGGGCTGGAGGCCTGGCGCTGGATGTTCCTAGCCGAAACCGTACCCGCCGTGCTGTACGGGCTGCTGGCCCTGCAGGTACCAGAGTCGCCTCGGTATTTGGTGGCTAAAGACGAACTGGTTGGCGCCGCCAAGGTGCTGCGCGACGTCGTTGGTCTTAACGGCAAGCAGGCGGTGCAGGACAAGATCCAGGCCATCCGCGAAACGATCCACAGTGAGGAACGGCAGGGACTCAAAGACCTGATGGGCGGCAAGGGCTGGCTGCTGCCGATCGTGTGGGTCGGCATCTTCCTGTCTGTCTTCCAGCAGTTCGTTGGCATCAATGTGATCTTCTACTACTCCACGAGCCTGTGGAGGTCCGTGGGCTTCAACGAGTCCGACTCCTTCAGCATTACAGTCATTACCTCGGTGACCAACATCATGGTGACCGTGGTGGCCATCATGCTGGTGGACAAGGTGGGGCGCAAGCCGCTGCTGGTGGCCGGCTCGATCGGCATGTTGCTCTCGCTTGGCGTGATGGCGCTGTGTTTCAGCCAGGCCATCGGGACCGGCGAAGACGTCACCCTGCCGCAGCCGTGGGGCGTGGTGGCGCTGATCGCGGCCAACCTGTTTGTGGTCTCTTTCGGCGCCACCTGGGGTCCGGTGGTTTGGGTCTTGCTGGGGGAGATGTTCCCCAACAGGATCCGTGCCGTGGCGCTCTCCGTCGCCGCGGCCGCTCAGTGGCTGGCCAACTTCGCGATCACTACAACCTTCCCGTTCCTCGCAGATGTAGACCTGACTCTGGCCTACGGACTGTATGCGTTCTTCGCGCTGTTGTCCCTGGTGTTCGTCTGGAAGTTCGTGCCTGAAACCAAGGGCAAGGAACTCGAGGCCATGTAGCCGTGCCCGGTACTTCACCAGGGTTGTTTATTCGGCTGAAGCGGCCAGTGATCGAATGGCCGGTTCCAGTCTTCATGACCGCCCTGCAACGGCTTGTCGGCCTGTACGGCCTTCTTGGCGCCTTCGGATACGGCGGGTATTTGGGCCGATTCGAGCGGCGTAGCACTATACGGTGATTGGGAATGAGCCGATGTCGTGGCGCTGTCAGCCGCGATGAGTGGCAGCAATGTTTCTACCTGTTGGCCAGGGGCCCGGGCATTGGTATCAGTGAGAGTTCTGCCGGTTGTGGTGGGGGTTCCGGGTCGGTCCCGTTCTTAACGCGCGGGGTCTGGGCCGGGGCGCGGGGCGGGGGTGTGCCGGCGAGTCGGTATCGGTTGCGGCGGGGTTTTTGGTCTGGGTCGATGTAGCGGGGCGGGATGAACCAG
>NZ_JBDGKM010000015.1:0-92336 GCF_057656375.1 Arthrobacter sp. Soil_C_60 | reverse complement strand
ATCGCTGCGCGCGGTCGAGGAGCGGCTCGCGCCCGGCGCCGTGCTGGCTTCGAACACGTCGTCCCTGTCCGTGTCCGACCTGGCAGAACAGCTGGCCCGGCCCCGGGACTTCCTCGGGCTGCACTTCTTCAATCCGGTTCCCGCCTCGACGCTGATCGAGGTCGTTATCGGCCGCCAGACCCGGCCTGAGCTCGTCGAGACCTCGCGCGGCTGGGTCCGGGCGCTGGGCAAGACCGCCGTCGTCGTCAATGATGCACCGGGATTCGCCAGCTCGAGGCTGGGCGTCGCGATCGCGCTCGAAGCCATGCGCATGGTCGAGGAGGGTGTCGCGTCCGCCGAGGATATCGACAACGCGATGGTGCTCGGCTACAAGCATCCGACCGGGCCCTTGAAGACCACGGACATCGTGGGCCTCGACGTCCGCCTCGGCATCGCGGAGTACCTGCACAAGACCCTGGGTGAGCGGTTCGCGCCGCCGCAGATCCTGCGGGACAAGGTCGCCGCCGGCGAGCTGGGCCGCAAGACCGGCAAGGGCTTCTACGACTGGAGCTGACGCAAACAGGCAATTATTTGACACATGAGGGGATCCGTATGAGGAGCAATTCTCATACGGGCCCCTGTTTGACGGCAAGCCTCATTCCAACGGATGAGCTCAGTCGGCCATTCACGATACGTGTCGAACTCGCATGACCATCGCCCGGGAGGAGGTCTTCGGACCGGTTTTGGCCGTCATGTTTACGGGGACGAAGATGAGGCCCTGCGCATCGTCAACGATTCACCCTACGGCCTCGGGGGCTACGTCTTCGGCGGCGACCGTGCGAATGCCCGCCGCGTCGTCAACGGCCTGCGCGCCGGACGCATCAGCTACAACGGGGCAGCCACGGATTCGTACACTCCCATGGGCGGCTACAAGCAATCAGGCATCGGCCGCTTGATGGGCAGGTTCGGGCTCGAAGAAAATCTCGAAATCAAATCCGTGTACGGGCTCGAGGACGAAGCACAAGCATTGCCGGCGCTCTCCGGCTAAAACACCTCAATCAGGAGACTGAAGACCATGAACAACGAAGCCACCAGCCTGCTCCGCAATCACGTGAAAGAAAAGCTGTCCAAGGGTGAAACCGTATACTCGATGGCGATTCGACTCGTGCGTACCGTCGACATCGCCTCCATTGCACACACAGCAGGGTTCGACTCTGTCTACATCGACATGGAGCACAGCAGCTTTCCCCTGGAAGCCGCAGGGCAAATCTGCATGGCCTGCAACCACCTCGGCGTCACACCCCTGGTCCGCGTCCCCGGACTGGACCCGGCCTTCATCGCCAGAGTCATGGACTCAGGTGCGATGGGCATCATCGTTCCCGACGTGGAATCGGCAGAGCAGGCCCGCGCTCTCGTCCGCGCCGTAAAGCATGCGCCCCTCGGAGAGCGCTCCCTAGCGGGCGCTGCACCGCAGCTAAACTATCGGACGTTGCCGCCCGCTGAGGTCGTTCAGGTGCTTGACGAGGCTTCCATGGTGGTGGCCATGATCGAGTCACAGGCAGGACTGGACGCTGTCGAGGACATCGCTGCTGTGGACGGCCTGGACATGCTCCTCGTGGGAGCTAACGACCTGAGCGTCGAGCTTGGAATTGCAGGGCAGATGGATCACCCCAAAGTGCATGATGCCTTTCTCCGGGTCATTAAGGCCTGTCAGGCAAATGGGGTCTCCGTTGGCATCGGCGGTCTCGGTGGATGGCCCGACCTGATCCGTCAGTATCTCGAGCTGGGCGCCGGCTATGTCGCCACGGGCAACGACATCTCCTTCATTGGCGCCGCAGCGGCCCAAAAGCGTCAGCAGTTCGCCTAACCGCACGGCAACAGGGAATAGAGAGCAAGGACCACATGAAAATCTGCGTGTACATGCGGCAAGTTTCGCGGGCTAATGTGCCTTCATCGTCAATGGAGCCCGCCACGGCGTCTGGCCCTCGGTGGTGACCAATATCGCCTGATTTCTCATCTCGGGCATTGCCCGCCTCGCAGCCTGCCCAGCCGGGAACTGCCCAAACCAACCATCCAGGGACCGGTCACTGAAGACTGCAGCCCCGACACCACGCGCCTTCTAGTGGAACCGAAAGGATCAACCGATGTCATTCCTTAAGCTGTGGCAGCTGCGGGCCGAGTTCGCCCGCAGGCTGTCCCACATGTACGGGGACGAAGTCCCGGCCTACAACACCCTTGTGGAGGTATCCACGGAGGTCAATGAAGACTTCCTCAAACGCAAAGGCGCCGAAGCGGAACGCCTGGGCAGCATTTCCCGGGTAACAGCGGAGCGGCACGGCGCCATCCGCGTGGGATCGGCCAAGGAAATGTCGCAGGTGGCCCGAATTTTCGCGGCCTTCGGGATGCATCCGGTGGGCTTCTACGACCTGCGCGACGCGTCCAAGTCCTCCGTCCCGGTCGTGTCCACGGCGTTCAGGCCGGTAGATCCGGACGAGTTGGCCAGGAACCCCTTCCGGGTGTTTACCTCGATGCTCGCCGCCGACGACCCCCGGTTCTTCAGCCCTGAACTGCAGGATCAGCTACGGGAGTTCATTAGCGCCCGCACTCTGTTCCCCGAGGAGCTGCTCCAGCTTGCCGACCGGGCCGCCGCGGAAGGAGGCCTTGACGAGCACAAGGCAGGACGTCTCCTCGACCTGGCCACCGGTGCCTTCAAGCTGTCGGACGATCCGGTCGACTACGCCTGGTATAAGAAGCTCGAGGCGGTCTCGGCTGTCGCCTCCGACATCGGCGGTGTCACCACGACCCACATCAACCACCTGACCCCGCGGGTGCTGGATATTGACGACCTCTACGCTCGGATGGAGGCCCGCGGGATCGCCATGATCGACGAGATCCAGGGTCCGCCGCGCTGGGACGGCCCGGACGTTCTACTGCGCCAGACTTCTTTCCGCGCCCTGTCCGAGGACCGGATCTTCCGGTTCGAGGACGGCTCTGTCGGCCCGGGCGAGCTGCGCGTGCGGTTCGGCGAGGTCGAACAGCGCGGCATCGCCTTGACCCCGGCCGGCCGCGACCTCTACGACCGGATGGTCGCAGAGACCGACCGCCGCCTGGCCGTGGGGGAAGGCAACGGTGTACGCGTCGACGTCGCCCGCGGGGTCTGGGAGGAAAACCTTCCCCGCACCGAGAAGGAGCTGGCCCTACAGAGGCTGGCCTACTTCACTTACTCCGTCGATGAAGACGCGCTGAACTCGCGTTACGATGGTTCGCTGCAGGGGCGCACCGTGTCTCTGGACGAGCTCATTGGCAACGGCGTGGCAGTGCCCGAGCCGATCGTTTATGAGGACTTCCTGCCCCGCTCCGCAGCCGGGATATTCCAGTCCAACCTCACGGACGAAGGCACGCGCGACGACGCCCAAACCGGAACCGACTACGATATCTCAGTAATGTCGCAGATCGTCGGCCGTCCGGTCGCCGATCCCAATGAGCTCTGCCAGCGCCAACAGGACGCCTCGGTGCGTGCCTTGGGCGAAATCCTGGGAGCGGACATCACCCGCTAAGACATGCGTCGGTTCGTGCCCGGTCATGAGCCACAAACACAGGCGAGACGTGCGCCCACGCCACGGCAAATCGCCATAGATGGCTGTGGCCCCGGAACCATGCCTCTGGGGCCGCAGTGGCCCTGACAACTCTTCGAGCGTCGACAGCCGCCGAAGAAAAAATGTCCCGCAAGACCGAGCAAGGAGCAGCAGCAAGCCATGGCCCCCACACCGATAGACATTCGGCAGCAGACGTCGGTGGAGTCATTCCTCGAGGATTTGAGGGACCGGCTCGGGGACATCGTGGACTCTTCATCCCTCAGCCGGGGGCTGTATTCGACGGATGCCTCCAACTACCGGGTGGTCCCGGAGGTCGTGGTCCTGCCGCGTTCGAAGGAGGACGTGGTCACCACGGTGCAGACAGCACGCCGGCACCGGATTCCGGTCACCGTCCGCGGGGCCGGCACCTCGTGTGCCGGCAACGCGGTAGGCCCCGGCGTGGTCATCGACTTTTCCCGGTTCATGAACCGTGTCCTCTCCATCGACCCGGAGTCCGCTACGGCTGTCGTGGAACCCGGCGTCGTGCTCAACACGCTCCAGCTGGCGGCGCATCCCTTCGGGCTGCGTTTCGGGCCCGACCCCTCCACCGCGGCGCGCTGCACGCTCGGCGGGATGATTGGCAACAACGCCTGCGGCCCGCACGGCCTGTCCTACGGGCGGACCGCGGACAACGTTGTGTCGATGACCTGGCTGACCGGGGGCGGCGAAATCGTCGCTGCCGGTTCCGGGCCGGAGGCTCTGGATGCGGTGCCCGGGCTGGCCTCCTTCGTGAACGAGAACCTGGCCGTGCTGCGCACCGAGTTCGGCCGGTTCGGCCGGCAGATCTCCGGTTACTCGCTGGAGCACCTGCTGCCGGAAAACGGGCGGAACCTGGCTGCGACCCTAGTGGGGACCGAGGGCAGCTGCGGGATCCTGCTCGAAGCCACGGTCAGGCTGGTCCCGCGGCCGGCAGCGCCGGCCCTGGCCGTGCTTGGCTACGCAGACATGGCCGCCGCCGCTGACGATGTGCCTGCTCTGCTGCCGTTCCGGCCGCTGGCGCTGGAGGGCCTGGATGCCCGGCTGGTCGACGTCGTCCGCGGCGCGCACGGATCGAACAGCGTCCCGGCGCTGCCGGTCGGGGGCGGCTGGCTGATGGCCGAGGTCGCTGGGGCCACCTCCGAAGAAGCCGTCGAGGCCGCCGAGAAGCTGGTGGCCGCCTCCGGCGCTCTGGAATCCCGGGTCCTGCCCGCCGGCCCTGAGGCGACCCGGCTGTGGCAGATCCGTGCCGACGGGGCGGGCCTGGCCGGCCGCACGGCAGCGGGCGAGCAGGCCTGGCCCGGCTGGGAAGACTCCGCCGTCCCGCCGGAGCGACTGGGCGGATACCTGCGGGGCCTGGAAGCGCTCATGGCCGAGGAAGGCGTCTCCGGCCTCACCTACGGCCATCTCGGCGACGGCTGTGTGCATGTGCGCATCGATTTCCCGCTCGAGCGCGACGGGGAACTCATGCGCCGGTTCCTCGAGCGCGCCGCGGACCTTGCCGCCGAGCACGGCGGCTCGCTCTCTGGTGAACACGGCGACGGCCGGGCCCGTTCGGAACTGCTCAAGACCATGTATAGCCCCGATGCGCTGCAGGCCATGGAGAAATTCAAAGCGCTGCTGGACCCCGACGATCTGATGAATCCCGGAGTCGTGGTCCGTCCCGCGCCGTTGGATGCCGACCTGCGCCGCCCCCAGGCCGTGCAGCTCACCGCCACCGACGGTTTCGCCTTCGCCCATGACGGCGGCGACATCACCCGGGCGGTCCACCGCTGCGTCGGCGTGGGCAAGTGCCGGGCGGACCTGCGTCCGCAGGGCGGGTTCATGTGCCCGTCCTACACAGCGACCCGGGACGAAAAGGACTCCACGCGCGGTCGGGCCCGCACCCTGCAGGAAATGCTCAACGGCGGCGTCGTCACGCTCGGCTGGAGCTCCCCCGAAGTCCACGAGGCCCTAGACCTGTGTCTGAGCTGCAAGGCCTGCGCGAACGACTGCCCTACCGGCATTGACATGGCCATGTTCAAATCCGAAACCCTCCACCAGACCTACAAGGGGCGTATCCGCCCCCTGAGCCACTACACCCTCGGCCGGCTGCCCCAGTGGCTGCGGCTCGCCGCCCCGCTGGCTTCGTTGGTCAACGCCGCTGGCCGGATCCCCGTGGCGCGCAAACTGATGATGACCGCGATGGGCGCTGACGCACGCCGCTCCCTGCCCCCGCTGCCCCTGCGTCCGTTCCGCTGGACCGGACAGGCCAGTGAACACCTGCCGGTCGCCCCCGGTGCACCCAAGGTCCTGCTCTGGGTGGACTCCTTCTCCGACGCTATGGCACCGGGAGTGCCCCGGGACGCCCTGGAAGTCCTGGCCGCCGCCGGCGCCGACGTCGAGATCGCCGGCCCCGGCGCCTGCTGCGGCCTGACCCTCATCTCGACCGGCCAGCTCACCGCGGCCAAAGCGAAGCTCCACAAGACCCTGGACCTGCTCATCCCGCACGTCCGCGACGGACGCACCGTCGTCGGGCTCGAACCCAGCTGCACAGCCACCCTGCGCTCGGACCTGCTCGAACTGCTCCCCGATGATCCGCGCGCCGCCGAACTCGCCGGCTCAGTGAAGACCGTGGCCGAGTTCCTCACCGGCATCGGCTGGCAGCCTCCGGCCGCGGCAGAAAAGCTGCTCGTCCAGCCGCACTGCCACCACCATTCCGTGATGGGCTACGGTGCCGACGAGGCGCTGCTCGAAGCAATGGACTGCGACGTCGAAACCTCCGCCGGCTGCTGCGGCCTGGCCGGGAACTTCGGCATGGAAAAAGGCCACTACGAAGTCTCCGAGAACATCGCCCGCGACGGCATCCTCGCCAAGGCTGAAGCAGCGCCGGACCGCGCCATCCTCGCCGACGGCTTTTCCTGCCGCAACCAGGTCCGGGACCTGGCCGGACTCGAAAGCCGACACCTCGTCCAGATCATCGCGGATGCCCTCCGAAAGGACCTCAATGCCTAGCACGGTACTGCCGCGTTTTGCGCGGCCTCGCGATTTCACCCGGCATTCCCTTGCCCCTTCCGCAGATATGGACAATGAAGAAGCATGCGACGGGACATCGCCCACCCGGTGCTTCTACTGCGACGGGGTGGAAACGGACTAACAGGACCTGCACAAACTCCCTGCCAGGATTATCGTGCCGCCCCCGGTCAAACACTGAATTCCGACGACCGGATGCATGAATCATTTCTGAGCGGGTCGTCAACCCAACAAGCTGGCGTCACCCGCCAAACGCGGGCATGATCCGCTGCGGAAACAGAAAGCGCCTGCCGGAACTTGAATGCTGCATGGTGGCTCGAGCTAATTGTGTAGACACTATCTGCACAATTCCTCGTGGCCCAGTCCAGGACAAATCAAGCTCAGGACAGTGCCTTCTCGACGGACCGTCAGTCAAGATGCGGGTCACTACGTCCGCGGCACTTTCCATTATCGGGACTGTCCGATAGACGGTGTGTGGGGTCCGGCGGTTTTCATCAGTGGGTGGTTCTCTCGAACCGGCCAGCGAAGGTGATCGCGAACGCGTTGAGCGCAGGCTTCCACCTCATTACCCAGCGTGCCCGGCCTCCGCCGGTAGGGTCAAGAGACCTGGTGACCAGGTAGAGGCATTTCAGCGCAGCGGCCTCGTTGGGGAAGTGCCCGCGCGCCCTCACCGCCCGCCGATAGCGGGCATTGATCGACTCGATCGCGTTCGTCGTGCAGATCACCCGCCGGATCTCCACGTCATACTCCAGGAACGGCACAAACTCCGCCCATGAGGATTCCCAGAGCTGCACGATGGCTGGATACCGTTGGCCCCACTCGGCTTTGAATTCGTCGAACCTGTCCTTCGCAGCCTGCTCACTCGGTGCGGTGTAGACCGGCTTGAGCGCCTTGACGATCCCGTCGCGGTGCTGCCGGCCGGCGTAGCGGAAGCTGTTGCGGAGCAGGTGCACGATGCACTGCTGCACCACCGTTCGCTCCCAGGTGGTCGTGATCGGGCTCCGGCAGCCCTTTGAGCCCGTCGCAGACGGCGATGAGCACGTCCGCCACGCCCCGGTTCTTCAGCTCGGAGAAGACCTGCAGCCAGAACCGGGCGCCTTCGGGGCCGTCGCCGGCCCAGATGCCCAGGATTTCCCGCTCCCCATTGGTGGTCACGCCCATGACGACGTAGAACGGGGTGTTGCGTACCTGACCGTCGCGGACCAAGACGGGCGATCGCATCGACGAAGATCACCGGGTAGATCGGATCCAGCGGACGGGCGGACCACTCAGCCAGCTCACCGGCGACCATCTCCGTGATCTTCGCTGATGGTGTCCTTGGAGACCTTGGCCCCGTAGACCTCCTCGAAGTGCGCGGCGATCTCCCCGGTCGTCAAACCCCGGGCGCTCAGGGAGAGCACGATCTGATCGATCCCGTCCAAGCGCCGTTTCCGCTTGGGCCCGATCACCGGCTCGAAGGATCCTTCGCGGTCCCGCGGCACCTCGATCTCCACCGGCCCGATCTCGGTCAACACGGTCTTGGACCGGGTGCCATTGCGCATGTTGGCCGCGATCGGAGTCTCGCCGTGCTCGTGGCCGAGGTGCTCGGTCAGTTCCGCTTCCAGCGCAGTCTCGAGCACGTTCTTCGTGAGCTGGTTCAGCAGCCCGCCGGGGCCCACCAGGCTCACGCCCTGTTCCTTGGCCTGCGCGAGCAACTGCTCGGCGAGCTCCTTCTGATCGATGATCTCTCCCGTCACGGGATCGATCATCGCCTCTGTCATCTCGGTCGTGAACTCTGACACGCCCGTCTCCTTTCGGATCAGGCCGGGCCATCACACACCGTTCTTCTTACAGTCCCCGACTCGGGAACGGCGTTCTACGAGTACGACTTTGGCGACAGCTGGCTACACCGCCTCGAACTGCTGAAGGCCTGGCCAGCATCGTGTGGCGGGCCAACTGCATCGCTGGTCGACGGCGCGCGCCATGGCCCCCCGGAGGATTGCGGCGGCATGCCAGGCTACGAGGCACTGCTCGACGCCCTGACCGATCCCGCGGATCCCGACCATGCCGAGGCCAGGAAATGGGCGGTGTACATGACGGGCACCGACAAGCCCTTCGATCCCGAAGTCTTCGACGCCGCCACGACCGGTCGAGCGGTTACGACGGCCGGCGAAATTGGAGCGTCTGGTCCCGGGGTCCCAGGAGTTTAGAATCGATTTCTTCCGTTGGCCAAGTACCTCCAGCCAGTGAACTTAGCGAAGGCCGAGCTGACGTAACGTCCGTTATCGGCAAAACAAAACGCCTAGCCAGAAGGGGTTCCAGACGGCAATGAGCCTGGCGGCTTGGATATCCGCGGCGACGGGCACTTGGCCCACGGCGCCGACTCGCCGCTTCACGGCCGCACATGTCTCGCGGCCATGATTGGAGGAATAACGGTGAGTTACAGAGTCTGTGACATTGTCCGGCTTGGACGTCAGCGGGGCGAAGACTGAAGCTCGCGGACCTCTTTGCACTTCCACCAGTGATAGGAGTCAGGTCGCAAGCTTGCAATCGCGTGCGCTCCGCAGGGAGCGATCAGTTCGAGGTGTACTGGCGACGTAAATCCTTCTTCGAGATCTTACCGGTGGCTGTCCTGGGAAGTTCATCAACTATAAAGACCAGCTCCGGGATCCACCATTTCGCCACCTTGTCCCGCAGGTACTCCTGGACGTCATCAGGTACGAGTCCACTGTTCTCCGCCGGTATGACGCAGGCTAGAGGACGTTCGCCCCACTCCGGATGCTCGACTCCGATGACCGAGACCTCCTTCACTCGGGGATCGCGCAAGATGGCGTTTTCAAGTTGAATTGAAGGAATCCATTCGCCACCGGACTTGATGAGGTCTTTCGTCCTGTCCACTATTCGGATATTTCCTTGTCGGTCGATGGTCGCCACGTCCCCGGACTGAAGCCACCCATCCTCGGTGAATCCTGAGCTCGGCTGAGTTGAGCCGAAGTATGCCCTGGCTGCCGTGGGAGCCTCCACCTGAAGCTCTCCGGAAGCCACGCCGTCGTGCGGTTGCCGACACCCCTGCTCGTCCACAATGCGAACCCTCGAGAGTGGGATGGAGACCCCTGCACTTGCGATGAGGTCCTGTTGCATGGCGGGGCTGAAGCTGTCATGGAAGCTGCTGAGCCGTCCGTTGGACACGACTGGACTGGACTCGGTTAGTCCCCAAGCCCCAATGAGGGGGATGCCGGCCATCTCCGCGTACGTTTTCGCGAGGGCTGACGGTATGGGCCCCCCGCCGGACACGATTCCGCGAACCGAGCTGAGGTCCCTCTTGTTAAGTGTTTCCGCCGCGCGCATCCAGACGGTCGTAACCGCTGCCGAAAAGGTGACCCGTCGCCTTTCCATGATCCCGAGAATTTCGTCCCCGGCCGTGACAGCGCCGGGCATGACCAGCGAGGCCCCGGACATTATGGCTGCATAGGGCAGACCCCACGCGTTTACATGGAACAGCGGTACCACGGGAAGGATGACGTCTCGTTCGCATATACCGAAGGTGTCGACCAGTTGGAGCTGCAGTGCATGAAGGATGATCGACCTGTGGTCGTATAGCACGCCCTTGGGGTTCCCCGTCGTTCCCGAGGTATAGCACAGGGATGCAGCGGCCCGGTCGTCGTCCACAATGAAGTCGGTGGTGAAAGGGTCCGATGAGCCGATAAGCTCTTCGTAATCCATAATCCGCGGGTCGTCAGGAAAATCGACCTGGCCCAAGTCATTCATCACAATCACGTGCTGGACGTTGCGGTTCTCCGAGATGACATGCCAGATCGGTTTGAGGATCGAAGCGTCCACAAAGACGACATGGTCCTCGGCATCGCGCATTATGTATTCAATCTGTTCCGTGAACAAGCGCGGATTGATCGTGTGGAGGATCCGTCCGGTACAGGGGACGGCCATGTATAACTCCAGATGCTGCTGTGTGTTCCAAGCGAAGGTTGCCACGCGGGCACCCCGCGGAATCCCCAATGTGTCCAATGCCGAGGCTAGGCGGCGAACGCGCTTGGCGATCTCACCATAGGTCGTCGTAACCGGTGTATCGCCCCGCTCGGTAGTGACGGTCTTATGGCTGAAGACCTGTTCCATGCGATCCATGAGCAACGGCAATGTCAGCGGACGATCCTGCATGAGTCCCAGCATGATTGATCTCCCTTTCGGTACTGCTGATCGTTCGGAGGTGGTGGATATGTAGAAGCTGACGCCCGGTACGACCCACCTGCGGTGCACATCACATCTTTGACGATCAGCTAAGCGTGCGCTTAGAATATAACACTAGCTGAGCATGTCAATATTGCTTGAAAGGGCCCGGGAAGCGCCCACTCAGAGAAGAGGCTTTGTTGTGGTTGATGCCGTAGTTTCAGAGGAACGAACGGAAGGCTGGGACATCGACCTGTTGTCAGGTGCGGTGGCGTCCGGTGCGAAAACAGACGCTTCGCGCCATCGGCTTATGTTGTCAGCCAAAGAGGCGTTCGTTGCCAAGGGTTTTCATGGAACCTCGACCCGCGAAATCGCGGTAGGTGCCGGCATGAGTCCGGCCGCAATGTATATTCACTTCGCATCTAAACAGGACGTTCTGTTTCGACTGATCCATCTGGGCCACCTCGCTGCATACGACGCCCTGAAGAACGCGGCGGCCACCTCAGAGAACCCGAGGGTCGCCTTGCGGGCAGCGACCTACGCGTTCACTGAGTGGCACGCGGCCAACGCTGGGATCGGCCGCATCGCCCAGTATGAGTTCCAGTATCTCGATAACGAACATCGAGACGAAGTCGCACAAGTCCGTTTGTCGATCGAGCGAACGGTGCGCAAGATTCTCGAGGACGGTTCAGCGCAGGGTTCCTTCGCCATTGCGGATATCAGAATGACGACCTTGGCCATTCTGGCGCTGGCAATTGATGTGGTGCGATGGTTTCCAACAAAGACGATCGCTGATCCGGCTGCAGTCGCTACCCACTACGCTGCCATCGTGGACCGCATGGTCACTGCCCAAGGATGATCTGCTGTCTGGCGCCCACGTAGCGTGCAGGTATTACCCGAAACTCGCCGGACGCCTTTCTCTGAGACTTGCCACGCCTTCAGCAAGATCTCCCCATGTGAGGGCCGTCTTGAGCAGCTGGATGTCGCGCTCCACGGCGGCGAGATAGCCTTCGAGCATGTCAGTGCGGAGTTGCGTCTTGATGGTTGCCAGGGACCGTGCTGAGGCTCCTTGGGCGATTAAGTCAGCAACCTTGACCGCCTCGTCCAGGAGGCGGTCTTCGTCGACGAGACGTTGCGCCAGACCGATTTCCATCGCTTCCTGACCGTATATCTCCCGGCCAGTCAGCATGATGTCCCGTGTTCGGCCGTCTCCAATGGAGCGCTGGAACAGCAGACTAAGACCTTGCTCCAACACGAGGCCCCGCTGGCCAAAAGCTGGAATGAATCGGGAGCGGGGTGTCACCAAACGTAAGTCGCAGTACATCGCCAGGACGACCGACACCCCGGCGCAGGCTCCATTTATGGCTCCGATCAATGGCTTGTCCAACATGAGTGGATAGTGAAATTCCGGTCCGAAGATGCGTGAAAAAGGGTTACGTACGAGGTCCTCAAGGATCGTGATGTCCGCGCCGGCAGAAAAGTGCCCTCCGCACCCGGTTAACACGATCGCACGGATAGAGCGATCGGCATCAGCCCAATTCAGAGCTTCGTGGAGTTCGTCGAGCATCGCAAACGTTATGGAGTTTAGCGACTTAGGCCGGTTCATCCGCACGATCTGCACATGGCCCTTGCGCTCGGTCGAGATCGTCTTCTGTTCGTTCATCGTTGCGTTCTCTTTCTTGGACTCCGGGGGAGCGCCGGCCTCCCTTTGTGCCGTCATCTGGATGTTCGATCCACTCGGCGCCTTGACTCATGTGTGATGTGTAACTCAAACTAAGCGTACGCTTATTGAATCATATTGGAATCTTAGAGGAAGGCTGTGTCACATGGACAGCGCAATTGATGGTCAGGTTGCCATTGTCACTGGGGCGGCACGAGGCATCGGCGCCGCGACAGCGGCCAGACTCGCTGCCTCAGGGTACCGGGTGGCGGTTCTAGATTTGGACGAGGCAGCGGCTGAGAAAACAGCCTCGACACTTCGAAATGCGGGTGGTCATGCCCTCGGCGTCGGCGCAGACGTATCCGAGGAGGCGGAGGTTGACGCGGCCGTCAGCCGAGTCGTCGAGGAGCTCGGAGCGCCGACAGTGTTGGTCAACAATGCCGGCATTATCAGAGACAACCTCCTGTTCAAGATGACGACTGGCGACTGGGACTCCGTCATGAACGTGCATCTTCGGGGCACCTTTCTGATGTCACGGAGCGTCCAGAAGCATATGGTCGCCACCGGATTCGGGAGAATCGTTAACCTGTCCTCAACCTCTGCTCTCGGTAACCGTGGTCAGACAAATTATGCAGCGGCAAAGGCAGGCCTTCAGGGCATGACGAAAACCCTGGCGATCGAGCTCGGCAAGTTCGGCATCACGGTGAATGCCGTTGCCCCTGGGTTTATTGAGACGGACATGAATAAGGCGGTCGCTGAACGGCTGGGCATGGACTGGGACGTGTACCGAAAGGATTTCGCCGACACGATCCCGGTACGGCGCGGTGGCCAGCCTGAGGACGTGGCAAATGCAATCGCCTTCTTCGTCAGCCCGGCGGCCGGGTTCGTTAGCGGACAGGTCTTGTACGTGTCCGGCGGACCGAACTGCTAAGACCCATGGACACCCGAATCGCTACTCCACATGACTGCATGTGGCCATCCCCCCAGTCTCGGACCCTCGGGGAATTCACCAAGAACTTGGGCCGATCTCTGGGACGAGGACCATGGTGTCGCCTAACTCCTGAGTCAGTTAGCGCCTTCAAAGTCGTCGTTGGAGACGTCGAGGAAGGAGACCCGGGAGGCGCGGACAAACCAACCGTCCCCCCGCTGTTCGTCCTATCCCTGCTCACCAGGCTGACCGAAGACCTGCTGGACCTCAAAGACGTGCCATCGATCGTCAACTACGGGCTCGACGATGTCGAATTCCACGGGCAGCACCTGCCACTCGGTTCAAGCGTTCGAGCCGCCGCCACCCTGGTCGATCTCAGACCGATGCCTGGGGCGAGCCGTGTGACATTGAGGGTGCAACTCGAAGATGACGCGCACTACCGAACCATATGCACCGCAAATTGGATTCTTCACATAAACCATGAAAACGCGACCGACGAAGGGGTACCCAGTGACTGAAGCAGTAATCGTCTCCGTCGCGCGAACACCCATTGGAAAGGCCTACAAGGGTGCGCTGAGCAATACGTCAGGCCCGGCGTTGGCCGCACACGCCATTGTCCACGCCATCAAACGTTCAGGTGTCAGCGCAGGCGCAGTAGAGGACGTCGTCCTGGGATGTGCGATGCCTGAGGGGACCACTGGTTACAACGTGGCACGCCAGGCTGCACTCCGCGCCCAACTGCCGGTCAGCGTACCTGGGATGACCGTAGACCGGCAGTGCTCTTCTAGTTTGATGGCGACGGCCATCGCAACGCAACAAATCACCAGCGGGCAGGCGAACATCGTAGTTGCGGGAGGTGTCGAGTCGATCTCACTGGTTCAGAACGACCATAAAAATGATTTCCGGGCCCGTGACCCATGGCTGGATCAGCACGGATCGGGAATCTACGCCACGATGCTCCAGACCGCTGAGACGGTCGCCTCACGATATGGCATCACCCGCGAAGCCCAGGATGAATACGCAGTGGAATCCCAACGGCGTGTTGCGATGGCCCAGGATCAAGGTCTGTTCGATGAAGAAATCGTGCCGATGACTCTCGAAACACCTCCCGGAACTGGTAGCGATTCTGAAGGTGGCACGCTGGTGTTCGACTTGGACGAGGGGAATCGTCCGGGCACGACTACCGGTTCACTTGCAATCCTCAAACCTGTCCTATCAACGACCCTCGGGACTGCTGCGACAGTGACGGCGGGCAATGCTTCCCAACTGTCTGACGGTGCTGCCGCACTAGTGGTCATGTCCGCCGACGAGGCTAAACAGCGAGGCCTGACGCCATTGGGGTCGCTACGCCACATCGCAGTTGTGGGATGCGAACCGGGTGAGATGGGGATTGGACCGGTCCCGGCAGTCGTAAAACTGCTGAAGCGCGCGGGGCTATCCAAAGAAGACATAGACCTCTGGGAGCTGAACGAGGCCTTTGCCTCACAAGTCATCTACTGCCGGAACGCACTGGGTATCGACCCGGGCCGGCTGAACGTCAACGGCGGCGCCATCTCCATCGGCCATCCGTACGGGATGTCCGGTGCCCGCATGGTCGGGCATGCCCTTCTTGAAGGCCGTCGACGGAATGCCAGGTACGCAGTCGTCACCATGTGTATCGGCGGGGGCATGGGCGCTGCCGGTCTCTTGGAAATACATCATTAAACACCTCCATAATCGCTTAACCTGAAAGGTTGTCCATCATGAGCCAAAGCAGTGGAATAGCCCTGGCAAATGCCCGACGCAAAGCTGTGGTAGCCGGCGGCCTGGGGAACTTCGTCGAGTGGTTTGACTTCGGTCTCTATGCGCAATTCGCCACTATCATCGGGGCACAATTCTTCCCGAGCGCCAACCCTGCCGCTTCATTACTGGCGTCATTCGCCGCATTCGCGGTCGGATTCCTTGCTCGACCACTCGGTAGCATCATCTTCGGCCATATCGGCGACCGAGTCGGACGACGGACGGCGCTTTCCATAGCGGTGCTAGCGATGAGCGTAGCCACCTTCATGATCGGTGTGCTGCCGAGCTATGAGACTATCGGCGTAGCCGCCCCCACCATTCTCGTAGGCATCCGCCTGATCCAAGGCCTGTCCGCCGGCGGCGAGTATGCGGGCTCGGCCAGCTTCGTCATTGAGTACGCACCCAGCCAGAAGCGGGGGTTATTCGGTTCGGTGACACCTGCCTCTGTTGGACTCGGCACCGCTGCGGGTGCTCTCGTCGGACTGCTGGTAACAATGTCCATGGACGTAGAGGCTTTGAACTCCTGGGGATGGCGTATCCCCTTCCTTGTCGCTGGGCCTCTCGGCCTCATTGGGCTATACCTGCGGCTGCGGATCCAGGAAACCCCTGAGTTCCAAGCCGTGAAAGACGCCGCGAAGGCTGCCAAACACCCGCCCATCGTCCGCGCGTTCCGCGACTCGTGGCGCACGATGATTGTGGTCTTCCTATGGTGTGTGCTAAATGGTGTCGGCTTCTATCTGCTCTCCGGATACATGGTGGCCTACAACACCGTGATCCTGCATTTCACCCAGACAGAAGCATTGACGTCATACCTTATAGCCCTGCTCCTGTTCACTGTTGCTGTCTATGTCACTGGCAGGCTAGTTGATGTGTACGGCCGCAAGAAGATCGCAATGATCGCAGCCCTCGGCATGGCTACCGCAGCCATCCCGGCCTTCATGATCATGGGTTCCGGAGGGTTAGGCATGGCAATTTTGGGGCAAGGTATCTACGCCGTGTTCATCGGCATGGTCTCCCTCATCACCCCGATGATCATGGTCGAGTTTTTCCCGGCTTCGGTGAGATACACAGCCAGCGGCTTCTCCTACAACATGGCCTATGGAGTCATGGGCGGCACCGCGCCGCTCATAGCAACCTGGCTGATCAGCGAGACCGGTAACGATATTGCTCCGGCGTTTTACGTTGTCGTATTGGCGGTGATCGGATTGATAGTTTCCACACTGTTCTTCCATCGCTACTACGACGAAACCGGAAGAATGTCGCACCATTTTGCCAGTGGCAAGGAAGAGGAAGAGATCATCAAGCGGGCAAAGATTACCTCCTGACCATCGTGGGACCGCCGGTGCGTATGCCTGCCGGCCAGCCTCCCTTCCTGGAGAGGAAAGACCAAGCAAAGGGGGTCAAGCAAGATGGGTCACGTCATCGAACAACGCTTAGCAAAAAAATTACCAATCCACGTTGGAGTCAAGGATCTAGAGAAGCTGTCAGGCGTTGACATAGGCCACACCGAGTGGCTGGAGATCACTCAGGAGTCAGTCGACAGATTCGCCGATGCCAGCGGAGACCACCAATGGATCCATGTTGATCCGGAACGAGCATCCAGCGGTCCGTTCCAAGGTACGATCGCCCACGGATTCCTCACTCTCGCCCTGGTCGAGCCACTCCGGGCCCAACTGCTGCAGGTGATCGACGATCCGCAGGGCGTCGTACTGGGCTTCAATAAGGTGCGCTTCACTGCCCCTGTCGAGGTTGGAGCACAGATTCGGCTCGCCGCCTCCATTGGTCAAGTCCAACGAGACTGCGACTACGATAGGCACCTAACTATGGACCTGGTATTCGAAATCCGAGGGCGCAACCGCCCCGGCCTGATCGCAACCATGGAAATTGGATATACATCACGTACCGTCGACTGAGATGCTGTACTGGAGCTAAGTCGTATCCCTTTTCATGATCATGTTCCGGGGCCCTCTCCAGTACTCAGCACGATGATATGACCCGACCCAATTGTCCAACAGCTGCTGGACACTTGGGTCGGGTCAGGCGGCGCCAAGGGACCAGACCATTAGAACGGGCCGGGTCTAAGTGGCCATGCCCGACTCGTCTGTGCTGTGAATCGCTGTACTTGTGAATCACAGCGGACGCCAGCCGCCGCGCCAAACCTGAAGCAGATTGGGTCCCAGACACACCTCGACGTTCAACGGGCAGATGCGCCAGATCACCGTGCACGACCGCTCCCGTCGAATCCAATCCTCAAGGCCGCGAGAAGGCCAACCCATCCAACATGGGGCACATCCCAGTCCGGTTCGCAGGCGCAGGCGCCGTGAAGATGGAAGCCGCCATCACCAGCCCCGTCGCCGGCACCGTCGCACGCCTCGCCATCGATGGCACCGCACAGGTCTAAGGCGGCGATCTCCTCCTCGAAATCAAAACCGAGACATAAAAAAAACCCAGGGTTCCCTGGTTCACTGCAGCCAGGGGCCGGGAGCATGCTGGCCAGCCGCGAGCAATTCCTTCACCGCCGCGAACACAAGTGTTCCCGGCACTGCTTGCACTCCTGCTTTTCCGGCTCCGTCAATAAAGCAGGCATCGGCATGTCATCGGGCTAACGGCTGGGCCCGCTCTTGGTCCTCTCCGCGCCGATGGCAGCCCCTGTGCGGGTCTTCTTGGCTTTGGCTGCGCCTTTGCCTATGGTGACGGCCGCGATGGGGTGGGTGCCTTCGCTGCGGGCGGCGGCGAGACGGCCCCGGATTTGGGCTTCGTTCGCCCCGCTGTTTTCCAAGGACTCAGCGAACTTCTCGTGGTGGGCGACTGAGCCGTAACCGGCGGCCGACGCGGTTTCTGCTTTTAGTCCCTGGTCTCTGAGCCGGTTGCTGTCGTTGCCGGTGACGCGGTTTTCGATCTCGTGGCCGATGCCTTCGAGGCGGTCGAAGAGTTCCTTCTCTGCCCGTTCGTACCGCTGTTCCATTGGCTCCGACTGGGAGCCTGTGAACCCGCCCTCGGCCAGGAGCTTGGTTTCGTGCATTTCCTTGGCGGCTTTCACGAACTCTGGATCCTTGAAGTGCGCGTCGTCGGCACCGTTGACGTTCGCGGTGGTTTCTTTGCGGAGCTGGTCGAGGTCGGGTCCGTGGATCCCGTCCTTGCCGATCAGGAACGTGCGTTCCTTCACTTCGGCGTGGGCAGCTGCGACCGCTGTGGGGGTTTTCGCGTTATGGGCTCCCTGTAATGCCTGTGCCAGTTCGGGGTTGGCCAGGTATTCAACGGGGACCTGGTGGCGCTTCATTTCAGGGGCGAGTTTCTCGGCCTGGGCGCGGAGCTCTTCGATACGGGCGGCTGCGAGCAGCTGCATGGCTTTTTCGTGTTCAGCGGCGGCTTTGCGGGTCTGTTCCTGGCTGCGTGCCAGCTCATCCTGCCGGGCCTCTTCGGTCGCGATGGTTTCGATCCCGGATTCGAGGTAGGCGGTGTCCGAGCCGACGTCGTGGGTGTCGATGCCGTACCGGGTCAGGACCTCATGACGGATCTTCTCCGACGCTTCCAGAGCAGTGGGGTCGTGGTCTTTCCAGCCCTCGGCGACAGCGTGGGCGGCGGCAATGTCATGGGGTTGGGCTTTGTCCCACCACTGATCCTTGTGTACGGCGGCGAGGGCCGCGTGTGCTGCACTGCGCTCGGCCGCCAAACGTGCCTGGGTTTCGTGCGCGGCCTGGGTGTCCTGGTGTTCCTGCTGTCTCTGGGCCTCTTGCCGGCGGCGTGCCAGCGTCTCGGCAATGCGTGACGCGATCAGCAGTGACTGCCGCATGCCGTTGTCCAGAAAGTCGTCGATGCCGTCTGCTTCACTCATGGCGTTCTCCTTGCACTAGTGGTGTAAATTTCATCGGTCGAGGCCCGGCCAGGCGTCGCGCCGGCCGGGCTGAAAGGTCTTCGCCGGTCTCGCCCGCGCGGGCGTAGGTGTCGTGTGCACCACCGAACCGGGACGAATCGGTGCCATGCCGCGGCGGGCAATATCCACGGCCCTCCGCGGCACGGCAGCCTCTTCGGCTGGCTGCCGTTCTGCTCCTACGGGGACGGCCTTGGGCATCGTCGCAGTGAACGGGGCGAGCTGGTTCTCGACCACTGAATGGATGCGCTGTGCTTCCCGGGCACGGCCGGATTGGGCGTGCATTTCGTACACGGCGAAGGCGGTGTTGATCAGCTGCACCATCAGTGCCGTCTGCGCTGCGGTCTTGTTCTTGCTGGACGCTGCCATGAACAACATGGCGGTGCCGGCGATGGAGGGCAGGGCGGCGGGCTTGCCGTGCTGTCGTGGTGCACGCAGCTGGGCTGTGCGGGACAGTTCAGCGGCGGTGGCCGCCAACGGCCCGGGGACCGGTTCGAGCCGGTAGGACCATGCCGCGAAGGCGCCGGATACTTCCCGGGCGGCTTTAGCCCAGGTGGCGTGATCATCACGCGGGATAGTACGGAGCCGGTCCGCCAAAGCGGTGGCATTGCGCGTGTATTCCACCCATGCCTGTGCCGGTGGTGCCGCGTTCTCCGGGCCGGTCCTGGACACCTTGCGCCTGTTCCGGGCCGCTGCGTTCCACTCCGCCGCAGCTTCCGTAGCTAGGTGCGGCGAGTCCGGCCATCCTTCACGCAGGGCACCGAGCTTCAGGTCGGAGGCGAGGGTTCCGCCGCCGAACCAGATAGGCCGCTCCCCCGGTTTTGGCCGCTCGGCTGCGGAGTATCCGACAATCACGTCCGTGGTGTTCTTCGCGTAGCGCGGGCGGACTAAGAGTCCGGTGTCGCGGGCGCGGCGGACGAACTCCGCCTCCGTCATGGAGGCACCGGCGCTGGCGCGGACCTTGCGGGCCAGTGACGCGCGGTGCATCTCGCGATCATCCCGGATGGCGGTGGCTTTTTCTGCGCGCTCGTAGCCGCGGGTGGCATGCACCGTAGAGAGCTGTTCGAGGCCGTATTTGGTTTCGAGTTCGCGGCAGGTTTTCTGGGCGCGTTTGTAGTCGCCGTGGGTGGAGGCTTTGGTGCCGTCTTCGCGGACCAGGGAGACCGCGATGTGGATGTGGTGGTTCCCGTTTTCGCTGGTGCCGTGGTTGATCGCGGCCCACCGGCATTGGGCTTTGCCGCTGGTCTCGGTGAAGCCCATCGCGTCCACGAAGCCGTTGGCGATGTCGCCCCACTGCTGGTCCGTCAGGGGTCCTTCTTCGGCCCGCAGGCTCAGGGAGCAGTGCCAGACGTCGGCCTGCTTGTATCCGTTCTCGACTGGGTATTTGCGGGCCTTCTTGATCGTGCCCGTCAATCTGGAAATCAGCCATCAGGTAACAACGGTTTCAACTGAAGGAAAGATCGATGAGCCAACTACCAACCTTTGAAGATCTGAGACGCCACGCCTTCGCGCTGCTTGGTGACGCCGAAGACTGGTTGCGCTCGGACTGGAGGGAAGGAACCGGCCCGACGAGGGAGCAGGCCCAGGCCTCACGGGATGCGCGCGAAGCCATCCAAAAGGCAAAAAACGCCCTTGACCGGGCAGCCGGATAATTACTGTGGTGCAGTGCCGCTGCTCCAGTTCCTTGGAAATGAAACGCCCACGGCCCGCTGCTCTCCGATTTGGGAAGCGGGCCAGATCTGGCGCAGTCTCCACGTCTCGTCAATTGTTTGCAAAACTTCTGGTTCATAGTCCGTTCGGAAACAGCTTTCGAACCGATTTCCGAGCTGAGCAGGGACAATGACCGTCCCGTAAGCTGAACCTGCCTGCACCGGGGCGGCCCCTGTGACCACGCTCGACCTCGTGATCAGCCTGCTGATCTGCTCCACGTTGATGCCGGGGACGTCAGCCCACGCGTATGTCGTTGTCAGCGAGGAACTCGCGGGCGCGGCCTACCCGGCGGTCGGTGGAGAATGCGTACCACTGTTCGCCAAGGTTCCCGTTGTGGACGAGGTTGCGGAACCGGCTGAAGGCACCGTTGCCCTCGATCGCCCGCTCCAGCCGCTCCCGGAAGGCCTCATCGTGCTGCCGCTCGGCGAAGGCCTCCATGTCCCGCCAGCCGTTGCGTGAATCGGTGTGATGGAGCCGGAGCCAGCGCTCCGGCTCCTGCTCCACGTCGATGGCGGCGTCATCTCCGACCATCATCGGGTCAGTGGCGCTGGCCTCGTGCACCTGCCCGGTGCGCAGATCGAGGTAGCCGCCGGCCGACAGGTCGGGATCCCCTTCCAGCACGGTGCTGAGCATGTCCAGGTCTACCCGTACCACCCGGCCGGTCAGCGGCTCGCCGCGCAGACCGGCGAGCAGGTCCTCGGCCAGCAGCCGGTCCCCAGGCCCGCCGCGCCAAGTCAGCCGGTTGATGACCGACAGTGCCACCGGCTCGGCCTCCTGTCGTCGGTGCTCCAGCGCTATCGATATGCCGGCCCCCACCTGCTGCAGAGCGTCATCGATGTCGCGTCCCGTCACCGCCGCGAGGAAGCCGGCCGCATCTGCTGCCGCGATGGCTGCACGCAGTTCGGACAGGTCGAGCCCCGGCACCTGTACCCGTCCGGGCCATGAGTGAAATTGCATCGGGTGCGGCCTGCTCGGTTTCCTCGGCGCCCGGCTCTCACCGTCGTCGGCAGCCCATCGGCGCCCGTACTGGTCCGGGATGCTGCCCCAGCCCCAGTACGGCAGCGGGCCATTAGGACGGATACCCAAAACCTCCAACGGGTCGACCTTAATCTCTCCGACGACGCACCGGTGCATCCAGGAGTCACCGAGATCGAACGTGAACTGAAACTCAGCCCCCGGCTCCAGCGTCCGGGCAACCTTGGCAACGGCGAGGTCGATCGGCGCGATGATCGGCCCGCCGATCGATCCGGCCATCTCGGCTCCCGTCTCTTCGTCGGTGATTACCCGGCCGTCAGCCAGGGTGAACACTGAGAGGTGCGAGCGGTCCCAGCGGGCGAAGGCATCGTTGATGGCGTTCGCAAGATCCATGAATGTGTGCGACGGTCCAACCGCGAAGATACGCCCCGGCCACGGCCACAGCTCCTCGCCACGACCGCCGAGCAGTTCCACCGTCAGAGACAACCAGGTTCGTGCCATACCTTCAAGGATGGCACGCGCCGCGGGCGGCGCCGCAGCCGCGCAGGGTCCCGGGACGGATCTCGCAAGAGGGTCCTCCAACGCACCACTCCCCTGGCAAGGGTCATGGCTTGAAAACCCTGCGTTTCCGAGATCCTCGATTTGGCGTATGACCCGCCCTCGAAATCGCCCCGCAAGGGCACCTCAAATGCGGCAACTAATAGCTTTCTACAAGGTTGCACTGCCGACAGTAGTCCTCTGCATCCGAGCAGATCGCACATACTCTCGTTTCGGTTCTTGGAGGGACTGCTGGAGATCAATCAATGTTATTGCACTGGCAGATGTAGGCACGGGTGCATGATCGACGAAGTAGCTGTTCGGTCCGAGGGCTCTCTTCTTTCGCATGATCTTGCTGGCCGGGGTGGTTGAGCAGCGACGGCGGTGATGGTCAACGATGCCAACTGGCTTATCGTCGCCCATCACCGCCGGTGAGCTATTCGGGACAGCCGCCCGCAGCCATTAACTTTTCCTAGACGGCGCTGCTTCCTACAAGGGTTGCCTGCTCGTTGTGCGAGAGGTAGCTCCTCTGGATGTTGATCTGGTCGGCGACGTACTTGGCGTCATGCCATACTCCCCAGATGAAGCTCGAACCGCGTCGCGATTGCCAGGGCAGGCCGAGGAAGTAGATGCCGGGTTCGGAGGAGACTCCCCGCTGCTGCACTGGCCGGCCACGTTCATCGAAGGCGTCCACGTCCAGCCAGCTGTAATCGACCGCGAAGCCGGTGGCCCACACGATGGAGTTCACGCCGGAATTATCAAGGTCGAGATCGAGAATGGGATTGGTGAGGCTGTCGGGGTCGGCACGCAGCATCCGGGCCTCGGGTTCCTCGGGAAGATCGAGGCCGTTGCGCTCAACGTAGGCGTCTGCCTCGTCGAGGAGCTGAAGGTAGTGGGCGTCGCCGTTCGCGATGTTTGTCCGAAGGTCCTCTGCGAACCTCATGGTTCCGTTTTCGTAGGAGACGGTGCGGCCTACGAGCTTGATGCCGTTCTCCGCCAGTGCGCGGAAGTCGACGGTATGGCCGCCGTCGGCTCCACTGACCGCGATCGTGACGTGCTCTGCGCCGAGGGGAGGGGTTGAAGCATCCCACATGCCGAGTACCCCGAGCCACCAGCAGAAGTCCCTTCCGCGGTAGCTGCGCGGGGGGCGGTCGTGCGGTCCGACGGAGAGAAAGACCTGCCGCCCCGACCGTTGGATCTCGGCCGCGATTTGAACGCCGGAGGACCCGGCGCCTATAACTAGGACTGCGCCTTCGGGGAGCTGCCCCGGGTTGCGGTACTGGCTGGAGTGCATCTGCATCGGGCGGGAGTCGGCGGGGACAACGGGAGGGATGACCGGGCGTTGAAATGGTCCGGTTGCTGCCACAATATAGCGTGCGTTGAACTCGCCGTCCGATGTTTTCACGTGGAATCCAGGGGCGCCGACGTTCCGGCGAACGGACTGGACCTCGACACCGCAACGGATCGGCGCACCGATCTTTTCCGCGTAGGTGACGAAGTAGTCCGCGACCTGCTCCTTCGAAGCGAACTCTCCGGGCTCCAGGTCGGGGAACTCCAGTCCCGGGAAGCGGTCGTGCCAGGCCGGCCCATTGGCAACCAGGGAGTCCCACCGCTCTGAGCGCCAGCGCTCAGCGATGCGGTGGCGCTCCAGAACGAGGTGCGGTATCCCGCGTTCGCTCAGGTGTTCGCTCATCGCTACTCCGGCTTGGCCTGCGCCGACGACCAGGACTTCAACTTCCGGGCTTGACATGTCAATCTCCTGTGTTTGGGTGAATGGGACCCGACCTGCACGACGTCCATGCCGTGCCGCCTCTGATATCCGCCAAAAGGTCGTGTGCGGCAGCAGTCTTGGTCGGCTCCCCTGTCGGGTATTTCTTAATACTGAAGGGAGAAACTGCATCTGCATAACGAATAAATCAGCTCAGCAGAATCTGAAATAGTGATGAAGTGTTTGGTAAGGCAGCGATCCGTGCAGGCGGTGGCGGATTTTCAAGCTGCACCGAACGCCCCGTTCCTGAACGGGGAACGGGGCGCAAGCTATTGCCGGCCGTGTGCCCCTGCTACGCGGTTGATACCCGGCAGTCGGATTAGAGGTCTTGGAGGGAAGTCGTGTTATCCGCTGGCACACCGTCGGCTACGACGGCTTCGCGTACCTTCCTGCCGCGGACGTAGCCAATAAGGCCGAGGGCGAGGATGCAGCCGAGTGTTCCGAGGGCGAAAGCTTCGAATGTGAACTGCGAGACGCCCCAGATCTCTTCGAAGTTGTACTCGAGTCCGAAGAGGACCTCCAGGGTGCCGGGGAAGATGGCCACCCAGGAACCGATCAGGATCCAGACGAAGCAGATCATTCCAAAGACCCGGAATACCGTGTCGGAGACGGGGACCTTGAAGGGACGATGGGCCGAGGGGTATTTCGTACGCAGCCGCACTGCGGCTGGGATCGCCAGCAGGTAGCTGAGCAGGAAGGTCGAAATCGCGATGCTCAAAACCACTCCGAACAGCGCGCTGCTGGTGCCGCTGAGCTGCATCGCTGCGAGCATGAAGACCGTGGCCACCACTCCGGAGAGGGTGTTGACGCGGATCGGCGTACCCAGCTTTGGGTGGAAGCGGCCGAAGAAGCCTCCGAAGAAGGATCCGTCCGCCGCAGCCATCGCCTGCATACGGTCGCTGATGATCATCCAGGCGGCGCCCTGGGAAACCAGTACGAAACAGAAAACCATGGCGGAAATCGCCAGCATCACCTCGGCCGCCGGACCGAACACAGTGTAGACAGTGGCAATGGCGCCGAACAGTCCGCCGATGCCGGTGATGTCGTTGATGGGGACTACCAGCAGGATCGCCAGGATCGGCAGCAGGTAGCTCGCCGCTGCAATCATCGAGGAGCGCGCAATGGAGATGGGAACGTCCTTGGCAGGGTTCTTCATCTCGCCGGCCGCGCTGTTCCCGGACTCGAAGCCCAGGAAGGAGAAGAGCAACAGTGGTGTTACGCCGAGAAAACCGGCGAGCGTGGGCGAGAAGAACCCGAGGTCCAGGCCGTTGAAGCCGTGCTGCAGCCCGTAGATCAGGGTGACGACGAGGAAGAAGGTCAGGAAGGCGACCTTCAGGATCGCACCAAGCGATGGCAGCCACTTGCCGTGCTTCAGGCTGATGATTGCCGAGGTGACGGTGATCCAGATGAAGAGAAGTTTGAAGAGGTAGTCTTCGACGCCTCCGGCCTCAATGTGCACGACATACTCGGACCATGTCTCTACTGCTACGAAGGCCATGGCGCCGCCCACCCAGACGGGCTGGGTGACCCAGGTGAACAGGGAAGTGATGGCGGCAACTACACGGCCGAAGGCCATTTTCGTCCAGACGTACACCCCTCCTTCCTCGGTGAATGCGCCGCCGGTCTCCGCGAAGATGAAGCCGTAGGGGACCATGAAGGTGATGGCCAGGATGAGGGTCCAGGTGAAGGTCTCCCCGCCGAAGGCGGAGACCTGGCCCAGGACCTCGACAGAGATGACCGCGGCCACCACGAGCAAGAGGATGTCGAAGCGTCCCAGTGATTTCTGTAGATGTTTACTTTGCTCCTGGGCAAGGTGTGTTGAGGCTATTGGCTGATCCATGATCGGTCCTTTGCTGATGCCTAAGTTTTCGATTGCTCAAGAAGAGCGGAAGTGTGTCGGTTTCGCCGAGGCCGGGCCGGCGCATCATCTGATTCCAGAAGCGTAGCGCCGTGAACTGCATCACGTAAACCATGGAATGACGATGTAGGTCATCGATAATTCAGATGCGGAGCGACCTAAAGCAGGAGCCGGATGACGGGATGCCGGACACTTCATACAGCTTTCCGGATCTGTTGGGTCCAGCTACTTGGCAAGCTCCTCGTACACGGTGTCACCGCCAAGGATGGTGCGCGCCACCCGCAGTTGATCGAAGCTGCCGGTGTCCTCGATCGGCCCAGTGAGTATCACGAGGTCGGCCAACTTCCCGGTTTGGAGGCTTCCGATCCTGTCTGCAACGCCGGAGACTTCGGCGGATCCGAGGGTGTACGCACGTATGCCGTCGTCGATGCCCAGCCGTTCTTCCGGTTGTGCCGGGGTGCGGGATTCCGGATTCTGGGCATGCACATCCTTTGTGGGGGCTGTGCGTGTGCAGGCCGTGTGGAGGCCCTATAAAGGGTCGGGGCTGGTCACCGGCCAATCACTGCCCATCGCGAGGTGCGCTCCGGCTCGGCGCAGCGATTCAAAGGGGAAGTGACGACGTGCCCGGTCTTCGCCGATGAGCGGGAATTTGCGCTCAAGAATCTCCTGATCGTTTCTGGCCCACAGCGGCTGGAGATTCGCTGTCACCTCCAGGTCGGCGAACCGATGGACGTCTGCAGGATCCACGACATCGAGGTGCGCTATCTGGTGTCTTGAGCCCCGGCCATTGCGCCGCCTGGCGTGAGCGACCGCATCCAGGCACTCGCGCACTGCCCGGTCTCCGACGCCGTGGAAATGGATGCCGAGTCCTGCCGCATCGAGCTTGGCGGTGATGCTGCCGAGATTCTCAGGGCTGATGACGGACTCTCCCCGGGCCTCGGGATGTATGCCGGTATAAGGCTCAATGAGTGCGGCGGTGCAGTTCTCACAGATGCCGTCCTGCATGATTTTCACGCTGCGTACCTTGAAGCCGGCTTCTCCAGCGGCCCGGATGCGTTCGAGCATTTCGGGAACGTAATCAGGTCCGGCCGCGGGCGGCCACCACATTGAACCGGTCACCCGTGCCCGCAGCGAACCGTCGGCAATGGTCTCGATGTAGGCCGGGAGGGAGTCTGGCAGCGTAAGGTAGGCGCCGAGAATCGCGTCGTGCCAGGCCGTGACCCCGAGGGAGAACAGGTACTCCTGTGCTGTGAGGAGTGCCTGCCGGAGATCCTCGGGGCGGTGGGCCGGAATGAGTCGGGAGACGAGCTCGCCGGCGGCGTCCATGAGTACCCCTGTCGCTTCTCCGTCCAGGTCCCGCACGATGCGGCCGGCCGCCGGATCCGGCGTCTGTCTGGTGATGCCGGCTTGGCGGAGAGCCTTCGTGTTTACCCAGACCCCGTGTGCGTCGTGGCTGGTGAATACAGCAGGCCGGTCCGGCACGAGTTCATCGAGCAACTCCCGTGAGGGCAGCCCCCCGGGGAACGCGTCGCCGAACCAGCCGGAACCGACCACCCATCCGCCATCGTATTTGGCCGCGAAATCGCGGATGAGATGGGCGTATTCCTCGACAGAATGTGCTGCGTCCAGATTGCAGCCGAGAAGCGCCAGCCCACCTGCCTGGGCATGGATGTGCCCGTCGTGGAAACCGGGCATTACGGCCGCGCCTGCGGCGTCGATCCGCGCAGTTTCGGGGCCTGTAAGCGCGAGGATCTCCTCGTCCTTGCCGACTGCGCTGATCCTCCCCTCCGCAACGGCGAGTGCGGTCGCGCGGCTGCGCTCCGGGAACCACAGTTGCGCCCCGGTGATCACGAGGCTTGGAGCGCTCATCTAACAGTGTCCTTCGTGATCACGGCATGCTTCCAGAAGCCATAGAGTACTGCCGGCACTGCAAACCCGACGATCCATGCCAGGTCTACGAACCCAAGCGGCTCTGCCAGCGGGCCCGTATACATCGAGGTGACCATGAACGGAAGCTGGACGAGGATACCCGCCAGGTAGCTCATGAGCCCGACCCGGTCCCAGCGGCCATAGACGCCTCCATCGCGGCGGAACATGTCATCCACGGCGTAGTGGCCCTTGCGCAGGATGAAGTAGTCAATGAGGTTGACAGCCGACCATGGGATCAGGACGTACAGCAGGACCGTGACGAAGTCGCCGAAGATCACGAGAAAGTTGTCCTTGCCGAGCAACGCTCCGAGCATCGCGAGAAGTGCGTAGACCACGGTCATGATGACCCGCTTGGCGGTGTTGATACGGATCCGGGACGAGATCGTCTCGAAAACCGTGAGGGAGCACATGACTCCGGAGTAGATGTTGGATGAGTTCATGACTGCCGAGGCAATCCCGAACGCGAAGAGCACTACGGGCCCGAAGCCGCCAAGCAGTCCTCCGAGCGCGGCCATGGCATTGCCGTCGGTTGTGGTGAGGCCGACGAGGGCTCCGAGGATCATCACAAGCACGGTGCCGACGGCAAGGCCAAGGTAGGTGGCCCAGAACGCCTGCTTGGAGCCGCCTTCGCGGGGAAGGTACCGGGAGTAATCGGAGACGTACGGTGCATAGGCGAGCTGCCAACTGACACCGATCGCCAGCATTCCGAAGAAGCCTGCCACGGTGAACCCGAGCTCGCTGTTATCCGCGAATGTGACAGGGTTCGACATCGCGACGAAGATCGAGATCACCACAAGAACCCCGACCACGACGGAGAACACGGCCATTAGCTTGCGCACGAGGTCGTAGCCAAAGATGGCCACCGCAAGCGCGATCACCGCACAGACGATGATCCCGGCATTGATGGAGTCATTCCGGAAGACGGCGGCGAAGCTCTGTGCCGCCACGACGAGGTTCGACGCGAAGAAGCCGAGGAACATGATAAGCGCGATGAGCGCGAGCAGGCTGCCACCGAAGTACCCGAACTGACCCCGCGCCTGCAGCATCTGGGGAATTCCAAGATGCGGTCCCTGTGATGCGTGCAAGGCTGCGCCCAGTCCGCCGATCACATTGCCGATCACCACGGCGGCGACGGTCCAGCCGAGCGACAATCCGAACAGCGTCGGGCCGAGTGCTCCGGTGACTACCGTGAGCGGAAGCATATTGATTCCGAGCCACACGAAGAAGAGTCCTCGCGTGGTGCCGTGGCGCTCATCCAGGGGAATCGGACGGATATGACGGCGTTCGAACGTGACGATCTTCTTCGTCACGTTCGAACGCTTCCTGTTCTCGAGCGTGCCGGTCATGGTTGCACTCCTTCGCGCGATGAGCGGCCGACATGGTTTCCTGCCGCTTCTGACTCCAGAAGCGTAGGTCCGTGAACTGCATCACGTAAACCACGGAAATACGATGGCTATCATCACTTCCTCAGATGCAGGCTTAGCCGAACTGTATCCAGGTCGTCTTCGGCGCCGTGTAGTTGTCAAAGGCATGCAGGGACAGGTCACGACCGAATCCGGACTGCTTGAAGCCGCCGAAAGGGGTCGTGTTTCCCAGTGCGTCCACGGTGTTGACCGACACGGTCCCCGCGAGGAGATCCCCCGCAACCCGGTGCGCCCGGGACAGATCTGAAGTCCAGACAGATGCTGCCAGGCCGTAGTCGGTGGCGTTGGCGAGTGAGACTGCTTCGGCTTCCGTGTCGAAGGCGTGCAGCACTGCCACGGGGCCGAAAATCTCCTCGCGGTGCACATCATGGTTTGCGGGGAGGCCGGCCAGCAGGGTCGGTTCCAGATAGGCGTCGGAGCCGCGAATCTCCCGGCGCTCTCCACCGAAGAGGACCACGCCTTCGTTCCGGCCCCGTATGATCCAGCCCTCGACCTCGTCCGCGTGGGCGCCGCTGATCAGCGCACCGTTTCCCTCAAGGCCGGCAAGCGGGTCTGCGGTCCTGTAGTCGGCGGCGGCCCGTGCCAGCAGCGCCGCGAATTCATCGTGGACTTCCCGCTGGACCAGGATGCGCGAGTTGGCCGAGCATACCTGGCCCTGGTTGTAGTACGCGCCGAAGGCCGCTTTGACTGCCGCGGTTGCGAGGTCTGCGGTATCTGCGAAGACGATATTGGAGCTCTTGCCGCCGGCTTCAAGGCTCAGCCGCTTGAGGTTGCTCTTGCCGGAGGCCTCAAGCAGGGTCCGCGAGACTGCGGTGGATCCGGTGAATGCCAGGGTGTCAACGTCCATGTGATGGGCCAGTGCAGCTCCGACCTCCCGTCCCGAGCCCGTCACGATGTTCAGGACACCGTCCGGGATTCCCGCCTCGGAGGCCAGTTCGGCTACCCGCAGGATGCTCAGCGACGTTTGCTCTGCAGGCTTGAGCACCAAGGTGTTGCCGGAGGCAAGCGCCGGCGCGAGCTTCCAGACGGCGATCTCAAGGGGATAGTTCCATGGCACGATGGCGGCCACTACGCCCAAGGGTTCGCGGGTCACCAGCGCCGTGGCTCCCGGAGGGACGGCGGGCAGTTCACCGCTTTGCTTGTCGGCTGCCTCCGCGTACCAGCGCAGCGTGGAGATGGCCCCGGGAACATCGACCGTGGTGGTCTGCAGGATCGGCTTTCCGCTGTCCAATGATTCCAGGAGGGCCAGTTCGTCCGCATGGCGCTCCATCAGGGCGGCCAGGGCGAGCATTGAACACTTGCGCTGCTCGGCGCCGCTTCGGGACCAGGCCGGGAAGGCGCGCCGCGCGGCAGCTACCGCGGTGTCAACGTCAGCGGGACTGCAGGCAGCCAGTTCCGCCAGGACGCGGCCGTCAATCGGACTGATGGTGGCGCGGGAAAACCCGCCGGTTGCCGTTACGCGGCGTCCGTCGATGAAGGCCCTGCCCTCGATAGCCAAGGCATCAGCCCGGCCCTGCCAGTCGAGTGAAAGGGTGGTGGTGCTGTTCATGAAAGCTCCTCAGGTGGGGTTTCGGTTTGGGTGGTGCGGTCGGCAGTGGAAGTCAGTACTCGACAGCGGAACGGGCTGCGGTGCGGACGCCTGCGGCCGTATTTGACCGCATCATGCGCAGGGCTGCGGAGGCCGCGACAAGGCACAAGAGCTCCACTCCAATGAGTGCGAGCATGGCGCCGTCGTGGCTTGGGAAGGCAGAAGGTCCGGTGACGTTGGCAGGCCCCTGGTGGTGGGTTCCGGCCCCCATCGCAGTGAGCAGGACCAGGTGGATGAGGATCATCGCGGTACTCATAACCAACAGGTGCCCGGCAGCGCGCCCGATGCAGCGCCGCCCCACCAGCCTCGGTGAGGCCGAGCCTCGTCCCGCCACCATTGGTGCAGCGCAGGCCAGGCAGGCCGCGCCCATCACAGCCATCCACCAAGCCATGGCACCGGTCGGTCCGGTGGCCGCCGCCACCGCATGCGCTGAGGCACTGACAGCCGCCGCCGTGGCGACAATCGCGGCCGGAACGCGGGCAGGCGGCAGGGGTACGAAGCGCCTCGGGGTTTGCGGGTCCATGGTCCTCCTGATGGCCCGGCAGTATTTCCGCAAGAGACTTTACGCCGGGCCTGTGAAGTGGGTAACATCAATTCGTTGGCTGTACAGTTGTACCATCAAAATCCGACTTCAGGAAGTGCCATGACCCTTCAGACCGCCTCAACTGCTGCGTTGACGCAGCACCCCCTTGAACAGCTCACGGCCCTGGAAATCCAGGAGGCCCGCCGCATTCTGGCCGAGGCCGGGCTCGTGTCCGACAGCACGCGTTTCGCGTACCTCGGCCTGGTTGAACCGCCAAAATCCGCCCTGCACGGGGATGCCGCCGACACTGCCCGCCTGGTCAGGGCGATGCTCTGGGACGCGGCCTTGTCCCGGTCCCTGGACGTGCGTCTTTCCCTGACCACCGGGCAGGTCCTTGAGCAGCGCGAGCTCAATCCCGCTGTCGACGGCCAACTGCCTGTCCTGCTGGAAGAATTCGAGATCATCGAGGACATCCTGGCCGAAGATCCGCAGTGGAAAACCGCTCTTGCGGCCCGCGGCCTTACGCCTTCTCAAGTACGGGTCGCTCCGCTGTCGGCGGGCGTCTTCGAGTACGAGAACGAGGAGGGCAAGCGGCTGCTCCGCGGCCTCGGATTCCGTCAGGACCACCCCGGCGACCACGCCTGGGCGCACCCCATCGATGGCCTCGTTGCTTTTGTCGACGTGGAAAACCGCCGCGTGAACCACCTGATCGACGACGGCCCCGTACCGGTACCCGAGATCAACGGAAATTACACCGAAGCCGCTGTCCACGGCGAGCTCCGCACCGATCTGAAGCCAATCGAGATCACGCAGCCCGAAGGTCCGAGCTTCTCGCTGGAGGGCAACCTGCTCTCCTGGGCAGGCTGGGATCTGCGGGTGGGTTTCGATGCCCGTGAAGGACTGGTACTCCAGCAGCTCCACCACACCCACAACGGGCGAAGGCGCCCGCTGGTCCACCGCGCATCGATCTCCGAAATGGTCGTTCCCTACGGCGACCCCTCCCCGTACCGGAGCTGGCAGAACTACTTCGACTCCGGCGAATACCTGGTCGGGCGGGATGCGAACTCGCTCAAACTCGGCTGCGACTGCCTGGGCGATATCACCTACATGTCCCCGGTGGTAGCCGATGACTTCGGGAACCCCCGCACCATCGAAAACGGCATCTGCATCCACGAGGAGGACGCCGGCATCCTCTGGAAGCACACTGACGAGTGGGCCGGCTCCAACGAAGTACGCCGCAACCGCCGATTGGTGGTGTCCTTTTTCACCACGGTGGGCAACTACGACTACGGCTTCTACTGGTACCTCTATCTGGACGGCACCATCGAATTCGAAGCCAAGGCAACGGGCATCGTGTTCACCGCAGCCCTGCCGGACAAAGAATACCCCTACGCCTCGGAAATCGCGCCCGGCCTGGGTGCGCCATTCCACCAGCACCTTTTCAGCGCGCGGCTGGACATGATGATCGACGGGGCCACGAACCGTGTGGAGGAACTGGACCTCGTGCGGCTCCCCAAGGGGCCGGGAAACCCCCACGGGAACGCATTCACCCAAAAGCGCACGCTGCTGGCACGTGAATCGGAAGCAGTGCGCGACGCCGACGGCAGCAAAGGCCGCGTCTGGCACATCAGCAACCCTGACTCGCGGAACCAGCTAGGCCAGCCCGTCGGCTACACGCTCTACCCGGAAGGCAGCCCCACACTGGCCATGGCTGATGATTCTTCGATCGCCTCGCGGGCCGCGTTCGCCCGGCACCACCTGTGGGTCACCCGGCATGCCGAGGAGGAGCTCTACGCAGCGGGAGACTTCGTCAACCAGCACCCTGGCAGTGCCGGACTTCCAGCCTACGTAGCGCAGGACCGCGACATCGACGGTCAGGATCTTGTGGTGTGGCATTCCTTCGGTTTGACCCATTTCCCGCGCCCGGAGGACTGGCCCATCATGCCGGTGGACACCACGGGCTTTACCCTGAAGCCGCACGGTTTCTTTGACGGCAACCCGACGCTCAACGTGCCGTCGTCGGCGTCAGGACACTGCGCTCCCGGAGCAGCCGCGGGAACCGCCGACCTGCACTCCGGGCCGGGCGCCTGCGGGCACTGACGCCTCTCCACTGCGGGGACGCAGCAATGCGTTCCCGCGGTGGTAGGGTGCACACGACCCAGACACGCAACACCCGCACACGATCGAAGGAGCGAGCGTCATGCCCCGCTTGGTAGACCACCAGGAACGACGCCGTTCAATCATAGAGACCACCTGGCAGCTCATCGCGGAGCAGGGGATCGAGAACGCGAGCATGCGGGACATCGCCCGGGAGTGCGGTTATGCGGCGCCCGGCGTCCTGGCCCACTACTTCCCCAACAAGGACGCCCTGCTGCTCGCGTCCTACCAACTGATTTGCGATCGAACCAACGAACGGATCGCCCGCGGCACCAAAGGACGCCGGGGCCTGGCAGCACTGCGCGGCCTCTGCCTGGAAATCATTCCGGCGGACCCGCTCACCGTGGTGGAAGCCCGCGTCGCAATTTCCTTCTGGCAACGTGCGCAGACGGAGGACTCGCTGCGCTCGGTGGGGCGGGATGCGCTGCTGCACTGGCGCAGCCTGATACTGCGTTTCCTTGCCGAGGCGGAGCACGACGGAGAATGCGCTCCTCTGAGTGACCCGGACACCGTTGCCGATGAGCTGTTGAACATCATGATGGGCCTGCACGTGACTTCCATGCTGGACCCCGATGCCGTTACCGGTTCCCGGCAACGCAACATGATGGAACGGGCCCTGATGCGTCTGGCAGCCGAACCCGCCACGGAGCGCGGCTAACGCTACTGCCCCTCCGGTTGCCTGGGCTCTCCGGCCGCCGCCCGCTGGTGGCGCACGCTCTGGGCAACAGCGCGCATCCGCGCCGTTGGCCGCTGTGTCCGCAGCCGGGCCAGCACGATGCTCAGTTCCGGGACACGGTCCTTAATTTCGACGGCCGCGACGTGTCCGCCGTCGTACGTCAGCCCGTGCTGCGGGCGCTGGTGCAGGATTGAGTAACCGTGGCCGTTAGCCACAAAGGTGCGCACCGTCTCGTAGCTGGCGGAGCGGAACTGCACGTTTGGCTTCAGTCCCGCGCCCTGCAGAATGGAAAGCATCAGATCACGGCTATGCGGCATGTCGAGCAGCACAAACGGCTCCTCGGCCACTTCCGACAGCGCAACCTCCTCCCGCGACGCCAGCCGGTGCCCCGGCGGCAGCGTCAGGTAGGGACGGACACGGTCGACGGCGGTGACCGCTATTCCCTCCGGAAGCCCCAGGTCGTAACAGAGGGCGAGATCAGCCTGACCGCTGAGCAGGGCCGCGGAGCAGCCCGCGGCGTCGGCCTCGGTCACCTCGACTTCGAGCTTCGGATGGTCCGTGCGCAACCTGCCCAGGAGCCCGGGCAGCAGAAACGGGGCCAGCGTGCTGAAGCAGACCAGGCGCACCCTTCCGTCCACGCTGCGCTGCTCACCCCGGGCATGGTCCAGCGCCTCTTCCAGATGCCCCAGCACAGCCTGTGCGTCGCGGAGGAACAGCTCTCCGGCCGGCGTGAGCAGCAGCCCCTTCGACCGCTGCCGGATAAAGAACTGCGCGCCGACGGTCCGTTCCAGCTGTGACACGGCCGCCGACACCGCCGACTGCGCGACGTTCAGCCGGACCGCGGCTCCTGTCATGGACTGCTGGGCAGCCGCTTCCACGAAATAGCGCAATTGCGTGAGCGTGACATCCATAAGTACAAGCCTACTGGTTCATCGGATCTTCTGATGCAACAACTCGGAAATGACTGTTGGACAGATTGCCCTTTGGGGCGGGAAGCTGAGTTTCGATGATCCTGCTGCCCGGTTGGGGCAGAGGTGAGCGTGAATTAGAGCCAGCACGATGGAAAGGGTTGTGGCCAAAAGTGAAGCACCAGCGCATCCGTACCTTCAACACGAAGGAGACGTACCCCGAGCAGAATCTGGACAACGACCTGTGCCAGGCCGTTGCGGCGAACGGAGTGGTTTACCTCCGCGGCCAGATCGGCCAGGACCTGGACACCCGGGAATCCGTGGGAATCGGCGACGTCGAGGCGCAGACCGAAAAGGCCATGGCGAACATCGACATGCTCCTGAAGGAGGCCGGCAGCAGCCTCGAGGACATCGTCAAGGTGACCGTATACCTCATCGATCCGCGTTACCGCGAGACCGTATACCGCACCATGGGCCGCTGGCTGAAGGGCGTCTTCCCAGTCTCCACAGGCATCGTCGTACAGGCACTGGCCCGGCCCGAATGGCTGGTAGAGATCGACGCAACCGCCGTGCTCTCGACCCCCGGGGGCACCCAGTGACGTTCAGCATCGCCGCCACCGACGGAACGGGCCGGTTCGGCATCGCCGTCTCATCCTCCTCCCCCGCCGTCGCCGCCCGCTGCGCACACCTGCGCGACGGCGTCGGCGCCGTGAGCTCACAAAACATCACCGACCCACGGCTCGGTGGCCGGATTCTTGACCGCATGCAGGACGGTCTCTCCGCGCAGGAGGCCTTGGACGCCGTCGTCCGCGACGCTCCTGCCGTGGACTACCGGCAGCTGGTGGTTCTGGACGCTTGGGGCGGATCCGCTGTTTTCAGCGGAGCCCATACTCTGGGCGTCTCCGGCGAGGGACGGGGACGGAACAGTGTGGCGGCCGGCAACATGCTGGCCAGCCCCGCCGTCGCCCAGGCACTTTGCGACGGATTCGACGCGGCCAGCGGCGAGCTGGAGGAACGGCTCCTGGCCGCGCTGAATGCAGCCGAAGCCGCTGGCGGCGAAGCAGGACCGGTGATGTCCGCGGGCATCTCGGTCGTCTCCGGCCACGGCTGGCGGGACACGGACCTGCGCGTGGACTGGCACGAAGACCCCGTTCCCGAACTTCAGCGGCTGCTGGACGTGTGGCTGCCCCAACGCCAGGACTACGTGGTCAGGGGACTCGATCCTGCCTCCTCCGTCGGCTACGGGGTGCCCGGCGATGAGCGCTGAGCCGGCAGCGGAACAGGGCAGCGCCGTCAGGGGCGGCCAGCGCGCCCGTGTGCTGGAGTCAGTGGCCGCCGAGCATACGCGGCTGATCCGGCTTTCGGAGCTACTCCATGCCAATCCCGAACTCGGCTGGCAGGAGCACCTGGCGGCCCAGTGGACCGCAGAGTACCTGGCGAAACTCGGCTTCCGGATCGAAATGGAATACCTCGGCTTTCCCACCGCCATCCGCGCAGTTTTCGGCACCGGCCGCCGACGAATCGGACTGATGGCCGAATACGACGCGCTGCCCGGCCTGGGCCATGCATGCGGCCACAACATCATTACCGCGATCTCCTGCGGCGCGGCAGCAGCCCTCGCGGAATTCGCCGACGAACGCGACCTCACCATCGAGCTGTATGGAACACCGGCCGAGGAAGGCGGAGGCGGGAAGATCGAATTGCTCAAACGAGGAGCCTTCCACGGGCTGGACCTTGCCATGATGGCCCATCCCAGCCCCGTCGATTCCGCCGACGCCCGACCCTACGCAGTCGCCCACAGCCATATCGAGTTCCAAGGCAAATCGGCGCACGCGGCTGCCTACCCCGAGCTAGGTGTCAACGCCAACGACGCATTCGTCGTCGCCCAGGTCGCGCTCGGCCTGCTCCGCCAGCAGCTTCCCGCAGGCACCCGCGTCCACGGCATCCAGACACGCGGGGGCGAAGCACCGAACGCCATCCCGGAGAAGACCGAAGGCCGCTGGTACGTCAGGGCCGAAACCCTCGCCGATCTCGGACAGCTGGAAGATCGTGTCTACAGGTGTTTTGAAGCCGGCGCCCTGGCCACCGGATGCGAGCTCTCGATCACCCCGGAGTCCGAACCCTACTCAGAGTTCCGCACCGACCTGCGGGCCCTTGAACTGTACACAGAGCACGCACGGTCGCTCGGACGGGACTTCAACGCCCCTCCCGAACAGGCCACCATGAACAGGGCCTCAACGGACATGGGCAACGTCTCCCAAGTCGTTCCCGCCATCCACCCCTACATCGGCCTTGGCTGCTTCCCGGCAGCCAACCACCAACCCAGTTTCGCCGCCCACTGCGTCGGGGAAGCAGCGAACCTGGCCATCCATGACGGCGCAGCCGCCTTGGCCCTCACAGCCCTGGACTATGTCGCATAACCCGCATCGTCCACATCCATCTCAGGAACAAACCATGACAAAGCAAGAGCCACGACCGTCCGACAGCGTCCGGTTGGAGCATGACAGCCTCGGGGAACGAGAAGTCCCCGCCAACGCGTACTGGGGCATCAGCACCATGCGCGCCGTGGAGAACTTTCCCGTCAGCGGACGCACCATCGGCAGCATTCGGTCCCTGCTATGGGGCTTCGGCGCCATCAAATGCGCTGCCGCAAGAACCAATGAAAAGCTGGGACTCCTGGACCCGGCCCGGTCCGCGGCCATCCAGGCGGCGGCACGTGAAGTGATGGACGGCCTCCTGGACGACCACTTCGTTGTAGACAGAATCCAAGGCGGTGCCGGCACCAGCACCAACATGAATGCCAACGAAGTGATAGCCAACCGCGGGCTGGAACTAATGGGACGCTCCAAGGGCGATTATGCCGCCCTGCATCCCATCGACGATGTAAACCGCAGCCAGTCGACCAACGACACCTATCCCACCGCCATCAAAATAGCCCTGCAGCGCGAACTGACCGTGCTCTGCGCCGAACACCAGCGGCTCAGCAATGCTTTCGCCGCAAAGGCCGAGGAATTCGCAGGCATCATCAAAGTGGGAAGAACCCAACTGCAGGATGCTGTGCCCATGAGCCTGGGCCAGGAATTCGGGGCCTTCGCAGAAACACTCAGAGAGGACCGCCACCGCCTTCTGGAGCTCATGCCGCACCTGCTCGAATCCAACCTCGGCGCCACCGCCATCGGCACCGGGATCACCGCCCCTGCCGGCTACCGCGACGCCGTCATTGAGGAACTCAACACTCTTACCGGCATGCAACTAGCCTCCGCCACCGACCTCGTCGAAGCTACCAGCGACACCGGGGTATTCATGCTGGTTTCCGGCGTACTCAAAAGGGCCGCCGTGAAACTCTCCAAAATCTGCAACGACCTGCGGCTGCTCTCCTCCGGTCCACAAACAGGTCTAGGCGAAATTTTCCTCCCGGCGGTCCAGGCAGGATCATCCATCATGCCTGGCAAGGTCAACCCGGTCATCCCGGAAATGGTCAACCAGGTTGCCTTCCGGGTGGTCGGCGCCGACGCAACGGTAACGATGGCTGTGGAGGCCGGGCAGCTCCAGCTCAACGCGTTCGAACCCGTCATCGCCGACGCACTTCTCGAATCCCTCGCCTGGCTCACCGCCGCATGCCGTCAACTACGCACCCACTGCGTCGACGGCATCAAGGCAAACACCGCCGTACTTCAGCAGCGCATGGTCGAATCCATTAGTGTTGTCACCGGTCTTGCTCCCTTGATTGGCTATGCGGCGGCAGCAGAACTGGCCAAAGACGCCCTCGCCAGCAACCGAACGATAGCGGCCCTCGTGACTGAACGCGGCCTGCTGGACGACCGAAAACTGAAGCTAGCACTCTCCCCCAGCAACCTGGCCGGACTCGGCTGAACCGGCCCTGTCAGGAGACTATTCGCGCCATGTCAGTTTGGAGTACACCCCAACCTGACGTCAGGCACGTATGGGAAACAGCGTCAGAATAGGCTTCAAAATTGCTTTTCTTGACACCCTCACGCGGAACTCTTAGATTTCATCCTGACAATCAAGGGTTGGAGGCGCGGTGGCGGGGCAGCGGATCGGGTATGTACGGGTCAGCACGCTCGACCAGAACGAGCAACGCCAACTCGAAGGCCAAACACTCGACCGTGTGTTCACCGATAAGGCCTCCGGCCGGGACACTGCCCGTCCCCAGCTTGTCGAACTCGTCCGCTTTGCCCGCGACGGAGACACGGTCGTAGTACACAGCATGGACCGGCTCGCCCGGAACCTGGACGACTTGCGATCCCTGGTTCAGAAACTGACCGCCAAGGGCGTCCGAGTCGAGTTCGCCAAAGAAGGACTGGTCTTTACCGGCGAGGACTCCCCCATGGCCAACCTCATGCTTTCCGTCATGGGCGCCTTCGCCGAGTTCGAACGCTCCCTTATTAAGGAGCGACAGCGGGAAGGCATCACCCTGGCTCGCCAACGGGGCGCCTATCGCGGTCGAAAAAAGACGCTCTCCTCAGAACAGGCGGTCGAACTCGTTCGCCGTGCAGCAACTGGAATCCCGAAAACGACCCTCGCCCGCGACTACGGGATTAGCCGGGAGACCGTCTATCAGCACCTGCGCCAAGCCGCCCTGGCTGCAAGCACGGAGAACGTTCCGGCCTCTGCAAAAGGCTCTGTTCTGCCTGGTGGGTAATTCCAGACGCCCATCTCATCCATGCGGACGTAATGTGTGGCGCCAAAAGGCGCATCGCCGCCGATCCCTGAACTACACAGCATTGAAACCTATGCGTAGTCGATCACTTCGTTATGTGCCGCTCCGACGTGTCTCATAACTAATGGTGCATACGCTGATTCGACCAAAGAGTTGTGAGACATAGTTACGAGAATTGCCGGGCTCGTAAGATTTCACGGAAGTAGGACAACGTTAGCCATCACCCTTACGCAGCGGGAGAGACGTCTCGTTTCCCTAGGCTTGAAAGACACAACTCACCGTTCCGTATATGGCCCCCTCACCGGACAGGCCACTGGGCGGGGCATACGGGTCGCCCATGTTTCGGAGCACGCGTTACCGCCAGTCAGCACAGGATGTGATCGGTAGTTCCCCGAAGGTCGATGGGCAGATCCCTCAAAGGAGCACAGCAGCTATGTCCCTACCAGCCCTTGCCCACGCCCTATAGGAGGATGGTGCCATGCTTTTCAACGCGCATTACTTGGACGAGGACGCTTGGCAAACTACGTCGCTGCCCTTGAAGGTGGTCTGCGTGAGTCAGGTACGTCGCGCTCTAAGGGAAGCCACGGATTCGGGGGTTCGCTCCGCTGGGGCGGGACGAAAGTCGAAGGAAAGAGCGACGCTGAAACTGAGAACACGCTGAACTTAAAGGATCACAATGCATCCGGTCTGCAGCGCCTTATAGACGCCGGGCACGAGGACCCGGAGAAGGTCGGGTGGATCGAAACAACTCAGCCAGAGATAGATTTTGCCGAGGCGGGTACTGGAGCGTTCATCGACTGGGAATGTGACATCTACATACCGGAAGCCATCGCCGCCATGGCAAACCACGAAGGATTAAGCAGCACGCTGAGCACGATGAAGGCATTGATGCCCTCAGCCAAAGCGCTCGGCCTGAGTATGGACGGTATCCCCGATACGAAGGAGATGGATGCCATGGCTTCATTGCTGGATCAGCTCGATATTGCGCCCGTCATCATCGGTGACGATAGTGACACGGATTGGAAGGTCGTCGGTTCACTCAACAAACAGTGGATCTCGCCGGCCGCGTCGTTTGATGGGCGCACCCGCATCGTTGGCAAGGTGAAGAAACGTGTGCTCCAAGATCGTTGGTATCCCATGGTTTCCCTCCCCGGCATGAACCTCGTAAACCGAGATGAACGTCGTCGGATGGAACGTGAAGGGCCGAAGGACGCAAGTCAAGAGAATCAATTCATTCGGGGTCCTCTACTAGTGCTCGACTACCTCGCCATTTTCAGCTGATCGGATCCAAGAGTTCAGCGGCGTCTCCTGAAATCAGCTGCTACGCGCGGTCCATCACGAAAAAGTTCTTGCCGTGGGTGAGGATTGAGCGATGACAAAGCGCATCAGCGGCCTAACCGCCGCCGTGATCTACAAGCAGTACGTTCCGTTGATCCAAAGTGCATCCTCATGAAGCAGAGGCTCCGGTACGCCGGAACGTGTCGGCTGTGCGGTGCCTCTCTTCCGGCCGGGACAGGCGCGATCTATGAGAGCGAGACGAAGACCATCCGCTGCTTGGAGTGTGTCACCGAGGCTACGGAAACCATGTCCCCTGACGTGGAACCACCTTGTGATGAGTCGTTGTCCGCCGAGCCGGGAGTAGCCGGGTCGTCCGCCCGGCGCGAATATGAGCGCCGCAAAGCGAAGGACGAGGAAAAGCTCCGCGAGAAATGGGGTCGCTTCGGTGGCCTCGCAGTCGCCCTCTCTGACGAGCGGCCGCACACCAGGTCCTGGGATCGAGGCGCGATCGGTGAGGAACGCCTCGGCGCCCGGCTAAATGCCCTGGCCGCCGATGGTCTGGCTGTCCTCCACGACCGGCGCATCCCCGGCTCGAAGGCCAACATCGACCACATCGCCATCACTCCCGGTGGAATCTGGGTGATCGATGGCAAGCGGTATAAGGGACGGCCCGAACTGAAGATCGAGGGTGGCATCCTTCGCCCACGCGTCGAGAAGCTCCTCGTTGGCCGGCGTGACTGCACAAAACTGGTCGATGGGGTGCTCAAACAGGTGGACGTCGTGCGCGAACTCGTCGGGGATGTTCCGGTCACCGGGGCGCTGTGCTTCATCGAAGCAGACTGGCCCCTGATCGGGGGCGCGTTCTCGACTCGTGGCGTTCACGTGCTCTGGCCGAAACGGCTAGCCAAGGTGCTTATGGAGCAGACAGCCGGCGACGTTGATGTGGCGAGGATGCGTGAGTCAATAGCCTCGCGGTTCAAGTCTGCGTGACGTCAGGAGCGGACGTTTGAAGCTGTTCGGAAGCACGCTAAGGGATCGTGTCGGGAGTCCTTATATGGGTGTCAATGGCCATTTGTTTCTGCCCATAGGTGGCCAGTAAATATGGCCGCTGGGGGCCAGTAGAACTGCCCGGTGATGGCCAACTGATCTGCCCACTGTTTGGTTCGGCGAGGTCAACAAGCAGTTTCATGGGTTTGGCCGATATGAAGACGCTTCTTCGTGTGCTCAGGTGGGGAGCTGTCGTGCTGAACGGCGCTGAGGGGACACTGTCCGCGAGGCCCTGGCATGTACGGTTCCGCCGGCGCGGAAGGTCCCGGTGCGTAGCTCGCCACGGCTTAAAGCGTTCAAGCCGGCGATCGACGCCATGCTTGTTGAGGACACGACGGCGCCGCGGAAGCAACCCATGCTTAATTGTGCAGGCCGCATTGACGCTTGAGCACATCTTTACATATGATCTAGTTCACAGGCTATTGAAACGTTACAACAAGTCCTCTCCTGATCTTTCGTCACAAAGGTGAACGCACCATGGAAACCGCAGGTCGCGACCGAGACGCTCCGATTCTGCCGTTGTCAGAGACGTTGCTGCAGTTCGGCAGGACCACCTCGAATCGATTTCGGCGCCGACCCCCGCCGTGCGCCACTGGGCTCTTCACCCACGCCACCGTGCCGATGACTTCCAAGATGCCGCCGCCCTGTTCCGCCTCAAGGACCACCACGTCGCCCTCTAACCCTCGACTCACCAGCTCTCGCCCTGTAGTTCTTTACTTCTGGAGGAATGCACTATGACCGCCCACACCGTTCACGCCAGCCGCCTTATCACCCTGGCTGCTGTCTCCTCGCTCCTTTTCGGCCTAGGTGCAGCACCCTCCCCGGCCGCCCCCACCCTGGCACCAGCCGTCACCTCACCAGGCCCGCTGGACTGCTCGACTCCCGCCGGGGATTACGACTTCCCCGACAGCAACCAGGAGGTGCTCGAGACCAGTGAGCTCGGCATCACCTGGGCCGGCATGTTCGTGGTCCAGGACCTGCTCACCGTGCACAACAAGCAGTACGCGGCGTTCTACGACCAGGACCGCAACATGGTCCTTGCCGAGCGTCACCTCTCCAAGAACATCGGCAAGGGCTCACCGTGGCGTTACCACGTTCTTCCCACCAAGCTGGGTTGGGACAGCCACAACTACATTTCCTTGGGCACCAGCAACGACGGGACCTTGCACGTGAGCGGCAACATGCATAACGTGCCGCTGACCTACTTCAAGACCGACACTTCAGGGAACATCGACACCCTTGAACAGGTCCCGACCATGGTCGATGCCGCCTCTGAGCGCTCCGTTACCTACCCGGAGTTCGTCAACCGCAAGGACGGCTCCCTGGTCTTTAGCTACCGCAATGGCGGATCCGGCAACGGCGTCACCTACTTCAACGTCTACAACGAGGACACCGGTTCTTGGGAGCGGCTGGCCGACGAGCCGCTGTTCGACGGTCAGGGCTCCGAAGCCAATCCGGAGGGCACCTGGAACTCCTACTTCCAGGGCCCCGCCCTCGGTCCCGACGGATACTTCCACATGGTCTGGGTCTGGCGCGACACCCCGAACGCGGCCACCAACTCCATGCTCACCTACGCCAAGAGCGAGGACCTGATCCACTGGACCACCGCCGACGGCCAGCCGCTGGAGACCCCGTTCCGCTACGGGAAGGCCGACGTGATCGACCCAATCCCTGACTTCGCCGGGCTGCTCAACGGCAACGCCAAGATTGGGTTCGACGCCGACGGGCAGATCATGGTTACCTACCACAAATACGACGACCAGGGTCGCTCCCAGCTCTACGCCGCCGGACCAGACGGGTCCGGGGAGTGGGACATCCAGCAGATCTCCGACTGGGAAGGACGCTGGCAGTTCGGCGGCAATGGGACACTCGTCTTCGACGTGCAGATGCTCGGCTCCACACCGCTGTCCAACGGCGACCTCCGAGTGGACTTCGCCTGCCACGGGGAGAAGACCTCCATCGTGGTGGACGAGAACTTCCAGCCCCTGGCACAGCTGCCCACCCCGACTCTGCCCGAGGCCGTCTCACGTGTGCGCTCCGACTACCCGGGCATGCAGGTCAACGTCGTCCCCGACGCCAACGCTCCCACGACCCCGGGCGCTCCCACCTACTACCTGCGCTGGGAAAGCCTCGGGGAAAACCGTGACCAGCCGCGCACCGAGTACCCGACCGACGGCAGCGGCATCGAAGTCGTCTACATCGGTACCCCCGGCACGAAGAACGCCCGGTAGGAGGACAGAGAGGGAACACATCTGCCTCCAGTTCCACAGATCAAGGGCCAATAGGCAGACTCCGCCCGCCTGGCGCGAATCGCGGAGGTGTCGGTCGGCCTGATAGTTGCCCCGTTAGGACGGTTATCTATGGCCCCATTTTGTGACTCGCCGGGCACTGTGACGGTTATTTGTGGCCCCACCTTCAACGTTGGATTCATCAGTGGATGGATGCGGTGGAAGGCTGGTCTGGATGGAGTCGAGAGTGGAGTTGTTCGCACGGATCCGAAGGGACGCCCGGGTTGAGGGCCTGTCGGTTCGTGCGCTGGCGGTCCGGCACGCAGTCCACAGAAGAACCGTTCGGCAGGCACTGGATTCAGCTGCCCCTCCGGAACGCAAACCGAGGCAAGGTGTGGCCTGGCGGCTGGAGCCGTTCAAGGCCGCGATCGATGCCATGCTGGTCGAGGACACGACGGCGCCGCGGAAGCAGCGCCATACTGCCCGCAGAATCCTCGCCCGGCTCATCGAAGAGCACGGGGCGGAGGAGCTGTCGTATTCCACAACGTGTTCCGGCGCGCCGGCATTCCGTTCCGTTCCGTTCCGTTTCCGGCTGGCTACGGCAGGAATCGGCCTGGGCCCGCATCAACCGGTGGATCAATGCAGCGCATGTGCGCTCTGCTCTGCGCCATGCCCGGCACGGTTTGTTGGGCCATGTATACCCGGGCATGCTGGATGTCTCCACCGACCTGACACTGCTGCCGGCCACGTTTGGATCGCATGTGGAGGTCCTGGAGTTCGATGATCTGCGGGTTCGCGTGGCGCAGGTGACCGAAGCCGAAGCCAAGGAGCGCATGGATCTGGCCCGACAGATTTTCACCCTTGACTCTACTGTGGTCGAGGAGGACTTCGCCTGGGGAGCAAAGGTATCCGTGGGCCTGGACAGGTTGGTCGAGGATTTCGAGCTGGACTCGCTGGCCTACTACCACCGCGGTCTGGACGGGGAGTTGCACGAGCGCCTTGGCGCCGCCATGATCCTGGGCGCCTCGCTCCTGACCGGCCGGGGCATTCCTGCCACCGGGGAGTACGAGCTGCGTACCACGGTAGCCCAGGTGGCCACCCAGGTCGTGGGGGCAGGAGGATCCTTTTGCGAGATCCAGTCCCTGAACTTCGCGGACAACGTTGTTGAAATGGGCCACGTCGGGCCCGCCCATCTGGCCGTCAGCGCCCGGGATCCGCTGCTGCGGGGTCTGGGTGTGTACCACGGCAAGCGTGGCTGGGGCGTCAGCGTGGAATTCGACATACAGCATGGTCCCGTCACGCTGCTGGGCGTGGGCCAGGACCGTGACGGAGGGCTGGCTTTCATCGCTTCCGAAGGCGAGGTCGTCCCGGGCCCGTTGCTGGAGATCGGCAATACGACCAGCAGAGTCGACTTCGGGCGTGATCCGGGCGAGTGGGTTGACCAGTGGTCCAATACCGGCATCGGCCATCATTGGTCACTGTCGGTAGGCCACCGTGCCGCTGACCACCAGGCGGCGGCCGACCTGCTCGGCATCGATTACCGACAGGTTTGACGGGTCCGGCCAGGCCGGAGCGCGTGTCTGTTCCGCCTACGCCTGTGCTTTGACGACCAGGACTTCCAAGCGCCGGGGCCCATGGACCCCTTCGACGCGTTCGAGTTCGATGTCGCTGGTGGCGCTGGGTCCGCTGATCATGGTGATGGGCCGTGTTCCATCGATTCGTTTTAGCGCTTCGGGGAGGATTTCGGTGATGTTCGAGGCGTTGACGATGCAGATGTGCCGGTCGGGGATGAGCGTGATGGCCCTGCGGCCCTGGTTCGGGCTGGCGTCCAGGATGATGGTGCCGGTTTGGGCGACGGCTGCGGCGCATGCGGTCAGCACTGCGTCGGCGCGGTCGAGTTCGGATGGGGACAGGGTGCTCTGTGGCCCGTCGATTCTGAGTCTGCTGTTGTCGGTGCGGTCGGCGGCGGGCAGCCAGGCCCGGTCGAAGCCGGCGGGGATGACGTAGCTGCCGGCGGTGTCCAGAAGTTCCGTTAACCGGGCCGGAACGTCTGGGGTGCTGATGACGGAGACCTGGGCTTTGTAGTCCTCGAGGCGGTCTACGAGCAGTTCTATCAGCTGGTTTTCGGTCAGTGACGACGTCTGCCGGTATTCACGCGGGATATCCGGAGCCGCGGGCTCGTCACGGAGTGCACTGCGGATCCGGTCCAGTATCTCCTCGCGGGCGTTCATGGGCTCTCTTCCTTATGTTCCTTGTGTTCCTTGGCCCACCAGTCACGGAATGCCTGGACAGGTGGTGCCGGGATATCCCGGCTTTGGGTCCATCCGCCAGCGATGCCGGGGAGCTTGGTGATTTTGTGGTCCGGGCCGGCTGCGAGCCGTCCGGCGGGCAGCGCCTTCTCGACCAATCCGAGGCGTTTTCCGGAGGAGAGGGCCCAGGAGGCGGCTTTCATTCCGAGGTCCATCTGGGTGGGCAGTTTTTTCCGGCCTCGCTGGCTGTCGATGTCTTCACCGCGGAGGTGGACGAGGATGTCGGGGATGTTGATTTTGACCGGGCACGCGTCGTAGCAGGCGCCGCAGAGCGATGAGGCGTAGGGCAGGGAGTTGTTCTCTTCGGATTCGATGCCGGTCAGCAGGGGCGAGAGGATGGCTCCGATGGGCCCGGGGTAGGTGGATCCGTAGGCGTGCCCGCCGGTGCGTTCGTAGACCGGGCAGACGTTCATGCAGGCGCTGCAGCGGATGCAGTGCAGCGCGGACCGGCCCGTTTCATCAGCCAGCGCGGCGCTGCGGCCGTTGTCGAGCAGCACCAGGTGCACGTTCTGGGGCCCGTCGCCGCCGGTCACGCCGGTCCAGAGGGAGGTGTAGGGGTTCATGCGTTCCCCCGTGGAGGACCGGGGCAGCAGCTGCATGAATACTTCGAGGTCCTGCCAGGTGGGCAGGAGTTTTTCGATGCCCATGACGGTAATGAGGGTTTCGGGCAGGGTCAGACACATGCGTCCGTTGCCTTCGGATTCGACCACGGCCAGGGTGCCGGAGTCGGCGATGGCGAAGTTGGCGCCGGAGACGGCGACCTTGGCGGTGAGGAATTTCCTGCGCAGGTGTGACCGGGCGGCTGCGGCGAGCTTGGCGGGGTCGTCGCTGAGGTCCGGGTCTGCCTCGGGCATTTCGCGCAGGAAGATGTCACGTACCTGGGTGCGGTTCTTGTGGATGGCCGGAACCAGGATGTGGCTGGGCTTGTCGTGGTCGAGTTGGACGATCAGTTCGGCGAGGTCTGTTTCCAGGGCGGTGATGCCGCGTTCTTCGAGGTATTCGTTGAGTCCCATTTCCTGCGTGGCCATGGATTTGACCTTGACGACTTCGGTCTCGCCGGTCTTCTCGATCAGCTCCGTCACGATGGCGTTGGCTTCGTCCGCGTCGCGGGCCCAGTGCACCGTGCCTCCGTGCGCGGTGAAGTTTTCTTCGAACTGCATCAACAGTTCGGGCAGGCGTGCCATGACGGATTCCTTGATGGTGCTGCCTGCGTCCCGGAGCTGTTCCCAGTCCGGGAGTTCGGAGACGACCTGGCTCCGTTTGTTGCGGATGGTTCGGGTGGCATGGTCCAGGTTGGCCCGTAGCTGGGCGTTGCCGAGTTCACGGTGCGCGGCCGTGGGAAAGGCTTCTTCGGCGTGGATGTTTCCGGTGCCGAAGACAGGCAGGGAGGGCATGCCCAGGAATGTCTGGCTCATGGTCGGGCCTTTCCGGTATGCAGCTGGACCTCGCCTGTGACGGTCACAGGGTTCTGCGTGGTGCTGGCGAGGATTTCGGCGAAATGCAGGGTGCCGGTGGTGCTGTTCTGCCGGGACAGACCGCCGCCGATGTGCATCAGGCAGGATGCGTCGCCGCCGGTACAGAGTTCCGCGCCGGTGGTTTGGATGCAGGCTGTCTTGTCTTCCAGCATGGCCGTGGAGACGTCCGCGTTCTTCATGGAGAACGTTCCGCCGAATCCGCAGCACTGGTCGGCGTCCGGCAGCGGCTTGAGGGTGATTCCCCCAACGGTGGACAGCAGCTGCTGTTGGCGGTCGCCCAGGCGCAGCAGCCGCATCCCGTGGCAGCTGGGATGGTAGGTGACGGTGTGCGGGAAATAGGATCCGAGCTGGACGGCGGCGTCCGTGATGCCGAGGACGTCGGTGAGCAGCTCGGAGAGCTCGTAGGTCTTCGCACCCACGGCCGTGGACCTGGCCTCCAGATCCTGGTCGGAGCAGCGGCGGGCGATCATGGGGTGCTGATGCTTAACCGAGGCCACGCAGGAGCCCGACGGGGCGACGATGGCGTCGTAGTCCCCGTCCTCGAAGGCCCTGACATGGTTGGCGACGACGGGGACTGCTTCCTTGAAATAACCGCTGTTGATGTGCATCTGCCCGCAGCAGGCCTGCCCGTCCGGGAAGACCACCTCGTGGCCCAGGCGCTCCAGAATGCTTACGGTGGCACGGGCGGTCCGCGGAAACATCGCGTCGACGATGCAGGTCGCGAAGAGCGCTATTTTCATGGCTTTCTCCCTGCCCGGGCTGGTTCCCCGGCAGCCGCTGCCGGGGCTCCCCCGGCCGGGCGGGGCCGGTAGGTGGCGCTGCGGCCGTTCCGGGCGGCCGTGCGGCGCAATTCGGACAGGCTTCCGGTGATAACGCCGGCGGCGCGGGCCTGGATGAGGATGTTGCCCTGGGCAGTCGCCTCGACGGGGCCGGCGATGACGGGCAGGCCGGTGGCGTCTGCCGTGAGCTGGCAGAGCAGGGCGTTTTGCGAGCCGCCGCCGACGATATGCACGCTCTTGATATCGAGCCCCGACAGGGCGCCCGCCTGATTGATGGTGCGGGCGTATCCTGCAGCCAGGCTGTCCAGGATACAGCGGACTACGGCTGCCGGGTCGGCTGACAGCGGGGGCCCGCCGGCGGACGCGGCGGCTGCGCGGATGCGGACCGGCATGTTGCCGGGGGCGATGAATTCCGTGGAGTCGGCATCAATGAGTGGGCCTCCCGCGGGCAGGCTGCCGGCGGCTTCGAGCAGGTCAGCGAGGTCCGCTTCCCTGCCGGCCCCGTTCCAGGTGCGCAGGCATTCCTGCAGCAGCCAGAGTCCGCCGACGTTGCGCAGGTAGCGGATGGTGCCGTCGACACCGCGTTCGTTGGTGAAATTGGCCTGCCGGCTGGCTTCGGTGAGCACAGGGCGCTGAAGCTCCACGCCGACGAGGGACCAGGTGCCGGAGGAAATGTAGGCGAAGTCCGCCGCTGCCGCTGGGACCGCGGCGACGGCCGAGGCCGTGTCATGGGAACCGACGGCGACCACGGCGGTGTCCGCTGCCAGGCCTGTTTGCCTGGCGATGTCCGGCAGCAGGGTGCCGGTCTGCTCGCCGGGTTTGATCAGCGGCGCAAAAAGATCCCGGGGCAGGCCGAGCGGGCCGAAAAATTCGGTGGCCCACTCCCCCGCCACCGCGTCGAAGAGCCCGGTGGTCGAGGCATTGGTTTCCTCGGTGCGGCGTTCACCGGTCAGCCAGAACGCCAGCAGGTCCGGGATCAGCAGGGCCTGCATGCCGGAGAGATCCTGCTCTGCAGCGAGCTGGTAGATCGTGTTGAACGGAAGGAACTGCAGCCCGGTCGTGGCATAGAGCCGGCCCGGGTCGATCTGCCGGTGAACGGCCTCGGCTGTGGCCGCCGTCCGGTCGTCGCGGTAGCTGTACGGGATGGACTGCAGGGCGCCTTTCGCGTCCACGAGGCCGTAATCGACGGCCCAGGTGTCGATGCCGATGCTCACGACCCGCTCCCCGGCTGCCGCCGTGCGTTCGGCGGCGAGCCGGAGGCCGGTGAGCACCTGCTCGAAGATCGCGTGGATATCCCAGCGCAGCGCACCGTCGATCCGTTTCGCTCCGTTGGGGAACCGGTGGACGGTCTCGAGTTCCGGGCCGTGCTCGCCCAGCCGGCCGAGGATGACCCTGCCGGAGGAAGCACCGATATCAATGGCGGCGAAAACGTCGCCGGAAACCGCGGTGCTCATCGCATGAAAGCGGCTGCGACGCCGGCGTCGACCGGAATGTGCAGGCCGGTGGTGTGGGACATCTCCGCGGAGGTGAGCACGGCCACGGCGTTGGCCACATTCTCGGGCAGGACCTCGCGCTTGAGCAGGGTGCGCTGGGCGTAGTACTTGCCGAGTTCGTCTTCGGGCACACCGTAGACCGCGGCACGTTTGGCGCCCCAGCCCCCGGCGAAGATGCCGGAGCCGCGGACCACGCCGTCGGGGTTGATGCCGTTGACCTTCACCCCGTATTCACCCAGTTCGGCCGCGAGCAGGCGAACCTGGTGGGCCTGGTCGGCCTTCGTGGCCGAGTAGGCGATGTTGTTGGGCCCGGCAAAGACGGAGTTTTTAGAGGAGATGTAGATGATGTCCCCGCCCATGTCCTGCTCGATGAGCACCTTCGCGGCGGCCTTGGAAACCAGGAAGGAGCCCTTGGCCATGACGTCGTGCTGCAGGTCCCAGTCCTTTTCGCTGGTCTCCAGCAGGGGCTTGGAGATCGACAGGCCCGCGTTGTTGACCACCAGGTCCAGGCCGCCGAACGCGAGCACCGCGGCGTTGATGGCTTCCTGGACCTGGTCTTCGCGGGTCACGTCGGCCTGGACACCGATAGCTACGTCGGCGCCGCCGAGTTCTTCGGCGACGGCCTGCGCGTTTTCCAGGTTCAAGTCCGCTATCACGACGCACGTGCCTTCGGCCGCGAGCCGGGTGGCGATCGCCTTGCCGATGCCTGATGCGGCGCCGGTGACCAGTGCGATGCGGGTGGCGTGGGACTTGGGTTTGGGCATGCGGGCCAGTTTGGCTTCTTCCAGTGCCCAGTACTCGATGCGGAACTTCTCGGATTCTTCGATCGGCGCGTAGGTGGAGACTGCCTCGGCGCCGCGCATGACGTTGATGGCGTTGAGGTAGAACTCGCCGGCGACGCGTGCGGTCTGCTTGTTGGCCCCGTAGGAGAACATGCCAACGCCGGGCACCAGCACGATCGCCGGGTCCGCACCACGGATGGCCGGGGAATCAGGCGTCGCGTGGCGGTCGTAGTAGGCCTGGTAGTCGGCCCGGTACTGCTCGTGCAGTTCCCGCAGCCGGGTGATGCTTTCCTCGACGGAGGCGTCGGCGGGCAGGTCCAGGACGAGCGGCTTGACCTTGGTGCGCAGGAAATGGTCCGGGCAGCTGGTCCCCAAGGCACCCAGGCGCGGATGGGCTGCGCTTTCCAGGAATTCCAGTACCGCGGGGTCGTCGCTGTAGTGGCCGACCTGGGCCTTGTCGGTCGAGGCCAGTCCGCGGATCACCGGGGCCAGCGCGGCGGCCTTGGCTTTGCGTTCGGCTTCCGGCAGGGCGCCGTAGCCGGGCAGGTTGGCTCCGAAGGGTTCGGTTTTGCCGGTCTCGGCGATGAACTGTTCCGCAGTGTCGATGATCCAGCGGGAGTTCGCTTCCGCTTCGTGGCTGGTGGCACCCCAGGCGGTGATGCCGTGGCCGCCGAGGATCGTGCCGATCGCTTCCGGGTTGGCTTCCTTGATGGCGGCGATGTCCAGGCCCAGCTGGAAACCGGGCCGACGCCAGGGCACCCAGACAACTTTCCCGCCGAAAATCTCCTTTGTCAGGGTTTCACCGGCGGCCGCGGTCGCGATCGCGATACCGGAATCCGGGTGCAGATGGTCCACGTGGGCCGCGTCGACCAGCCCGTGCATGGCGGTGTCGATCGACGGCGCGGCGCCGCCCTTGCCGTGCAGGCAGTAATCGAACGCGGCGGCCATTTCGTCTTCGCGGTCCAGACCGGGGTAGGTGTTCACGAGTGCACGCATCCGGTCCAGCCGGAGCACGGCCAGCCCCGGCTCGGTCAGGGTACCGAGGTCTCCGCCGGAGCCCTTGACCCACAGCAGCTCGACGTCCTCGCCCGTGACCGGGTCGGTCCCGGTGCCTTTGGCCGAGGTGTTGCCGCCGGCGTAGTTGGTGTTCCGCTTATCCGCGCCGAGGCGGTTGGAGCGGGTAATCAGTTCTGTGACGGTTTCGTTGGTCATGGTTCTTTATGCTCCCCATCCGGCCTGCTGGCCGCCCTGGCGTTCGGTGTTGATCTTGTCCTGGTATCCGCTGGCCCGGAAGGCATCCATCGGGTCGCCCGGCAGGCCGCGGGATTCCCGCCATTCGGCCAGTCCGGACCGGACGTCGGTATAGAAGGCGTCCATAAAAATGCTGTTGGCAGCCAGCACGTCGCCGGACTGCTGGGCCGCGTCCAGGGCCTCGGTGTCGACCAGCAGTGCGCGTGCCGTCATTTCCTGGACATTGAGCACGGACCGGATCTGGCCGGGAATTTTGTCTTCCAGGTTGTGGCACTGGTCCAGCATCAAGGCCACACCCGACTCGGGAGCGAGGGCTCCGCCGCGGACGACTTCGAACATGATGCGGAACAACTGGAACGGATCCGCCGATCCGACGATCAGGTCATCGTCCGCGTAGAAACGGGAGTTGAAGTCGAAGGATCCCAGCTTGCCCAGGCGCAGGAGCTGGGCCACGATGAACTCGATGTTCGTCCCCGGGGCGTGGTGGCCGGTGTCCAGGCAGACCAAGGCTTTTTCTCCCAATTCCAGGCAGTGCGCGTAGGAGGTTCCCCAGTCCGGAACGTCGGTGTGGTAAAAGGCCGGTTCAAAAAACTTGTATTCCAGGACCATCCGCTGGTCCTCGCCCAGCCGGTCATAGACCTGGCGCAGGGACTCGGCCAGCCAGTCCTGCCGGGCGCGCATGTTGCCCTGTCCCGGATAGTTCGTGCCGTCGGCGAGCCAGATTTTCAGGTCCCGGGACCCCGTCTGTCCCATGACGTCGATGCACTCATACATGTGGTCGACCGCTTTGCGCCGGACCGCAGGATCGCTGTGGGTGAGGCTGCCGAACTTGTAGTCATCGTCCTGGAAGGTATTGCTGTTCACCGTGCCGAGACTGACCCCCAGATCCGCGGCGTATTCCTTCAGCCGGCCGTAGTCATCGACCTTGTCCCACGGGATGTGCAGGGCTACCGCCGGAGCGAGACCGGTGAGCTCATTGACCTTTGCAGCGTCTGCGATCTTCTCCTCGACCGTGCGCGGGGTGCCGGCAGTAGCGAAGACCTTGAAACGGGTGCCGGAATTTCCGTACGCCCAGGAGGGAACCTCGATGGCGAGGCTTCCCAGCCTGGGCAGAATGCTGGACAACGTTGTCATGGGGCTGTACTCCAAATCCAAAGACGGACGATTCAAAACGGGCAAACAACCTTGGCATATTTTGAATCGTTTCATAAATACGTTTCAAATTTAGGCTCTTTCGAGTAGTGTGTCAAGAGTCATAGCAGGAAAATCAGGAGGCAGAATGCGCTCGGCAAGTGTGAAGGATGTCGCCGACCGGGCGGGCGTCGCGGTCGGCACCGTTTCCCATGTTCTGAACCATCCGGAGCGGGTTTCACCGCGGACCAGGGAAAAAGTCCTGCAGGCCATCGAGGAGCTTGGTTTCGTGCGCAACGACGCCGCACGCCAGCTTCGGGCCGGGCGCAGCCGCACGATCGGGTTGATCATGCTGGATGCAGCCAATCCGTTCTTCGCGTCCCTGGCCCGCGGCGCGGAGGATGCAGCCGCCACGGGCGGCAGCTCCGTGGTCTTTGCCAGCAGCCGTCACGACCGGCAGCGCGAATCCCGCTATATCGATCTGTTCGAGGAGCAACGCGTCCAGGGTCTGCTGATATCCCCGGTCGGGGATCTTTCCGGACGGGTGGCTGAGTTGAAGGCCCGTGGCCTGGCCGTAGTGCTCGTGGACAGCCACGGCGATCCGGATCTCTACAACTCGGTGTCCGTCGATGATGTGCACGGCGGGTACCTGGCCGCTTCGCATCTGCTGGACATGGGCCGTAAACGTATCGCCTTCGTGGGCGGCGGCCGGCACCTACAACAAGTCTCGGACCGTCTAAGGGGTGCAGAGAAGGCGGCCGCGGAGCATCCGGGGGTGTCCCTGGAGTTCCTTCCCACCGAAGACCTGGACGTGCTGGCCGGCCGGAACGTGGGCGACGCGCTGGTCCAGCGCCCGCGGCACCTGCTGCCGGATGGCATCTTCTGCGCGAATGATCTGCTGGCCACCGGGGTCATGCAGTCCGTCCTGCTGAAGAATTCTCTGGACATTCCCCGGGATGTGGCTTTGATCGGGTACGACGACATTGCTTTCGCACGCTCCGCCGTGGTTCCCCTGTCCTCGATCCGACAGCCCGCTGAGGAGATCGGCCGGACCGCGATCCGCCTGCTCACACAGGAACTGGAAAACCCATCCGCGCCACGTGAGCACGTCGTGTTTAAGCCGGAACTCGTGGTGCGCTCCAGCACCAGTGCGATGGCGCCGGTTCCTCTCCCTTAGATCCTTATGAATCCTGAGGATTTTGTTTATGTAGTTCCGCTGTCGGCACCGGAACGGCTCAGCTGGTCCTCGAGGTGGAATACTTCGGCCAGCTGCACGAACCCTTGGTCGGGTGCACCGTCGAGGTCTTCGAAAAATTCCGCCATTTCCGCCTGCCAGCGCGCATTGACCTCCGTGGCGGCCATGCCCGCCTGGGCAGCGGCCAAGTCTTCGGTCTCGAAGTAGCCGATCAGCAGTCCGTCCGGCCGCAGGAACAGCGAGTAGTTATGCCATCCGGCGCTCTTCAGGGCTCGCAGCATCTCAGGCCATACTTCGGCATGGCGCTGCTTGTACTCATCGATGCGCCCGGGCTTGAGCTGAAGCTGGAAGCAGATGCGTTTCATGTTCTTTCTTTCGGATTTCTATAGAAGGTGGCAGGGGCAGAACCGTTGCGTTCCGGGCCTGGACAGGCAAAGTCTGGCGGGGCGGAAGAACATCCGCCCCGCCAGGGAAGTGGCCGGAACCGGCCCAAGGGTCTAGAAGTCGTAGTCGTCGATGTTGTCCTTGTTGAACACGGTAGGCGGTCCGACAATGACGGTGCCGCCTTCTTCGACCGTGCGTTCCCCGAGTTCGCCTGCGGTAAAGGCATCTCCGGCCGCGCCGGTGATCTCGCCGTCGGCCAGCGCCTTGCCTGCGAACGCCGCGACGTAACCGAGCTGGGCCGGGTCCCAGAGGGCGAATTCCGTGACCGTTCCGTCCTTGACGAACGGGCGCATTTCATTCGGCAGGCCCAGGCCGGTCAGCGCCACCTTGCCCTTGTACTCGGACTGGGAGAGGTAGCGGGCGGTAGCCGCGATGCCCACGGTGGTCGGGGAGATGATGCCCTTCAGCTCAGGGTAGGCCTGCAGCAATCCCTGGGCCTCCTGGAAGGACTTGGTGTCGTCATCGTCGCCGTAGACCTTGGCCACCAGCTTGATGTCTTTGTATTCGGGGTTGGATGCCAGTTCCTCTTCCATGAACTTGATCCATTCGTTCTGGTTGGTCGCGTTCGCGGTCGCCGAGAGGATGGCGATGTCACCCTTGCCGCCGATCTGCTCGGAAATCAGTTCCAGCTGGATCAGGGCCACGTCCTTGGCTACGACCTGGTTGATGAAGAGGTCGCGGCAATCCGGGTTGGTGTCCGAATCGAAGGCAACGATCTTGGCCCCGGCCGAACGCGCCTCACCCAAAGCCGTGCAAACGGCGTCAGGGTCGTTCGCGGCAATCGCGATAACGTTGGTTCCGGCCTGGGTCTCGGCGTTGATGAAGGAGACCTGGCTGGAGGCCGACGCTTCGAGCGGGCCGACGATCTGGGAGGAAGCAAAGCCGGCTTCCGTTGCCGCCTTTTCGCCGCCGCCGAGAACCACGTCCGTATAGGGATTGTTCAGCTGCTTGGGGATGAAGGTGATGGTCTGGTCGCCGCCTTCGGCTCCGCCTTCGCCTCCTGCCGTGCCGGATCCTCCCCCGCACGCGGTCAGGGACAGGGCCAGGATAGTGCCGACGGCGGCCAGCGAGGACAGATGCCTCCGCTTGCCTGCAGTGATTCGAATGAACGTCATTGTTGTTTTCCTCTCGGATGCGGGTTCAGGCGCTGACTGCGCCGGACGTTGGTGTGCTGGTCTGGTTGAAGTTTCGGCGGACTCTCCGGTTGTGTCGCCATTGGCCGATGGCGGAGCCGACGCTCGGGGCAACAACCGAAGCGATGAGCAGCAGGCCGGTGACGGTGATGAGGACGACATCGGAGACACGGCCCAGGCGCAGGGCATAGTTCAGGGTGCCGATCAGCAGGACGCCAGCGAGGACCCCTGGAATCGAGCCTTTGCCGCCGAAGATGGACACCCCGCCGAGCAGCACGGCTGCAATCACGGCAAGTTCCAGGCCGGAGGCGTTGTCGCTTCGGGCGCTGGTGTAGCGCAGTGTCCAGTAAATGCCGGCCATGGCGGAGACGGTGCCGCTGGCCACGTACAGCCAGAATTTGCTGCGGGCGACCTTGATCCCCATGAAGCTTGCGGCTTCCTTGCTGTATCCCATGGCGTAGAGTCCGCGGCCGAACGGGGTGAAGTGCAGCAGGATGCCGAAGAAAAGGATCACCGCTATCACACCGATCATCACGGTGGGGATGCCGGTGGCACCGAGTTTGGACGTGAAGAAGGCGGTCAGCCCGGTCGGAAAGTTCGCCACGGCGTTGTCGCCGATGACTACCAGTGCGAGACCCCGGAACAGGGCCAGGGTGCCGATGGTCACCGCCAGCGAGGGCAGCCCCAGGACAGCGATGAGGAACCCGTTGAAGACGCCGGCGGCTACGCCGGCGAGGAGGCTGAGCACCAGAACCATGCCGATGTCCATCCCGCCTGCCCAGAGCACGCCCATGCAGGCGCTGGTCAGGCCCGCAATACTGGCAACCGACAGGTCGATCTCACCGGTGATGATGATCAGGGTCATGGGCATCGCGATCAGGAGGACCGGGATCACGTCCAGAAGCAGGAAGCCCACGGTCACCGGCGACGCGAAGCGCTCCATGCCGATGGAAGCGAAAAGGATGAACGCGGCCAGGGCGTAGATCATGATGGCATCGCGGCCCAAAAGGATCCGGGCGGCACCGGTCCGCCCCTTGGGCTCGTTGGCCAGGGTCGTGCTGGTATCTGCTGCGGTCTTAGACATTGCGGGCCTCGCTTATCCGAAGTTTCTTGGCGGTGCGCAGGCTGGCCACGCGGTCGATGATGATGGCAGCCAGGATCAGCACGCCCACGATGGCCTGCTGCCAGAACTTATCCACCCGCAGCGCGGTCAGCGAACTGGTAATCGTGGTCAGCAGCAGGGCGCCCAGCGCGGCGCCGGCTACGGTGCCGCTGCCGCCGAAAATGGCCACACCGCCCACGACCGCCGCGGCGACGACATCGAGTTCCATACCCGTTCCGGTCGTCGCACCAACCGAGTTGAAGCGGCTGGCATAGAGCACGCCGGCCAGCCCGGCAAGGGCACCATTGGCCAGGAAGGCCAGGAAAACCCGCTTGGAGACCGGAATGCCGAAGAGTTTCGCTGCATCCGGGTCCGATCCGATGGCGTACAGGTCACGGCCCGGGCGGGTGCCGGACATGTAGACGGCAACGGCAATCACGACGAGAAGGGCAAGCATCGTGATGATGGGAAAGCCCAGCACGGTGTCCACCGCAAGGGCGCCGAAGGCATCGGGGCGGTCATCCGCGAAATATTGGGTTCCGCCCGCCCAGGCGTTGTTGAGTCCCCGGAAAACGTAGAGAGTGCCCAGCGTGATTACCAGGGCCGGTACCTTGGCAACCGTGACCAGCAAGCCGTTGATCGAACCGAGGACGGCGCCGCCCGCCATGCCGATCAGGAACACCAGGGCTATCGGCATGTCCGGCATCGCGGCGAAGAGGGAACCGGTTCCGAATGCCACCAGGCCCAGGACGGACCCGACGGAAAGGTCGATGTTCCGGGTAATGATGACCAGTGTCTGCCCGGCAGCCAGGATCATCATGATCGTCGCGTTCAGCAACAGGTCCTTGACTCCCTGCGCGGACAGGAACAGAGGGTTGTTCAGGTAAGTGACCAGGACCAGCAGTACAAGGGCGATAATGACCGGCAGTTCGCGCAAGTGGAGCACGGATCCCAGTACGCCCTTGCCGCTCTTCCTGGACGCTGACGCCGTGACGCTGCCGCCTGCCGGTCTCCGGCTCTGGGCCCGGGTATCTGTGTTTGTGTTATCCATGATTGCCTTAGTTGGTTTCTGCGGAGACGGTAGCGGCATGTATGACGGACTCGGGGTTGGCCTCGTCCCGGCTAAGCTCGGCGGTGATCCGGCCTTCGCGCATGACCAGGACCCGGTCGGCCATCCCGAGAACCTCGGGAAGTTCGGAAGAAATCATCAGGATGGCGATGCCGCGGCCGGCCAGGTCCGAGATGAGTCGGTGCACTTCACTCTTGGTTCCGACGTCAATGCCGCGGGTCGGCTCATCAATAATCAAAAAGCGCGGCTCGGTGGCGAGCCACTTGGCCAGGACCACTTTCTGCTGGTTTCCGCCGGACAGGGTGGAGACGGCGTGTTCGGGAGAACCGGCCTTGACCTGCAGCCGCTTGCTCCACTCCTCGGCTGCCGAGCGTTCGGCACGGCCGTTGATCAGTCCGGCTTTCGCGAACCGGTTGCGCAGGGTCAGGGTAATATTGCGTGCCACCGAAAGGTCCATGACCAGTCCCTGCTTGCGCCGGTCTTCCGGAACGAACCCCATGCCGGCGTTGATCGCGGCCTGGGGATTCCGGGCCTTGAGCGGCCTGCCGTCGAAGGAAATCTCGCCGGAATCGTACGGGTCGATGCCGAAGACCGCCCGGGCAACCTCTGTTCGGCCTGCGCCAACGAGGCCGGCAAGCGCCACGATCTCCCCGGCCCGGACCTCGAAGCTGATATCCCGGAAAACCCCCGCCCTGCTAAGACCCCGGACGCCCAGAACCGGTTCCCCGATTTCAGCCGGCTCCTTGGGGAACAGCTCAGCGATGTCGCGCCCGACCATCTCGCGCACGATCTGTTCCACCGTCACGTCCGCTGTGACGTGGGTGGAAACATACGTTCCGTCCCGCATGACGGTGATCCGGTCACAGAGCGCGAACACTTCCTCGAAACGGTGGGAAATGAAGAGAATGCCGGTGCCTTGGTCGCGCAGCCCGCGCGCCACCGCGAAGAGCCGGTCAACTTCCACTCCGCTGAGCGCGGCCGTCGGCTCATCCATGATGAGCACCTTTGCATCCAGCGAAATGGCCTTCGCGATCTCGATAATCTGCTGATCGGCGATGGACAGGCCCTCCGCCACCCGGCCGGGATCGATGGCGACGCCCAGACGGTCGAAAAGCTGTGCCGCCTGGCGCCGCATCTCGGACTGGCTGATCAGACCGAACTTTCCCTTGTGCTGCCGGCCCACGAAAATGTTTTCGGCTACCGTCAGGTCGGGGAAAAGAGTGGGCTCCTGGTAGATCACCGAAATGCCGGCGGCCTTGGACTCAGCCACATTGCGGAAAACCACAGTCTCGCCGCTGACGCGGAAGTCACCCGAATCCGGATGATGCACTCCTGCAAGGATCTTGACCAGGGTGGATTTGCCGGCACCGTTCTCACCCATGAGGGCATGGATCTCGCCTTCACGGATCTCTATGTTTCCGTCAGCCAGGGCTACTACCGGGCCGAACGTCTTGGCCGCATGGACCAGCGACAACACGGTGGAACCTGTCACTTCCGGACCAGGGACTGTGTGCTCGGTATGGGCGTCGTTTGGAACTCGCATGAAGGGACCGCACCTTTGAGGATTGAAACAAAGTCTGAAACGATTCAGAATCGCCTGTGACATGAATCATAGATTCATTCCGAGTTCTGCGTCAACTGTTTAGAGAAAAATTGATTCGTTTCAGGCTAGCGGTGACGCGTTTTTGCAAACCCTTCAAAGGCATCAACCGGTCTTTGGATCCACCCGGGGGATCGACTGTCCGGACAAACACCGCGCGAACGCCAGTGTCAACGCAGTGAAACCAACGATCCAACTCGCATCAAGTCGACAATCCCTCTGCTGGGCAACTTGCCGGTTACGTGCGCACAGCCCTCCCCCACCCGCAGGAGCGTTGGCGAATCGCTGGGAAGGTCACCGCAAGACGCAGCGCATGTTGCGGCGCAGGGGGTGGTCGGACACGTTCCGGATCACTGGCCAGCGCTGTCGTGGAAGTCCCGATATTGACTTGTTGTGATGCGGCTCATAGGGTTTGGCTCGTCAAATGAAACGTTTAAAAACAACAGAGGGTGCCGATGTCTACTGATTCTCCTTCGAGTACCAAATTCACAACTGAAGCATCGCCAACCCGAAGACAGCTAATCGGTGCCACCGCGATAGCCAGTCTGGGCTTAGCTGTCTGGCCAACCGCAGGTCAGAAGGCCTTTGGCGCCCCCACTCAAGCCTCGACGACGAAAGGAGGGTTTGCCAGCTCCTTCCGGGAGCCGCCGAACACCGCCGCTGCTCGATTCCGCTGGTGGTGGCCCAATGGCCATGTTGAACCGATTCAGATTAAGCGCGAGGTTGCCGCCATAAGCGAGGCGGGTTTCGGAGGGCTCGAAATTGCCGATGTACACCACAGCGTGCGCTCCGGCCTGGATCCGGAGGGCCACGGCTGGGCGACGCCGGCATGGAAGGCCGGCCTCGAGGCGGCGCTCGAAGCGGCAACCGAACAGGGTGTCACGATCGACTTGACGGCGGGTCCATCCTGGCCGTCTGCCCTGCCGACGGTGACGCCTGACGACCCGGCGGCCGTCACCGAGCTGGCCCACGGCGCCGTCGAGGTAGCTGGCGGCAACACCTACAACGACGCCGTCCCGGCGGCGCTGCATGCCGCGGCCGAAGGCGTCACGAAGCAGCAGCTCATCGCGGTTCAGGCGGTGCGGATAGCCACCCGTTCCAACCGTGAATCGACGCTCGAGCAGAGCTCGCTTGTGGACCTGACGGACCAGGTTTCCGACGGGCGGCTCAGGTGGACAGCTCCCTACGGCGACTGGCTGATCCTGGCCTACTGGCAGCGCGGATCCGGACAGATGCCCGAGGCCGGGCCCCACACGTCTCCGGACTCTTACGTTGTGGACCACTTCAGCAGACTCGGTACGGATGCCATCACCGGATACTGGGACAAGAACATTCTGACGCCGAAGATCCGCCGCCTACTGAAGAAGGCCGGAAACACCTTCTTCGAAGATTCACTGGAAATGGAGACGGACGCAACCCTCTGGACTCCCGGCTTCCTGGATAAGTTCCGCACCCAGAACGGCTACGATCTGCTGCCGTACCTGCCCGTGGTCATCGAGTCAAAGGAAAAGTACCTCTACACCTTCGACCCGGACGAGACCTCCCGGGTCCGGGACGATGTTGCCCAGGTCTTCAGCAACCTCTACCGGGACAACCACCTGGTTCCATTGAAGAAGTGGGCCAACGCCCTAGGACTGGAACTGCGGATCCAGGCCTACGGCTTGGAGACGGACACGCTAGAGTACTCCGGGCTGCTGGACCAGCCAGAGACAGAGTCCCTGGGGTTCAAGAACCTTGACGACTACCGGATCATGGCCGGCGGACGTGACATGGGCGGGCAGACCATCCTGTCATGCGAGGCTGCGGCCTACCACGGGAGCGCCTACGCGGTTCCGTGGAGCCGGGTGCTGACCACCGTCAACAGCATCTATACGGCCGGCGTCAACCAGGCTGTCCTGCATGGGTTCCCCTATGCCGACGCCCCGGGAGCCGAATGGCCGGGATTCGCCGCGTTCTCCCCGTATTTCAACAACGCCCCCGGCTTTTCCGAAGCCTGGGGCCCACGCCAGCCGACTTGGCGCCATATACCGTCCATCGCCGCCTATCTGCGCCGGGCCCAGTGGATCCTGCAGTCCGGTCGTCCCCGGCTGGACTTGGTTTACTACCGCCAGAAGGGCTGGGCCAGCACCGGCATCGGCGCCCAGTGGGGCACCAATGACGGCATCCCCATCGGGTGGAGCCACGGCTTTCTCAGCGCAGCGGTGCTGGACTGGGAGTCGGCCACGGTCCGTAATGGGAGGCTTGCACCGGAGGGCCCAGCCTACAAGGCAATGATCGTCGAAGCGGATGCGTTCCGCGGCAGGCGCCCCACCCTGACCGTCCGCGCCGCCGAGCGGATCCACCAGCTGGCGGCAGACGGCCTTGCGGTGATCTTCGTTGGCGCCTGGAACAATCCCACTGTGGAGGGCCTGGCTCAGGGCACCGACAATGCCATGATCCGGGAGTGGGTAGACCGCACCCTGGCTCTGCCGACTGTGCGGCTGGCAGCCAATGCGGCAGAAATCCCGGCGCTACTGGCGGAACTGGGCATCGAGCGCCAGATCAAGCATGTGAAGTCCACCCTGATACATATGCACCGTGCCCTCGATGGCGCGGACCTGTACTATATCGCCAACGCCAAGCACGCGGAAAACAGGCGCCTCGAGCGGGTCGAACAGGATGTCTGGATCCACTCGAACAGGGATTCGGATGTTCCCTACCGCCTCGATGCCTGGACCGGAGAGATCAACCGCGTCGGGCAGTTCACCAAGGACGACGGCGGCATCCGGATTCGATTGGCGCTGGAGCCGGGCGAAAGCACTATCATTGCCGTGGCCCACCCCGCCTGGAACCGGAAGCAGGACGCGAAGCTGCCGCAGGTTGTCCATACCGACGCCGATACGGTGGTGGTGGACGACCAGTCGGTTAGGCTCCGTGCGGCGACCGGCGGCGCCTATGTCGCCAGCTTGTCCGAGGCCGCCACCCGCACATTCACGATTCCCGACGTTCCAGAACCAGCCACGCTGCGAAACTGGGCAGTGGAAATCGAGGACTGGAAGCCGGGATCAACCGCCACGGAAACGGAAAAGAGCAAGCGGACCGTTGAGCTGGAAGAGCTCAAGCCGTGGAGCGAACTGTCCGGATTCGAGGACACCTCCGGCATCGGCATCTACCGAACCACGTTCCAGCTCGATCAACGGTGGAGCCACGGCGTGGGCGCCTACCTGAAGCTCGGCGAGGTCTTCGATACTTTCCGTGTGACGGTCAATGGCGCCGAGCTTCAGGCCCCCACTTCGCTGCAGACAGTCGTTGATCTGGGCATGGCCTTGCACCCGGGCAAGAACACCATCGAAATCGAGGTAGCAACGACATTGCTGAACCGGCTCAGGGTCAGCAACCAAAAGGTCTTCGGTGCCGCCGCCCGCCAGCGGTACGGACTCATCGGCCCGGTTGAGCTGGTTCCTTACGGTACCGTCGTAGTCCGCTAGCACTACAGTCGCATTTCCATCTCGGAATTTTAGCTAGTTCCCCGGTGTCCCCGATGTTACTCACTGCCAGCGGGAGATGATATCTGTGTGGCTGGGGTGCGGGAGTGGGCGGAGGGTCTGGAAGAGATCACCCGGCTGCTCGGGCCGCGGTTCGCCCGGTCCGAGCAGCGGGAGAACGCGGCCGCCTACATCCTCGGGCTGCTCTCAGACGAAGCGCGGCCCTGTCCGGGCTTTCTGCTCGCGGCTTAGATAATCGCTGATCTCCCGGTACTGGATATCGGCAGGGCCTGTGTGGTTAGAGAAGATCAGGACGGCAATGGCGGGCAATGGCGATTGGCGTTCTGGCGCCGCTGCCGAGCATCTTTCCCTCTCCCTTGCGAGATGTCTCGCCGGAGGTGCGCTGGTTGCCCCTGCAGATTTCAAACAAAGATCCTGCTGAACTCGACAGCAAAGGCCTTACGAATGCCGTCCATAGAGTTGCTGTCAATGAACGAACCGCATCTATCCCACCCTGACCTTGGCGCCCGCCTCTTTAACCCATCAAAAGCCCTGCCCTCGAAGAACACAGCAACGCCTTGTTCTAGTCAGGGGATTAGGAATTATGCCGATGCCCGACGCGATGGCCCTTGGCCCCGCGGCGTCATCGAACGGCCTTCTGCCGGCACCGCCGTCGGGGTCGGGAAACCTGCCCCCACCGTACCCAGCCTGTATCCGATGCGAGTAAAGGCGAACGCCGATAACGGCGCATATGACGTAGCGGCCGTTTACGGCACTCAGTAGCTGGGACGGCAGTTCAGGGTGCTTGTGCCTGGTCACGCGTTTCTCCTGGGCGTACTGCGGCCCTTCTCTGTGCTGAAGGGCCGCGGCGGTGCGCTGAATGTCCGGTTTTTAGTTCAGGGACGGTATTTTGGCGCGGAGGTTCTCTTCGGTGTCTGCCTGGGCCCGTGCTGGGCCGGCTGCGGACCGAAGTTCGACGCCGACCCGGCCACCTACGCAACGCGGGCTGACGCCCAACCCGGGGGGGGTGTCAGCAGGTCCGGGGCCGGAACGTAGCCGGACCTGCTTCGCAGACCGCCAAGAAAGAAAGACCAGGAGCCACCATGGACACCACCCCTGCCACTGCGGACACCACCGTCGACGGCCATACAGCCCACGGCTACATCTCCGGCAAAGCCCGCTACCTCGCCCGCATGAAACGGATCGAAGGACAGGCCCGCGGCATCCACCGCATGGTCGACGAGGAACAGTACTGCATCGACATCCTCACCCAGATCTCGGCCCTGACCTCCGCCCTGCGAGGCGTCGCCCTGGGACTCCTCGACGACCACATGAAGCACTGCCTCCTCGACGCAGCCCATCTCGGCCCGGAAGCCGCCGAAGCCAAAATCCAGGAAGCCTCCCACGCCATCGCCCGCTTCGTCCGCTCCTGACACCCACGGACTGCTTCCCTGACCAGCCGCCCACGATGGCTTGACTTGAAGCACGCCGAAGCCGCCAACAAGGCGTACTTGGCGCTCTCGCTGTTGGAGTGCGGGGACGCAACCCTGCCAGTCGCGCCTTAGCTTCTCTGCGGACGATTCCCAGCTGGGCCGCATGCTGCCCGGCAGGAACCCGTTTCGCTCCCGGCCAATTGGTCTGGGGAGTACGCGAGCGAACCCAAAAGGCTGATAACAGCGCCTACATCAGCTGTCATAGGGGTCCCGATGCCGATGTATTGGACGGTTCTTTACTCGGTCAAACCCTCTGCGCCCTCGCTGCCCAAGTCGGACTGCCGCACTGCCGATGGAGCGGCGGCATTGGAAATCACGCCCTCGTTGTAGCCGACTGTCCGAATTCATCTTGTTCCCAGACGCGGAATATACGGTTCACGTCTTGAGAGTAGATGTAGGAGGCGAGGCCCTACCCGCGGGCATTGGCCGGGAAATTGCCTGCTCTTCGGCCTCCTGCCCGCGCGGTGGTCTTGGCGCTGCTCACACTCAATGGGCGCGGGCAGCCCCGCGCCGACGAGGACAACTAAACCACGCGCGGGCACAAGACCGGATGGTTCATTCCTCCAGGTACTGCCCGTGAGAAGACAAGGGATTACTCGTCATCGGCGATGCTCTTCATCGCCTTCCACCCGTGCGTAACGCCGCCGCCGGCACGCAGAGCGGCCGCCACCATCACCGCCTCAGCGACATCGGCCTTGGACGCACCGGCCTTGACCGCACGCTTGGCATGATCCTCGATGCAGAAATGGCACTGCGTGGTTACAGCAACACCGACCGCGATCAGCTCGCGGGTCGCCAGGTCAAGGTTGCCGGTGCTCTTGCTGAACACCGCCTTGTCGAACCCGAAGAACGCCGAAACCATCTCCGGCACAGCGTCCTTGATATCGGACATGTACTTTGCTTCCTCGCTGTGCGAATGCATCCAGCCGCCCTTTCTCGTAATCCATTACCTGCCCGGCCATCCCGAAAGTAGGCCGGATCCGACAAAACTATACAATACCCCCCTACGGTATAGACGCGGTGACATCGGAATCAGCATGTACGGCAACGGATTGTCGCCCCGGCAAAACCCTCAACAGCGGTGACAAAGCCGCCGGATTCATGGAGGCGCCCTCAAGGCGTCGCCTGGGCATGCCAAAACCAGGACCAAACCGTCCAGGCACTGCTGGACAACGTCCTGAAATGGGACCGGAAGCCTCCAAGGCCGGAGTCGAAGCCGTCTGCTCCATCCTGGCCACGACGAAACGGGCGACCTCCATCTGGGTGCCATGAGCGACTTAAGAGCCGAACACCGTGCGCGTAGCAGGCATCGAAGTCTTCGGGCCCAGCGATCAGGCGAAGCCGTGGAAGGTCTGGCGGTAGCCGGTGGGCGTCACGCCCATTGCGGCTTGGAAGTGCTGGCGCAGGGACGCGCCGGTGGCGAATCCGACCTCTTCGGCTACCCGGTCGATCGGGAGGTCGCTGCTCTCCAGCAGCCGCTGCGCCTGGGCGACCCGCTGGCCGACGAGCCACTTGCCGGGACTGACCCCGACCTCGATGGTGAACCGGCGCGAGAACGTCCGCGGACTCATCCCCGCGACACGCGCGAGCGTGCTGAGGTCGAGGGGATCGCGGAGGTGCCCCAGTGCCCAGTCTCTGGCGTGGGCCGTGCCGATGCTCCCGAGCTCCGGCAAGGGCCGCTCGATGTACTGCGCCTGGCCGCCGTCGCGGAACGGCGGGACGACGCAGCGGCGCGCGACCGTGTTGGCCACCTCGCTGCCGTGGTCCATGCGCACGACGTGGAGGCACGCGTCCACGCCGGAAGCCGCTCCCGCCGAAGTGAGGATCGGCCCGTCGTCGATGAAGAGGACCTCGGGGGCCAGTTCGACGTGCGGGAAGCGTCGGCGGAAGAGATCCGTGAGCTGCCAGTGCGTAGTCGCCCGGCGGTCGTCCAGCATCCCAGCAGCGGCCAGGATGAACGCGCCCGTGCAGATCGAGACGACGCGCGCCTGCGGGGCGATGCGCTTCAGCGCCGCGGCGACGTCCTCGGGCAGCTCCACGGGGATAGCTGGCGTCGAGATCGAACTGATCACCACGATGTCGGCGGTCTCCAGGAGTTCGGGGCCGTGCTCGACGCCGATGGTGAAGTCGGACGCGCTGCGCACCGGCTCCCCGTCGACGCTGCACGTGGACACCTCGTACAGCCCCTCGACCGCCTCGAAGATCCGGCTGGGGATGCCGAGTTCGAAGGGATAGACCCCGTCGAGCGCGAGCACCGCGACGCGCTGCGGCTGTCTCCTCATTGTCATGGCATGATTCTATCGAAATGTGTCATTCTTGCCATTTCGGCGACGTCGGCGAACCGGCATCGTGGTAATCATGAACCTGAAACCCACGATGCAAGCCGCCATTCAGAACTCGCTCGGAGGGCCCGAGGTCCTCGAGGTTGTCGACGTCCCTCGCCCCGAGCCGCGGACCAACGAGGTCCTCGTGCGCGTTCACGCGGCGAGCCTCAACCCCACCGACTGGAAGCACCGCGCCAGCGGAGGGTTCCTCGGCGACCCGCCGTTCGTCCTTGGATGGGATGTCTCGGGGTTAGTGGAGGCCGTCGGCGTCGGCGTCGCCCGCTTCCAGCCGGGCGACGAGGTGTTCGGAATGCTGTCCTACCCGTTCGGTCACGGCTCACACGCGGAGTACGTCGCAGCGCCCGCACGGGTCTTCAGCAAGAAGCCCGCCGCGCTCGACCACGTCCAGGCGGCGGCCCTGCCGCTGGTCTCCCTGACGGCGTGGCAGGCGCTCATCGAGAACGCGGATCTGCAGCCCGGGCAGCGCGTGCTGGTCCACGCGGCCGGCGGCGGCGTGGGGCACATCGCCGTCCAGATCGCCAAGGCCCGCGGGGCGTACGTGATCGGCACCGCCAGCGAGGCCAAGCACGACTTCCTGCGCGGCCTGGGCGTCGACGAAGCGATCGACTACCGCACCCAGGACTTCGCCGAGGTCGCGAAGGACGTCGACGCGGTCCTCGACACCATCGGCGGCGACACCTCCACGCGTTCCCTGCGCACCCTCCGCCCCGGCGGCATCGTCGTCTCGATCCTGCCAGTGGGCTCCGGCGACTTCTACCGCGAGGCGGAGCGGCTGGGCGTCCGCGCCGTGCGGATGCTCGTCGACTCCTCCCGCGCTGACCTGGGCTCAATCGCCGAGCTGGCAGAGGCCGGCCAGCTCCGCGCCACGATCGCCGAGACCTTCCCCCTCGACAGGATCGCCGACGCGCACCGACTCGGCGAGACCGGCCGGACCGCGGGCAAGATCGTCATCACGAGCCAGTAGCAGCAGGCGATCCACGTCCCTCAAGAAGAACCCCGTGGTCACGATCGACCACAGGGTTCTCTGCAGGGGCGTCTACCTCTTCCAGCGAAGCCACTTCGACATCCCGTGGCCCTTCCCGTCCCCGACGAGACGAGCGACCCAGCGGACGGACGGACAGGAAGAGCCCAAAGGCGGCCCCGGCGAGGCCCACGGAGAGCGCCAGCCGCTTGCCGATGCCGAGCCACACGCTGCCGTCCACATCGAGGGCCCAGTGGAGGCCCGCGACGAGCACGAAGGCGGGCATCCAAAGGCCCGCGAGGACCGTCCCCACCGGCAGGAGGACGAGACACATCGCGGCAGCGACTGACCAGAGCTGACAGGCCTCCAGCTTCGCCATCTGATCCGCTAACCCGCAAGCGCTTATCCCGGAACAGAGACCCTTGAAGGTTGTGCAACATCGGCCTGACACCGATAACGGCGCATATGACAATGCTGAAGGGCTTTTAGCGGATCAGTTGCTGATTGCTCATCATCTGATCGCGGATCTGTTCCAGCCGCTGCTCGTCAATACGCACACTCTGTATGCGCCTCCACAGCGAGGCGCCCTGGCGTAGCTTTCGGATCATTGCGCTCACCTCCTTTTGGGCCAGGTAGTTGGGCATAACGCTTTCGGTGCCAGCAGAATCGCTTACTGTGGCATCCTCGCCGACGGCGGATTCGGATTCGTTGCTTCCTTCCAGCCTGCGCAGGCTGCCGGCGGTGATCAGCTCCCCGTGGTCCGCATTTCGTTCGTCGGGTCGTGATTCCGCTCGGGACAGTGACCGGGAATCTGCGGACAAGACAGCCTGGTACTCGGCTGATTCCTGCTTTTGTTCAGGCGGTCGGAGTGACCTTTCCGGAGCCGGTAAAACAGCTGAATCCAGCGGTTTCATGGGTGCTTCCTCTTTCGGTGGGTTTTCAACAGGGACTGATCGCGCGATGGGACTCGTGATGCTGCGTGTCCCGGCGGCCAGAGGGATTTGGTGATACATGGATTTTGGGGATGCAGAAAGCAGCAGGCTGTGCCCGTGCGACATTTACTGCGAAAGGTGCTCATGGCGAAGGTCCTCAACGATTGAGGTGAGGCCTCCGCGCGGAGGAGCGGTAGAAATACGGTGGTTCTTAGGGAAAGCGGTTTAAGGAAGAAACCGGCCCAAGAAGCTGAAATCTAGTGCGCAGAAATGGCGGAGGCGGGGCGGACTTTGGCGGTAAATACGCCGCCGAGCGTCTTGAAAATATTCACGGAACCCACCTCCCTTTCATCTAGTGCGCCAATAGAGACAATGCCCGACATAAACTCGTGATTGAGAAAGATCAATCAGACTCGTTTAACATACCCACGAAAGGTCTGCTTTGACCAGCGTGTTTGGGAACTTTCTTGAGAAACTTCTTTTCTAGCGGCGTGTTTCCTTCAACACGCCGACCAATTACGATGACGGCGCTCACCACGGGCGCTGATGGCTGGAAAATACGTCGCAGGATGGACTATCACCGGTTGGCCCATTAATAGACTGGCCGCAGAGACATGCCACGTCGCACCGATGGAGCAAAATCAGGATGAACAACGTAGTCCCCCACAACACCGCTCCGGATGCCAGGCTCACGGCTTCACGCGTCATTGAATTGGATGCCCTGAGAGCCTTCGCACTGCTGGGCATTCTCTGCGTCAATATCTGGTTCTTCGCGGATCCCTTTGTCATGACCGGCAACTCCAATCCTGATTTTCAGTCTGCGCAGGATGTGGCCGTCAGATTTGCCGTCAGCGTTTTCTTCGAAGCCAAGTTCTACATTCTGTTCTCGTTCCTCTTCGGCTACAGCTTTGTCCTCCAGTGGGCCTCCGCCGCATCCGCCGGACAGTCCGAGGTGCACCGCACGCTGCGGCGCGCTGCCGGTCTGGTCATCATCGGCCTCTTCCACGGGCTGTTCCTTTTCCACGGCGACATCCTGCTGACGTACGGACTCGTCGGCCTCGTCTTGCTGGGCACCCGCATGATCTCCGCCCGGGCCGCCGCTGTTACCGCCGGTATCCTCATCGGAACGATGGGTTTGGTTATTCTGCTGCTGGGGCTGCTGACGGCTGCGATGGAGCCGACTCTCGGCGAGGCCGACCTCCAAGCGGTGCCACCTGCGTTCGACCTCGCTGGAAGCCCGGCGGCCGTCCTGGCGCAGAACATCTCGCTATATCCGATGACGATGGTCAACCCCCTGTTCCTGCAGGGCCCGATTGCACTCGGTGCGTTCTACGCCGGGCTGGCGTGCGCAAAGAACAGGCTCATTGAGCGGGGCCTCTCTCACCGTGCCCTGATGATGCTGGTCGGCATCGCCCTCCCGATCGGACTGGCCGCAGCTCTGCTGCACGGTTACCTGGTCAACTACGTGGGCGGCATTGGTCTTCAAGTCGTTGGCTTCGGCATCTCGACCCTGACCGGGCCCCTGCTGACAGCGGGCTATGTGGGACTACTGCTCCTGCTGTTCCGCACCAGGCTAGGCCGGGCCGTGCGCAACGCGCTGGCGCCGGCGGGACAGCTGGCCCTCTCCAACTACCTCGGACAGTCGGTGCTCATGGTGCTACTGTTCACCGGCTTCGGCCTATCGCTGACCAATCAGGTGTCGCCGGTCGGCGTGCTCGGCATTGCCGCCCTGATCTTCCTGGCGCAGCTGCTGCTCAGTTACTGGTGGGTGAGGAAGTTCCGCTACGGCCCGATGGAAGCCCTGCTGCGGGCCGCGACGTACTGGCGGAAACCGACTCTGGGTTCGGCGCCTAAATATTCCAGCCGGTAACCGCCGGCGTCTTCTTGTCCCACCCAAGATTGCACACGGCAGCCGTTTCCAGGACAAAGCGTCTGCCCTCGATCGGCTCCAGCTGCAGCCAGCGTGCGGCGAGGACGCGCAGGAAATGCCCGTGTGCCACCAGCAGTACATTCCTTTGCTCAGATGATGACGGGGAATCCGGCTTGCTCCCGGAAAACGGAGCAGCATCAGGAGTGTCAAGTACTTTGGCTATGACGTGGTCGGCCCGGTCCGACACCTGCTGGAGCGTCTCCCCGCGAACCACGCCATGGGTCCAGATCAGGTACGAAGGATCCTTCTTGCGGATGTCGACGCTGCGCTGGCCTTCGTAATCGCCATAGTCCCACTCGTGGGCATACGGCACCACCTCGGCATCGGGGAAGCCGGCCAGCTCGGCGGTCGTCCGCGCGCGTTTCAAAGGGGAGGTCAAGACTGAGGCAAAGTTGATGCCTGACAGTTTGCGTCCGGCGGCGACGGCCTGCTGCACGCCGTCGTCGGTCAGTTCCAGGTCCGTCAGTCCAGTGTACTGATGGTTTTTCGACCATTCGGTCTCACCGTGGCGCACCAGCCACAGTTTGGGGAAGTCATGGGCATCAACTGCTTCGATCATGACAGCCCCTTCGTTGAAGCAGTTTCAGTAGCATCAGCCGTTTTGGTGCTGTCGCTCACCGCCTCGGGCTGCTCCGCCCACCAGGCCCGTAGCTTTTGTTCGGCGACCTCTGCATCCTGCGGGCCGTTCTCCAGCCGTTCCTCAAGCAGGAACTTGTAGGCACGCCCCACCACGGGCCCAGGTTTGATGCCGAGCAAGGCCATGATCTGCTGCCCGTCCAGATCCGGCCGGACGGCATTCATTTGTTCCTGTTCGCGCAGGTCGGCGATGCGCTGTTCCAGGTCGTCATAGGCGAACGCCAGCCGCTCCGCCTTGCGCCGGTTCCGAGTAGTGACATCCGAGCGGGTCAGGCGATGAAGCCGCTCCAGCAAGGGGCCGGCGTCGTTGACGTAGCGGCGCACGGCCGAATCGGTCCAGCCGGCCTCGCCGTAGCCATAAAAGCGCATGTGCAGCTCCACCAGGCGCGCCACGGCCTTGATCGTGTCGTTGTCGAAGCGCAGCTTCTTCATCCGCTTGGCCACCAGCTTGGCGCCGACCACTTCATGGTGGCGGAAACTGACCGCGCCGGAAGGTTCGAACCGGCGCGTAGCCGGTTTGCCGACGTCGTGCATCAGGGCAGCAAACCGCAGGACAAAATCCGGAGCCGGCACCGCGCCGTCGTCGTCGGTTTCCAGTTCGCAGGCCTGCGACAGCACCGTCAGCGAGTGCTGGTAGACGTCCTTGTGCCGGTGGTGCTCATCAATTTCCAGCTTCAGCGCCGAGACCTCGGGCAGCACGTATTCGGCCAGGCCAGTTTCCACCAGCAGATCGATGCCGGTCCGCGGGTCCTTGCCGTTGATCAGCTTGGTCAGCTCGTCCCGTACGCGCTCGGCGGAGATGATCTCGATCCGCTCGGCCATGTCCGTCATCGCCGCGGCCACCTCGTCCGCCACCGTGACGTTGAGCTGGGAGGCGAAGCGGGCGGCGCGCATCATGCGCAGCGGATCATCGGAGAACGACGCCGAGGGCTCACCGGGGGTGCGCACCACGCCTGCGTGCAGGTCCTTGACGCCGCCGTAGGGATCGACCAGTTCCAGCGACGGCAGGCGCAGGGCCATGGCGTTCATGGTGAAGTCGCGGCGGAAAAGATCGTCCTCGAGCGACTTGCCGAAGGCGACCACGGGCTTGCGGGAATCCGGATCGTAGGCCTCGGCGCGGTACGTGGTGATCTCGATCGTGTGCTCGCCCTTGCGCAGGCCGATGGTGCCGAAGGCCCGGCCGATTTCCCAGAAGTTGTCGCACCACTTGCGGATGACGGCGATGGTGGCATCCGGATCCGCATCGGTGGTGAAATCCAGGTCCGGCGACACGCGGCCCAGAAAGAGATCTCGCACCGGCCCGCCGACCAGGGAGAGCTCGTGCCCGGCGTCAACAAAAAGCTGACCCAGTTCGACAACAACTTCGGGCAACGGCAGGGCGGACGTCTCGGGATTACTTGCCGAGCCAAAAAGGTGAACCATAGTGATTTAAGGGTGCCAGAAACACGCGGGCGATGTTTAACAATCTCCGCGCCATGTCCCACGAGCACAGCACTCGATTAAAAATCGTTAGAGTGGACTGCATGGCACATCCGGTCCCGAGCGCTCCGAAGCGCACTCCACTGACAGCGTCAGTGGGCAGTGCCGTGCCCGGACACCATTCCCTGCCCACCGTGGAGGAAGTTTCGGCCGGCGGCGTTGTGGTGGACACTTCCACCAAGGAATACCGCGTGGCCATCATTGCCCGCTTCAACCGCGGCGGCCGGCTTGAATGGTGCCTTCCCAAAGGCCACCCGGAAGGCGAAGAGACCAACGCCGAAGCCGCCATCCGCGAGATCGAGGAAGAAACCGGCATCCAAGGCGACGTGCTGGCCACGCTCGGCAGCATCGATTACTGGTTCACGGTCAGCGGCCACCGAGTGCACAAGACGGTCCACCATTTCCTGCTCAAGGCCACGGGCGGCGAGCTGACCATCGAGAACGATCCGGACCACGAGGCCGTGGATGTCGCGTGGATCCCGCTGGCGGACCTGGGCCGGAAGCTGTCCTTCCCTAATGAGCGCCGGATCGTGGACCTGGCCCGCGAAGTCCTGCCCGAGTACCTCTAAACGCGTAGATAAGCACGACGACGGCGCTGTCAGGACCCTGAAAGGTCCAGTCGAAGGCGCGCCAGCGCCCGTCATCGCCCCGATGATCGCCCGGTAACTCGCCCGTGACACTCCGATGACCAGCCGATCACACTTCGATGGCTGCCCAGTAATGATGCGATAGCTGCGTGATCACACTTCGATTGCTTCCGCGTGACGCCGTGCCCCGCCGACGTAAAAAACCGGAGTCAACCGCACAACAAAACCCCCAGCCGCCTCCCACCACCGTCACCGCGGCATTGCTGGACGTTCGCTGAACAGATCCTGTCCCTCCAAGTGAGACGATAGACAGCGATGTCTGACATGGAAACACAAAGCACAGCGCGCGCCAGCGCCGTCATGGCCGCCGGGACCCTGGTCTCGCGTGTCCTCGGGTTCGTGCGCACGTCGCTGCTCGCCGTCGCCATCGGTGCCAACACCACCATGGGCGACATCTTCGAAAAAGCGAACACCATCCCGAACATCATCTACCTGCTGCTGGCCGGCGGGGTGTTCAACGTGGTGCTGGTTCCGCAGATCATCAAGGCCAGCAAGAACAACGACGGCGGGGCCGACTACATCTCGCGCCTGCTGTCCCTGACGCTGCTGGTGCTGGCCGCCATCACGCTGGTCGTGACGGCGCTTGCCGGGCCGATCATCCGCCTGCTGACGCGGGACTGGACGCAGGGCATGCTCGAACTGGGCACCATCTTCGCGCTCTGGTGCCTGCCGCAGATCTTCTTCTACGGGCTTTACGCGGTGGTCGGCCAGGTCCTCAACGCCAAGAGCCGCTTCGGCTGGTACATGTGGGCGCCCGTGGTGAACAACGTGGTGGCCATCGGCGTCCTGGTCCTCTACATCGTGCTGTTCGGGTCTTTCTCGCGCGCCACCGACAGCCCCGAGGCCTGGACCTCGGAGCAGACGCTGCTGCTGGCAGGCGGCACCACCCTGGGCATCATCCTGCAGGGCCTGGTGCTGCTTTGGCCGCTGAGCCGGCTGGGGCTCGGCCTGAAGCTGAAGTTCGGCTGGCGCGGTATCGGGCTCGGCCGCGCGGGCAAGGTGGCCGGCTGGACGCTGGGCACCATGGTGGTGGGCAACTCCGCGTACCTGCTGTACGGCACCATCGCCTCCAGCGCCACCGCCGGGCGCCAGGAAGTCGAGGGCTCCGGGGCCGGGGTTGCCGGCGAGTACGCCCTTAATACTGCGACCCTGATCGCGATGCTGCCGCACTCCGTCGTCGTACTTTCAATCGCCACGGTGCTGTTCAATCAGCTCTCGCGTTCCCAAGCCCACGGGCAGCTGGAAGAAGTCCGGCAGACCGTGAACTCGGGCCTGCGGACCATCGGCGTTGCCACCATGTTCGGCGCCGCCGTGATGGTGGTGCTGGCCGGGCCGCTGGCGCGGCTGTTCGCCGGCTCCGGCCCAACCGCCCCCGCTTCGGCCGCGGCGATGGGCCAGCTGCTGGCCGTCCTCGGGGCCGCGATGCCGTTCATGAGCATCTACTTCTTCCTCGGCCGCGTGTTCTACGCCGAGGAGGACGCCAAGACGCCCCTGGTCATGCAGTCAATCCTGTCCGGCACCTGCGTGGTCATCGCCCTGGTCATGGCGCAGCTGATGCCCGCCACCGAGATCGTGTTCGGCCTGGCGGTGCTGTTCGCCGTCTTCCATATCCTGTCGGCGCTGCTGGCGCACTTCTTCACGGTCCGGCGGGTGGGCGATTACGGCGCCGGCCAGGTCGCGGAGAGCTACATCCGGATCGGTTACGCCGCCCTCGGCGCCAGTCTCGCCGGCGCGGCCGCGCTGTGGCTGTTCGGCGGGTACCAGCCCGGCGGTTTCGCCATGGTTTCGATCTTCAGCGCCATCGTCACTATCGCCGTCTGCGGCATAGTCATGGCGCTGGCCTACCTGCTCCTGCTCAAGGCCCTGCGGGTGGCCGAACTCCACGATTTCCTGCAACCAATCCTCAGCCGGCTACCGGGGCGCGGTTAACAGAACCGCAAGCCATCCGGTGCCAACCGGTAGCATGTAAACCAAACGTCCAGGGCGCCCAAACGCCCAACTATTCCGCCTGGAGGAACACGTGCCGCAACCAGTAGATGTGGGGACCTTGCTCGGCGGCCGCTACAAGGTCACCGCGCAGATCCTCGCGTCCGCCGAACAGGACCTGGTGCTCAACGGCGTGGACCAGGTCCTCAACCGACCGGTCAGCATCCTCGTCGCCGCACCGGAGAATGCCAGCCAGGCTGCCATGAGCGCCCGCGAGATCGCCACGGGCGAGCGTGCCGGCAGCGTGCAGGTCTTGGACCTGGGCATCACGGACGGCTACACATACCTCATCACCAACCAGGCCGAGGCGGCGGACCTCCTGGACCTGGTCATCCAGCAGGATGCCGCTCCCTATGTCGAGCCCTTCTTCACGGACACCCTCGGCTCGGAGATCTTCGGCCAGGCCCGCTCGCGCGAACCGGAAACCTATGACGAGGATGACTACTACGAGGAAGAGTACGACGACGAGCCGCGCACCAGCCTCCGCGACCGCCTGAACAAGCTGGACCTGCCCAAAATAGGCCGTTCAAACAACGACGGCGGCGCCAAGCCCTTGTTCAGCCGTCGCCCGGGTGCCGGTACAGCGGCCGGTGCCGGAGCCGCAGGCGCGGCAGCCGGCGCAGCTGCAGCAGGTCATGCGGGAACCGGTACGGCCGATGACCGCACAACCCACTTTGAGCGTCCCCCGGCAGACAGCTCCGCGCGTGCCGGCAGCGTCCCCCCGCCGCCCCAGTCGCCGCCGCAGTTCTTCGACGACAACAACCATCCGGTTACCGCACCGGTGGACCAGCCGCGGACGGAACACCGCGAAAGCGGAGCCCCGAAGGTCAGCCTCTGGTCGGACAACGATTACTACGAGGACCGGCCGCAAACCTCCTATCAGCCCGCCGCTGAACCTGCCGCACCGGCCCCGCCGGCCCGCGATGCCCGTTCGGAGGAAGACGAGTACGTCCGCGCTGCCTCGATGTTCCCCGCCGGGGCGCGCGGCAATTCGCCGTCGCGCGAAGAAGACTACGAGTACGACGAGTACGACGACGACGAGAACAACAGCCCGAAAACCTCGCGACTGCTGATCGGCGGCTTGCTTGCCGTTCTGCTGATTATCGCCGTCGTCATTGCGGTCAACCAGCTGAATCTGTTCCGCGGCGGCCCCGTTGCAGGCGAGAATGCCGAAGAGAACAATTCCGCACCGGCTGCTCCGGGTGAGACGGGCGCCGCAGAGAGTGCTCCCGCCGAAGATGCCGTAGTGGAGCCCGTAATTGCCGGCCTGGAACGGCTCGTGCCCGATATGCCTAGTCTCGACGCGGAAAACGACGGAAGTCTGCCGGAGGCCATCGACGGAAACCCTGCAACGTACTGGACCAGTTTCCAGTACCAGTCGGACCAGTTCGGCGGTTATGCCTCCAACATGGCCCTGGTCGTCGAACTCGAGGAGTCCTCGAGCATCAGCACCATCGAGATGACGCAGCTCAGTGGCAGCGGCGGCAACTTCTCGGTCATGCTCAACGATTCCCCGTCGCTGGAGGGTGCCCGGCAGGTTGCCCAAGGCAGCTTCACCGCCCAGAAGACCACTATCCCGGTTCCGGAAGATGAAGGCGCCGCGCCGAAGGCGGAGTACGTCATCATCAACTTCACCCAATTGCCCAGGCTTTCCAATCCCCAGGGCGGTCCGCCCTTCGGTATTCGTATGGCGGAGATCGAAGTTTCGTGATCGCCTGCAGCCGTGCCGGGTGCCCCGCGGCGTCCAGCACGGAATAAGCTTGGCACTCCGCTCGTTGTGACAGTTGGCTAGACCCGGTCAGGACCGGCCGCTATCCGGGCATGACACCGTAAAAACAGGAAGAGGTTCACAAGCAGTGAGCACAGATACCACCACGTCCGTGCGGGACGTCATCATCGTCGGCTCCGGCCCTGCCGGTTACACGGCAGCTGTCTACACGGCGCGTGCCAACCTGAAGCCGCTGCTGATCGCCAGTTCCGTACAGGCCGGCGGTGAACTCATGAACACTACCGACGTCGAAAACTACCCAGGCTTCCCCGAAGGCATCATGGGGCCGGATCTGATGGACACCTTCCAAAAGCAGGCCGAGCGCTTCGGTACGGAAATCCTGTTTGAGGACGTCACCGATCTGGACCTCGATGGCCCCATCAAGAAGGTCACCATCGGCACGGGCGAGACGTTCACCGCGAAGTCGATCATCATCTCCACCGGCTCTGCCTACCGCGAGCTGGGCCTGGAAGATGAGAAGCGATTGGCGGGCCGCGGGATCAGCTGGTGCGCAACCTGCGACGGCTTCTTCTTCAAGGACCAGGACATCGCCGTCGTTGGCGGTGGGGACTCCGCCATGGAGGAAGCTCTCTTCCTGACCAAATTCGCAAAGTCGGTCACGGTCGTCCATCGTCGGGACAGCCTGCGCGCCTCGAAGATTATGCAGGACCGGGCGCTGAACCACGAGAAGATCAAGTTCCAGTGGAACTCTGCAGTTACCGGTATCGATGGTACCGACAAGGTGACCGCACTCAGGCTTACGGACACTGTTGACGGGACCGAGAGCGTGCTGCCCGTGACCGGTGTGTTCGTGGCCATCGGCAATGATCCCCGAGTGGATCTCGTCAAGGGCAAACTGGATTTGACGGTCGAAGGCACCATCGCCGTTGACGGTCGGTCCTCCCGGACGTCTGTCGCAGGCGTCTTCGCGGCCGGCGACGTCATTGACCCGACCTACCGTCAAGCCATCACCGCTTCCGGCTCCGGCTGCGTCGCAGCCATCGACGTCGAGCACTACCTCGCTGCCCTTGAGGATGCTGAAATTCCGGTAGCCGAGCCGGCAACCGTCTAGTCCAACTGTTCAGAAGGAGAATTATTATGAGCAACGCTAAAGATGTCACGGACGCCAGTTTCGACGCTGACGTCCTGAAGTCCGACAAGCCCGTTATCGTCGACTTCTGGGCCGAATGGTGCGGCCCCTGCCGTATGCTGACGCCCATTCTGGACGATATTGCCGCAGAGCATGCCGGCAAGGTCGAGGTCGTCAAGCTGAATGTGGATGACAACCCTGCCACCGCCGCTCAGTACGGCATTACGTCCATCCCCGCCGTCTACGTCTTCAAAGACGGCAAGGTGGCCGCCACCTCAATTGGCGCCAAGCCGAAGCAGGTTATCGAAAAGGAATTCGCTGAGTTCCTCGGCTAGAAATTATGGATAACGACGCTGCAGACCAGAGTCTGCGCCGTTCGGATACCAGCCGGCGCGTGGTGGCCCTGAGAGAGAGGCTGCTGCGCGCCGGCATTTCCATGGCGTATCTGGCACCGGATCAGGTCAACGACCCGACGGTTTTCGACGACCATGTCGATGCTGCCGTCCGCACGTTCCAGCAGAACCGCGGACTTATGGTGGATGGCGTCGCAGGTCCAGAAACACTTAGGGCATTGGGCGAAGCCCAATACAACCTGGGCGACAGGCCAATGTTCTGGCAACAGGGTCTCGACTACACGCGGGGAGACGATGTATCGGAGCTCCAGCGCCAGTTGTCCTATCTCGGGTTCTATTACGGCCACATAGACGGCGAATTCGGCGAACGTACTCATCTCGCCGTACGGGAACTCCAGCAGAACCTTGGTCTTGAACCCACCGGCGTAGCGGATGCCCCGCTCATCGGCGCGATGGCACGCGTGAACCGCAGCATTAGTCCGAGCCAAGCCTTCTCACTCAGGGACTATGAACGGCTGAACCAAGCTTCCGCAGCGCTCAAGGGCCGCGTTGTTTGTCTGACCGCCGGTAGCGGGACCTCCTTCCAATCCCCCGTAGCCGACAAGGCAAGCGGTCGTCCTTTGACCGAGAGACTGGTCGCATCCGACGTGATGCGTCGAGTTGAGAGCATCCTGTCCGGCCTCGGGGCAGAAGTAACTGTGGTGGATGCAGAACCCGAGAAGGCGGTGGACAACCGTGTCCAGTTGATTCGGCGGGCATCTCCTAGTTTGAGCATTTCAATCAACTGCGATTCACTTGATCAACCGCTGGCTAATGGCGTCTCTGCCTTTTATTGGGGCAAACCGGAAACCGGAGAAATTCGTTCTCCAATCGGTCACCGGGCCGCGGAACTGATCCTGAAGGAAGTTCTTGCCAGGACAACGGCAACCGACTTGGGGATCCACGGACGCAGCTGGGACATCTTGCGACTGACAAGCATCCCGTCGATCCAACTCGATATCGGTTATCTCAGCAATCCTGATGAAGCAGGGAGACTAGCCGACCCGGTGTTCCGTCAGGTGCTGGCTGATGCCATCGTTATAGCTATCCAACGGCTCTACCTGCTGGAAGAGGATGACGAACCGACAGGTACCTTGGCACTCGATGACGTGCTGCGGTTCAACCCTGAACTCTGAATCGGCGTTTCACGTGAAACGCTGCCCTGGCAATAGCGCCCATGCATTCTTCCCTAAGTGTATTGATCCGATTCCCGGCATCGTGCGGTCGACTCAGCGCTGAGGTCGCACTTGCCGGTATCAGTTGCCTCTCCAGCTCAGATCCCTGAAGGGGTGCACTCGCGTAATCAAGCCTATGACCAGAAGCTCAACCCACTAAGGGCCCGGGTAAGTGCTCCGAATTGCCCTGTAATTCGTGAGTGGGGGTGCGGACCATTTAGGAGTAGGCCGTGACAAATGCATGTCTCGCAACCCTCGGCGTCTGCAGGGCAGGGGGGGGAACTGTAGTAGTCCGTTCTGACGATCAACTCATTCGAGGGACTATTCGAACCGGTGGTACACCTTGGTACTGCTATTCCATCGACCCGGTACCGGTCTGGTCATGCCGTTGGCCGCTCCCGCTCGCGATCACCCAGAAGTCTTGTAGGACTAGTAATCGCTAAACCAGTTGCCTCGGACTATTCCTGATAACTGCTTGAGTCGACACGACTCCAGGCTGCTCCGGCGACGCATATCATTTTCTCTAAGGCCGATCGTTCGGACCCGGTGGGCCACCAATTCAGGATGCTGCTGGCGATTTGCCTGAAAGGGATCCGATCCACAATACGTAACCGATCGGTGCCCACGGAAGGTCTGCGACTTCATGTGGCCAGAGGGGTAAGGAGCGCTTTGAAACTGTCTGCGTCGAAGTGAAGCCACAGCCGCAGGCTTTCGGCCTTGCCCTTGTTTTCCAGACCCGCCAGCCGAGGTCCGGCCACGACGCGGGACCGAATAAACGGAAAGCAACCAGGTCTGTCGCCTCATAATCGCGGCGCGAGCAGCGAGACCCCAGCCCGTCCCTGCATCCTCGACCGACGGCGTTTCGGCTGGCCATGAACGGGCAGCCCAAATGGCCATGAGAGCACAAACAGCCAGACTCCTATTGGCCATCTATGGGCAGTTTCTATTGGCCGCCAACAAAAGGTCACTGCTGGGATTCGGGGCAATGCTCCAGATGAGGAAGACTCCGACGATGACCATACCGACATCGCTTGGCTGTAGGGAATGTTGACATCCGTTCACCGCGTGATGTCTTACTCCACGAAAGAAGAGCCTGCAGAGAGATATAGCTGCGGTACCGATTCCGGAGAATATCGTACCGTTCTAGATGCCTCCGATACCTACAAGCCCTCTCACCCAGGATAAGCGGCTCATACTCGGGAAACGGCGTCCGGTCACCAACGACGCGATCAGTGCTTCCAGTAGCTGTTTTGCCGGTGTAGGCTTGCCGCGTCTCGACACACAATGAGGACTGGAAGTAGCGGGTGTCCGTAGCTCATCGAAGTTCCACGTGAAACGGAACAGATCCGCAACGATGCCAATGTCATCGACAGCACGGCAGACATGCGAAATTTTCTGGTAATAGTCGGTAGGGCAGCCAGGCGCGGCCGCGGAACTTCTCCGCTTGGTCCACCTAACCGTAGGGCGTTTACGGTGGAGACTTCTCGATGATCAGTGAGGAACCGGCGTTGACCAGCAGTGTTGGCGGCCGGTTCGCGCCACCCGCTTGGAACGCTCTACTTGCAGCCCGGCGACATCACCCCACGGCAGTCTCGCTCGCAACCGACAGCTCATCTCCGAGAACTGTCAGCGGAATCAATTTGAACCGCTAGTGCATAGTCTTGATGCTTAGGGCCTTTGCTCGTGATCGTCATTGCATGGAGTATCGATCCTGCAGCTGGGACCCGTCGGACTCCGCATTCAGACGGTTGTCCCAGTGACCGCACTTAGATGGGACGAGGATTCCACTGCCGAATAGAACCCACGACTTGCTGTCGTCGTTTCACGTGGAACTGCTTCCCCTATACGAGACAACATTCTCGTGGGCCGTAGACCCTCCTCGTCATCAGTCGAAAGAGCGCTGACGCAGTTTGGTGGCTAGCTTCAGTCTCCGTCCACGCGGCTATCCCGAAAGCACGTACGTTAACGTCCGTAACCGTCCAACGGGCAAACGAGCTTCTGGCATGATGTCCTGCAATCGCAGGTTTGGGGCAGGTCCGTTTAGGGATCTCCAGCTAGCGGAATTCTGGTTGTCTTGCGGGATGAAGTTTGAGCGGAACCTCGTCCTAAGCACAGTTAGGTGTTCAATTCCGTTTGTGCTTGATCGCTTGGATGCTTACTCCCTCCTCGGTTTAGGGGCGACGTGACGAGGCAGTTTCAGGTCGCGAGAACATTCCGCACAGTGTTCCCAGCCTCCCTCTCTACAGATACGGCCCAGAATGCAAAAAAGCGGTCCAATAGGGCATGGGGCACGGCAAGCGCAACAGCAATGACTTCTGGAGGTTGGCCTACAAATTCACTCATCGTCCTCTTGGTCTGGCGCGGGACCTCCTCCTTCTGTACGACCCGAGCTGCAGTTTCGGTCGTCACCGCGGCACATAGGACCGACCGTCCCACAAGTATCATGCTTGTTCCACGTGAAACGTGGATTGCGCGAAACTTGCATTCCTCATCTACGCTGCATTCAAGCGGATTCCCCACGATCTGCGCACCGCAGCGAAGCTGCAGAAGTGACAGGGCGCTACTTCGCGCCACATCCAATGCTGGGTACCAGCTGCCTTGACTTGCCGGTCAGACACAGGCGACACCTTACATGTCCGGTCTGCTCTGACGACGTTCCACGTGAAACCGAGCCAGCAAGTGGGCCGTCTAATACAAGTGGAAGCTCATCCTGAATATGCCGCGCTGCCCATATCCACAGCCGTAAACGGTCGTTGCAATTACTGTCACATTTCGAAGGACCTACCCTGCAAGACGGCGTCCACATTCAGTGGGGATGGAGGTCGTACCAATCGGTAGCGTTCTGAGTGAAACAAGCGTGTATGTCGCCAGAGCCTGCCCTGCCCTTCTTCGCTGGCACTGAGCTGGCGACGATAAACATGCAGTGCCTGGACCACCCGAAATCTTTGGAAGTGCCTTCACTACGATAGGATTCCAAAGCACCACGATTGAGATATGGGCCATGCCCTGCCAGCGGTGGCTGCTGCCGCTCATCTTTGACCCTATACCAACGGGCTTTAGACGCGACTCTTTCAGCTGTGTGCTCCACGCTCAACTCGTGAAGCTACATGGATATACCTTCTCCGCCCTGCCAGGATGTCGAACGAAGATAGGGCGCAGGATACTCAGCCGCTTGTGCTTTGCCGCTGAGTTCATGTTCCACGTGAACCCTGTCTAGAATGTCTTCGATCCGAGCGCATGATATCGGCGCAATTCCTTCCTGTCACCTGGACGCATCCAACAAAGCGACCTGGAAGCTGCAAGCAGTCACCCGTTCTGGGGCGCAGCGGCTCAACGTGGATCAGCCCTCCTACCTATGCGGAAAGGTAGGGCCTCAACCATCCGGAAATGCGTGGGCCGACAATTACAGGTGAAACATCGCGCAACTGCTAGTGAGAAGTGGTTCGATGATCCGTAATGGGATGACGAAGGGACCGGAAAGAATCCAATTCAAATCATCAGCGAGGATCTCGGCACCAATAGGCCCGAGCCCGCACGAGGGAAGACTAAGGCGTTCCACGTGAAACAAACAGGGCGTTTCCCCGACGCGCATGACCGCAGGGAGACGCTCCCCGAGTATGGACCTCATGTGCATCATAGACGCCGGTCGGCCTGCGCCATATTTTGATCATCGACGGCCGAGCAGCCGCCCAACTCGCTGACTTCCCTGAGGCAACATAGCCAGGACTACTTATCAATGGTGCTCCGGCCCCTACCGAACGAGAGCAGTGGGATTTACCACTGAGCTCTAAGCCGCTCGGCCCCAGCCGGGCTGCAAACTGCTCTCTTACGTAACACCACATTGTAATGTATCTTACAAATCCATCAGATTGCACAATGATTCGTCGCCAGATGGTGAGATTTTAGGTGTCTACCTTGGTCGTACTGCCGGCACGCCTCCAGATATCCAGTGTGACAAACGCCGGTGATCGCCCTAAGATTCGGCGGAAGCCATATCCAGCACGTTTCCCGTGAATCATCTCGGCGGTTTCGCTGGGCAGATCCGCAATAGTTCATCAGGACACAAGTTGAAACGTTCCGAGAACGTAGTGGCACGCTCACTTTGTTGAAGAAACACCAATAGTACCCTGAGACTTTCCGGCGCAAAACGACATTCACTTAGGTGGACAGGAACAACCATCCACGGACAGCCAGCGAGCTACCCATAGATGCTCACCAAGACATATTCGGCACTGAGGACTCCAACTTGAAGAAATCCCAGCGACCGACACGACCGATAGAGACGCAAGGAAGACCCGTAACTCCGCGTGCCCATTGCGGTCAAGACCGCTTCGAAACAGCCCGACACGAACCGGTGTCCCGGCCGGCGGCACGTATACGTTGTCCATGTTTCCAGCCCGCCAGGCCTGGCCCGCCTAATGCAGAACCCGAATGAACCGGCAAGCAGCCACGACTGTCGCCTCAGAAGCCTGACGAGAGCAGCAAGCTACTAGGTCATTGCAGCGTCATCGCGGCGACGGAGTTGCGACTGGCAGTCAGTGGCAGCCTCAATCAGCATGAGAGCAGAAATGGAACGAATACTGTCCGCGATCTATGGACAGTTCTATTGGCCCCCAACAGATTTCCCGAGGCGTCTGGCGCCGACGGGTACGCTTCTCATGTCGAAGGTACGGGGTAGACGGACCCACGAGTTTCACGTGAAACGCAGGCCCGCCCTACAGAAGTGCGTTCCTCTGACGTGGTCCCGCCTGCCGAAGGAACAGGATCGAAATTTGCTGCATCTGGCAGTCTGCGCAAATTCGTCTTGAGCACCAGAGCGCCACTCGCTGGAGCCGATAAGTCACCATATCGTGGATCGCGAACTTCAAAACCAACCCGTACCAACAACTCAATGTAATTTCCTCTACTTGTCCGGAAACCAAGATGGATGAGCGCACACACTGAGAGAAACGTGCCTATCGGGGAGGGTCAGCGTAAGGATGTGAAACAATTCCTAAACCAATACTGTGCCGGTGACGACGTCAAACTGCCTTCTCGGTTTCACGTGAAACACGGTAGCCCAAGCGGCAGAAGAGTAGGTGCCGCCTGATTTCCACGACCACCCTTCTCAAGCGGTATATTACTGGCTGTCGTCAAAGGTCTCCTTGAAAATTGAGTCGAAGCAATCTTCGCTTCACTACTTCGACCTGCCGCAGTCGTTTGATGACGGCAGTGCCTGTTCGAACCCGGCAACAGCAGGCGCTTTCGTTGAGTAAGCAGATGTTCGCAATGACACAAGTCGTAAAACCGAGAACTACGGTCCCCGCGACGTCACCGTTCTGGAAGGTCTTCTGGCGTCCGCAAACACCCCAGAATGTACATTGGTCCGCTGGTCCCCGCCGTCTAAACGACTTCGACAAGGCCGTCGATGAGAACCCGATCGGCTATGACAGCACGATCGACATCATCCTGTCAGCCGACGCAGTTCCCCATGGTGAATAAAGGGCGCGGCGTCGGATCGACATCCGCCAATTCGAAGGCCGGCCCACGGTCCAGGCTGGGATGAGCATTCTGCACGCGGGCGGCAAGTTCGGCGGTGGCAGTTACGCGCTTTCCGGCCCTCTTCGCGCTGGCGGTATTTCGGTGGCTAGTTCAGTTTCTCCTTCCGCATGGAATGTATCCCTCACCTGCGTCGCTGACAGAGTGACTGCTCAGACAGCAAATAGGCTCTTTCAATCGAGGGTTCGTTACCATGTTCCACGTGAAACAAAATCTAGGACGAGACTGCTCGGGACGACTCCACCCTGACCTTCGCAGTTTGCCGGAACACAGTAGGCACATAGCCAAAAGGGTAGGAACCGCTTGACTGCGGAACCTACCCTCCCAGGCATCAATTGGGTACTGAAACTAACCGTCGCTATTTGGGCTCAGGACGGTCATGATTCTGTTCAGGTCATCAACACTCGCGAACTCGATACTGACCCGACCCTTCTTTGCGCCCAGGGTAATCTTCACACTTGTATCTAGCCGATCAGAAAGCGAAGTGGCGAGATAGTCCAACCGCTCATGGCGAGCACCGGCTCGAGGCTTTGATTCCCTTTTTGGCCTACGAAGTCCATCGCTGAGTGAGACAATCTCCTCAGTTGCCCGGACGGACAATCCTTCAGCAACAATCCGTTGAGCGAGCTTCTCCATTTCAGCGGGATCTGCAAGCCCGAGCAGGGCACGCGCGTGCCCTGCAGATAAGACACCCGCTGCTACACGACGTTGTACCAACGGCGGCAACTTCATGAGTCGGATCGTGTTGCTCACTTGGGGGCGCGAGCGACCAATGCGATCAGCCAACTCGTCATGTGTACATCCGAAATCTTCCAGCAATTGTTGATATGCGGCCGCTTCTTCAAGCGGATTAAGTTGACTTCGGTGTAGGTTTTCGAGGAGCGCGTCCCGGAGTAGATCGTCATCGGTAGTCGAACGGATAATAGCCGGAATGGTGTCCAATCCGGCTTCTTGAGAGGCACGCCAGCGCCTCTCGCCCATGACCAGTTCATACTTATATTCGCCAGTCTCACCCGATGGTCGGACAACAATGGGCTGCAGGATGCCGATCTCGCGGACCGAGTGCACCAATTCTGCCATGTCTTCTTCATCGAAGACTGTCCGCGGCTGCTTCCGGTTAGGGTGGATAGACAGGATCGGAACTTCAGCGAATGTCGCCCCTGGCACCTCTACAAGTGTTTCACGGGAAACATCATCATCGATTTCCGGGGCATCCGACTGTTCGACAGCTTCCGCCATCTCCTGTTCGGTTGCTTCGGCTTCGTCAGCTGCCACTGAAGTGGCGGAAGACTCAACCGGAGTCATCGCCTTTGCCTCAGGTTCCACGGGAGCTACCACTGAGTTTTCATTCTCATGAGCTGCGGAGCCCGGCTTCGTCCCAATCTCCGCCTCCGCACCTGCCGTGTCCGGAGACGGCTTGACCGAAGCCTTCTTTATGGGTTTGCGTGCAGACGGAGAGTTCTTTCGGGGTCCCCGAAGGACCTCGGCGACCTGCGCCGCCGAAGAGGCACCGCCTCGTTCCGATTGGGTGTTCAGGAATGGCGAGTTGTCTTCGTCGCGACGGGAAGCTGCCGGGAAAAAAACATCGACGGGACGACCACGGCGGGCAGCTGCCGGACTGGGCTCGGTATTCTTCTCTTCTGTGGCTACAGGTGAATTCGGAATCAACGCACCCAGGCCCCTACCCAAACCGCGGCGTTTCTCACTCATCAAGGGATCCTTCCTGAATGCACGCGAATGCGAGCATTTTTCTGACTAGGAGCTAAGTCTACCGTTGAGAGTTGGAGTTACTTGGATTGCCGCCCGCGCTCGGCAATTTCTGCTGCTGCTTCCTGATAAGACAGAGCACCGCTGGAGGATGCATCATAGGTGATGACTGTCTGTTGATAACTCGGCGCCTCGGAAATACGTACGGATCGAGGAATGACCGCGCCCAGAACCTGATCCGGGAAGTGCTGGCGCACTTCCGCGGCAACCTGCGCAGCCAAGTTTGTTCGACCGTCGTACATCGTCAGGAGAATCGTTGAAACAACCAGGTCCCCGTTGAGGTGCTTCTGGATCATCTCGATATTGCTGAGGAGTTGGCTGAGACCCTCCAATGCGTAGTATTCACATTGAATAGGAATCAAGACTTCTTGCGCAGCTACGAAAGCGTTGACGGTGAGCAGCCCCAGACTCGGTGGGCAGTCGACGAAGACGTAGTCCAACCGTTCCTGTCCCGCGGCTGCGCGTTCCTTCGCGTACACGTCTATGGCGCGACGCAGTCGCTGTTCCCTGGCGACCAATGAAACGAGTTCAATCTCCGCGCCGGCCAAATGGATCGTAGCCGGAGCTACGATGAGGTTCTTGATGTCTGGGCAGGGCGCCAGTACGTCAGCCAACGGCAGGTCATTAATGAGGACATCGTAGATGCTGTCCACATCCGAGTGATGCTCGACGCCAAGAGCGGTCGAGGCGTTACCCTGCGGATCAATATCCACGACAAGAACGTTCAGACCAGCGGCGGCCAGGGCAGCGGCAATGTTCACCGTCGTGGTTGTCTTACCGACGCCACCTTTTTGGTTGCTGACTGTAAGAATCCGCGTTTCGCTGGGCCTCGGTAGGTCGCGTCCCTGCAACCTTTCGCGGCGCCGGTTCTCGCTGGCAAGCTCACGCGCCAGCGGTGTGCTTTCATCGATCGAATCCATAACGCTGGGAACCGTCGACTCGACCTTCATTTCCGTGGCACCGGCAGCCGATGTTTCACGTGAAACCTCGATGTTAGTCATTAATTATCGACCTTTATGAGTTGAGTGAACGAAGAAAACCAGCCTCGGAGCCGGTCCCGTGATGAAGTGAAGCTGCGTCCCGCAGAGCGCTCGTCTCCCAAACCCACCAGAACTCGCTCACTTCCCTTATCTCCGGCTTTAGTGACTCTAGACTATCTGCTGGCACTCCAGAATGACGACGACCCCCCGCAGGTGTGGGTTATTCGTCAGCCTAGGAATCAGCGGCCAACCACAATACGGACAACGGTCGTGGGTTCCTCAAGGAGATCTTCCCCAACCGTCACAACCGAAGTGTCAGTGCCGCCCAGCTTGCGGATTACCTTTGCTGCCTTCTCGATTTCTTCTGCCGCGCTTCTCCCCTTGATGGCTAGGACTTGCCCATGGCCTTCCAAGAGCGGAATCGTCAGGGGCGCCAACTTGTTCAGGGCAGATACGGCCCGCGCCGTTACAACATCTGCTTTGACCTGTCCTACGGCCAGTTCTGCACGGCTACGCAGGACCTCCACGTTGTCTAGGCCTAGGTCGTCGATAACTTCGTTCAGCCAAGTGACCCTGCGCTCCAGGGGTTCGATAAGCGTGAGCCGTAGGTCAGGCCTTGCCAGGGCGAATGTGAGTCCGGGCAAGCCAGCACCGCTTCCGACATCCGCGACATAAGCGTCGGCGGGGATCAGTTCAGCTACGACCGCACAGTTCAACACGTGTCGGCTCCAAAGACGCGGAACTTCTCGGGGACCCAACAAGCCACGTTCCATGCCCGATGTCGCCAAATGCTGCACGTAACGTTCTGCCAGCGCTGTTCGGTCTCCGAATACCGACGACGCCGCCGCCTTTTCTTTCGGCGTTATTTCAACCACGTATATACCTCAATAAGTAGGTCAGGCCAGCGGCGGCAGGACTAGGAAGCCAGCGAGACGACGATGTGGCGGTTGGCTCCTTCGCCTTCTGACTCGCTGGCCAAGCCGAGGTCAGCCACCGCATCATGAACGATCTTCCGCTCATAGGCACTCATCGGTGCCAATGCGACCTCTTCGCCGGTCTCTTTTGCCTTGGTGACGGCGTCCTGCGCGATCTTGTGCAGTTCGACGCTACGTTCTTCCCGGTAGCCGGTGATATCAAGAACAAGCCGCGATCGGTTCTCCGTGGACGTCAGAACGGCCAATCGTGCGAGTTCCTGCAGTGCCTCAAGAACTTCGCCTTCACGGCCGACCAACGCTTCAAGAGCATCGTTGTCGTCCTCTTCGGAAACGATCGAGATGTAGGTGCGTCCGTTGCGGACTTCGATGTCGATGTCGCCATCAATATCGGCGATGTCGAGCAACTCTTCCAAGTAGTCCGCAGCTACGTCGCCTTCTTCTTCCAAACGGCTCGCGTTGTTGGACTGTGTGGCCGACTCTTCGGATTCGGCTTCCAGGGCCGACTGATCGGCAGATGTATCGGAGACGCTCTCGGTGCTCATTTTCTCTTCCTGTTCTTACGCTGGGGCTGCGGTCGCTGCACCTTGGTGGCAGCCGGGGCCTCGACGGCCGGTTCCTCGGACTTCTTCTCTCCCAGAAGGGGGATCATGGGAAGTCCCTTCTTCGCGCGGCGTTCAGCCAAGGCCTTGGCAGCGGGCGACCCGGGGGTGGGCATCCGCCTGATCACAAGGAACTGCTGGCCCATGGTCCAAAGGTTGGTGGTGGTCCAGTAGATGAGAACACCAATGGGGAAGTTGATTCCGCCGATGCCGAAGACCAGGGGGAGGATGTAGAGCATCATCTGCTGCTGGCGCATGAACGGGCTGGCCAGTGCTTCCTCGGACATGTTCTTCGACATGATCTGCTTCTGCGTGATGAACTGCGAGGCAGTCATCGCCAGAATCATGATGATCGACAGCACGATGACGGCAACTTGGTTGTCACCACCGCCACCGTGAAGAAGTGAGGCTGATAGGGGTGCACCGAAGATGGTGGAGGCATCGAACTGCTGAATGTCCTGGGCGGACAGAGCACCGATACCGCGGCCTTCGTCGCTAGCCCCAGACGCCTGGCTCAATACCTGGAACAACGCAAAGAAGAACGGCATCTGGATCAGCATCGGCAAGCAGGCCGAGAACGGGTTGGTGCCGTGCTTCTTGTACAGGGCCATTTGTTCCTGCGTCATGGCTTGGCGCGAGAGCTGGTCCGTCTTACCCTTGTACTTCTGCTGAAGCTTACGGAGATCCGGTTGCAGCGCCTGCATTCCGCGCTGCGCCTTGATCTGCTTGACGAATACCGGGATGAGAGCAGCCCGGATGACGAGCACCAGAGCAACGATGGACAGCGTCCAGGTCCAGCCGTTCGCCGCATCCATTCCCAAGGTGGTGAACAGGTCGTGGAACGACCGCATGATCCATGAGACCACCCACATGAATGGGAAAAGTATGGTGTTCAGGAAATCCATTACTCGTTAGCTCCTCGGGCCGCTTGGACGGCCTTCATCGTCGGCCGGAATCTCCGGGTGATTCAGCACAATAATCCGTGGCGTTCCAGCGGGATTCTCCCGAAGCAGACGCTCATAGTAAGGGGACAACGGCACGTGATCGACGCCGCCGTCGTTCCAGGGGTGGCAACGCGACAGCCGACGCACCGCAAGCCAGGTTCCCTTTACGGCTCCATGGATGGTCACCGCTTCCAGCGCGTAGGCCGAACAAGAGGGGAAAAACCGGCACACTTGTCCGTATACAGGAGAAACGACTTTTCGGTATGCCTTTAGCAATCCGATCAGCGAGTTCTGCGGCAAGGCCCAGAGAAAACGCGCCGCGGAGGAAGAGGCAGCGGCAGGAGGCTGCACCGGCGAATGGCTTGTTGCGCTCATTCGGCGGGTCCTCTCTGCTCGGCCGCGGGCAGTGCCGCGCGGAACTTTGACGTCGCTGCTGCAAATGTCTTGCGGTAATCATTGCTCAGAGCGCCGAAATCTGCGTTCGCTGCCGGAGGCAATGCCCTGACGACAACAGAAAGCCCCTGTGGATAAGCCCTGAGACTGTGCACCGCGATCTCCCGCAGTCTCCGTTTAACGAGATTGCGGGTTACAGCGTTCCCCACGGCCTTGGACACGATAAAGCCGAAAATGCTCGGCTGGTCCAGGGCAGTGGGAACCGCGTATAACACTAAGTTCCGACGCCCAGAGCGGGCGCCGGAACGTACAGTTGTTGAGAAGTCTGCCGAAAGACGCATCCGGTTTTTACTGGACAGCATGATAATGAAAGCTGCCTATTCCGCTGCGCGGCTGCTGAAAGACAAAGCAGCCGGATTCGACAAACGGCAGCTGGTTAGGCCGACAGTTCGGTACGGCCCTTGCCGCGGCGCGCTGCCAGGATGGCACGGCCGGCGCGGGTACGCATGCGAAGGCGGAAGCCGTGCTTCTTGGCACGACGGCGGTTATTCGGCTGAAAAGTCCGCTTGCTCACGGTGGTTACTCCAAGACGATCGACAGATGCGCCTCAGCCCGTTGCAACAAGGGGAAGTAACAGGCGGACGCTCTATTGGGCATCTGCTCTGGCAACCTCACAAAAGGCATGGGGGTATGCACAAAGCAGACACGAAGGACTACATAACGGTAGGGGTTAGAACGGTGTTCCGTCAAACCAGCGCGTTGACTCATCAAAGATGCCCGCGTAGCTGCTATCGAAGAATCATTGGATAATGCCCGCGTAGCGGTGTGTCT
>NZ_JBDGKM010000014.1:0-92863 GCF_057656375.1 Arthrobacter sp. Soil_C_60 | reverse complement strand
GTCTGCTGCTCGGCGGCGAGTTCACCGTCCTGGACTACCTGGTCTGGAACGAAATCCCGACGGTGCTCGGCAACCTCGTCGGCGGTCTGGTGTTCACGGCGCTGCCCCTCTATGTCACCCACGCTCGGACCAAGGCGCCGTCCAACACCGTCGGGAACCTCGAGCTTCCGCCCGGGGAAGATGTCGCACGCACCGAAACCGGAATCCGCCACTAGCGGGACTATCCCTTTGTGCCTCATCCGAGGGTAAGGCCGCTGCCTGTAGATGGCGATGTCTCACTGCGCAGACGAACGACTGAGGAGCCAACCGGGGCTTGCAAGGAAGTTCAGGCTCAAGAGGGTGTGCCGCCCAGGCACCCGGCACCGGATCACCGGACAGGTGTAGCGGGACCGTGGTAATCCATAGCTGAACTTGGCGGCTATTCGATCATGCTGTACTCCAAGCCCCTATGGGAACGATTTGGCTTGGAGGGGAATCCTTTGGGCAGGTGCGCTGTCGCAATAGTCGCCACGGAGAAAATTTTCACACCGATGCCTACTCGGCTCGGATCACAAACCCTGCTGGTCTGTAGGAGGGTGTTCGGCCACGCAGAAGAGGTTCCCCTCCCGATCAGCAAGGGTCGTCCACTGCACGTGCGGAAATTCGTCCAGGACGTCCCACCGGTGGGTGGCACCGAGGCTGAGAAGACGATCAACCTCGGCCTGTCGTGTCCCCCATGGGACGGTCAGGTCCAGGTGGAACGCCTGATGTTCGGGGCGAGGGCCGGTCATCGGCTGGAAGAACATTGCGAACCCTCCGGGGCCAGCAGATGGCAGGTAGACGCTGTCACTCCCGGATGATGGAATGGCGCCGGTAACGGATGCCCAAAATTCGGCAAGCGTGGCCGGATTCTGGGCCTCCAGATTGATCGCACCAAGGGTGATCTGATGAGTCGTCATGGCGGTAACGCTAGCAGGACCCCAGTCCATCAACATCCACGTGCACCAGCGGCCGACAAAGGCGAAGGCTGGACCAGTTTCGCGCAGGGTTTCGACAATGCTGCCGCTGAGGGCCTGTTCCAGGTCACGTTCGGCGGTTTCCTTCGGCAGTCCGAGGAATTCGAGGTTGTACGGGTCCCTGGACCAGTTCGGATTCAGGCACAGGCAAGGCACGGGTGAAGTTCTACGGGGCGCTGCCGCTGCGTTCGAGCGTACGTTTCGTGATGTCGTGCATCCGCACTGCCAGACCAGGGAACCGCATGAACCCCGGCATCATACTAGACGTCACTGATGAAAAGTTTCAGCAGCTTCTCAGCAGGCGTTGAGCGTGCATCACAAATAACCATTAAAGGCGCCGATAACAGCGCGTAGATTAGCGTCGGCTGAGTTCTACGATCTCGGCCAGTTCTGCCAGCCGGTGTGCCCGTGCGGATTCGGCCGGAGTGAAAGGGTTTCCGGGACGGGCGAAGATGATCGGTTGATCCCAGGCCGTGGGGATTTTGAGCAGCGTACCGTCCACCGCGTGTCGCTGGCCGGGGTTCTCTCCAGTTTCGGAGAGGATTTCAGCGGACAGTAGTTCGGCCACCGCCAGCGGCAGCTCCGAGGGGTTGCCGGCGATCCGCACGGCGAGGCTCAGCGCACTCGTCTGGCCGTCAGCCAGTGCGATGGGAGTAGTACGCATGGCGCGGGAGCTGCTTCCGCCGCCCGCAGCAAGGGCATCGAGCAGGTCCTGCTCGGTGAGCGCGGCCGGGCTGGCCAGAACGAACTCGTCGAGCACCCCGTCGCGCACCGGGTGGACGTGGATGCTGAGGATGTTGATATCCAGGCAGGACAAAGCGTGCGTGATCCGCTCAAGCGCTCCGGGACGGTCGGCCAGGGTTGTCCGTGTATGCCATAACGCCTGCGCGCTGTGCAGTTTCTTCCTCCGGTGCAGCGCAGGGGCATGAAGCCATCGGCGCAGCAGGCGCGATGCCGATGGCTCGGCAACCCAAATCACCAGGACAGTGGCGGTCATGGTGAGGATCAGGACCTTCACCAGATAAGACCAGTCAGTGTGGATGACCACGGCATGGACCAGTAGCTCGATCGGGAGCATGGCCGCCACGTTAGCCAGCGTCAACCGGGTCCGGGGCGGTTCGGGAAGTTGGCCACAGGAGTCGCAGGACAACTCGGCGTGGAAAGGGTTCAAGGCACCGTGTCTCATGCTTCAATGCTGGCCCTAACCTGTTTCACCCGCGTTGCGCCTACATCAAGAACCGGACACATATCCGTCACCGCCATGACCTGGAATACAGGCCCGAACTCCACGGCGCTTCCTGCCGCTGACAGATAACCCGGGACCGGTCAATCCACGGACAACTAATTGGGCCGTTCTGTCTGAAGCACCGATAACGGCGCATATGTTCTGATGTGTGGACCTTTACGAGCCGATAGCGTTAAACCTCTGCTTGCACGTTGACCCAGTTTCAGGGAGCAGGCCGGCGTCGTTGAGGTCGCCGACTTTGTGTGCTTTGACGAGGTTGGTGGAGCCGGCCACTCCGGGCGGGGATCCGGCGGCGATGACCACGAGTCCGCCGGGCTGCGCCAGGTTCTGCTCCAGCAACACGCGGTCCACCTGGCGGGTCATTTCGTCGGTGTGCACGGCTTCCTCGGCCAGCATCGGCTGGATGCCCCACACCAGCGCCAGCTGGTTTCGGACCTGCTCGGTGGGCGAGAAGGCCAGCACAGGGCAGGTGGGCCGGAGCCGGGAGAGCCGCCGGGCAGTATCGCCGGACTGGGTGAAGGCACAGATAGTGTTCGCCTCGAGCTGGGATGCGATCTCCACGGCTGCGCGGGTGATCGCGCCGGCACGCGTCCTGGGCTTGCTGCCCAGGGGCGGGATCCGGTCCAGGCCGTGCTCCTCGGTGGACTCGATGATACGAGCCATCGTCTGGACGGTCTCCACCGGGTAGGTGCCCACGCTGGTCTCGCCCGAGAGCATGACGGCGTCCGCGCCGTCGAGTACGGCGTTCGCGCAGTCGGAAGCCTCGGCGCGGGTAGGCCGCGGGTTCTCGATCATGGATTCGAGCACCTGGGTGGCGACGATGACGGGCTTCGCCCACCTGCGGGCCAGCTCGATGGCCCGCTTCTGGACCACGGGCACGTCTTCGAGGGGCAGCTCCACGCCCAGGTCGCCGCGGGCCACCATGATCGCGTCGAAGGCATCGATGATTTCCTCGAGCGCGTCCACGCCCTGCGGCTTTTCGATCTTCGCGATTACCGGGGCGCGGCGGCCTTCCTCGTCCATGATCTCGTGGACCCGGGTGATGTCATCAGCGCTGCGGACGAAGGACAGGGCGATGAAATCGGCGCCGCGGCGGAGGGCCCAGCGCAGGTCTTCTTCATCCTTTCTGCTCAGGGCCGGGACGTTGACGGCCACGCCGGGGAGGTTGATGCCCTTGTTGTTGGACACCGTGCCGGCCACGGTCACCTCGGTGACCACGTTGTTGGCTGTGACCTCAACTGCGCGCAAGGCGACCTTGCCGTCGTCGATGAGCAGGGTGTCTCCGGGGCGGACGTCCCGGGGCAGGTTCGTGTGGGTCGTCGAGCAGAGCTGCGCGGTGCCCTCAACGTCGTCCGTCGTGATGGTGAAGGTATCCCCGGCCGCGAGGGTATGCGGTCCGTCCGTGAACCGGCCGAGCCGGATCTTCGGGCCCTGCAGGTCCGCCATCATGGCGACGGTGCGGCCCAGCTCGGCCGCGGCCTTGCGGACGTTGATGTACGTGTTGTCGTGCACGGTGTAGTCACCGTGGCTCATGTTCATGCGGGCCACGTCCACACCGGCCTCGATGACCGCCAGAGTGTTGTCGTAGCTGGCTACCGCGGGGCCGAAGGTGGCCACGATCTTTGCTCGTCTCATGAAACCCTACCTAGCTGCTGTTGTTGGAGACGTTGCTGTGGTGGTTAGCGGGCTCAGCCGAAGAGCGTGACCGCTTCGTCATACCGGTGTTGGGGTACGGTCTTGAGCTTGCCGAGCGCGCTGGCGAAGTCGACGTAGGCGATATCTGTTCCATTGAGCGAGACCATCTCGCCCCAGCGTTCGCCGGCAACGGCATCCGTGGCCGCCATGCCCAGCCGGGTGGACAGGACCCGGTCGAAGGCGCTGGGAACGCCACCGCGCTGGATGTGGCCGAGCACGGTGGCACGGGTCTCGAACCCTGTGCAGGCCTCCAGCTCAGGCGCCAGCTGGTCCGCGATCCCGCCCAGCCGGGGCCGGCCGAAAGCGTCCAGCCCGCGTTCGGAATGCGGGCTTCCCTGGCCCTCCGGCACAAACCCTTCGGCCACCACTACCAAGGGGGCACGGCCGCGCTTGTGCGCGTCGGTGACCCACTCCGTGACCTGGTCCATCGAAACCTGCTGCTCCGGTATCAGGATCGCGTGGGCACCGGCCGCCATGCCGGCGTGCAGCGCGATCCAGCCCGTGTGCCGGCCCATCACCTCAGCGATCATGGTCCGGTGGTGCGATTCGCCGGTAGTGCGCAGCCGGTCGATCGCCTCCGTGGCGATCTGGACCGCGGTGTCGAACCCGAACGTGTAATCGGTGGCGTCGAGGTCATTGTCAACGGTCTTGGGCACGCCAACGATCTTCAGGCCCGCTTCCGTCAGGCGCTGCGCCGCGGCGAGCGTGCCCTCGCCGCCGATCGCGATCACGGCGTCGACCCCGAGCCGCTCCAGGTTCGCCGTGATGGCCTCGGGCCCGCCGTTGCCCTCGAACGGGTTGGTCCGCGAAGTGCCCAGGATGGTGCCGCCCTGCTTTGAAATACCGCGGACGCTGCTCCGTGGCAGCTCCATGACGTCGGCCTCGACGAGGCCGCGCCAGCCGTCACGGAAACCGACGAACTCCTGGCCGTGGACCTTGATGCCCTTCAGCACCGCCCCGCGGATGACCGCGTTGAGCCCGGGGCAGTCACCCCCGCTGGTCAGAATGCCGATCTTCACTCTCGCAACTCCTTCCGATGGGGTGCGCGGCAGGCCGGTCCCGTACCGGGGCGGCGGCTGCACCGGTTAGACAACTGAACGTGCCGGGGCAGGTTCGTAGCCCTGACCAGGCGAGTCCGGATGCTCCAGGCGCAGCCCGGTGATGGTGTCAAAGAGGTGCACGTGGCCGGGCATTGGCCGCACGTAGACGGTGTCGCCCTTCAGGGGCGGGCGGCGGCCGTCGATTCTGGCCACGAGGTCGTGGTGGCTGCCGTTCAGGGCAGTGCGGCCGTAGACGTAGCCGTCGGCACCGAGTTCCTCGACCACATCGACCTCTACGCGCAGGCCGTGGTTGTCGACGGTTGTTTCCAGGTCCTCCGGGCGTACGCCCAGCGTGACGGTCGTTCCGTGGGCCTGGCTGAGTACTGCGCGCGGCACCGGGTAGACGGTGCCCCCGAACAGCACACCGCCGTCTGTGACCGGCAGTTCGAGCAGGTTCATGGCCGGTGAGCCGATGAACCCGGCGACGAAGACGTTCGTGGGACGGTCGTAGAGATTTCGGGGGGTGTCGACCTGCTGCAGGATGCCGTCTTTGAGTACGGCGACACGGTCGCCCATGGTCATGGCTTCGACCTGGTCATGGGTGACGTAGACGGTGGTGACGCCGAGGCGCCGGGTCAGGGAAGCGATCTGGGTGCGGGTCTGGACGCGCAGTTTCGCGTCCAGGTTGGAGAGGGGTTCGTCCATCAGGAAGACCTGGGGGCTGCGGACGATGGCCCGGCCCATGGCTACGCGCTGGCGCTGGCCGCCGGAGAGTGCCTTCGGCTTGCGGTTCAGGTACTCCTCAAGGTCCAGCAGTTTGGCCGCCTCGCGGACGCGCTGGGCACGCTCCTCCTTGGGAATGCCCGCGATCTTCAGGGCGAAGCCCATGTTGTCCGCGACGGACATGTGCGGGTAGAGCGCGTAGTTCTGGAACACCATCGCGATGTCGCGGTCCTTGGGCGGCACGTCGGTGACGTCCCGGTCTCCGATGAGGATGCGTCCGGAGTTGACGTCTTCAAGGCCGGCGAGCATGCGCAGGGAGGTGGATTTTCCGCAGCCGGACGGGCCGACCAGGACGAGGAACTCGCCGTCGGCGATCTCCAGGTTGAGTCCGTCCACGGCCGCCCGGTCGGTGCCGGGGTAAAGGCGGGTTGTTTGGTCAAAAGTTACTGTTGCCATGGTTTTTGATTCCTTTTCACGGGCAGGTACGTGCCCGACGATCCGTAATGAGGGGAATAGCTATGGATTGGGTTGAAGCCTTCAGAGGCAGCCTCAGCAGGTTTGTTCTTCCCGGGATGGTGCAGTGATTTGCAGTGCTCCGAGTTCGTGTGCCCAGGGCGGATTTGCCCCTGCCCGGGAACAGGTGATGGCCGCTGCCCTGTTGGCGTAGCGGCCCAGAGAAAGCAGTGCATCCGAACTCAGATGCCTGAGCCGGTCGCGGCTGCCGGGTCCGAGGAAGTCCATTTGTGCCAGGCCCGAGAGCATGCCCGCCATGAAGGAGTCTCCCGCGCCGACGGTATCGGCGACGTGGACCGGTTCCGCCGGCAGGGTGACCGCAGTTTGCCGGGTGGCGAGCACCGGTCCTGCGGAGCCGCGGGTGACGGCGACCAACCCTGGACCGAGTTTGAGCCAGGCCGCTACCGTTTGTTCGATGGGTCTGGCCGGGTAGAGCCATTGGAGGTCTTCATTACTGGCCTTGACGATGTCGCTGGCGGCGACGAATTTCTCCGCCTGCCGGCGGGCACGGTCCACGTCCGGGCTGATGCTGGGGCGGCAGTTGGGGTCGTAGCTGACGCTTGCGTGTCCGCGGGCGGCAGCGATCAGGGCGTAGACGGTCTCAGTGCCTGATGGCAGTACGGCGGCGATGGATCCGGTATGGACGTGCTGCGAGTTCTCGACCGCGGACCGCGCAGGCAGCGTTGCTCCCGTAAGGTCCCACGTGATGTCAAAGTCATACTCTGCGGCTCCGGCTGCATCCAATGTTGCGCGGGCAACGCTGGTCGGCGAGGTGCCGCCGACGATTGGTTCCACGCCGTTTGCGCTCAGATGCGCAGCAATCGTGTCTCCGTGGTCGTCCTGCCCGTAATGGGTGACGAAGGTTGTGTCCATGGCAAGACGTGCACAGCCCACGGCAACGTTCAGCGGGCTGCCGCCGGGGAACACGGTTGCCGGACCACCACCGGCGTCGGCGAGGATGTCGACCAGGGATTCGCCCAGGACTGTCAGGCAGCCCGAACACGCGGAACTCTCTGCACCGGCGGGATGCTCCGTCGCAGGAGATGCTGCTTCCGTACGGGATGCCGACGCCTTCATTTCAGGATCTGGTTGGCTCATCGTTTCAGCGTCCCGGGTAGACAATCGCCTTGAGCTGATCCGGCTTGGTGCCGGCGTTGAGTGCGTCTTCGGCCTGGGCCAGGGTGAATTTCCCGGTTACCAGGGTGTCGAGGTCCACTTGGCCTTCGGCCACCAGCCGTATGGCCAGCGGCCAGGTATTGGCGTACCGGAAGACGCCGGAGAGCCAGATTTCGCGGTTCTGGATATACGACACGGGCAGCTCGACATCATCGGCGCCCATCCCCACCAGGATGACGCGCCCGGCGGGGCCGACCGCCATGATGCCGGACCTGACGGCCTGTGGTGCGCCGGAGGCGTCGATGAACGCATCGAGGCCGAGTCCGCTTAATGATTCCGTGGACGGATCGAGGCCATGTGTTGCCCCGTTCTCCAGGGCGAAGTCCCTGCGGGCGGCAGAGATGTCCGTTATATGGATTTCGGACGCTCCGAACGCGCGGGCGACCTGGGCGGTGATGATGCCGATGGGGCCGGCGCCGGCAATCAGTATTCGGCTGCCGGGCCGGATGCCGGCCCGCTGACAGGCCCAGATGCCGACGGAGAGCGGCTCGATGAGCGCGGCGGCTTCGTCGCTGACACTGTCCGGGATGTCGAACGCGAAGTCGCTTTGGATCCGCACGTACTCGGTGAATGCGCCGTCGATCGGTGGAGTGGCGTAGAACTCGATGTCCGGGCATAAGTTGTAGCGGCCGGCCTTGCATTGGGTGCAGGTTCGGCAGGGCCGCTGCGGTTCCACGGCTACCCTTTGGCCGATGCGGGCCGGGTCCACCCCGGCGCCTACTGCCGCGATGCGGCCGGAGAGCTCGTGTCCGAGGACGAGCGGGTGGTCGACAACGTAGTTGCCGATGCGCCCGTGCCGGTAGTAGTGCACGTCGCTGCCGCAGACGCCGACGGCGGCGACCTGTACCAGCACCTGATCGTCTTCGAGGGAGGGTACGTCCAGGGTCTCAAGCGCCATGTCGCCCTGCCGCCGCAGGACTGAAGCGCGCATGGTGGCAGGAGGCGCGGACTCATTGATGAAAGTGGACACGGTAATCCTTTGCACGGTGGGGTGAGCTACTTGACGGCGCCGAGGGAAAGGCCCTGAACGAGCTTGTCCTGGGCTGCGAAACCGGCGAAGAGTACCGGCAGGGAGATGATGACGGCTGCGGCGCAGACTTTGGCGAGGAAAAGTCCCTGGCTGCTGACGAAGCCGGTGAGGAAAACCGGCGCGGTGCCCGAGACGACGCCCGTCAGGACCCGTGCCAGTAGCAGTTCGTTCCAGCTGAAGATGAAGCAGATCAGCGCGGTGGCTGCGATTCCGGGCATCGCGACCGGCGCGACGACTTTTCGCAGGGTCAGCAGCAGGTTGGCCCCGTCGATCTGGGCGGCCTCGAGCATTTCGACCGGGACTTCAGCCAGGAATGAGCGCATCATCCAGACCGCAATGGGAAGGTTCATGGAGGTGTACATCAGGACCAGGAACCAGATGTTGTCCAGGGCACCGACGTTCTTGGCGAAAAGGTACAGCGGCAGCAGGGCCGCCACGACGGGCATCATCTTCGTGGAGAGGAAGAAGAACATCACGTCGGTCCACTTCTGCACGGGGCGGATGGACAGGGCGTAGGCGGCCGGGATGGCCAGCAGGAGCACGAGCACCGTGGAAAAGATGGATGCGGTGGCCGAGTTAATCATGTACGGCCAGGGGCTCACACCCGAGGCGGCGCCGAAGAATTCCTTGTAGGCATCCAGTGTCAGGTCCGCGGCGACGGAGGGCGGGTTGGTCGCCGCATCCGTCTCGGAGTGGAACGAGGTCAGGACCATCCACAGGACGGGTATGGCGAAAACCAGGGCGGCCAGCCAGGCAATCAGTCCGGCTGCCGTGTTGTTGCGCGTCGGGTCCAGGCGGGACTTGCGTCCGCGCCTGATGCCCGCGGGTTTGGGAGTGGCGGGGTTCAGGGCGGTCATCGTCCTTCCTCCTTCTTGAAGAGCGAGAATACGGTGCGCAGGGCGAAGATCGCCACGATGATCGTTCCTATGACTGTGACGACGCCGGCCGCGGACGCAACGCCGTATTCGTTGGCGAAGTAGAACGTCTGGTAGACCGCATACGGCAGGTTGGCTGTTCCCAGCCCTCCGGATGTCAGGGTGAAGACGGCGTCGAAGTTCTGCACGATGTAAATGGTTCCCAGCAGGCCGCCCAGCTCCAGGTACTGGCGCAGGTGCGGCAGGGTCAGGTAGCGGAAGACCTCGAAGCGGGAAGCCCCGTCCATCTGGGCGGCTTCAACGGTGTCCATCGGTCGTGACTGCAGCCCTGCAAGCAGAATGAGCATCATGAACGGGGTCCACTGCCAGATAAGGGAGACTTCCACTGCCAAAAGCGGTGCCTGGGAAAGGATGTCGGGCTGCGGCGGGTTACTGCTGCCGAACAGCGACCAGATCCAGGTCAGAGTCCCGTTGATCAATCCGTAGACGGGGTTGAGCAGGGCGTGCTTCCAGATGAGGGCCGCGGCCACGGGAACGATAAGAAAAGGTGCGATCAGGATCGTGCGGACCAGGCCCCGTCCGATGAATTTCTTATCGAGCAGCAGGGCCAGGCCAAGGCCCAGGACCAGGCTGGCGAGCACCACGGTGGCCGTCAGGAGGATCGTGGTGAAGATGGCCTGGCGCAAATCCGCATTGGTGAGGACCGCGGCGTAATTGCTCAGTCCGGCGAAGCTTGTCTGGTCCGGCCGCAGGCTGTTCCAGTTCAGCAGGGAAATCACCAGGGTCGCCACGAACGGCAGCTGGGTAACGACGATGAGGAATATAAGTGCGGGGAGCAGCGGCGCCCTGCGGGCCCAGGCCAGGGCGCGCTGGCGGGACCTGGTGTTCCTTTGGCGATCCGCGGGTGACCGGTCCGACCGGCGGGGTGCGGTTGCTAGTGCTGAATTCATGAGGCTCTCCTGCCGGTGGTGTTCCCGCTCCCTCGGGTAGCGGGAACACCGGCCGTCTGATGGGTCCTAGTTGCTCTTGTACTTGTCGCCGATTTTCTGGGCGGTTTGCTGGCCCTTGGCCAGAGCTTCATCTACGGATTTCTGGCCCGCGATCACGGCACTGATTTCCTGTGAGACGCTAGTGCCCAAATCCGCGAATTCGGGTATGCCGACGAACTGGATGCCCGGCGCGGGCCGCTCCTGCACTCCGGGGTTTTCCGGATCCGCGTTCTCGATCGCGGAGCGCTCGGCCTCGAAGAAGGGTGCGGCTTCCTGGAATTCCTTGTTCTCGTAAGTGGAGATCCGCTTGCCCGACGGGACCTTGGCCCAGCCCAGTTCGGAGGCGACGAGTTCTTCGTATTCCTTCGAGCTGGCCCAGGAGATGAACTCCCATGCCGCGTCCTGCTTCTTCGATGCTGCCTGCACGCCCCAGGACCAGGTCCACAGCCAGCCGGAGGAATCGGTTTCCTTCACCGGGGCCTGCACGTAGCCGATCTTGCCCTTCACGGGCGAGGACTCCGCTTCGAGAGCGCCGGCGGCTGCTGTCGCGTCGTACCACATGGCGACCTTGCCCTGGGACATGTTGTTCAGGCACTCGGTGTAACCGGCCTGTGCTGCGCCTGCCTGGCCGTGTTCCTTGACAAGCGTGGTGTAGAACTCGACGGCTTCCTTGAATTCCGGTGCGTCGACCTGCGCGTTCCAGTCCTTGTCGAACCAGGTTCCGCCGAAGGTATTGACCACAGTGGTCAGCGGCGCGAACACCTGGCCCCAGCCCGGCTGGCCCCGCAGGCAGATACCCTTCATTCCCGGTTCCGCGCCGTCGAGCTCGACTGCCAGGTCGGCTACCTCATCCCAGGTCGGCTTATCCGAAATCGTCAGTCCTTGGGCCTCGAAAACGTCCTGGCGGTACATCAGGAAGGAGGATTCGCCGTAGAACGGCTCACCATACAACTGTCCGTCCTCACCTGTCAGCGAGGCCGTGTAGGCGGGCATGATGTCGTCCTGGTCGAAGTCCGGGTCGGCCTCAACGTGGCTGTCCAGCGGAGCAAGCCAGCCATTGGCGGAGTAGAACGGAATCTCATAGTTGGACAGGGAAGCCACGTCATACTGGCCCGCCTGCGAGGAAAATTCCTGACTGATCTTGGCCCGCACGTCATTCTCCGGCAGAACCGTGTAGTTCACCTTGATGCCGGTTTCCTTGGTGAAGTTATCGGCCGTAAGGCGTTGCAGGTCTTCCATCTGGGGATTGTTGACCATGAGCACATTGATGCTCCCTGCATCTGCCGACCCGCCCCCGCCTCCGGCACCGGCGCAACCCGAGATCGCCAAAACTGCGCAGACGGCCCCAGCCGCGAGAGAAACGGCGCCTGTTTTTGAGCGCATGAAGGACTCCTTTGTTCTTTATCGGTACGCGTCGCGGCCCGTCGATAAACGGTGCGCAACAGAGATGCTGGGTTGGCCGGCGGTGCTACGGCAGCCGGCCTGATAGATCAAGAGTAGGCTGTGGGAAAGGTCACAACTAGCGTCACAAATTCCAATTTCCGATACTAATTTGCCTAGGTGCCTGTATAGCTTGGAACGTGCCAGGTTGTGTAGCTTTGCTCTAACCGAAACGAACCATAGGAGGAGGGGGAGGAAAGCAGGTGCCAGATCACGATGAAGCCCGCGACACAGCCGCAAGGCTGGCCGCGCGCTTACTGGGGTTGCAAGCGAACCGTGAAGTAATTCCAGCGGACCCGCATCACTCCGTACGCTGGCATGAGCATGACTACCCCAGCCCTCTGGCCCGATGGAACTACCATCCGGAATACGAGATCCATCTCATCAGGAAAGGGTCCGGCCGCTTCATCGTCGGTGACCACATCGGCACCTTCGAAGCCGGCCACGTCGCGCTTATAGGATCCGGACTTCCCCACGATTGGATAAGCGATCTCGAACCCGGAGAGGTCATCAGGAACCGCGACGCCGTCATCCAATTCGACGCCAACTGGGTGCAACAAAGTTCCGAGTTCCTGCCGGAAATGACCGAGGTCGCCAGCCTGCTGGAAGAGTCCGCCCGCGGACTGCAATTTCTGGGCGAAACCGCCGCAGCGGCCGCGGCATCAATCGAATCAATCGGTGTAAACCAAGGCGTTGCGCGCTTGCATCACCTGTTCGAACTATTCTCAATTCTTGCAAGGGCGCCTGCGACTGATCGCGTGTATTTGGCAGACGAATGGTTCATGCCTCAACTCGACGGTCAGGCCGCAGCCGTCATCGATATTGTGCTGGAATACGTATTCACCAACTACGCAGGCGAAGTGCGAATGTCGGAAGCAGCTGCCCTCGTCGGCATGTCGGAGCCGACCTTCTCCAAGTACTTCAAACGGGCAACCGGCCAAAACTTCAGCGATCTGGCCCGCAAGCTCCGAATCGCTCACGCGCGCAGACTGCTCGAACGCACCGATCTGCCCGTATCCTCAATCTGCTACGAGGCCGGATTCTCCAACCTATCCAACTTCAACCGTCATTTCCGCAACGACCTGGGAGTGACGCCGAGACAGTACCGGAGGAAATGGGAACAGAAGGGGGACCAGAGCTGATGAAAGAGGGCCAACTGGACGCCTCTGCCGTAACGGAGCTATTCCGCCGATAACAGCGCTTACGACCGTTACGGCACCAGCGTTGGCGGTAATGACGGCAGCCGTCCTACCCAGCCGGGCAAAACCGGCTCTTTACTGATAGCCCGGCTCGGCAGCCTCCAGGGCTTGTTGCCTCGGGCATCTGCACATAGGTTGATGACAGGCGGCGGGAACGGTGTGCGGATCAGGACACGCAAAGCAGGCCAAGAAGGAACGGTTACATGGCAACCGGCACAGTGAAATGGTTCAACTCCGAAAAAGGCTTCGGCTTCATCGCTAACGATGACGGCGGGCCAGACGTCTTCGCCCACTTCTCGGCCATCGCCGGTGGCGGTTACAAGTCCCTGGATGAAAACCAGAAGGTCGAATTCGAGGTCGCCCAGGGCCAAAAGGGCCCGCAGGCGGAGAACATCCGCCCGCTGTAGGGTCCGTGCCTCCAGCTGCAGACGTATAACGACTGCCGGACGTGATCAATTACCTGCTACTGGCGATGGGCGGGGTTTCAGCTTTTTTCAAGGTGGGGGCGCTAACGTACCAATTCCCTGCCTGTGAGTGGCGGGACGAGACGGGCCTGGCTAACATCTTCGTGGAAGACGGCCGGCCCGTTTCTGCGCCTGGTCCTCCCCGCTGTGGCCCCTGCATCTGGGGTGGCATGCGGGCTAGCGCACGGCGGGAGCATGTTGACAGGTGCTCCTATAAACGTTTCACTGGGAAGTACTGCCATGCCTGATCGTGGCCGGTTCTGGGGGAATCAAAATGGGGATCCAAAGAGCTCTTCGGGGAATAATGCTCCTTGCCGGGAGAAACGGATGCGGCGAGGGCATCTCCACTACTATTACCCGCCCGGCCGACGTGCCAACCGGTGTGGGTACAGACCGCGCCGAGGCTGACGAAAAGTGCGCCAGGGCAAGCCTTGTCGCTGATGAGTGGGACGGGACCATAACCCTTCTCTCACGACGGGTGTCAGCACCGGCGGAATAAAATGGCCAGGTTTTGCCGAAGCCGCGCGCAGCTCTGAAGGGACCCTTCCAAGCACGACGGCCGGTGTGCGGCTGTAGGGGCGACCTATGACGAATGGCCTGTTCCACGGAGCAGGACAAGCTCCGCCGCTCGGCCGAGCTCGGCTCAGCCAATCTCAATCCGGCACCACCAAGACTTTCACGCAGTTTTCGTGGGGCTCGACGCCGATAACGGTCCATATGACGCTGCTGCAGGATTCGCGCTGAAAGGACGGAGACAGGAATGTACGCACGTTCCTGGCCCCGCCTTTTCCCTATGTGAGGCTCACAGTTGCGTCGCCTTGTCTGGATCGGCGGTGTGCGTTCGGGAAGCCGGCAGCCGGTCCTCTGCGGCGGCGCGGGAGAAGTCGCTGGGCTTCAGAAGCAAGAGCCCGGCTATGGAGACCAGACCGGTGGCGATGAAGAACCAGAGCGGTGAGCGGATATCCCCGGTGGCGGCGGTGATTCCTGCGGCGATGAGCGGCGCGCTGCCGCCGAACAAGGCTACGGGCACGTTGTAGGCCAGTGAGATTCCTGTGGACCGGATACGGGTAGGAATGAGCTCGGTCATGGTTGCGTAGGTAGAGGACGCGTACAGGCCGAAGGAAAGGGCCGTGGCCAGCAAGGGCCAGAGGAATCCCGTGGGAGTGGCGCCGGGAGCCGCGAGGAAGAACCAGAGCATCGAAAGGGTGCACATCACGGCTGTGGCAAGCAGGAATGGTTTCCGGCCGAAGCGGTCGGTGAAGGCACCTCCGAACGGCATCACGCAGGCAGCCAGGGCGCAGGCGAGGAGCACTAACCAGAAGCGGGTGTCGGCATCGAACTTGAGCGAGTTGCCCAGGAACGTCGATGCGTAGGTGAGTACCAGGTAGAAAATGGAGGAATGCACGGTGATGATGCAGAAGACCAGGATCAGGGACCGTGACCATCGCAGGGATTCCCGGAGCGGGGCCTTCTCAAGGTCGCCGCTTTCGGCGAGGGCGGTGAATTCCGGACTGTCTTCAAGGCGGAGTCGGATGTATCCGGCGATCAGGCCGAGCGGGCCGGCTATAAGGAAGGGAACACGCCACCCCCACGCGCTCATGGTGTCCGCCCCGAGAACAGCCGACAGCCCGTTGGCCACCAGGCCGCCGAGGAGCAGACCGACGACGGCCGTGACCATCAACCAGCTGGTCGCGAAACCGCGGCGCTTGGGACCGGCGTACTCGGCGATGAAGCTGGTGACCGTTCCGATTTCGCCGCCGGCGGAGAAGCCTTGGATGCACCGAAGAAGGATCAGCAGGATCGGAGCGGCAATGCCTATTGAGGCGTAGGTGGGCAAAAGCCCGATGAGGAACGTCGAACCGGCCATCAGGACCATGACCAGCAAGAGCGTGTTACGCCGTCCGATCCGGTCGGCAAGGGGGCCGAAGAAGACTCCGCCTATCGGACGGATGAAGAAGCTCAGCGCGAAGGCGGCGAAGCTGCTGAGCAGGCTGATCGCCGGGGTCGACGACGCAAAAAACAGCTGGCCCATGGTCATCGCCAGGAAGCCATAGATCCCGTAGTCGTACCATTCGATTAGATGGCCTGCGATGGCACCGGCGAAAGCCCGCCGGCGGCTCGTGGCGTTGGTGCTCGAGGTGCTCATGCGTGTGCTCCTGGTGCGGAAGTGGCATTTAGTTTGAAGCGGCGGACCTTTCCGACGCTTGTTCGGGGCAGCTCGTCAATGAAGTGCCACTCCACTGGCCGGGCTGCCTTGCTCAGGTTGGCCTGGGCCCAAGCCGCCAGCTGATCGTGTACGGGCGGTGCGGATGGGTCGCGTGGCACGACGTAGGCGACCGGCACCTGATCGCGGATCTTGTCCGCTCTGGGTACGACGGCGGCTTCAAGGACGCCGGGGGCCTGGGCGACGGCAGCTTCGACCTCGGTAAGCGAAACGTTTTCGCCCGAGACCTTGATGACGTCATCGGCGCGCCCCACGAACTTCCACGCCCCGTCGGCCGTCTGCAGGGCCAGGTCGCCGGTGAGCAGCAGGTCGGTCCCGCCGGGTGTCCGCAGCAGGGTCCGGGCGGTCGTAGCGGGATCGTCAAGGTATTCAAGGAACAGGTCGTCTCCGCGGCGGCCCTCTACGGCGATCATCCCCACTTCCCCGGCCGGCGCGGGTGCGCGGGTGACGAGGTCAACAATGTGTGCCCTGCGGCTGGGAAGCGGGGTGCCGATCTGGTCGGCCGAGGGCAGTTCCGACTGGTCAAAGGTTACAATCGGTACCGTCTCGGTCATGCCGTATAACTGTCGGGGTAAGCACCCGGCCAGGGCGGCGAATGCGCGGTGGTGCTCCTCGCCCAGACTCTGGGCGAACCAGACGTGTATGAGATCCGACGGCTTCTGCCCCGCGGGGGTCCGGGCAAGGATCATGCGGATAGGTGCTGCGAAGAGGCTCGCGTGGGTGGCAGCCAAGTCCCGGGCCTGCTCGACCCACTGGCTTGCGGAGAAGCGCGCGGTGAGGGCCACTGAAGCTCCGACGGCGATGGCAGAGGCGAAGCAGTAGTACTGGGCGTTGGCATGGAATAGCGGCAGCGTGACCAGCCAGCGGTGCTCCGGGCCCAGACGGGCCGCTGCCGCCATGACGGTGGCAACGCAATGGTAATTGGCCTGCGTCAGGACCACGCCCTTAGGTGCAGAGGTGGTGCCGGATGTGAACATGACCGCGAGCCGGTCCTGGCCGCACGGGGCCCAAGCCGGATCTTGCGGTTTGGCCTGGCCCGAACTTGGAAAGAGTGCATTCAGCCCCGCCGGCGCCACGTCCTGGGCCAGCCCATCCACACAGAGGCCAGCCACGTCCGCGTCCGCGTCCGCGAGGATGTTCCTGTACTCGTCCGCCCGCTCAGTGTCATACACGCAAACCTTGGGTCGGGTGCGGGCGAGCTGCCGACTAATCTCGGGCACGGCCGAGCTGGGATCGACAGGGACGATCCAGCATCCCATCCGGGTACAGGCCAGCCACACCGCGACGAAAAACGGGCAGTTCCGCAGACTGAGGTGGACGCCATCTCCGGGGCGGAGGCCTAAATATGCTAAGCCGGATGCAACACGCCTGATGATGTCGTCGAACTCCCGATATGTCCATGACCTGCGTTCGCCCTGGGAGTCGAGGAACACCAGAAACGGCCGCCCCGGTGCGGCCTCGACCGTGGCGTCCCAGAGATCGGCGAACGTTGTGGCGCCCGGGCTGGCTGGGTAAACGCTGGCGCGTTTTTTGGAGATGTTCATCAATTCACTTTCTGAGAGCTGTACCACATAAACTCATTCTTCGGGCAGTAGGAGGGACTGGCTACGGAGCGCCCGCCAATAGAGCAGGAGTTTTTTGGAGTTTTCAACGAAAGGCAACAGTGACTGAGCTGGAGATGGTGGGCAGGCACCTGGAGGCGGAGGCGCCCGGGATCGGGGAGCAGGCGGCCCGTGACATCTACGGGGAGCTCCCCGGCTACGCAGTCGTCCCGCGCGAGGACCTTCTCGCCTCCGTCCGGGTCAACGTGCTGCGCGGTGTCGGCAGCATCCTGGCCAATGCGCTACCGACGGAGAACGATGAGGCCGAGCCCCGTCGGACCACGCGCCACCGGCTGACCCAGGGAATGGCGATCGAGGACATCATTCGCGCCTACCGCATCAGCCTCAACGCCATCCATCGGCGCTTCATCGAACTCTCAGAGCAGATGGGACTGGACTCCGCCGCCACGCTCCGCGGCTCCACCCTCCTTTGGGAGGTCGGCGACTGGTTCGTGTCGCTGGCCGTCAGGGAATACCGTACGCGGGCGGTGAATGATGAAGTACGACGGCGCGTCGAGAAATCGGACGTCATCCGTCTCCTCGTGGGCCCCGACCCGCTGTCACCGGGGATCCGCAGACGGGCCGAAGACCTGGGAATGAACCTGAACATTCCCCTGCAGGTTGTCCTCGGACACCGGCAGCGGGGATCCCAGTCCGCCTGGGTGCGCGGCTTGGAGCGGGCCGGCTCCCTGCCGGCAGCGGCGGCCGTCGCAACCGAGAGCGACGGCGCCACGCTGGCGATCGTGGCCAGGTCGCCCACCGGAATGGGGGTGCACGGGGTCCTGGCTGGCGGGACCTGGGCCGACGCAGCCGATCTGGGTTCCTCACGGAACGTCGCGGAGCAGGTGATGTCCGTAATCAGCATGCAGTCCGGCGACTGGCACGACTCTTCGACCGTCACGTGGCGCCTGGCAGTGCCGAGCCACCCGTTAGTAAACCGGCTGCTGGAGGCCAGATACGTCGAACGCTTCGCGCCGATCCTCGGGGCGAACAGCTCCTGGCTACCCTGTGGAGCTATCTGGACAACGACAGAAACGTCAAACGTACTGCCGATGCCCTGGTGATCCACGAAAACACTCTTCGCTACCGACTCTCGAGACTTGAGGACCTGATCGGAGGCAAGCTCGACGAGACAAACAGGCTCGTCGAACTCATGTGGGTCAGACAGGCATTAGAGGTAGACAACCAGCCCATTACGCGACCCGGAACTTCCTACGCCGACGGTGATCCCCCATCACCCCAGGCAGCGCAGGCTTTCAGATCCATAAGTGCTGGCATTCCCTTGTCCCAACAGCATGTTGAACTACATCCAAGCTGACCCCAGTTGCCCATCGGTCTGGACGGTGGTGAGCTGCCGCTGCTTTACGGAATCGCCCATTACCGCGTCTCTCCGACGGGGATGAAAGGAGGGAAGTTGCGCCGTTTAGTGTCCCACGCTGTCACACCTACCCGCACTGCATTGTCAATGCATTTATGTGCTCTCGGCCGCGTCTTTAACGGGTTGACACCTAAGGGTGGGATAGGTCACACTGTTGCACGATGTGGTTGTCGTTGCGTATTACGCATATGAAGGGCTAGACATGGAGACGCTTGCGGTGGTGGGAGCATCCTTGGGTGATGTTTCGGCAGCTAAGCAGCGCGCCCCCAAGGCTTCACCAGCTGCCTGCTCGTTAATTGCCATCTACGACGGGCCCCTATTGCTCATCGGTCCTCCCTAATCTCGCGACTACAACATCTCGTCAACACCAGTAGTCCCACTACCTACGTAATCCCCATCAATCCCACACTTCCAGTCCTCCCGGGAGAAAAAAATGTCAGCTCCAGTGAACGTGGCTCTCAACTCACGCGGAAAACTCGCTTCATCATTGCCTGCCGAGCAGCTGGCGGAAATCATCGAGTTGTTCGATTCCCGGCGCGTGGGATATTCCCTCGATGCCCCCTTCTACACCGATCCGACGATTTTCAACATCGACATGCAGGCCATTTTTGGCCAGCACTGGATCTTTGCCGCCAGCATCGCCGAGCTTCCGGAGCCGGGCGACTACGTCACCGTCGACTACGGGCCCTACTCGCTGATCGTGCTGCGCAACGACGACGGCGGCGTGAACGTCCTGCATAACGTGTGCCGCCACCGCGGCGCCCGCGTCCTGACCGAACCCGCGGGGTCAACCGGAAACCTGGTATGCGGCTACCACTCCTGGACCTACTCCCCGGAGGGCAACCTGATCCACGCCTCGGCGCCGGGGGAAACGAAGTTCGACAAGGGCTGCTTCGGCCTCAAGCGTGCCCACAGCCGCGTGGTGGCCGGACTCATCTTCGTCTGCATTGCGGACGAACCGCCGACGGATTTCGACGAAACCTCTAAGATTTTCGAGCCTTACCTCGCACCCCACGATCTGTCGAAGACGAAAATCGCCTATCAGCAGAACATCGTCGAGGAGGGCAACTGGAAGCTCGTCATGGAGAACAACCGTGAGTGCTACCACTGCGACGGCCACCCGGAACTCGCCTGTTCCCTCTTTCCCACCTGGGGCCTGACAGAGGGCCTGATCCCGGCCCACCTTGAGGAAGTGTGGGACCGCAACAAGGAGGCACAGTCCTCGCTCGAGGAGCGTTGCCGCCGCTATGGCCTTCCCTATGAGGTCGTCGAGGAGCTCGACACGCGCATCGCGGGTATCCGCATCTCACGGGAATCGCTCGATGGTGAAGGGGAATCGTTCTCGCCCGATGGGCGCAGGCTCTCCAAGAAGCTGCTCGGCGACTTGCGGGACTTCCGTCTTGGCCGCTGCTCGATGCACCTGCAGCCCAACAGTTGGTTCCATTTCCAAGGGGACCACGTCATCACGTTCGCCGTCTTCCCCGTTAACGAACACCAGACACTGGTACGCACCACCTGGCTGGTGGCTGACGACGCCGAGGAAGGCGTCGACTACGATCTGGAGAAACTCACCTACACCTGGAAGCAGACAAATCTGCAGGACAAGGCGTTCGTGGAGCTGTGCCAGAAGGGCGCCAGCAGCCCCGCCTATGAGCCCGGCCCGTACATGAAGAGCGAATACCAGGTCGAGGCGTTCATCAACTGGTACGTGCAGCGCGTGCAGGAGCACCTGGCATGATTGAACTCCTCACCGAAAGGGCAATCCAGGAACCACACCGCATCCGCGGTCTTGAGATGCCGTGGAACAGGGTGATGGGCAGCACCGAGGGACCCGCCCGCGCCGCCCACGCATTAGGCCCCTGGCATCCGCAGGAGTTTATGGCGGAATGTGTCGAGGTCGTTCCCGAGGTGGGCGGCATGATGACCTTCGTGTTCCGGCGCTGCGACGGTGCGCCCCTGGCGTTCCGTGCGGGCCAGTACGTGAACGTCGCCTTTCCCGTGAACGGCGGGGACCAGGATCCGGTGGATCGCAGCTACTCGCTGTCCAGTTCGCCCACCCAGCCGTGGACCTTCAACATCACAGTCAAACGCGACCCCACTGGACTGGTCTCACCGTGGGTGCACGAGAACGTCAAGCCCGGCACCGTCCTGGAGATGCTCGGACCGGTCGGGGCATTCCACCTGCCTGATGCTGACCGCCGGGCACGGTACCTCTTGCTGGCCGCCGGCGCAGGCATCACCCCCATCATGTCGATGATGCGGACCATCCATTCCCTGCCCGGACAGGCCGATGTTGTGATGCTCTACCACGGAGCGGAGGCCGGAGGCTATGCCTTCCACCAGGAGCTGGCCTACATCGCCTCAGTGGACTCGCGCGTCAAGGTCTTCTACTCCCTGGGCGACCGCAGCATACCCGAGGGGTGGGAATGGCTCACCGGAAGGCTGACGGCGGCCATGCTCGACGAGGTCGCCCCCGATGCCAACGGTCGCCAGGTCTATGCCTGCGGTCCCGAGGGTTATCTGAACACCGCCGCCGAACTTCTCAAGCAGGTCGGCGTCGACGACACCTCCATTCACATGGAATTCTTCTCGGGAGATCGCCAGACGCTCCTTGAATACCAAGCAGAGCTGGCGCATGCAGCGGACATTGCCGAGGAAATCGCGGAAGAAATTGAAGATTCCGCCCAAGACTACTATGACAGCCAGCCCACCGAGTTCGGGCTCTACGAGCCCGGCTACGACGCCGAGGGAACCCTGAAGGCCACGGGGCTGCCGCTGGAAACCGTCGGCCCGGACGCGCCCGGTTCCGAAGACAGCAGTTCGGATGTGGAAGAGGAGCCCGGTTCCTCTGATGCCTCGAGCTTTGACACTGTGGGAACCGGAAGCCTGACCCTGTCCTTCATGCGTACCGGCATTAATGTACGGATTGACCCCGACGAACACATCCTTGAGGTGGCCCAGCGTGCGGGCGTCAGGATCGGCGCGAACTGCAAGGAAGGCATGTGCGGCTCCTGCAAGGTCGTCAAGCTATCAGGGGAGGTCGAGATGAACCACCAGGGCGGGATCCGGGTACGTGAAATCGATGCTGGCAAGTTCCTGCCCTGCTGCTCGACCGCGCGCACCGATATGGTGATCGATGCATAGCCGCCTTTCCTGCTCTAGGTCGAACAACTAAGGGATGGTTTTGCAACGGGGAACTGCCGAGTCCGGTAACGGAGGGACCGGCAGCATCCAGCCAGAAGCACCGAGGACGTCGCCTCAGGAAATCGCTTGACATATCACGGTTATCGGCGTGCTGTGCGTGTCGCTGGAGCGTGCCTACCTTAGCCGGGTAAAGGACGTTCCTGGGGCGGGCCGTCCAGTCAGGGGGTTTGCCGGGGCAACTGCCGGGCGGGGCGGGTGCGCCCTGCGGGAGCCAGATTCACCGCATCGGCGATCGCATCCGGGTTCGTTCCGGCATACAGGGCCTCGCCGATGGCGTCGTCCAGAGCCGCCTGGGCCCGGTCCATGTCGCCCCGGGGCATCTCCAGGGCCGCCGCAGCAGCCCAAACCCGCTTCAGCGCCGCATCCATCTGTCTGACTTAGGGCCTGTCGGCGACGCCGAATTCGGTCACGTCAGTCACCCGCTTTTCGTCAGGGCACCGGCATCCAACTGCCGGTTCAGCAGATTCGGGCAACGATGCCCTGCTCGCCCTGGCAAGAGTTGCAGCGTTTCTTCCGCCGGACCTTGCAGACCAGCCGCAGCGAACGCAGCATTCGCCTGACATCCGCCGCAGATCCGGTCAGGCCAGCCAGCGCCGCCAGCGTGACTGCTCCGGTTCCGGCGTTGGTTCCGGCCCCGGCTCCTCGCCCAAGGCCAGCGCAGCCTCGACGATATCGTCCTCGGTGAGCGTCATGACGGCCTCACGATCGAGCGCGTCGAGACTTTGTTCCTCGTCCAGCGACAGCCGCAGCGCCTGGCGGTTGAGCGCCTGCTCGAACAGCGTGCGGGCGAACCGTGCGTTGCCGGAGTCCTCGCCCGCGTGGAGCCCGGTGAAAATGCGGCGCAGCATCTGGTCCGCACCCGGCTCCAGCGTGTACTCGTGTTGGGCCAGCATCTGGTGGAAGATCGTCTGGAGTTCGTCGATGGAGTAGTCGGGGAACGTGATCTCGCGGGCGAATCGGGAGCGCAGTCCGGGGTTCGAGAGCAGGAAGGACTCCATCAGCTGCGGGTACCCGGCCACGATCACGACCAGGCGGTGGCGGTGGTCCTCCATCCGCTTAAGCAGGACCTCGATCGCCTCGGGGCCGAAGTCCGCCCGGCCGTCGTCCGGGGCCAGCGCGTAGGCCTCATCGATGAACAGGACGCCGTCCAGCGCACGCCGGATCACCCGGTCCGTTTTGATGGCGGTCGCCCCGACGTACTGCCCCACCAGCCCCGAACGGTCGACCTCGACCAGATGGCCTTTCTGCAGCAGACCGACCGCGCGGTACATCTCGGCCAGGAGCCGCGCCACCGTGGTCTTGCCCGTGCCCGGGTTTCCGAGGAACACCAGATGCTGTGATGTGGCCACCTCCGGCAGGCCGTGCGCCTTCCGGCGGGCCTGGACCTGGAGCAGTGCGACCAGGGCCCGCACCTGCTCCTTCACGGTCTCCAGTCCGACCAGCGCGTCGAGCTCGGCCTGCACCTCGTTCAGCGGCCGGGCCGGCCCGGGCCTCGCACCGATGAGATCGCCGACCAGGTCGTCGACGCGCTCCGAACCGTGCAGCTTGAGCTGATCGGCCAGATGGCCGATGGTTTCGCGCAGGTCATCGAGCGGATTGCGGCTGGCAGCCATGCATCCACTGTAGTACCCGGTACCCGACCCGGGTGGGGTTAGCCTCACCAGTATCACCCCCTTTTCGGCCGTAGTTCACGCGACACAGGCAGTCTCCGTCGGATAATGCGGGCACTGGCCGGAGAACAATGAGGAGATTATCCCTGCCGATCAGCTCCGTCCCTGACGGCTTGGCTCTGTAATACCTTCAGATGTCCAAACAAGGGAAACTCAACCTGCGCACCTTGGCCTGACTGTCCCGCAAGCCGTCCTTCACCGCGACACCCGACCGCCGCTCCCCCGCCTGTGACTGTTAGCTAGGAATGGCGGTTTATTTCAGCTTCGTTTGGCGGTTCCACTGTTCCGATGATCGATCCGCATCTGGATCTGGTAGTCAAACACCGGAACAGTGCGGCATCTGCACCCCGACCGATGATGCTTTTGCTTTCGAGAAAGCGAATAGCTGTGGCGACTGCTACGAGATCAGATAACCGATTCCTCTAATCCCGCAAGCGCCCTTGACGCATACCCCTAGGGGGTATACATTGAAGGTGTTGGCAGACCCGCTCACTCTCGGTTCACACAAGCGGCGACAGGTCCTCCACGCAAACATGAAAGTGCAACTTAGCGAAAACACAACACGTCTGTAGGACTTTCCCTCACATGTAAGGGGTGACGTCATTTCGGACGAATGGCCCGCCTTTGAACGGGTTCTCACTTCATCCGAACATCCCCAAGTCTGGAAACGTCCCCATGGCACAGGTCAGTCGTCAGCTCCCGAACACCACGAGCCACACAACCCAACGAGCACCCGAAAAAAGCCGCCGACCATTTCGGCGTACAGTCAAAACCACCGGCGTCATCGCTCTCACCGCACTGGGAATAACCCTTGCATCCACAGCGGCCAACGCACTTCTGGAACAGCAGGAGAAGTCAAGTACTGCTCAGTACGGTGACCTGGTGGAAGTCGCCGGCGGCGAGGTTAACGTCGTTCGGGCTGGCACCGAAGGTGCACAGCCCCTGGTCCTGCTCAGCGGCCTGGGCACGATCGCTCCGGCGCTGGACTTTGCCCCTTTGATCAGGGAACTCGATGCTTACGACGTCATCGTCGTTGAGGGCTTCGGATACGGCTACAGCGACATGAGCGCCCCCGAACGGACTGTAAAGAACATCAGCACTGAGATTCACGAGGCCCTGTCCTCACTCGATCTCAAGAAACCATACGTTCTGGCAGGACACTCGATCGCCGGCTTCTACACACTCGACTACGCGAACCGGTACCCGGGCGAAGTGTCCGCGGTAGTCGGCATCGACCCCACCGTGCCCGCCGCCAAGGTGGATACGGTCTCCTCCCCTGGCCGGGGCATCAATGTCGAGGGAATACTCTCCACCATTGGTTTGGTCCGAACCGTAGTCTCCATCGCGCCTAGCCTGGCGGACCCGACAAGCAACGACTTCACCCAGGCCGAATTAGAACGCATGCGCCAAATGACAATCTGGAACTACGGCAACGCAGCGGTCGCCGACGAATCCGCCCGGGTGGGCAGCAATGCCGCAGCACTTCACGGTGTCACCTACCCGAACGACCTCCCTGTTCTGAACTTGCTCGCAAGCGACAGCATCGCCACCATTCCCAACTGGCTTGAGACGCACAAGAACCAGCTCAAGAACGTCAGCCACCACGAAATCGTCGAAGTCGAGGGCCCGCACAACCTGCAATGGACCCAGTCGAAGGCCATCGCCAAGAAAATCACAGATTTCCTTCAGCAGAGTGCCACACCTCAGGTGCCGCCTACACCCCTCGCTGCGGCGACCGAAGCGACCCGGGGGAACTAGAAAAACCGCCGCCAGACAGCCGAGTGACGCCACACAGTGGCGTCACTCGGCTCCTCGTGGGTGGACGCGCTCGTTTTTCAGGGCTGAGAAGAACCTTTCCGCCATGCTGTTATCCCAGCAAACCCCGGTCTTGCAATCATTGCGCCTGGTGCCATCTAGGGAGCACTGCAACAAATGATGCGAACTAGAAGCGGAAGAATGACTTGTTCGATGTCTCTGGAAGGTAGTACTTGTGTGATGACCGCCGTTCGCCGGGGGATATTCATGGTTCTCTTTGGAGGGTCCTCCACCGCGGCACCCGACCGCCGCTCCCCCGCCGAGGAAAATCACCTGTAACCAGTGGCTTCTCCGATTCGCGTATACCCCGCCTGCAATAAAACCCGCGAAAGCGCCTCTTGCGCTTCACCTTGTTCATGCAGTCTGGGTGATGTGGCCCATGGCTGTATTCCGCGCCATTCGCCGTGCCCGAAGCCCTCGATCTTTCCGGATGGAGCCACTCTCCGGTTCCTTTCGGAGCCTAGGAGAACCCGGGGTCTCCTACTGCCCTCGGCCGGCCGAACTGTGTGCGTACGCCGGGGGAAAACAGCACCGATTCCGGCGGGCCCTTAACCGGGAAGCCGGCCACCTTCAGGAGTGCGTCCTCCTCCCCGTGGTGGATCAGAGCTGCCGGCTGCAGCGGCCAGGGCCTGTGCGAGATGGGAATAAAGGCGGTACGGCCGGCGAACCGCCAATGGAGCCCGAATCGTTGCGTGAGCCATAGCGAAAGTTCATCGTCGGCCTGCCGGGCAGGATCGGGGCGGACCGCGAACGATGACGTCCCCCTGCCCGCGGAAGCGTTCGACCTCGTATCCATAGGCGGGCACCGTCCCGTCCGTCACCGTGGGCCGACACCGCGACCACACATAGGGCATGCTGCCCGCGCGGGCGGCCAGAGCAAACGAGAGCCTGGAGACGTCCATCGACAGGAACGACACGCCGCGCATTCCGTCCCTGCCGCGCGAGTACAGGCGCACGTTGACTTCAGTGAAGGAACCGACATAAGGCAGCGGCAGGCCCAAGCCGACGGCCGGGCCGACAACGGTCCCAGGGACACGAAAGCCGATGAGCCCAATCCATGTGGTCCCCTTGAACTCATCGGGCTCGACGCCGGGCGGCATGCGGACCGCCGCGGCAGAAACGGGAATGCGCCAATGCAGGAAGACAGTGTCAGCCCACGACTGGTACACAGGCAGCGGGAAGGATAACTTCGGCCGTCCGGATCGGGGATCAGCATCATCGGATGGATGCAGCTTCATTGCGCAAATTTAGCAGCAGGTCATCGCCCCGGCATTCGTCTGCACGAAAATGGATCGGCGCATCCGTTCTTATCGACAACCTCAGACACCCGACCGCACCGCCAGCTGAAGCTCAAATCCGTCTTCCACATCCGGGACCTCTGACACAAGCTACGGCACGTGACAAACCCCAAAATCCAGCGCGTATATTGAGCCGTTGCTTTCTCGGGCGGGCGAACACGACATCGACGGACGAGGTTATCGGCGAAACAAAGCGCCTACTCAGACGGGGTTATCGGCGTGTCTGGGCGAGTCAAGAATTTTCCAGTCCCGTCCCCGCTTAGTGGACGACCGAGCGATTGACCCGGGCGGTCAGCCCTTGTCGATCTCCAAGGCGGCGACTATCGCTTCCGGTGACGGCAGGGCCTGCTGTTCGGCTGCGTTGGATACTATCTGGCTTCGGGATCGAGGCGGAAGTTGTACGTACTCTGCACGCCGTTGCCGGACTCGGCTGGCTCGATGCCCAGCAGCAGTTCGGGCTTGACCGCGGTGGCGATGTCGTCCTCGTTGTGAGGGTCACCGGGAAAGTACAGCTGGGTGGTGAGTAGTTGGTGGCCCGGGGCGGAGACCTTCAGGTGCAGGTGGGCAGGGCGCCAGGCGTGCCATCCGGCCGCGGCAATCAGCTGGCCGCAAGCCCCGTCGGTGGGGATCTGGTACGGAGCTGGCTGGACGGTGTTGATCTGGAAATGTCCCTCGCTGTCGGCGATGATGGTTCCGCGCAGGTTCCATTTCGGCAGGTTCGGGGCAAATTGGGAGTAGAAGCCGTCCGAATCTGCGTGCCAGAGTTCCACCTTGGCCCCGGCCAGCGGTGTTCCTTTGGTGCTGGAGACCTGGCCTTGGAAGAGCAGCGGCGTGCCGGGCTCATTCTCACGCATGTCGATGGTGGCGGGAGTCTGATGCTGGGGTGCGTCGGGTATGTAATAGGGGCCTTCGATGGACCCCTTGTTACCTTCGCGGTGTGAGGTGGCGACATCTTCCACCGAGTGCTCAAGCCAGACATCGAGGAATAACGGCCATTCTCCGTCCTCTCCAACTTTGATCAGCCAGGACTTCAGTGCGTTGTACTCGTCGTAAGTGACGCGCTCCTCGAGGACAATGTCATTGGCGGCCTTGATGATCCGGCCGGCAAGCACACTGACCCGCTCGGTCGAGACGTCTTCGCTCTGGCCGGTCTTGCCGGATTCGCGGAAGCGAGTCGTGGCGGCGTTGCCCGAGGCTGCGGCGGAGGCCTGGGTTTGTGTGGTCACGTGTACTCCTTGAAGAATGATGATGGAAGAGTTGCTCTTGCCTGAAACAGACGTGACGGGCCTCACGCCCGCCTGCTATCAGCTTAGGCAGGCGCTCACGAAGGCGGGAAGAGCGGCTTCCTTTAGGTATATACGTACAATCTTCAATCTCGGCACGCAGGTCTTAGTCGACTGCGTTCTCCGCCGCGCGTATCACTTGCGTGGAGGCACCAGCTTCTACTGTTCCTCGACGCGGGGTAGCCGGAAGCTGAATGAGGATCCGCGCGGCTGAAGTTCGTCGGCCGAGATCGTGCCTCCCAGCCTGGTGATGATGCGGTGGCTGAGGGCCAGTCCGATGCCGGAGCCGGATTCCTTGGTGGTGAAGGCGCCGTCGAAGATCCTGCCGTCCGGGAAGTGCGCCAGGCCGCGACCGCGGTCGCGTACCTCGAATTCGCCGGTGTCTTCGACAGGTGTGGTGGCGATGGTGATGGTGCGTTCATCCGCGGGGAAGGCTTCCATTTCCTGAATGGCATTGCGGGAGAGGTTGAGGATGACTTGTCCGACGAGGACCTTTTCGCACCGGACCAAGATGGGACCGGGGTGCAGTTCAAGCCGCACTTCCGTACCGGCGCGCTCGGCGGACAGCCTGATGAAGTAGAGGCTCTCACGGACGATCTTGTTCAAGTCAACGATCTGTTCGGAGGACTCCAGTTTGCCGACGTAGGATTTGAGGCTGTTGAGCAGTTCGTTGGCTCGTTCGATTTGCCGCTGTGCGTTGTCGAGCCCATAGGAGAGCGCTTCGTAGGATCCTTGGCCGGAGACCAGACGGCGCTGAAGACCGGAGATGAAGTTGGTTGCAGCCGCCAACGGTTGGCCGAACTCATGGGCCAAGGCCATCGCCATGTCTCCCATGACGTTGTGTCGGGCCAGATAGTTCATGTGGTCCTGGTTCCGCTGCTGTTCTTCCTCGTCGTGGATGCGATCGGTGATGTCATGCAGATATAGCAGGGCTCCGCGCAGGTCCTGTTCCAAGTCGATCGGCTGGCAGCTGACGCCGAACCATCGTCGGGTCCCGCCCGGAAATTGCCGCTCGAGCCGGATCGTCCCGGTTTGGGGTGCCATGGCAGGCCCGGCAAGGAAGCTGCCCTGTTCGGCATAGGATTCCGGTGTCCACAGATCCGTGAACCTGCTGCCGACGAGTTCCTCGGTGCTGCGGCCGAGCTGCAATTCGCTCGATTCGCTGGCATAGCTGATGAAGCCTGATTCATCGACCACAATGATGCCGTCGCCCATGCTCCCGATGAAGGCACGCAGCCTGCTCTCGGTCCGCTGCAGGTCTGTCTTCAGCTCTTCTTCGTGCTCCATGTTGCGGAACTGGACCATGACTACCTGGCGCTCCGCGAGGTCCAGCCGGATGGCTGTCGCCTCGGTAAGGAATTCGGTGCCTGCCTTGTTCTTGTATTTCCATTCCGTGCGGGAAATCCCTTCGTCCATAGCCCGCTGTAGCCAGCGGCGGCCCACGGAACGCCGGTAGCGCGAGGCTGCTCCGCTCATGTCCGGGGCCTTGAGCGGGCGCAGTTCCTCGAGGGTGAAGCCCAGCATCTCGCATGCGGCAGGGTTGGCCCAGAGAATGTCCTTCGTCTGCCCGTCATGGATCAGGATGCAGAACTTAAGGTGCTTCACCATGGCTTCAAAGTCTGCGCCGTCGGGTCGGAATGAGATTGTCTCCACAGACCCAGTTGTACCGCACCGCTGCTCAGCGCCAATAGGGGTTTCCCTTAGACCCCGGTGAGCTTCCTTTGCCACAGGTCGCAAAACCACCGATTGAGGCGCAGTAATTGGCGAAATAACGTGGCGAACACCACCACTAATGGCTACGAAAACTTCGAGGAGGGGCTTACATGACTGCGGTCCTGGAGACACCCGCACATGAACCCCTGGACACGGTGCTCGCACTGGTCCGGGAGCGCCGCACCGATTTCAGCGAACAGAAGTTTGTCCCGAAGGACATCGTCTCTGAGCTGAAGAAGGCAGGAATCTACCGCGCAGCAACCCCGCGCTGTTTCGGCGGCGACGCGCTTCCCCCTGCCGAGTTCCTGCGAAAGATCGAACGTATCTCCGCTGTGGACGCTTCCACCGGCTGGGTTGCCAGCTTCGGATCGGCTCTGGTGTACCTGGCGGCATTGCCCGTCGACACGCAGGCCGAACTGTACAAGAACGGACCTGACCTCGCCTTCGCCGGCGGACTGTTCCCGGTACAGAAAGCCGCCTTCGACGGAGGCGTCTACAACATCAAGGGCCGGTGGAAGTTTGCCAGCGGCAGCAAGGGCGCCGACATCCTCGGCGTCGGCATTGCCGGCGGCGACGAGTCCAATGGCAAGCCCCGCATGGCGTTGCTATACCCGGACCAGGTCACCATCGAAGACAACTGGGATGTCATCGGCCTGCACGGCACCGGCAGCCACGACCTCGTGGTCGATGGCGCGGATGTCCCGATGGAATGGACATTCATCCGAGGCAGCGAAGCAACCATCGACGAACCGCTCTTCCGTTATCCGACCATCGCCTACGCAGCCCAGGTCCTCGCCGTCGTCAATCTCGGCATTGGACGGGCAGCGCTGGACTATGCAGAAGAAACCGGCGCAGGCCGCACCGGCATCACCGGAGCCCCGAAACTTGCCGACCGGGCCTACTACCGCATCGACGTAGCCAAGGCGGAGGCAGAACTGCGTTCAGCTGCCGCCTTCTTCTACGACATCACCGAAGAAACCTACGCCACCGTACTCTCCGGTGACCCGGCCACGGATAAGCAGAAGGCCCTGCTCCGGCTGGCGTCAACACACGCGGCCAAAGCAGGAGCTAACGCCGTCCGTACTGCCTATTCACTCTCCGGAACCGCCGCAATCTACGACGGCAACCCGCTGCAGGGGAACCTGCGCGATTCGGCAGTAGTCACCCAGCATGCCTTCCTCGGCGACGGCATGTACGACGGCACAGGAGCGGTCCTGATGGGCCAGCCGCCGGGCATCCCGGCGTTCCTCTAGCCGACCGCAAGTATCCCAGTACTGAAAAGGAAAGACACCGTGGCTGACAGCACCACCCCTGAACCCTTGCGCGTCTTGTTTTGCATCGGCATCAACCAGAACTTCTTCAATCTGCCCAAGAGCGGGATCGGCCCCGTCTGGACGGCGTTCTCCGGCATGATGTCCGAGATGGCCCGGATGCCGGGCGTGAACGTGATCGGCAATATGGACGATGACTCGCACATGGTAGGTCCGTCCGCCGGCTGGCCCTGGACCTGTTACATCCTGGCCGACGTCGATACGCAGGAAACCGTCAAGGCCGCGTGCAACCTGTTCCGCACCACCATGGTCGACGACGAGCACGCACTGTGGACCTACGCCCACATCGAGGCCCGCATGGGCAGGGCGTTAACCATCCGCGACGACGTCGAGCAGGGCAAGTAGCCATGATGGTGAAGACATCTCCGACGACGCCGGCCGGGCTGGAGTCACGCCTGCGACTCCTCGAAGCCACCGATTCGGTCCGCTGGGTGATGGCCCGCTACATGGAACTGTGCGACGTGCCTCAGCCGGAGCTGGACCTGGCAGAGCTCGGCTCACTGTTCACCGAAGACGCCGTCTGGAAGGGTGTCGGGCCGGAATACGACGGGAAGTTCGGGGAGCACGCCGGACGCGAAGCCATCATCGCCATGCTTGCCGACTATCTGCCGCCGGCGGACCACTTCACGGCGAACGCGCACGTGCTTTCCGAAGGACGGATCAACGTCGCAGGATCCGCGGCGAACGGAGCCTGGATCATGCAGCAGCTTTCTTCCTACCCCGACGGCCGGCAGGAACTGCTGGCCGCAAGGATCACCGCCGAGTTCGAACTGGACGGCGCGCTGGCACGCATCAGCACGTTCCGCACGCAGCGCCTCTTCGCCCAGGAACTGCCCGCGCACCTGCCCCTGGCCGCGGTTCCCGCCGCCCGCTGACCACAACCACATCAAGGAGTAACCGATGACCACGTCAACTGTGGAAACCCCCGGCGGCTTCGCCGCCCTGGCCGGCACCGACCGTATCGCTGGCCAACTGTACACCGACCCTGAAATCTTCGAAGCCGAGATCGAGAAGATCTTCTACAAGACCTGGATCTGGGTTGCGCACGACAGCGAGATCCCGGAAAAGGGCAACTTCAAGAAAGCAATGATCGGCCGGCAGCCGGTCATCGTGACCCGCGACCGCAAGGGCGGAGTCAACGTGTTGCTCAACCGATGCCGGCATCGCGGCGCGTCCGTCTGCGAGCCCGACAAGGGCAAGGCCAACGGCTTTACCTGCCCCTACCACTCATGGTCATACTCCCTCGACGGCCAGTTGCGCGGCATCCCCTACCCCGAAGGATATGAGGGTGTAGTGGAGAAAAAGGACATGCCGCTGCAGAAGCTGCGGGTGGAAAGCTATGCGGGGATGATCTTCGCGTCCTTCAACCCCGATGTGGAACCGCTGGAAGACTTCCTCGGCGACGCCAAGCTGTGGATGGACCGGTTCATGAAGCAGGGTGCAGGCTACCCGATCAAGGTCCAGGGTGAGCACAAGTTCCGTTTCGACGGCAACTGGAAGATCCAGCTGGAAAACACCACGGACGGCTACCACTTCCCGATCGTGCACCGCTCCTGGATGGCGTCCGTGGACGCCGAGACCGCGGACATGCTCTCTTTCATGACGGACGAAAACGCGGTCACCCACGCCCTGGGCAACGGGCACAGCGTAGCCATCATGGTCCCGGAGCACGTTGACCTGGACGAGGACGACGGAACCGAAGACCTGCAGGAACGCTTCAGTCACATCATCGAAGAACTCTCGCAGACCATGGAGCCTGCGCAGGTCCGACGGATTGTCCGCTCCATGCACGGCGCCGGCTTCAACCTGAACCTGTTCCCGAACGTGGCCATGTCGATGTCCTTCTTCCGCGTCCTGCGGCCGATCGCGGTCAACGAGACAGAAATCCAACACATGGCCCTGGGCCTGGACGGTGGACCGGAGAGCGTCAACCGGGAGCGCATGCGCATCCACGAACACTTCCAGGGCCCCTTCGGCTTCGGCACCCCGGATGACTCGGAGGCCTGGGACCGGGTGCAGCGCGGTGCCTATGCCAACAAGGAAATGCCGATCCTCGTGAACCGCGGCCTGGGCCGCGAAACCACCACGGAAGAAGGCTGGAAGACCTCGCACGTGACCGACGAGTCGGGCATGCGCGAATCCTACGCACAGTGGAAGAAGATGATGAGCGATGACTAGCGAGACCACCCTGACCGACTCCCCCGAGCTGGACGCCCCCACGCTGACCGTTCCGGCCCCCGATCTGGACGCTCTGACCGATCCGCAAGTTGCGAAGGCCATCGCCCTGGTCTGGCATGAAGCGACACTGCTTGACGCCAAGGACTATGTGGCCTGGGAGGCCCTCTGGACCGCCGAGGGCAAATACGTCATCCCCATCGATCCCGCAACCACCGATTTCGAGGCCAGCCTAAATATGGTCTACGACGATGCCCGCATGCGGCGGATGCGTGTCACCCGGCTGACCGAGGGCTACTCGATGTCCGCGGTGGCCTCCGCCCGCACTGCCCGCACCGTTTCGCGGTTCACCGTAACAGCCAACGACGGCGACTCGGTCACCTTGCGCTCAGCGCAGGTCCTGGTCGGTTTCAAGCGGGAAAAGCACCTGCTGCTGGCCGCCGATCTGGAGCACCGCGTGCGCTTCATCAACGGACAACCCCTGCTGGACCTGAAGGTGGTCCGGCTGGTTAATTCCGATGGAGCCGTCACGGCCTCCGGATTCCTGCTCTAGGAGGCATGGCATGACAACGGAAACCACACACCAGTCTGCTGCGGAAACAGGCACCGTGGAACGCCAGACCGCCGTCGTTACCGGAGCCACCCGCGGCCTCGGCGAAGTGATCGTCCGGACTCTGCACGCGCAGGGCTACAACGTCCTGGCCACAGGCAGCAGGATGGAGACCGTCCGGAAGCTGGCCCATGAATTGGACCCGGACGGGAAAACGGCGGCCGCGGCCGTCCTGGATGTCCGCAGCAAGGGCGACTTTGAAGCGGCACTGGACACCGCCGTCGAACGTTTCGGCGCGGCCCATGTACTGGTCAACAATGCCGGGCGGTCACAGGTCCAGTCCGTCATGGACATCTCGCCGGAGGACTTCCGCGCCATCGTGTCCACCAACCTCGACGGCGTCTTCCTCGGCTGCCAGGTGTTCGGATCGTACTTCAGCGGACGCGGCTATGGACGCATCGTGAACATCGGCTCACTTGCCGGACAGAACGGCGGCACGGCCACCGGCGCCCACTACGCGGCAGCAAAGGGCGGCGTGGGCACACTGACAAAGGTATTCGCCCGCGACCTCGCCCCAGGCGGGGTCACCGTTAACGCCGTCTCGCCGGGACCGCTGGACCTGCCGGTCGTGTATGAAACCGTTGCTGCGGACAAGCTTGAAGGGATCAAGGCCAACATTCCGGTCGGACGGCTCGGCTCCGCGGAATTCATCGCCTCCACGGTGGCCCTGCTGGCCTCCCCCGACGCGGCATCGGTCAACGGTGCCTGCTGGGACATCAACGGCGGATTGTTCATGCGCTGACCCGGCCATGCAGCGGCCAAAGAAACGCCACATAGCGCGGCAAGGCGCCGCGGACACGCAATGCAGCTAGGCAAGTAAGGAGCACGGACATGACTAAGGTCCGGGTCAAGGTCGCCGACGTAGTCGAGGAGACCTGCAACATCAAGGCGTTCCGGCTGGAACGCGCCGACGGCAAGGATTTCGCCCCCTACCCCGCCGGTGCACACATCGACATTGTAGGACCCACCCAGGTCATGCGGCAGTACTCGCTGTGCAGTCCGCCGGAAGACCCGTCCTATATGGTTGCGGTCAAGCTTGAACCCGAGTCGCGCGGCGGATCGGCCGCCCTGCACGGGCAGGTCGAGGTCGGTATGGAGCTGGAGGTCAGCGAACCAAGGAACCTGCTCCGTATCGCCGAAGGCGCCGACCGACACGTGCTGATCGCCGCAGGCATCGGTGTCACCCCGATGATCAGCATCGCCTACGACCTGCACCGGCGCAGCCTGCCCTTCGAACTGCACTACTTCGCCCGATCACGGGACGAGGCAGCATTCGTGGAGCTGCTCGAGCAGCGCTGCGGTTTCAGTGAATGGGTGCACTTTCACTTCGGCATCCCACGGGACGAACAGCCCGCGGCGCTCTCGGAGCTGCTTTCTGGCCTGACCGCTAAATCCCACGTCTATACCTGCGGGCCGGTGGGCTTCATGGAACGGGTCGAGGCGCTGACCACGCCCGTTGTCGGTGCGGGCAACGTCCACATCGAGCACTTCCAGGCCGAGGAGATCGATACCTCCAACGATTCAGCCTTCGAGGTAGAACTGGACGGCGAGGTGTTCCATATTCCCGCGGACCGTTCCATCGTAGAGGTGCTGCAGGAAAAGGGCGTGGAAGTCGACACTTCCTGCAAGGAAGGAATCTGCGGCACCTGCGTCATGGGGGTGATCGAAGGCGAACCCGAGCACCGCGATAACTGCCTGTCTGCCAGCGAGAAGGCCGCCAACGACCAGATCGCCACATGCGTATCCCGGGCCTGCTCCAAGCGTCTGCTGCTGGAGCTGTTTTAACACCAAACACCACCCGTACCGGTGCAAAGGCCGGTCCGTTCCACGGACCGGCCTTTGCCATCTTTCTGAAAAGGAACCAGAACCATGAAGCACCCCCAGTACACCAAGGCAGTGACGGCCGCTGCCGCGGTTGTGGCCCTGCTGACGACGGCGGCATGCACCCGCCCCGCTGATTCTGCTGAACCGGCGGCCGCGGACGGGCCGATGAAGATCGCCGTCGGCATCGACACCACGTATGCCCCCTATTTCGTCGCCCAAGAAGAGGGCATGTTTGACAAGGCGGGCGTGGACGTCGAGCTCGTCCAGTTCGGCCGCGGCAGCGAGGCCGTTGATGCCTTGTCCGCCGGGCAGGTGGCATTGGCCGGCAGTTCCGACGCGACCACTGTCACCCAGTTCCAGCAGAATCCGGATCTGGTTGCCCTCTACGCCACGCAAAGCTCAGGAGAGTATGTCAAGGTGGTGCTGCGTGAAGGTGTGGAGCCCGCTGCGGTGAAAAAGATGCTGGTCGTGCCGGGCCTGAGCGAAATCGCCACGGCCAAGTACCTTGAGTCCAAGGGCATAGATCCGGCAGAGGTAGAGTTCATCACCGCTACCCCGAACGACGCAGCGCCGCTGCTCAAGCGCGGCGAGGCCGACGGCTTCGTAATGTGGGAGCCGTGGCCGAGCGCCGCCGTCGCTGAAGGCGCCGGCGAGATCGCAGAGACCACCGGGGACTATGGCTGGTTCTACAACCACTGGATCATCAGCCGCACCGACGTCGTTACAAACCAGTCCGAGGATGCGCAGAAGGTTGCCGATGTCCTGGCAGACGCCGCGGAAATCGTGGAGGCAGAGCCCGGGCGCGCGGTGAAGGCCACGCTGGCGCATACCAAGGTCCCCGAAGAGCAGATCCTGCAGGCAATCGAACAGATCGACTACGGCGTGCGCTCTTTCACCGAAAAGGACCTGGCTGTCAGCGACACCATGGCCGACTACTTCGTCGGCACCGGTGTACTCAAGGAGAAGCCCGCACTGGACGAGCGCATCCTGCTCGGCTGGACCGAAGCGAAGTAGGGGCACCGTCATGAGTGCACCCCAGAGTACGGCCCTGCAGGGGAAGACGGTCCTGTCGGCGGGCACCAGCGTACTGCTCCAGGACCTCGGCATCAGCTTCGGCCCGGCCGAGATTGTCCGGAACATCGACCTGCAGATCAACCCCGGTGAGTTCGTCTGTCTGCTGGGCCCCTCCGGCTGCGGCAAGTCGACGCTGCTGACCTCCATCGCAGGCTTCGTGCCACTGTCGGCCGGCAGGATCGAATCCGCAGGAGAGGCTGTGCAGGGCCACAACCGCCACGCGGGCATGGTCTTCCAGCAGTCCGACGCCCTCTTCGACTGGCTGACCGTCGCCGCCAACGTCGCCTACGGGCCGAAAATGCACGGTGCCTCGAAGAGCGAGCAGGAACGGATCGCCAACAAGTTCCTGTCCTTGGTCGGTCTCCGGAAGGCCGGCAGCAAGTTTCCGAGCCAGCTTTCCGGCGGTATGCGGCAGCGTGTGCAGATCGCGCGGGTCCTCGCTAACGAACCGCCCCTCATCCTGATGGATGAACCCTTCGGTGCCCTCGACGCGCAAACCCGAGCCGTGATGCAAATCGAGCTGGCACGCATCTGGGAAGAGACCGGCTGCACAGTAGTGTTCGTAACCCACGACATCGATGAGGCCATCGCCCTGGCCGACCGCGTCGTCGTCATGACCGCGGGCCCCAGCGCCGGCATCAAGAACAGCTACGAACTGGACTTGCCGCGGCCGCGTTTACGCAGCTCGCCCGAGGTCATGGAGATCTACGAACTCCTGCGTGCCGATATACGTGAAGAAGTCGCCGCCTCGCTGCGTGCCCAAGGACTGGAGGACGAAGAATGACCATACGAACCCCCACCGCCGTTCCGCCGGCTGCGGGCAAACGGGCCGCCACCAGGACCGCTGGCCGATCCAAAGCCTCGAGCCAGTTGTTGTGGTGGGCCGGCTCCGCCGCCATCGGGCTAGGCGCCTGGAGCGCGCTGGCTTGGTGGTACGGTCCCACCACCATCGCGTCGCCGACCGAAGTCGCTTCCGCCGCCGTGGAGCTCGCCGCTGACGGCACCCTCTGGACCAGCGTGGGCGCCTCCGCGCAGCGTATCCTCATCGGCTGGCTGCTCGGCGTCGCGGTGGGCGCGCCGGTGGGCATACTAATGGGCCGGTTGAACGTGGTCCGGCAACTGCTGGACCCCTACATCGAGTTCTTCCGCTTCATCCCACCGATCGCCTTCGTCACGCTCGCCGTCATCTGGTTCGGCATCGGCGAAGCCTCCAAAGTGGTGCTGATCTTCTACACCTCGGTCTTCATCGTCACCGTGAGCACCATTGCGGCGGTCCTGTCCATACCCGAGAACAAGCTCCACGCCGCCGCCAACCTCGGCGCGGGACCAGTGCAAATCATGACCTCCATAGTGCTGCCCTCTTCGATCCCCGGCATCATTACCGGAGCCCGGCTGGCGATGGGTAACAGCTTCCTGACCATCGTCTCCGCGGAAATCGTGGCGGCGCAGGCGGGCCTCGGCGCCTTGATCTGGCAGGCCCGGAATTACGGGCGGATCGACTGGACCTTCGTCGGGATCATCGTGCTCGGGTTACTGGGCTTCCTGTTCGACCGGATCCTTCGGTTATCAACCGGACGCTACCTCGCCCGCTACGGCGTCAAAAACTAACCCGAGAGAAAAAGAACGTGGGCACGGAACCTAGGTTCCGTGCCCACTGCCAGCTGTCACCAGCGGTACTCAAATATGCTCATCACCAACTATTCATTCCGGCAATGCACGACTCAGAGCATCATGGTGGGCGAGTCCATCTCCTGAGCTGGAAGCGGACGTCCAGTCAACAGTTGTGGCCCGGAAAAATCAAGCCCCGCTGCTACCTTGTGAAATCGACCTTGTGCGTGAGTACGTCGCGAACCAGGGTGGAGATGCTCTCCGCCTGGGTCTTCGCCTTGATCCTGGCGCGGTGGACGTCGATGGTCTTGACGCTGGTGCCCAGTTTTCGTGCGATGTTCTGGCTGGGCATCCCATCGATTACCAGCGCCAGGATCTCCCGCTCGCGCGGCGTAAGGGTGGCCAGCCGTGCCTGTACGGTGCGGCGTTCAGCAGCCTCCGCGAACCGGACGACGGCCAGTTCCAGCGTCTCCTGTACGACATCGAGCATCTGCTGCGGGTCGTAAGGCTTCTCCAGAAAGTTGACCGCGCCCTGCTGCAGCGCGCGCACGGACATCCGTACGTCCCCGTGGGCGGAAACGAAGATGATCGGAATCGGAGCGTCCATCTGGTTCAGCGTCTCCTGTAATTGGAACCCACCGGTGCGCGGCATCCGCACGTCGAGGACCAGGCAGGAGGGGCGGCCAGGGTCATACGCTTCAAGGAACGAGGCCACGTCGTTGAAGCTCTGCGACGGGATGCAGACCGACTCCAACAGCCACGCTAACGAGGTGCACAGTTCTTCGTCGTCGTCGACAATATAGACAACGGGGTCGCCTGCCTGCTTATTCTTCTTCTCCATATGTTCTCCAAAACCTTTTCAATAGACCGTAAGTGAGGCTGATCACCCGGTCAAACCGCGACGGCTAAGGGAAGTACCTACCCGGATAGGGCGATGTCCGCCGGGCACTAGGGCAACTTGGGATGTTGCAGAAGTTCCTGCCTTCGTAGATTCATAGTTGTCACCGTCACATCGGATTGTGACCCGGATCCGCAAGACGTTCCGACCGACCAGGAGAGCATCATGACCGAGCTGACCCCGATCCAACGAGACTTCCGCACTGCCATGGCCCATCTGCCGGCAGCAGTCAGCATCATCACCACCGACGGCCCGCACGGACGCGTCGGCATCACCGTCAGCGCGGTCTGCTCCGTGACTGACGCGCCGCCCACCGTCCTGGTCTGCATTAACAAGTCCAGTGCGGCCCACGACATTTTCCGCAACAACGGTAAAGTCTGCATCAATGTCCTCAGCGGCGAGGGCGAGGAAATGGCCCGGCACTTCTCCGGGGCCACCCGCGTGCCGATGGAACAGCGCTTCGCCTGGGACGTCTGGGAGGACGGGCAGGACGTTCCGGTACTCGCCGACGCCCACGTGCAAGTCATTGGCACCGTCGAGGCAGTCTACGAGCAGGGTTCACACTCGGTCCTGTTCGTGCAGGTGGACCGGGTGAATGTGAACCCGGACAGCGACGGCCTGATCTACTTCAACCGCAGCTTCCTCAGCGTCAACGCCATGGTCCCGGTGGCCGTCTGATTTTCCAGCGTACGACGACGATCCACACCATCCGCTGAAAGGGAACCGAGATGACAACTACAAGCATTGCCGCCCCTGTGTCCCTGGTGGAGACCGTGCGACGCCTGCAAACAGGAAGCGCAACTCCTGTCGACGTGGTCACTGAGTCACTGGGACGGATCCGCGGCCTTGAGCCCGAGGTACAGGCCTGGGTGTCCGTCGACGCCGAGGCCGCGCTGGAAGCCGCGGCCGGCCTGGCCAACGTGCCGGCCGATAAGCGCGGTCGGCTGTGGGGCATTCCCGTTGGAGTGAAGGACATTATCGACGTCGCCGGCACCCGCACCGGCTGCGGCTCCAAGGTCCGGCAAGATGCCGCGGCTGCGCGCGCCGACGCCTCCTGTGTCGCGGCTCTCAGGTCCAACGGCGGCGTTGTCCTGGGGAAGACCGTGACCACCGAGTATGGCTACTTCGCGCCGGGCCCCACCCGGAACCCCCACGATCCCCTTCGCACTCCGGGCGGCTCCTCAAGCGGTTCGGCCGCTGCCGTCGCTGCCGGAATGGTTCCCTTCGCCTTCGGCACCCAGACCGCAGGCTCCCTGACCCGGCCCGCGTCGTACTGCGGTGTGGCAGGCTTCGTCGCAGCGCGCGGCTCCTTGCCAACCGACGGCATCACCGGCCTAAGCCACAGCCTGGACTCCCTTGGCTTCCTCGCTGCGGGTGTTACGGATGTGCGTGCCGCCTGGGCTGCTGTCGCCGGCATCGAGAACTCCGCACGGCCCGTCCGCGAGCCCCGGATATTGGTCTGGCACGGCCATGAAACCGCAGTGGTCTCCGACGACATGCAGGCCGCGTTGCAGGCGGCCTTGGGCATGGCCCGTGCCGGCGGCGCGAGCGTGGAATCCTTGGCGCGGGGTGGGGCGGTAGCAGATCTGCCGGTTCTCCAGGCCAACGTCATGGCTTACGAGGCCGCCCGGATGCGGCTCGAGCTCGCCGACAAGGACGACCAGCTCAGTCCTCCGCTGGTCGAGCTGCTCGCCCGCGGCCGGTCCATCGGCGACGCCGACTACCGTCAGAGCGCAGCGGGGATTGCTGCAGCCCGCCGGGATCTGACAGAACGACTCCAGCCGTTCGACGTTATTCTCGGCCCGGCAGCACCTGGCGCGGCGCCGGCAGGGCTGCTGGCCACCGGCGACCCCGTGCTGAGCCGGCCGTGGCAGGCGCTGGGCTTGCCGGTTGTCACTGTGCCGGGGTTACGTGACGGAGCAGGCCTGCCGTTGGGCCTGCAGCTGATAGGCCTCCCTGGCAACGAACAGCGGCTGTTCGACGTGGCCGAATGGCTTGAGGCTAAGTTCGCCTGATTCGTATACGTAAGTAGGGGACCCTCCCGGTGTTGTTGCACCCGGGAGGGTCCCCTTCCATGCGCCGCACGCCTCTGCCGGCAGCGTGTCGGTAGTCTGGTGGGTCAGTCCACCCAGGCAGCGTCAGCGGTCCAGTATTCAAGACCGCCTTCACTGATCCCGTGCCTCCACTCGGAGGTCCTCTCAAGCTTAGGTTCCACTCCCGGAATGGATGCATCGGCGGCATCGGGACCATCCGCGGTGACGCCCCAATGCACCCAGTTGACCTCACGGTCCTGCTCATCGTGGACAAACAGATCCACATGGTGCCAGCCGTAGTTGAAGGTGTCGGTGTAGCAGGTCAGAAACATCCGATGGTGATTGCTCGGATACGCCATAGTGTCCTCCTGAAAATCGGCTTTTGCTGCATGCTATGAACAAGGAGGCAACACCGGTATCCGAAATTCCTTTACCTCGGAACGGCCCTCGAAGACAGGGTCCGGGCCTCCGTATGGGCGTGCGATTTTCCCAATGTGGCCGGGCACCCGTTGTTCATTCCGGGAACGCGCCAGGGAGCTAAAGGAATCTTTACGAAAGATAGGTGCGATCCCCGAGATGTCGCCGCCTTCTGCCAATGGCTAGGCTGCCATGATCCGCAATAGTGTGTCATACACCACGAATCGAAATGCCGGTTCAAACAAAACCCGTTCACTTATGGAAGCGATTCGCCGTGTCCACAAAAATGTCCGTCACGCCTGACGTCCCCACACCGTCAGCCAGCGAGAAAAAATCCTACCGCTACGCCTGGTACGTCGTCATTGTCTGCATGATCGCGTACATTTTCTCGTTCATCGACCGCCAGGTCCTCAACCTCATGATCGAGCCCATCAAGGCCGATCTGGGGATCACCGATACGCAGTTCTCGTTGTTGACCGGGCTCGCGTTCTCCCTGTTCTACGCAATCATGGGCCTGCCGATTGCTGCCCTCGCCGACCGCCGGTCCCGCCCCGTGATCATCTCCATCGGCATCGCGGTCTGGTGCATCGCCACCACCGCCACCGGATTGGCAAAAAATTTCTTCCACATCTTCCTGGCCCGTGTAGGCGTCGGCGCCGGTGAAGCGGCGCTCTCCCCCGCGGCATATTCGATGTTCGCGGACATGTTCCCCAAGAGTAAGCTCGGCCGGGCCGTGGGCTTGTACTCACTGGGCAGCTTCATTGGCGCCGCCCTGGCCTTCTTGGTGGGCGGTTATGTCATCGGCGCGGTCAGCCAGATGGATAATCTGGAACTGCCCGTCCTGGGCGAACTCTCCGGATGGCAGTTGACTTTCATTCTGGTGGGCTTGCCCGGCCTCTTTATCAGCATCCTGATGCTGCTCACCGTCCGCGATCCGGGCCGCAAGGGCCTCAAGCTGGGCGCGGACGGTACCGCACAGAAGGTTTCCATGCGCAAGGCCTTCGCGTTCATGGCAAGCCACCCGAAGACGTTCCTTACCCACATGTTCGGGTTTTCCTTCTACGCCATGACCCTGCTGTGCCTGATGAGCTGGTCCCCGGCCTTCTTCCAGCGCAAGTTCGGCATGAGCCCCACGGAGACGGGTTACACTCTGGGCATCATCATCCTCGTGGCCAACGGTGCCGGTGTCCTCTTCGGGGGTTGGTTCCTGGACTACCTGTCCAAAAAGGGCTACTCGGATGCCCCTATGCGCCAAGGCGTGATCGGCGCGGCCGCGATGATCATCCCGGTCTTCGCCTTCAGCTTCATCGACAGCAAAACCGGAACCATCGCGCTGCTCGCCGTCGCCATGTTCTTCGCATCCTTCCCGATGCCTTCCTCGACCGCTGCCATGCAGATCCTGAGCCCCAACCAGATGCGTGCCCAGATTTCGGCAGTCTTCCTGCTGGTCTCCAACCTCGCCGGCGTGGCCCTGGGCACCTGGCTGATCGCTGTCGTGACCGACTCGGTCTTCAAAGACCCGGCAATGGTCGGTCACTCGATGTCGATCGTGCTGGGAATCGGTTCCGTCGTGACTGTTCTGCTGCTGGGCCGGGGCTGCAAATACTTCCGCGCCAGCCTCGCCCGTGAACAAGCCCTCGCCACCACTAACGCCAACTAGCCCATTTAGCATCGAAAATTAGGGAGTAACGTATGAAGATTTCAGTACTTGGAGGCGGCCACGGCTGCTACGCGGCAGCTGTTGAGTTGAGCGAAGCCGGCCACCACGTCACGCTGTGGCGCCGCGACGATGCAGCCCTGGACGAGATCCGCGCTGCCGGCGGCCTGAAGGTCACAGACTACCGAGGGAGCAGGAGCATCCCCTTGGCGGAACCTGGACAGCCCGGCCTGCATGTCGAACAAGTGCTTGCTAATGCAGTCGACGGTGTCGACCTGCTGGTAGTCCCGCTGCCGTCGACTTCGCACGCCGAGCTTGCAACAGCGCTGGCCCCGCATCTGCAGGACGGCCAGGTCGTGTTCCTCCCACCTGGAACGTTCGGGAGCTATGTTTTCGCCCAGGCGTTGAAGGCCTCCGGAAACACGGCCAACGTGGCATTCGCGGAGACCGGCACCTTGCCGTATCTGGCGCGCAAGCACGGCACGGCGGAGGTAACCATCTCCTGCTACGCCACCCGCCTCCCCACCGGGGTGCTGCCCGCGACCTTGAGCGAACATGCCTTCGGTGTCCTCAAGGAGGCGTATCCGTCGATAGAACCGCTCGATGATGCACTCTCCGGGGCACTCATGAACGCTGGGCCGGTCATCCATCCGCCGCTCATCCTCATGAACGCCGGTCCGCTGGAGCACTTTGAGGCCTGGGACATTCACAACGAGGGAACCCAGCCGTCCATCCGCCGGGTCACCACCGCGTTGGACCAGGAGCGCATCGCGGTCCGCGAGGCGCTGGGCTACCGCGCCCCGCACTTTCCGCTCAGCGACCACTACGCTGCCGAGGGCGAGGAGTGGATGTACGGGCGCGGAGCTCACGGGAAGCTGACTGACAGCGGCGACTGGCGCGAAAAAATCGACCTGCAAAGCCACCGCTACATGCTCGAAGACACTCGGCTGGGACTGTCCTTCCTGGTCTCCGTCGGCCGCTGGGCCAGTGTACCAACGCCCGTGGCCCAGGGCCTCCTGAACATCGCCACCGCAGTCAGCAAACGTGACCTCTATGGTGAGGGCCGCACCTTGGAATCATTGGGGTTGGCTGAGCTGAGCCTCGAGGAAATGCAGGACATCCTGCAGGCTGGCCCCAAATGAACCAGTCTGACCTGACCAAGTCTGGACCTGCCATGGCGTCGATCCGGATTCCGGAGACGGTACATGTCGTGGGCGCCGGGCGGATGGGCGAAGGAATTGCCCGCGCTTTCGCCTTCGCGGGTGTTGACGCGGTCATAGTCGATGCCCGGGACCGCTCTCCCGAGAATGCTGCGGCGTACCTTGATCGTGTGCGCGTCAATCTAATGGCCGATCTGGACGGCAAGGTCCAGCTCGGCCGATTGACTGCAGATCAGGCAGCCACCGTTCTCGGACGTATCCGGATCCTGGACAGGCATGATGCTATTGACACGCTTCGGGAAGCGCGGTTGGTCTTCGAGGGAGTGCCCGAAGTACAGGAGATCAAGGCGGAAGCCTTGGGCTGGTTGTCATCGGTGGTTCCGGACGATTGCTTGATAGCTTCCACGTCGTCCAGCTTTCCCGTCACCGTCATCGCTGAGATGGTTACCAATCCGGCGCGAGTGGTGAATGCGCACTGGCTTAATCCGGCGGACATGGTTCCCTTGGTGGAAATAGGAACCTGCGTATCCACGACGGAAGCGACAGTGGAGGCGGTTGTCACCATTTTGAGGGCAGTCGGCAAGGTTCCGGTTGTCTGCTCCGACTCGGCAGGATACATCGTCCCGAGGTTGCAGACGCTGGTGATGAACGAGGCTGCCAGGATGGTGGCGGAGGGCGTTGCCTCCGCTGAAGATATTGACCAAGCAGTTCGGGTTGGTTTCGGCTTCCGTTTCGCCGTCCTGGGGCCTTTAGAATTCATCGACTGGGGCGGCGGAGATATCCTTTACCACGCATCCGCGACAATGAGCCGACACTTCGGTGACCGCTTCGCAGCCCCGGAGCTGGTACGAACTAATATGGAGCAGCAGCGGACCGGGCTCCGGGACGGCGCCGGATTCTATGACTACGATACGGTCGACGTGGAAGCTTATCGAAAACAGCGCATGTTGGAATTTTGGCGTCAACTGGACGCGACAGGCCTGTCGCCGCAGATGGATCAGGCCCGAAGCTAGGCTGGCCACCTCGCCTAAACCGTGAATTGCTCAAGAGACGGTGGCGCGCACCTTGAATGGTGCGCGCCACTGGCTGTCCCGCAAGGACTCTCTGATCGGCCTGTAAGCGCATTTCGCGTAAGACGCAAAATCTTCGCAATTCATACGCATAGTCCTGGTCAGAGCCGACAGGGCAGGAAGCATTTTGGCGAACGGAACCGTCCACACCGAAGCGAATTGCGCAAAAATAACCCTCCGGAACCTCGCCTGATCCCGCATGAACCGCACAGCGGCAGGCAACCAGATAACACTGGACCACGATGTCACGGGAAAGCGTCCATCGGTGCTTCGAATCCGCACGCAATGCGACTCGCCGGGTTCTACTGGCATCCTTGGTGCTTCTGGCCGGATGCTGCCGACCCCCATCACCGGACCCGGCCGTTCCCCGTTCCAATTGTCCAGACACTGTCTGGACAATTGGAATGAAGCGCAGGGGGCATCCCATTAGGGTGGAACCATGACCCAGCTCGAACCGGACCTGCCCGGAGACTACGCCGCGGCACTGGCGGTGCTGAAAAGCCTCGTACGGGATGCCCAGCACCAGGCGCAGCGCGTAGTCAACACAGCGATGATCGAGCTGTACTGGAACATCGGCCGGACGACCCTGGACCGGCAGCGGAACGAGCCCTGGGGAAGCAAGGTCCTGGACCGGCTCGCCCGCGACCTGCGGGCCGAGTTCCCGCATATGAAGGGATTCTCCCGGACCAACCTGTACAACATGCGCACCTTCGCCGCGGCATGGAACGGCCCGGAACCAATTGTCCAGACACCGTCTGGACAATTGAGCTGGAGCCACAACGTCGCGCTCCTGAACAAGCTGGACGACCACGAGCTGCGCCACTGGTACGCCGCACGGGCCGTCCGGCACGGCTGGTCCGTGGCCGCACTGGAACACCAGATCCTCACCAGGCTCCACACCCGCAGCGGCGCCGCCCCCAACAACCTCGAGGCCAGACTGCCCGGCGAAGGCACCGACCTGGCACGGGAAGTTGCCAAGGACCCTCTGGTCCTCGACTTCCTGGGGCTGACCGAGGAAGCCCAGGAACACGCCATGGAAGAAGCCATGACGCTGCGCATGGCCCAGACGCTGGCAGAGTTCGGGCCCGGCTTCGCTTTCGTCGGACGCCAGTACCACCTCGACGTCGACGGAGACGATTTCTTCATCGACCTCCTGCTCTACCACGTCCCTTCCGATCGATCGTTGTCGTGGAACTGAAAGCCGGCAAATTCAAACCCGAACATCTGGGACAGCTGAACTTCTACGTCGCAGCCGTCAACGACATGCTCCGGCTCCCCCGGCAGGCCCCGACGGTCGGAATCCTTGTGTGCGGGTCCAGGAACGAGCGCACCGTCCGCTACGCCCTCGACGGCTCCGCCCAGCCCCTGGCCGTGACGTCCTACACCTACGATGCCCTTCCGGCAGATGAGCAGGCTACTCTGCCTTCCCCCGCCGCCATCACCGCCGCGCTCGAGCACGACCCAACGGACGCTCTCCCATGAGGGTAGCCAAAACCGATACGATAGCCGGTTTGCCGGCACCGGCGGCCCGGAGCCTCGTCCGCCTGTTCCGCGGCGGAACATTCGCGCAGGAAACCGCCGACAGCCTGCTCCGCAGGAACGGCGTCGAAGACACGGATGCCGCCTTCGCGCGCATGGAAGAGGCCGGCTACCTGGCCAAGGTCGACCTCGGAGATGACGGCTACGCGTGGTGGAAGGCGACAACCCTCGGTAACGCCCTCGCCATGGCCAGCTTTGGAAAGCCGATCAGAAGACGAACCGCCGACCGGCTGGTCGCCGGGATGGTGCAACGTGCCGGCGAGTACAACAGCGACCCTAACAAGCCGCTCTACGTGGAACGGCTCCGGATTTTCGGCAGCTACCTGGATCCTCACATGGACCCCCTTGGTGATGTCGACGTCGAGCTGTCCTTCGGCATGCGCACCAGGGACCACAAAACAATCAGCGCCTACACCCGCGCCAGCGGCAGGAACTTCCGCTCCTTCATGGAAGAACTCATGTGGCCGCAACTTGAGCTGGTGCAACACCTCAAAAACCGCTCGACCGCCGTCAACATCACGATGGAAAATATCGACCACATCACCGGCAGGTCGGTAACTATTTACTCCATCGCGAACGATACGGCGGCAGTCCCGCCGCCCGATGAACCGTCTTCGCCAACGGCCAGCCAGGTGCACACCGGTCCCCCAGGCCACAAACGATATCCCGGCTTCCGGCCGCACACTTCTGAAACCATGGACCGCATGGAAGGGATAGCTCCGCCACCGGACTCAGGGCTCATGCGGGTGCATGTTGTATTGGAGGACAGCAGGCCACCGATATGGCGGGTTCTGGACCTGCAGGCATCCATGACACTGGACGGTGTGCATCGTGTCCTGCAGGCGGCCTTCGGCTGGCAGGATACACATCTGCACCGGTTCACCGACCTGCACCCTTTCGAACGCCTGCGGCCGGTGGACGGCGAAATCGACTGGCCCCTCCAGTGGCTGCCCCGGGACCTCGTGGAGGATCCCATTGACATGCCCGAAGAGGACATGGCGCTGGGACAGCTGCTGGGCCGTGGCTCGGGAACGGCGTTCTACGAGTACGACTTTGGCGACAGCTGGCTACACCGCCTCGAACTGCTGAAGGCCTGGCCAGCATCGAATGGCGGACCAGCTGCATCGCTGGTCGACGGCGCACGCCATGGTCCCCCGGAGGATTGCGGCGGCATGCCGGGCTACGAGGAACTGCTCGACGCCCTGGCCGATCCCGCGGATCCCGACCATGCCGAGGCCAAGAAATGGGCGGTGTACATGACGGGCACCGACAAGCCCTTCGATCCCGAAGTCTTCGACGCCGCCACGACCGGTCGAGCGGTTACGACGGCCGGCGAAATCGGAGCGCCTGGTCCCGGGGTCCCAGGAGTTTAGAATCGGTTTGTGCTGCTGGCCAAGTACGTCCAGACAGCGCCCTTGGCGAAGGCCGAGCTGACGTAACCGACAATATCGGCTCTTCACTTACGGAAGTAGAAGTAGCTGCGGAAACTCCCGTCCGTTAAGGAACTGATATTTCTCTGCAGGTCCGCAGCGAAGGGGTCTCCGCCCGCACCCGAACTGTTTCGCGCAGCAGCGGCAGGGCTGCCGCGGCGGCCAGGCGGGACGCTGTTGCTTACACCCTAGGCAGGCAGCGGCACGACCGAAACCGCTGCCTTCAATGCTGGTAATCATCGGCGTGGCGCTGCCGATCGGAGAACTGGCCGGTTTCGAAGGAACGACGATCGACGTCGAAACGGCCAAGGGCCGCCGCGGCTTCATCTGCCTGCTGGATGGCCTAGGGATCGCTGTCCACGGCATTACTCCCGATCTCGCCAGCAACGCGAACACTTGAGCCGAATCGCGCGAAGCCATCCGCTTCCTAGGCGAGGACTCCCCTAGTCGCCTTCAACGCCACCTTCAACATGCAGCGCCACCATCGAGGCCAGCCAACCCTTCACCGGTGAGCTTCAGACCTTTTCCCGGTGGGAACCACGGAGCTCGTTGCCCGCCATGACGGCACTAACAAGTGCGTGTAAGGCCTCCATAATCACCAGTTGGTCGGACCCCTCGTAGGACTGCTTCCCCTGATTGATTTCGAATATGTATTAGTACGGTCGGAAATAGGTATTGGACTGTTCATAGAGTCTGCTGCAGTCTGAGGACTACCCAGTCTCAAGCACAAAGGGAATTACTGATGTCCAAATTCCGACTGGCTTAGGCAGGATCCCATATCGCTATGAAGAAGGATCGCTACATGACGTCACGAATTCTCACCACCCTTGCCATTGGGTCGGCCGCTATCTTAGCGGCCGGATGCAGCAGTTCCGCCGCCTCGACCGATTCCGGAGAGGGCTCCGGCGATTTCCCGAGCGGCACGATGACGATGATTGTCCCGTTCTCCGCCGGGGGCCCGACTGACCTGGCAGTGCGCGCGATGGCGCCGCTCATCAAAGAACGCACGGGGCAGACAGTCGTCACGGAGAACAAACCCGGCGCGACTGGCACCATCGGAATGAACTACGTGATCAACTCGAACCCGGACGGACTCACGTCCGCAATTGCCTGCACCAGTAGTACGGTGGTTGTGCCGGTGACACAGGAGAACCCCCCGTACACAACAGACGACTACCGCATGATAGGTTCGGTGACCGCCGGCCCCATCGCGTTCATCGTCAACGCCGACTCCGAGTATCAAACCATTGAGGACCTGCTCAACGCGGCAAAGGACTCACCTGATACGCTGACGGTCGGCACGAGTGGCGCGAACTCACACAACTCCCTGGAGCTGAAGCGCCTATCCAAGCTCTATGGCCCCACCTTCACCGAGGTGCCGCTCGAAGGTAACTCGGCGGCCACTACTGCCCTCCTCGCAGGTGACATCGACGTCGCGTTCATTTCCGTCGGTGACGACATTCCGCAATACATGGAAGACGGCACTCTGCGGATGCTCGCTGTCGCATCTGCCGAGCGGAGTACGGCCGAGGAGCTCTCGGACGTCCCAACACTCGTTGAGTCTGGTTACCCCGACATGGTCAATGGCAAGAGTGCGTGCGGGATTCTCGTGCCGGCTGATACCCCCGATGCCACCGTCGACGCATTCTCCGATATCTTAAGCGACGTCGTTGCCGATCCCGCGTTCGGCGAAACCATGGGAGAAGAAAAGGTCATCGATCCCTACCTCGACAGTGATGGAATGACGGAGTTCTTCCAGAACCAGATGGAGGCATACGAGGGTCTGGTTGGCGATGAGGCCGCGAGCTAAACCATGACTTCGAATTCTCGGGAGCCAGGTTCTGTGGATATTCCTTCCGTAGAGTCGGCAGCAGTCCCCGGCGCACACTCGGTCCGAAGATTGGGCCGTTACGTGTTCCCCGTGGTGGCCGTTGCGCTGTGCGTTGTGTTCTTGTTCAAGTCCATCCTGCTGGGCCTTGGAACGTTGCAGAATCCAGGCGCAGGGCTGTGGCCGTTCGTGATCGCAATTGTCACAATCGTGCTCGCAGTTGTGCAGGCGATTCTGCCGGATATACCTCATGCTGGGGCCGAGGCGCCGGCTGATGCAGAGCGATCGGGGGCCGGGCAGAAGCCCAGAGCAGAAGCACTTCTGCTGGGTGGCATGGTCTTGGTCTATGCGCTGCTACTCCCCTACGTGGGCTACCTGCTGCTGACGGTTGCGTTGATTATCTGCGCCGCTATTTTTGTCGCACAGGCCCGCTGGTGGCGGGCCCTCATCACTGCGTTGGTGTCAACTGGGCTGGTGTATTTGGTGTTCTCGTCGTTCCTAGGTATCCCGCTGCCAGGATGGCCCCCGTTCTTACTCTCCTGACTTCCCGGTTCTCACCGCACCAAGCCTTTACTCATCCCCCGTACCAGACTGCGATGGAGCACTCGTGGAATCCTTACTCAGCGGCTTTGAAGTCGCACTCTCCCTTCAGAACGTCTTTTACGTCTTCATCGGCGTCCTGGTGGGAACCGTCGTCGGGCTGTTGCCTGGGCTAGGACCAACAGCGGCAATCTCCATCCTGCTGCCCTTTACGTTCTCGCTCGAGCCAGCCTCGGCGATCATCCTGTTGGCCGGGATCTACTATGGCAGCATGTTCGGTGGTCGCATCCCCGCGATCCTGATGAACCTACCGGGCGATTCGTCCAGCGTGGTCACGACCTTCGACGGCTTCCCCTTGCGCCAGCAGGGCAAGGCGGGCATCGCTCTGACGATTACCGCGGTCGGATCTTTCATTGGCGGAACGATCGCCATCCTGGGTCTCACTCTCCTGGCACCTATGATCAGCAAGTGGGCGCTAAACATTGGCCCGCCCGAGATGTTCCTGCTCGCATTCGCGGGACTCATGATGATTGCTCTGCTGGCGGAACAGCGCCGCATTGCCGCATTCTCCGCAGCCGGAATCGGTGTGTTGCTGGCAGCTGTCGGTACTGACTCTGTCACAGGTGCACCTCGATTCACATTCGGGTCGTTCTCACTTATGGACGGGATCAGCATCGTCCCGCTGGCCGTCGGGCTTTTCGGACTCTCCGAACTGATGCTAGAAGCCGAACGCCGATTCGCACCATCGAAGGTGGGCAACATCGGATCACTCCGGCCCTCGAAGGCAGAATGGCTACAGACCCGAATGGCGATTGTTCGAGCCTCGATCATTGGCTTTATCATCGGCATCCTGCCGGGTGGTGGCGGAACGCTGTCCTCAGTTCTGGCCTATGGCGTCGAGAAGCGGTTCTCCAAACATCCGGAAAAGTTCGGTAAGGGAGCCGTCGATGGGATCGCTGCAACTGAAACCGCCGACAACGCGTCGGCGAATGCGTCGTTCATCCCACTGCTGACGCTGGGTATTCCGCCGAACTCGGTGCTGGCTGTCATCGCCGGTGCGCTCATGATGCAGGGGGTGTCACCGGGACCGCGCCTAATTGTAAACGAACCAGACATCTTCTGGGGCGTCATCGCCTCGATGTACATCGGCAGCATCATGCTGCTGGTGCTCAACCTGCCGCTCATCGGAGTGTTCACCAAGATCCTGGAGATTCCGCCGTACATCTTACTGTCGGTCATCCTCGCCGTGTCCATCGCCGGCGTGTACAGCGTCCGGAACAACTGGGTCGACTTGCTGGTAATGGCTCTAGCCGGGCTGATGGGTTACATCTTCAAGAAGCTGTCGGTGCCCGTCGCACCGTTCATTTTGGCCTTTGTGCTGGCCCCGATCCTGGAAGGCGAGTTCCGCACCACGATGCTCATTTCGCACGGCGACTTGAGCGTGTTCGTGACTCGCCCAGTGTCGCTGGTCATCATCATCGTGGTCGCCGCAGTGGCGACCTTCTACTCAATTGCGTCCGCCCGATCATCAAAGGCGCAACGTGCGAAGTTGGCTAACCCTGAATTCTCGCAACGCTGATTTCAACGTTTGCGGGGGAAGCGAGTACCTAAAGCGTCCAGTCCGACTGGTAATAAGTGCGGGCTCGATGCGTCAAAGACTTGGCGCAGGAGTTTGTATATCGATAAGACTTGGTTGAAAGAGTAACTGTCGAGAGAGCGCCTCGTTCTCGCGAACCTAAGGTCGACTTGATGGATCTTCTCCAGCTCCGCTATTTTCTCGCCGTGGTTGAACATGGGGGTGTCAATCGTGCCGCCTTGGCCCTGCACGTAGCGCAGCCTTCCTTGAGTCAAGCGATTCGCCGATTGGAGAGAGACCTTCAGACCGAGCTGTTCCAAAGAGTGGGTCGAGGTTTGGTACTCGCGCCTGCGGGTGAAGCGCTGATCGGGCCGGCTCGACAGATGTTACGCACGCTCAACGCCGCCTATGACGCCGTTAAAGAGGTTCGTGACGTGCGCGGCGGCCGTGTCGACATCGCATCCTTGGCTGACTTATCCACTGATCCGGTGTCGAGGTGGGTTGCTCATTTCCGGGTGAAGAATCCACGCCTGTCCGTGCGGGTCGAGGACCGGGGAAAAGTTGCTGAAGTCGCCGAGCTGGTCCGGTCCGGACAGTGCGAAATCGGGTTCGGAGTGCTCCCCAGTCCCCACGTGGGCCTGGTCAGCGAACACCTTGTTGCTCAGCACTTCGTGCTCATCGCGCCCCCGACCACTGATGACGATTTTGACGATGTCGTGCCGCTGGCAGCCCTGGACGGTATTCCCTTCGTCACCGGAGAGCAGAACACCACTACCCGAGACTGGATTGCATCCGAAATCGCGTCCTGTGGAGCCGAACCATGGATTTCGGTCGAGACTTCACAACGCGGGGCGGTACTGCCATTGGTGCTCAACGGAGCGGGCATCGCGATCGTGCCGCTTCGGATAGCTCTAGAAGCGCATGAACAAGGCGCTGTGATACGGCAAGTCGACCCTCCTCTCCGACGTGATATTGGGGTATTCCACCGGCCGGGCACCCTTACGGAGACCGCGGATGCCTTTCTCAACAACGCTTACTCGAATGTGAGCTCATGGGAGCGGGACATAGAACGGCACATGAGCGAGGGCCGCGGACGAATCGAGGCCGCGGCGCTATCCCACGCAGCGGTTCGCGAACGGCATCTTAACGACCTTCGTGAGGGAACCCTGGCGGCTCGCCAGTCGGGACTCGGTCCCCCCAATTCATAGGATTTTGCAGTCGGTCTGACTCCATAAATGTCTTTGACGAACTAGGACGCCACGGCGTTGACTGGTGAGCAGGCTACACACAACGTGCGTAGCTTCGGTCAGATGCGAAGGAGTCAAGTGGTGTCAGCAGCGAGGACAGAGCATGTGCTGAGGTGCTGTAACTCATTATCTGGTCGTGCGCTGCTCTGCCCTCCACACACGGGCCCCGGCATTCGAAGGCATCCCCCTTATAACGCAGGCCGCCATCCGCTAAGTCGGCATAAACTGACTGGCCACAACGACAGGATGAGTTTGGGCAAGTTCCCAGCTCACCGTCGCGCATTCCTGTCATGAGTGACTTGCGCAGTGACATCGACCGAGTGGAGCCGGTCAAATTTGAACCGTCTCAGCCCAGATAAAAGACTCTCACAACCGCTCCCCGGAAGTGAGCCAACCGATCCCGGAGGAAGTCTCCCATGCCCAGTCCGACCACTCCTATTGAGGGTCTCCCCCTCACGGAGACAACTTCTACGCCGCTTCCGGCCAAGCCTTCCTCGCCCTCAAAAATCACCGCAGCCCTGAACGCCGAGGTTGCGGCGGTCCTTCCGCTCGACGACACCACCGATCGTGAGAATGTCGATCGAGGCTTACTGGCGCGCCCTGAGCGGGTGCTCATCACTGACGATCGAGACGGTACGCTCTGGGACAGCGCGCACTACGATTTCCTCAACGGCGAGGCACCCCCGTCAGTCAACCCGAGTCTTTGGCGCCATGCGCAGCTGGATAACTCGCCCGGCCTTTACGAACTGCGTGATGGACTGTATCAAGTCCGCGGGTTTGACCTGGCCACAATGACTATAGTCCGAGGTGAGAGCGGTTGGATCATCATCGACCCGCTCACCACCATCGAGAGCGCGCGCGCAGCATTCGCGTTGGTAACCGATGTCCTCGGCCAACGTCCGGTCACCGGAGTGATCTACACCCACAGCCATATCGATCACTATGGAGGTGCCGCCGGCGTCTTGTCCCAGGAGGATGCCGCCGCACGCGATGTCCCGGTGATCGCGCCTGCCGGCTTCATCGAAGAAATTGTCTCCGAGACGGTTATTGCCGGCCCCGCAATGTCTCGACGCAGAAGCTTCCACTTCGGGACCGGCTTGGAGAAGGGGCCCCGCGGACACGTCAACAACGGAATCGGCATCAGCACCGGTCTGGGAAGCTCAGCACTTATCGCTCCTACTGTCGACGTCACGCACACGGGTCAGGAAATCGTGCTCGATGGCGTGCGTATCATCTTTCAGATGACGCCAGACGCTGAGGCTCCGGCTGAAATGATGTTCTGGTTTCCTGACTTGAAGGCTCTCTGCGTCGCGGAGAACTGCAACTCCACCATGCACAACCTTTACACCCTGCGCGGAGCGCAGGTCCGCGACGCGCTGGCCTGGAGCGACTACATTCAGGAAGCCCTGCACCTATTCGGAGACGACGCGGAAGTGTGTTTCGGCAGCCACAACTGGCCGACATATGGGGGCCCTGCCGTCCGCGCATTCCTGGCCAACCAACGAGATCTCTATCGCTATCTGCACGACCAGACGATGCGCCTGGCCAATCATGGGTATACCTCATCCGAGATTGCCCAAGAGCTGCAGCTGCCCTCCAGCCTGGCCAACGACTTCTCCTGCCGGGGCTACTACGGCACGGTCAGCCACAACGCCAAAGCCGTATATCAGCGCTATCTTGGCTGGTTTGAAGGTAACCCAGCAGGACTCAATCCGCTGCCCCCCGAGGAGTCTGCACAACGGGCCATGCGTTACATGGGTGGTATCGACGCCATCGTGGCCCGCGCCCGAGACGACTTCGCCGCGGGCGAATACCGTTGGGTCGCCGAAATCCTCAACCGTGCTTTGTTCGCCGAGCCCAAACACTTTGAGGCCAGGCATCTGCTCGCCGAAACCTACGATCAGCTGGGATACCAGGCCGAATCCGCGAGCTGGCGGAACGTCTACCTGACCGGAGCAGCCGAGCTGCGGGACCCCACTCCCCCCGGAACAACTCAGACAGCGCGAAAACAAGCCCCGATCCTTCACGCATTGCCAACCCGAGAACTTCTGAACTGGCTCGGAGTTCGAGTCAACGGTCCACGCGCCGAGGGGAAAGACCTCCGCCTCGAACTGACCTTCCCCGAGCGCGACGAGTGCTGGAGCGTGGGCATCTGCAACGCGACCATCCACTGCTGGCCCGAGCCGGATCCCGATGCCCAGCTACGGCTGGTGATGCCCAGGAAACTATTCGAAGAGACCTTGCTCGGCCTAATACCGGTGGAAGACGCGACGACTGATCTCGCCGCGGAGATGAGCGGAGACCCTGCCGTGTTCTCTGCACTCGTCGATCTACTGGACACCTTCACTGCCGACTTCGCGATCGTTGAACCCTGACTCGAGGAAATCATGCACGCTTATGCCGTACCCAGCACAACAGACCACACCATCATGGACATCGAGCTGCCCACACCCGAACCGATCGGAACGGAAGTTCGGCTCCGTGTGGTGCGATCGGGGATTTGCCACACCGACGCCCATCTGCGCGAGGGCCACTACGATCTCGGAAGCCGCGGCAAGCTCAGCCTCACAGACCGCGGCGTATCTTACCCCTTGGTAATGGGTCACGAAGTGGTCGGCGTCGTCGACGAAGTCGGCCCGGACGTATCCGGGCTCGAGACCGGTGTAACCCGACTCGTGTTCCCTTGGATCGGCTGCGGTTCCTGCGCCACCTGCCGTGACGGGCATGAGAACCTATGCCCGAGCCCCCGCAACCTCGGCATCGCGCGTCACGGCGGCTACGCGGAGTACATCTCCGTTCCGCATCCCCGATACCTGCTCGACATCGAGGGTCTCGACCAGAGCTGGGCAGCGACACTTTCCTGCTCAGGTCTGACCGCCTACAGCGCCGCGCGTAAGGCGCTTCCCAGCACGCCCACCGTGCCCGTCGTCGTGATTGGAGCCGGTGGTGTCGGCCTGACGGCCATTGCTGCCCTCGCGGCTCTCGGGCACCGTGCGATCTGTGCAGTGGACCTCCAAGAACGCAACCTCGAACTCGCCCGCCAGCTCGGTGCAAATACGCTGGTCCACGCAGACCAGGACAACCTCTCTTCGGTCATTACCGGCAAGTTGGGGGGGGCCGCCGGGGCCGTCATCGACTTCGTGAACACGGGCAAAACCGCGTCGACCGCCTTTGACGTCCTCCAAAAGGGTGGCCGCATGATACAGGTCGGACTCTTCGGCGGCGAGCTTACGGTGCCCACAGTGCTCCTCACCCTCAAGTCCGTCACCATTCAGGGAAGCTTCGTCGGCTCTCTGAACGAGCTCAGCGAACTCGTCGCCCTCGCGAAGACCGGAGCACTTCCACGGATCCCGATCATCGAGGGCCAGCTGAACGCCTCCGAAATCGATACCGCCCTCGACAAGCTCGGCAGCGGGGGCGTCCCAGGGCGCATCGTCCTTGCTGCCGGAGCCCGAATCTCCTGACTCCTGAGATGCAGCGGCGCGGGTGGGAAGGGAATTATCTTCGACGTTGAGGTGGATCCGGCGCTTGCCGATATCGACGGTGATGGTGTCGCCGTTTTCGACCAGGGCGATGGTTCCACCGGCAGCTGCTTCGGGGGAAACGTGGCCGATGGAGAGTCCGGAGGTTCGGCCTGAGAAGCGCCCGTCGATGATCAGGGTGCCTTTGGCGCCAAGACCGCGGCCTTCGAGGAACGAAGCGGGGTAGAGCATTTCCTGTATTCCGGGGCCGCCACGGCGCCTTCGTAGCGGACCACGACAACGTCGCATGCCCGGACGCGCTTGTGCGGAGGATGACCAAGCCGCCAACATTGGGGTAGGCGTGGTCGATGTCGCGGACGCAGCCATTTCGGCATCGACGTTCAGGTGTGCCAATGTTCGGACTGGGAGAAAGCAGAGGATGAACGGACGCCGCCCGGTGCTGCGTTGGACGAGTTCGACGGCTTCCGCTGACGGGTTTGCGGAGCGGATGTGCCAGTGGGCAGCAATTCCTTGAGCGAGGCGGCAAGGATTGGAGTTCACGTTTCGTTGAGGAGTCCTCCGCGCTGCAGTTCGCTGAGCATGGCGGGCATGTCGCAGGCCCGATGCACGTCCTCCATCAGGTAGATCCGGTTGGGGACGTCCTACTAACGGTGTGCCGGCGGTTTCAATTGGTAGCTTTCAGCGGTCGTAAACCGGTCGCTGAATGTGATGGCGAACGCGGTCAGAGTAGGCTTCCAGCGCGCTGTCAATCCAGCTCGGCCAACCGGCGGGTAATGGATCTGGCGACCAAATGGCGAAGGTCCCGGCCGAGTGTCAGCGGCCATGAAAAACTGCCCATAAATGGCCACGAAAGTGCCCGCTGGCGGCCAGTAAAACTGCCCATTCGCGGCCATGAAATCTGCCCACTTTCTTACTGAACCGACCGCGTCTTAAGCGGCGCGGGCCTCTCCCTGGGGTTTGATGACGGTGTCTAAGCGCATCGAAACCGAACCAGGAAGAGGCCCTGTATGAAGTCTGACGGAGAAATCATGGAAATTCTTGCTGCCTACGAACTGACCGGCTCGTTCCGTGCCGCGGCCGAGCTGGCCGGCTGTTCGCACCACACGGTGGCCAAGCATGTGGCTGCCCGTGATGCCGGGCGTCCGATCGCCGAACGCGCGGTCCGGGACCGGGTCACGGACGCGTTCATGCCGAAGATCGAAGAAATGGTCGACCGCTCCCATAGCCGGGTCCGGGCGGACAAGGTCCACCGGACCCTGCGCCTGCTCGGCTACGAGGGCTCCGAGCGTTCCACCCGCCGCGCCGTCCATCAGGTCAAGACGGCCTGGCGGCTGGGCCATACCCGCGTCCACCGGCCCTGGATCACGGAGCCAGGGATGTGGCTTTTATGTCGAATTCGACATAAAAGCCATTATGCCGACCCCGCGGTTATGCAGACGCAGCCGGCGGATCCCGGTGAGGCCGGGCGCTTGGGCCGGAGTGTTTCTGCATAATTGCGGTGGGAGCATGCTTGTTTTCTCAATACGGGAAGGTGAGCATGATGGTGAAGAATTCTCCAAGACCGATGACTGGACCGATGGCCCCCTATGCGGCGGGATACCAGGCAGTGTTGGCCGAGCACGGCTATGCGAAGAACACCTCACAGCAGTTGGTATCGCTGCTCGGGCGTTTGAGCCGTTGGCTGGACCAGCAGGAGCTGGAAGCGCGGGCTCTGACGGATGTAGTGCTGCAGCGGTTCGTGGAGGAGCTGGCTGCGGAAGCTAAGTGGTTGCATCCCACTCCGGCAACATTTGGGCTGCTGCTTTCCTATTTGCGGGGGCTTGGTGTTGTCCCGGTTCCTGAGCTGCCGCCGGATACCGTTTCTCCGGAGCAAATCCTTCGGGAACGCTTTGAGCGGTATCTGCTCCACGAGCGGGGGCTGAACCCAGGCACGGCACGTAACTACCTGCGAAGCGCCGCCTCATTCATGGAATGGCTGGCCAAGGGCCAGGCGACGCTGGGCACCATGAACGGGACGGACGTCATCACCTTCGCCACCGACATCTACCGGATGCAGGCCTGCAGCAACGCGAAATATGTGATCACCGGTTTGAGGTCTTTCCTCGGTTGGGTGCATCTGGAAGGGCTGAGCGGGCAGGCGTTAGCAGAGGTCGTGCCGTCAGCTGCCGCCCATGGCAGCAACCTTCCAAGAGGTCTGAGCGGAACGGAAATGGATGCGCTGCTGGCGTCATGCGACCGGCAGATGCTGACCGGGCTGCGGGACTACGCGGTCCTGGTCTTGATGAGCCGGCTGGGGCTACGGTGCCAGGAAGTGGCGTCGTTGACGCTGAAGGATGTGAACTGGCGGGCAGGGGAACTCACCCTGCACGGCAAGGGCCGTTGCCAGGAGAAGCTTCCGCTGCCCCGTGAAGTCGGAACGGCGCTGGCCGACTACCTGCGCCGGAACCGGCCGAGGACCGGTGATAATTCATTATTCCTGCGGGTCCATGCGCCGCTGGGCGGGCTCGCATCAGCGGGCATTGCCGAAATCGTCTTTGCCGCCGGCAGACGTGCCGGCCTTGAGAGAATCCACGCGCACCGGCTCAGGCACACTGCGGCAACGCAACTCCTGCGCGCCGGCGGTTCCCTGGGTGAAGTCGGGCAGGTTCTACGGCATCGCAATCCGGCCAGTACGGCCCTTTATGCAAAGGTTGACTACGCCGCCCTGCGAACGCTGGCGCTACCCTGGCCCGGGAGCGGACTATGAACTGCCCCGGGGTCGATATTGCATTGCTGGCTGACCAGTACCTGCAGATGGCCGCAGCATGGGATACAAACTGCGTCAGCAAGGGCAGCTGCTGCTGGATTTCTTTCGGTATTTCAACGGTACCGGGGCCGGGCATCTGACCAACGCGCACGCGCTGGCATGGGCAATGCTGCCGGGAAGGGCTGATCCGGTCTGGTGGTACGCGCGGCTGGGCGTCGTCCGGGCCTTCGCCCGGTACCTGCAGGTCTTCGATCCGCAAACCCAGGTGCCGGAAGCATCTCTTCTGCCGGACGGGAACCATCGGGCCAAGCCTTACATTTTTTCCGATCAGGAACTCGGCCGGTTACTCCAAGCTGCCGATCAACTCACGCCGGGATTCCGGGCACTGACCTACCGAACCTACATTTCGTTGGTCGCGGTGACGGGGATGCGCCGCGGCGAAGCTACGGGCCTCGATCGCATCGACGTCGATTGGGGCCAAGGGGTCTTATCGATTCGGGAAGCGAAATTCCATAAGCAACGGCAACTTCCCCCTGCACTCCAGCACTGTTGACGCCCTACGCGGCTACGCAAATCGGCGGGATCTGGCATTTCCGCGCCCAAAGCACCCGGCGTTCTTCCTCTCTACCCGAGGGACCCGGCTCCTGGCCGATAACGCCAGCCAAGCGTTCACCCTCCTGATACGCCGGTCAGGGATGGCGGTCCTTGACCGTCACCACCAGCCCCACCTGCACGACTTGCGCCACACTTTCGCGGTAAAGACGTTGCTCGGATGGTACCGCTCCGGCGCCGATACCGGACCGCTGCTGCCCTTGCTGTCAACGTATCTAGGTCACCAAGACCCTGCGGCGACGTACTGGTACCTCAGCGCGACACCGGAACTGATGGCCCTGGTTTCCGGCAGGGTGCGATCCTACCTGCAGGAGGAGCAATGACCTCTCTCGCTCCAATCCTGGAAGCGTTCTTCACCCGGCGCCTTATCGACCAGCGTCGGGTGAGCCCAAACACCGTCGCGGCATACCGCGATGCGTTCCGGCTGCTCCTGCAATACGCGCATAAGGAAACCGGGCAAGTCCCGCAGAACCTGGATCTTGAAGATCTCGATGCGGTCCTTATCGGCGGCTACCTTTCGTGGTTGGAAAGTAGCAGGGGCTCCAGCATTCAGACCAGGAACGCGCGTTTGGCGGCCATCCGTGCGCTGTTCCGGTACGCCTCATTCGAGTATCCCGAACATGCCGAACTCATCCAACGCGTGCTCGCGATTCCGACCAAAAGTTCTGACAAAGCCATCGTGAACTTCCTGACGGAGACGGAAACGAATGTCCTGCTCTCCACCCCGGATGCAACAACCTGGAGGGGACGCAGGGACAGGGCCCTATTATTGGTTGCCGTCACGACAGGGCTTCGCGTCAGCGAGTTGGCCAACCTCACCGCTGCCGACGTCCACCTGGGCGTGGGAGCCTATCTGTCTTGTCAGGGCAAAGGCCGCAAGGAACGCATCACACCTCTGAATAAGGAGGTCCGCGCCCAGTTGAAGGCTTGGATGAACGAGCAGCGGCCGTTGCCGAATGCCCCGCTCTTTCCCGGATCCAAGGGCCGGAAACTGACCCGGGATGGCATCGCGAAGATCATTGCGCGCCACACGGCGACAGCTTCAGCAAGTTGTCCATCCCTGGCGTTGCGCTCGGCCTCACCGCACACGCTCAGACATACCTGCGCGATGCGGCTCTTACAGTCCGGCGTCGATATCGCCACCATCGCACTCTGGCTCGGCCACGAGAACATCCGTACCACGCAGATCTACCTCCACGCGGACCTCGCCCTCAAACAACGAGCGCTCGACAGGACAGCGCCGCTACACAGCCAGCCAGGCCGATACCAGCCACCCGACGATCTGCTCGCCTTCCTCGAAGGCCTGTAATTATGCAGATAAATGATCCTCATGGAACACACCGCTGCTGCGATCGCGGGCCGGCGTCTGCATAACCGCGGGGTCGGCATAATGGCTTCAGTACGATTTCGGCGACGGTCCCCGGATCGGCGGGGTCAAAACGATCCTGTTCGTCGCGTGGCTGGCCTGGTCCCGGTTCCGGATCGTGATCCCCCTGCGGGACCGGACCGCGCCGAGCGTGTTCGCCGCCCTGGACCGGTGCTTCCGCATCCTCGGCGCGCCCCGACGTATGTGCTGACCGATAACGAGAAAACCGTCACCACGATGCATGTTGCCGGGGTGCCGGTACGCAACCAGCAGACCCTGGAGTTCGCCCGGCATTACGGGGTGAGCGTGCTGACCTGCCAGCCGGCCGATCCGGCGACGAAGGGCGGCGTCGAAGCCTCGGTGAAGCTGGCCAAGGCCGACATCGTGCCCACCGACACCAACCTCCTGGCCGAGTACGCCACGTTCGCCGGGCTGGAAGCGGCGTGCGAGGCGTTCATGGACGAGGTCAACCACCGTGAGCACCGGGTGACCCGGCGCAAGCCCGCGGCGATGCTCGCCGAGGAACAGCCCCGGCTCCACCGGATCCCGGACGCCGCGCATACGGTCGCGTTCGGGCTCTCCCGCACGGTTCCCCAGAACACGCCGATGGTCACGTTCGAAAACGCGCAGTACTCCGTGCCGGCGCACCTGCTCGGCGCCCGCGTGTTCGTGCGCACCCACGGCACCGGCGCCGATGAGCAGGTCATCATCGTCCACCACGGCCCGGCGGGACCGGCCGAGGTCGCCCGCCACCGGCGTGCCCGCCCTGGCAGTCCGGCCATCATTGACGAGCATTTCCCCGGCAGCGGCGAGAAAATCCCCGGCGACTACACGGTCACGGCCCGCACCGCCGGCGAGGCCGAGTTCCTCGCGATCGGCGACGGCGCCCGGACCTGGCTCCTCGAAGCCGCCGCGGCCGGAACGGCCCGGATGAACGTGAAAATGGCCGAGGCCGTGACCCTGGCCAAAATCGCCGACACCGCCGCGGTCGACCGGGCCCTGGGCAACGCCGCCGTCAACGGGCGCTTCGCCCACGGCGACCTGGCCTCCATCCTCAACGCCGGCGCCCGCCGGACCACCACCCACGCCGCCGGCGAAACCCGCTCCCTGACCCAGGGCACCGCCGCCTGGTCCGCCCTGGGCGCCACCACCGCGAAGGAAGACACCGAATGAACCCCGTGCCCACAACCACCGCCCCGCCGCTGCCGGCAGACCTCGAGCAGCTGATGCGGCAACTGAAAATGCCCCACGCCCGCGCGCTGGCCCCGGAACTGCTGGCCACCGCCCGCGCCCAGCGCTGGGAACCGGCCGAAATCGTCAAAGCCCTCTTCACCGAGGAAACAGCAGGCCGCGCCCGCTCCATGCTTGCCACCCGGCGTAAGGCCGCCGGCTTCCCGACCGGGAAAACCTTCGACGCCTGGGATTCCGAGGCGTCCTCGATCCCGGCACCGACGCAGCAGTCCCTGCGTACCCTGGAATGGATCACCCGGCGCGAGAACCTCGTCGTTTGCGGGCCTTCCGGGACCGGGAAAACCTTCTTCCTCGAAGCCCTGGGCCAGCAGGCCGTCGAAGCCGGGATGCGCGTCGCGTGGTTCACCCTCGAAGACCTCGGCACGCTGATCCGCGCGCACCGCGCCGATGACAGCGTCACCAAAGCCGTCACCCGGATCCTGCGCGCCGAACTCGTCGTGATCGATGACATCGGCCTGCTCCCGGTCGCCGCGGACGCCGCCGAAGGCCTCTACCGTGTCGTGGACGCCGCCTACGAGAAACGCTCCGTCGCGGTCTCCTCGAACCTGCACCCGGCAGGCTTCGACGAGCTCATGCCCAAGACCCTCGCCACCGCGACCGTGGACCGGCTGCTGCACCACGCCCACGTCTGCCAGACCAGCGGTAAATCTATCCGCCTGACCCAGGCCCTCGCCGGAAAGGAGTCAACGCCCTGAACTAACCCGAACCGGTGGACGGCCAGCCCCGCAGAACACGACGTGGGCAGATTTGCTGGCCACCACCGGGCAGTTTAACTGGCCACCGGCGGGCACTAATCCTGGCCGCCCGTGGGCAGGAAATACTGGCCCTTGACAGCCGAGCCCATCGAGTTTCCAGACGCCCAAGGTGTCGCCGTGCGGAGGGCTTTCAGATAGCTGCCAACCGCCATTTATCCCTGCGAGTAACATTTGCCCGTCCCAGTTCCCGTAGCACGCGGTGCTCGTGGGACACATGCGTGACCTAAAGCCGGACCATTAGCAGATAACTGATCTGCAGAGCCGGGGAATGAATGAGCGGTTGGTGCTCATAGACCGAGGCTAATCGCGAATGCCTACTGTTTCGTTTGCTGCGTCGACGAACACTCATCTTTTGACTCCATTTGCGGCCCTCAACCTATGCGGGCATCAGTGCGCCTGTCGACTGTTCGTTTGGTCTGTGTCACAAGGGTGTGGATGAGCAGGGCAACGAACACCGCCGCGCAGAGGAGTGCTCCAATCGCGAATGTCGCACTGATTCCGGCCCCGGTGGGGCGCAGATCCGCTGCCATGTTTGCCGCGAGCACCGCTCCAGCGGTCGCCGCGCCGAAAGAGCTTCCCACGGTACGTAGGACCTGATTGAAGCTCACTGAACTACCCAACTCTTCGGCGGCCACGCTGCGGACGATCAGCCCCGGCATAGCGGCATAACTGGCGCCTATCCCCAGCCCGAACACCAGCATCCCGATCAGGATCTCCCAGAGTTCAGTATGGGCAACCCAGAGCATCATTCCGGATGCCATCACGATACCGGCGCCGATCGGCAGGAGCGCAGTCAGGCGAATCCGGCGCGAGAGCCGGCGCACGAGACGATTCGCGCTGAAGCTGCCCACCGAGAGCGGGAGCATCACGAGACCGGCCCAGAACACGGGCAGCGCGATGCCGTAGCCAGTAGAAGCAGGTGCCTGCACGACAAGGCTGGACGTCGACAGGCCGATGTACAGGGCGGCTCCCAGACCCATGGCAGTGCAATTGGCCAACAGCACTTCGCCGTTCCGGAGAACCCGAAGGTTGACCAGCGGATGCCGCATCCGCAGTCCGGCCCTGACCCAGGCTGTCAGAACCACTGCCGCGACGATGAAAGTGCCGATGGTCCAGGGAGATTCCCACCCCCAATTTGGTCCTTCACTGACTCCCAGGAGCAAGGAGCCCAGTCCGAGACCGAGCAGACCTGTGCCTGTGTAGTCGAACGGCACCCGCGCGGCCTGCTCATCGGGTCCCGCCGGCACGGCGCGGAAGACAACAACGATGGCCGTAACTACGAACAAGGCGGCGGCCCAGAAAGCGAACCGAAAGTCGACGAGCCCTGCAATGACGCCGGTCAGGGGGTAGCCTATCCCCAGGCCGGCTGCCACCGTCACGGACAAGCTTGAGATAGAGACTTGCACCTTATCCGCCGCGGCGTAGCGGCGGGCAAGGGCGATCGTTACCGGCACGATTCCATAGGTCAGGCCCTGAAGCGAACGTCCGATCAGGAACACCGCGAAGTTAGGCGCCACAGCGGCGACGATGGATCCGACGAGGATGATCAACAATGACCACAGCAGGAGCCGCTTCTTGTGCGGTCCGTCACTTAGCCGGCCCATGACAGGCGTCGCAATAGCGCCGACCAGAAGGTTGAGGGTCAGCATCCATTGAGCCGCACTGACCGATACGTCCATGCCACTGGCAATCGACGGCACCAACAGCATGCCCAGCGAACTCACGATCGCCGTGGACAGCGCCGCGTAGATTAGTGCCGGCACCAAGCGCGAGCGTGCCGCAGGTTCAATCAACGGATGCTCCGATCGCAAGCTTCCGAGGATGGGGATGAACGCCTCGAGGGGCTTCCGCTTCCCCCGGCATCAACCGCTCCGGAGCTGCCCGGTCGAGCCGGTCGTGACCGGCGGATAACTGCCGCGCAAGCTTTTGCCCGCGCGTGTCGGTAAGTCCGATCATGACCGGCGACTATCCGCGCCAGCGAACAACCGGCACACAAACCCGAGCCGTGAGTGCACTGGCAGCAAGCGAAGTGGCTTGGGGGCCGGGGCGACATGGACGACTGCAGCCAGATCCGATGTGGTCGCGCGCCCATGTCCCGTCACATGGCGCACGCCCCGCTTGCCCGAAGACAGCCTTTGTTCGGCATTCAGCCGCCGTAGCAGCCGATGCAGCGTCACAGAAAAAGAATGCGTCGTCATGTCACCCACCCCCTCTAACCCGCAGGCAACTTGATCTCAAGTTGCCTGCGCTTCTAAACGCCCTGATGCCAATGACCGCGTCCGGAGTCAGTTCTTGGTGACCTTGCCCATCTTGCCAGCCGCTGACCCAATGAACATCTGACTGGTCAAAAGCCAGCCGACGGCAACTACGACCAGCGAGCCTAGGAACACCGCCAGGCCCCAGAAGTCGACAACGTCCCGGGAGGTGTACATGTGGTTGAGGTTACGCAGGGCCCCGGTGAAGAACACCAGGAACACGTGGACGATGGTAAACGCCACGAAGTAGATCATGACCGGGATGTGGATGGCCCGAGCGACCTCCACCGGATATAGCCTCGATAGCTTCTCATTGTCCGTCGGCCACCACGTCGACAGCCGGATGCCGGAGAGGATCGCCAATGGTGCGGCGATCATCACTGTCACGAAGTACGCCATAACCTGAAGGGCGTTGTAGTGTACCCATCCGTTCTCGGCCGGCCAATCCAGCGAGGCGTATTGCAGACCCGCAGAGAGCATGTGCGGGAAGACGTCCCAGCTGGTAGGTACGATTCGCATCCAGTGGCCCGAGGCGAACAGCAGGATGATGAAGACGAGACCGTTCACCACCCACAGGACATCCAGGGACTGGTGGAGCCACTGCGAGAGCGAGATCTTTTTGGGAGTTTGCCGCCCCGGTGAGAAGAAGGAGCCCTTCCTAGGGGTCCAGTACCCCGGGGGCCGACGCTCCCACCGCACCTGGAGACCTGTTCGTACTATCAGCACCAGGAAGAATATGTTGAGGAAGTGTTGCCATCCGAGCCATCCGGGAAGGCCCACCGGTGCGGAGGCCGGCTGGGAGGCGTGGCCGGAGTAGTCGGCGATGAAGGCCTCCACCCCCGACAGGGTCCGCAGCCATCGTGCGAGCAGCACCACCGCGAGGAAAACCAGGACAAGCCCTGCAACGATAAGGGCACCCTTGACCGCGCCGGGCCGCGCGCCGGAGAGAGTCGGTCCTTCTGCGGCCGCCTTCTTTTCCGATGGAGCAGGCGAACGCTGCTCCGTCGTTGAAACCGGACGCGTACCGGCGGCAGGAGCAGGTGGCGCCTGTTCCTCCACCTGGGTTTGTCGCGGTGATGCAAGTGCCTTCGCAGGCTCAACGGTTTCCATCCGACGTGGTTCCGCTGACACTGCGGATGCAGTCGAAGGATCTGGAGCACCCATTCGACGTCGTGTGGCCGGTGCGGTGGAAGCCTGCTCGGCAGCCGGTGTTGGTCCGGGCGGGGTGTTGGTGGCGGGTTTGTCCGCTGCGTCCGGCTCGACCGGTCGTGCAGCCGTTTCCATCAACAGCGGTGCGGCAGAGGGCCCGCCCATCCGGCGACGGCTCGGCCCCGGCTGCGGCTGCGTCACAGGCTGCCCCTGGGCGTTCGATACGCTGTCCCTCAGACCGTTCTCCTGACGGGACTGCTCAACGGGTGCCCCAGAGGCGTGCTCCGGTACATAGCCGGCTTCCGCCCTCTGGGGCTGGTCCTTCGGTGGGGCCACTGCGGCATCCACGGGCAACGGAGGAATGCCGCTCATCCGCCGGCGTCTGCCGTTGAAAGATTCGTCTACCACGATGTTGTACTCCATGATTGTCTCTGCCGAGCGTCCGGCGATTTGCGCAGTGGCGCTGCGATGAACGTGGGGGCGCTCACCCGCGTCGCCGGTTAATCTCCTTGACAAGTTGCGGAACGACCGAGAAGAGGTCTCCTACGATTCCAAAGTCTGCGACTTCGAGGATCGGAGCTTCTTCGTTCTTGTCGATCGCAACGATGGTCTTCGCGGTCTGCATGCCCGCCTTGTGTTGGATCGCGCCTGAGATCCCCAGAGCAACGTAGAGGTCCGGCGAAACGGCGATACCGGTCTGGCCGACTTGGAAATTCTGCGGTGCGTATCCGGCGTCCACTGCGGCCCGTGAGGCTCCGACGGCTGCTCCCAGGCTGTCCGCCAGTTGCTCTACCAGCGAGAAGTTCTCCTTGGAACCGATCCCCCGGCCGCCGGAGACGACAATGGAGGCTGCCGCGAGATCCGGCCGGTCGCTCTCCATGACGAGGGCATCCGTGCCGATGATGGTTGCACTCGGCGAAGCAGCATCGGGGACAGTCAGGTGAGAGACTTCGGGTTGGGCGCTGCTTGCCCGGGCGGAGATCGCACCGGATCGCAGGGTGATGATCATCAATCCCCCCTCGACGGTCGATTCGGTGACGTAGTCACCTCCGAATACCGAATGTGTGGCGATGATCTCGTCGGCTTCCAAGGACAGTCCGACTGCGTCCGCGGCAATGGCTGCCCCGGTCCGGGCAGCTAGCCGCCCAGCTACCATGCGTCCGATCGGGGAATGGTCCAGGAGCACTGCGAGCGGCGAGAATTCCTGGACTGCTTTTTCCAAGGACGCTACCTCGGCAGCGCCCAGTTTGGCGCTCTGTTCATTGAGCTCCACAAGGACTACCCGCGCGGCGCCGCACTGGCTGAGGGCCTCTATCAGCGGGGGCGAATGGTCTGCGGTGGTCACCGCCAACACGATGGGCGTTCCCACGGATGCGGCAGCCCCGATCAGTGCCGCCGTGCTCCCGGCGGGAGCCCCGTCGTTGGTGGTTTCAGTAAAAACAAGTATGTTCGACATCGCATATCCTCAACTTTGAAACGTGTAGTCAACCACCGATGCGATGTGAATCACAGCAGGTGTTTCGACTCAAGGAACTCAGCCAATTGGGCAGCCGCAGAGCCGTCGTCGACCACCGTGATCCCGGTCTGTTTCGGGGGCGCCGTAACCGCTGAGACCATGACTGAACGGACCGGTGCGTAGGCGGGCCCCGCTTGAATACCGAGATCAGCGAGGCTCAGCTTGTCGACAGTTTTCTTCTTGGCCGACATGATGCCCTTGAAGGTCGGGAACCGGGCTTCAGCCGCTCGCTCTGTGACCGCAGCCACCGCCGGTACCGGGGCCGCCAGCCGGACATCTCCCTCCGTCGTCCGCAGCGAACCCAGGACAGTGCCGTCCGAAACCTCAAATGCATCCAGATCCGGCATGCCGGGCACTCCGAGTAGCTCGGCGACCATGGATGGGATCATGCCGCCGCGACCGTCGGTCGATTGGTTGCCGGCAAGAACTATGTCGAAGCCTTCATGCTGGATAGCGGCAGCGATGACCTTCGCCGTCTGAAGCATGTCAGCACCGGCTAGGGAACCGTCGACAATGTGGACGCCGCGATCAGCACCCATTGCCAGCAACCTTCGAACCGACTTCTCCGACTCCTCAGGACCCACAGAGAGCGCGACCACCTCCGTGGAATTGTCTGCATCCTTGACCCGCAGGGCGCACTCTAAGGCACGCTCCGTGATCTCGTCAGGGATCAAATCTGAGGCGGCGCGGTCCAAAAGACCCGTCTGCAGGTCCAGTTTCCGGACTTCACCGGTGTCCGGCACCTGCTTGACTAAGACGACAAATTTCATGTTCTCTCCTAAATAACCAGCGGAATTGGAATCGCCCGCAACTGGGCTGGCGCCAGGCCTACCGGGAAGCTTCCTGGCGGCGGCAGTTGCTGTTCCGTCAGCGTTAGCCTGCCGTACGGTATCCTCGCGGACCTCCGCCACCCTTGCCGACTCAGGTCGCGGGGAGGGGTTTCTCACGGCCTGCTATTTCAGGCCGATACCCGCACACCAAAAGTTCGTCATGGTCTCGACCATGTCCTCGTTCGGTTTCTTTCCCCGCCAGCCGATCTCCACCTGTGCCACATTTGTCATCATCGAAAGGATGGTCTCCGCCGACAGCTCCGCGCTGTATTCGGTACTGGCCGCCCCGAGTCTCTGCTGGCGTTCGATCCCGCGGGTGATCCGGCGAACAAAGATGTCGCGGATCACGAGCCGAATGGTACGAAATCCCGGGTCGTAATAAGCAGCCTGTTCGATGACCATCCCGAAGTCCTGGGTATCTGCCACATTCTCGAGAAATCTGCGGATCGTCGCCCGCACCCGGTCCCGATAATCGAAGTCCCCCAGGTCGGTGACTCCTGTCTCGTTGATGCGTGCGATGATATGTTGCTCAACGACCGCCGCGAAGACCGCTTTCTTGCTTCGGAAATGCGAGTAGAAGGTTCCGCGGGAGATTGAGGCCTCCTTCAGGATGTCCTCCACGGTGCAGTCGATGTAACCCAGGCGGACGAAGGCAGTCCGCGCAGACGCGATGATGTGCTTCCGTGTCTCGAGCCCGCGCTGGTAAACCGGAGCCGACCGAGGCTTAGCCTCGCTCCAGCGGTACAGCGCGTCGAAGAAGGCGTTCAGGTCAGCGTTTCGTCTGACCGTAACCGCTGAAAGGTCCTGTTCTGCCATCACCTCAGAAGGCATGATGTTCGTCGCCATTGTGTCGTTGACCCCTCTGCCTAAATGTTCTTTTCGAGCAGGCTTTGTGTCCCATAGTCATTTCTTCTTCCTCCGAGAAGGGACTCCGCCTCATCCAGCGGAATCGATAGCAGACGACCGAGGACCTCTGCCTGGTCAGCAGCGACCTTCGGGGCAGGCGTGAATGGGCGGCTCTCGCCGGCACGGGACATCCGAAGGGGATTCCCCACAACCGGCACCCGGCCGTTCTCCGGGTGCTCCACATACTGGATCATCCCCCGCTCGATGAGGTGCGGGTCGGTGTCCACCTCGCGCAGCGTCTTCACCGGAGCGAAGGGCACCCCGGCGATGCTCAGCTTCCCGGAGATCTCGTCCCGGGTCAGCTCGGAGGTCACCGCCGTGATCATCGCGTCCAGAGCATCCATATTCTGTGCCCGAAGCACCGAGTCAGCGAACAGGGGGTTATCTGCGGCCTCGTGAAGCCCCAGCGCCTCAGCCATGCGTGTCCAATGCCTGTCTGAGGCACAGATGATGGCGAGCCAACCATCGCTGGCGCGGTACACGTTGTAGGGGGCGATGCCGAGACCCGAGTGCCGGTTCCCTGTGCGCTCCGGAAGCTCCGTGTCCGGGTAGTTGTACAGCATGCTCAGGGCAGAGGTCAGCATGGGATAGATAGTATCGTGCATCGACACCTCGACCACTTGCCCCTTGCCGGTCTTCTCCCTGTCATAGAGGGCGGCCATGGCCCCGCCGAACAGGTGGATGCCGCCGGAGAAGTCAGTGAACGCGGGCCCCGTCTTGACCGGGGCGCTGTCGGAGAATCCCGTGGTGGAGATGGCCCCCGACATCGCCTGGACGGTGAGGTCCATGGCCGGCATGGCTGCGTAGGGGCCAGTGGTGCCATAGCCTTTGCCTGACGCGACGACGAGGCGCGGATTGTGCTCCAGGAGGGTTTCCGGCGCGAGTCCGAGGCGTTCAAGGGTGCCCGGGGCGTAGTTTTCGATGAGCACGTCGGCTTTCTCGATCAGGCGCAGGAGGACGTCCTTGCCCTCCTGGCTCTTGAGATCCAGTGCGACGCTCTTTTTGTTGGAGTTGAGCATCACGAACTCGTGGGGATCCTTGTCCCCGCGGGCACGGCTCCGGAGGCGTTCACCGGTGAGCGGTTCCACCTTGATGACCTCGGCCCCGAGGTGGGCGAAGAGCAGACCACAGTATGGTCCGTTGTAGATATGGGCCATCTCGATGATGACCAGGTCTGAGAATGACTTGAGCACTGTGGCTTCCGTTCCTGTTCGTACGCTCAGAGACTGCGGAACTTGAGGTTCTGGGTGGCTGTGTCGGCGGTGCGCTTCAGCCTCTCGAGGATGGCGAGCACGTCGCCACCTGAGGTGAGGCCGTCAGAACCCCATGCGGTCATGGAGAAGATGCAGGCCCCGTCCCGGTCAAAGACCGGGGCCGTCGCCGAATGGAATTCGTAGTCCTGGTCGCGCTCGACGTCAACGATGTTGAACGTCTCTGCTGCGTCGTTTACCACCGTCTCAAGGTGTTTGCGTTCCTCGGGGTCCTTGGAGACATAGGCACCGTGCGCCTGCAGTTCGATTGCTTCGCCGGCGGCATGACCGATGCCGTAAGCGCACCCGCGGCGGCGGACATTCTCCAAGCCGGTCTCAAAATCGGCGCGGACTTCGGGATCCGTGTCCTCATGGATCCTCGAGAACCAGAGCTCCTCGGCCTCCGGTCCACCGAATGCTGCGAAGACACCGCCGATCGGCGGCATGAAGGGCACGTGGATGCCCACCCGGGAGGAGGAGCGGCGACGTTGCGGGATCCCCACGGCGGCGACGTTGATCAACTCTCCGTCGACGAGGGTCATCAGGCTGATCTCGGTGACGAGGTCTGCTGCGAGGCGTTCCATGTGCGGACGGACCAGGTCCAGTTGCCGCAGCACGTCGACGGAGATCTCAGTATTGATGGCCATCGAGCCGGGTGCGAAGGAACCGTAGCCGCCCCGGAAGAACAACAACGGCAGGTTGGTGCTCATCGTGTAGAGATCGAGGACACTGCCCATCACCCAGTCGTGGTCGCCGGCATCCGAGATGGAGTGGGTGTCGCAGTCGATGAACGCCACGGCATCCTGAAGCACGGGGCTGCCGTGCTCCGACAAGGTCCATTCGAAGCCCTCCAGCTTGTTCGTCTTGCGGCTGGCGACTGCGCGGCAGACGTCCTCCTGATGGTTTCCCAGGACGTTGACACCGAATTTCGTCGTGCCGCTGTTGCGAAGCGCGGCCCAGGACGACGACGTCTTGGTCGGCAGGAACCCGATCAATGGGGGTTCCAGCGAAACGGACACGAAAGAGCCCACGGTCATCGCCAGCGCCTGCCCGGAAGCGTCCATGGCGGTAATGATCACGACGCCGGTCGGGAATGTCCCCATCACCCGGCGGAATTCGTACATGTCAAACTGTTCCACTGCTGTTACTTCTTTGAACTGTCCCACTGCTGTCACTCCTTTGAACGATGTGCGGTATCGAGAATCCGGCCGGGGTTTGCGGTCATCATGGTGTCGATGTCATCGTCCGGCACACCACACTTCCGCAGGTCCGGCACCACCGAGTTCATGACCTCCGGGGCCCGCCACCTCGGCAGTCTCTCCTGCCGCGCCTCGTCCGGGAAGTTCATGCTGTAGGCCGATGAATCGGTCGCGAGAACCATCTGCGGTGCATAGCCCAGCTCGCAAAGTTTGGCTACCGTCTGGATCCGCTGGTCATAGGGCAGGCGTGCCTCCAGACCGAAGCGGTCCATGCCCAGAAAGGATCCCCGGTCTGCGATGCGGCGCAGGTAGTCGATGTCATCGGTGTCGCCGGAGTGTCCGATCACCACCCGCGAGAGGTCGACACCACGCTTCTCCAGGTAGTCCTGCTGGTCCAGGCCGTTCCGCTGGTTCGGATCGGAGTGTGTGAAGATGGGAGCCCCGGTTTCCAGATGGGCGTCCGCGACGGCCTGCATGATGTAGAACACTCCGTCGGTGATCCCGTAGCGGTCGGCGGCGAATTTCAGCACGCCGGCCTTGACTCCGGTGTCATCGATGCCCTCGACGATGTCTCTTACGAAGATCTCGGTCAGCGGGTCCGATCCGCCCAGCAAACGTCCCGGACCATTCAGGTTGGCGAAGGCCGGTGCCTCGTGATAGGTGTACCAGCCGGTCGCCACAATGACGTTGACATTCGTTCTCTCGGCGACCCGCTTGACCAAGGGGATGTTCCGCCCGGTACCCATCACCGTAAGATCGACGATTGTGTCCACGCCACTGGCCTTCACCTCTTCCAGATAACGGACTGCGCGGTCGACAAGCTCGGCGGCAGGGAAGCGGCTCGGAAAGTTAACCATCAACTCCGCATTGAGCACAAGGATGTGTTCATGCGTCAGCGTCACACCCAGCTCAGAGGGATCCAGCCCGCCTGTCAGTGTGGGAATCATGCTGCTCCTTTTCGCGTGGATCTGGTCGTGCGGTCGATGCTCGGGCTCTCCATGCATGGTGTTTCCGTCAGGACGGACACCCGCACGGACCGAGAGCCGGGACGCCTGGGGGAAGGGCTACTCCCCTCAGGCGACCCGTTCCGTCAGCTCGGGCGATGCGGAAGGATAACTTCCTCGTAGAGCCGGTCGGCGAAGGGCTGCAGGTACTCGCGGTCATTGAAGTCCGAAGACCCTTCATACCAGTCGGCGAAGTCGGTCACCTCGCCCTTCTCCTCATACCCGAGCTCTTCGGCGATGCCGGTCCACTTCTCGATGGCGTCGGAGACATTCTGGTTCATCGCGGCGCCGTCCACGTTCGGGGACTCCGCGACCTGCTTCAGGATCTCCTTGTTGGCCTCGACTAGTGCCTTCTCGCTCTCCGCGTTGAGGAACTCCATGCTGCCACCGTTCTCCCTGGCCTTCTCGGCTGAGAGCAGCACGCTGTTCACGGCATTGAAGTGTTCCCCGCTGAGGTAGTTCGGCATCATGTCGAACATCAGCTGCTGGGCGATCAGCGGCAGGGTCTCCCAGGAGGAGCCAGCCACCATGCTGCCGGGGCCGGGTGCGAAGCTGGCCTCCCGCGGCATTTTGATGTATGGCGCTACCTCCAGCCAGTCGACGTTGTAGGCGGTCGCGGTCGACTGCAGCGAGCAGTCCAGCACGCCGCGCTCCAAAGCCTCATAGGCTTCGGCCAGCTGGACAGAGGTCAAGGTCCCGCCGAGTGCCCGGGTCTGAATCTCGTGGGTCTGGCTGTTGCCGCGGATCTGGGCACCCTGCCAGTCGGCCGGCGAGTCCTTGTCCTCACGGCAAATCATTGTGGTGTTGCCTGAGGGCACCGCCGGGTGCAGGACGTGCATGCCCTGGTCCTCATAGTTGGCCATCACCTCGGGGGTCTTGAAACCGACGTCGGCCATGACCGCATGCGAGACGAGTTCAGCGATCAGAGGACTGCTCGGGACCTGCACCACGGAGCTGGTCATGTCCACGAAGGCCGCCATCTCCTGAGGCTCATAGGTGCCGAAGTAATTGGCGAGGTCCAGGCGGCCGTCGGCCAGCGCGTCCGGGACCTCCGTGGGGCCAGCGATGGCTCCGGTCGCGTGAGTGTTGATGGTGATCTTCCCACCGGACCACTCCTTGACGGCTTCGGCCCATTCGAGGTCACGCTGGGCGGCGAAGCCCTTCGGGCTTGTACCCGCGTACTGGAAGTCCAGCTCGATCGGCTCGACCTCCTCGAACGCCGCGATGTACTCCTCTTTGGTCGCCCCCGGCTCCAGGCCCGGGCCGCCGGCGTGCGCGGTCCCATCGCCGCCGCCACCACCACAGGCTGTCAGTCCCAGGGTCAGGACCGCCAGGGACGCGGTCGGCCCCGCGAACTTCTTGTTTCTCATCATTGAGATTTCCTTTCGAGAGCACATGGTGTCAGGAACCGGTGAAGTGCTTGATGGCGCCCTTCAGGCCTTTCTCTTTCATCAGGGCCTTGACGTCGTCGATGGAGGCTGCAGTGTGGGAGATGGCATCCCACTCGGCACCGGAGCGCAGAGACTCGACGAATCCCTGCCGGTCGTAGACCTTGTTGAGTGCGAGTTTCTTGAGGTACAGCAGGTCCAGAGGTGTCTTGCCGACTTGGGCAGCCAGCGTCTTGGCGCTCTCCAGTGCGTTTCCCGATTCGACTGCCCGGTTCGCCCAGCCCAGCTGGAAGGCCTCGGTGCCGCTCATGCTGTTACCGGCGATAAATGACAGTTCCTTGGCCTTGCGCATGCCGATGTGCCACAGGGACACCGGGCTCAGCAGGCCACCGCCCAGGGGGATCGACGGCCAGCCGATGTTCGCGTCCTCGGCGACGACGACGAGGTCGCAGCAGGCCACGAGCATGGTGGCCCCCCCGAGGCAGTGACCTTCGACTGCTGCGATTAGTGGCTTCGGAAAGCGGTAAACCCGCTCCCACAAATCCACCGCGTTCTGTAGCCGGCGCCAGTCGTCGTAAGCGCTGCCCTTGGCGTAGCCCGAGACCACGTCATAGCCCGCGCTGAAATTCTTGCCATTGCCACGGATGATGACGGACGAAACCGAGTCGTCATCGGCCAGGGCGCCGAGCGTTTCCATCAGACCGTCCAGTAAGTCCGCGTTAAACGCGTTGATCTTGTCTTCACGATTGAATGAGACGACCGCGAACTTGCGCTCCACGTCCCGTTCTAGGGTAATCAAGTCAGACACAGGTCATTCTCCTTTGAACGTGTAGGGCGTCTTCGCTTTAAAGGCCGCCACGGAATTCTTGTGGTCCGCAGTCGTCGTAGTGACTGCCGCGGCGAAGGCCTCCATGTCCCATGCTTGGGCCATGGTCAGATTGTGGGAGGCCTGGACGATCTTGCGCGTGGCGAAGAGTGCCGCAGTCGGTCCGTTCGCCAGGGATTCGGCGAACGACGCCACGTTCTCGGCGAACCTGTCAGCGGGATACACGTGGGCAGCGATGCCGAGTTCAACGGCGGTCTCAGCCGAGATAACCTCGCCGGTCATGGCGTAAAACATGGTCCGCCGGTTCCCTATCTGCTGTGACAGTAGATAGGGAACCGCGCTGTCCGGTGCCAGGCCCCGCTTGATGAAACCGAACTGGAACCGGGCCGTCTCCGAGACGACGATGAGGTCCGTCGCGAGGGCCAGACCGAATCCTGCACCCACGGCATGTCCCTCGACGGCTGCGATAGTAGGCTTCTTGACGCCACGGACCAGCTCGACCAGTTCTCTGCCCAAGGCAAGTCTGGCAGAACCGTGCGAGGGCGTGTTCCTGCCCATGCCCTTGACGTCGCCGCCGGCGCTGAAGTTCCCTCCAGCGCCCGTCAGGACGATGCAGCGGGTCTCATTGTCGTCATCGGCCTCCAGCAGCGCGGCACGCAGGTCCGTGCGGAGATCAGGACTCAATGCGTTCCGTGCCTCGGGTCGATTGAGGATGACCGTGCGCACTCCAGCGGCTTGGCGGACGGAGACCAGGGATGTCAATGTGGCGCTCATAGCTGAGTGTCACCCGCCAAGAGCCGCTTGGCCACCGTCCGGCGCTGAATCTCCGAAGTCCCGTCCGGGACACGCATAGTGCGTGCGAAACGGTACCCGGCCTCCAGGCCTAGCTCGTTGGTCAGGCCCAGACCGCCATGGATCTGCATGACCTCGTCCAAGACCCGGCCGGCCATCTCGGTGCACGCCATCTTGATCATCGAGGTCTCTTTGACCGCCGGCAGGCCAGCGTCCACCATGGCTGCCGTCCGGACGACCGCTGCCTTGCAGAGGTAGATCTGCGTGGCGATCTCAGCCAGCTTGGCCTGGATCATCTGGTGCTGTCCGATGGTCTTCCCAAAGGTCTTACGCGTGTTGGCGTAAGAAACAGCCTGGTCCAGCGCCCAGCGTGCCAAACCGACACAAGTAGCGGACATGGTCAGCCGGCCACGGCTGATGCCGCCCATCGCCAGGTTCAGGCCCTGGCCCTCTTCACCGACGATCTGGTCGCGCGTCACCTTCAGGTTCGTCAGCGAGACGATCGTCGCATTGGACCCGCGCTTGCCCATCATCGGGATGCCCGCGTCCACGGAGAAGCCCTCGTCAGATGTGTCCACGAAGAAGCAGGTGATGCCTCCTGTCCGGGCCTTGACCGCCTCGGGATCAGTGATGGCGAACACGAATGCATGCGCAGCATGCGCGGCATTGGAAATCCACTGCTTCTGGCCGTTGATGACCCAGCCGTCTCCCTCCGGGGTCGCCTTCGTCTTGAGGTTGAAAACGTCCGAGCCGGCATCAGGCTCCGAGAGTGCGAAGCACAGGGTGCTCCTGCCCGACTGAATGTCTTTCAGACGAGGTGCGAGCACCTCGTCCTTCAGCTTCAGCAACAACGGGCTCAGGCCGTTCGTGAACGGGGACGGGATGACTGATTCGTGGATCAGCGTCCGCTCCGGTCCGTACCTGTGGTGCAGGGCTTCCTGGACCTGGATGATGCCGCTCGCCGGCAGGTCGCCGCCGTCCAGAGACTCAGCCCCGTAGAGAGAGTAGAAGCCGGCTTCCGCCGACAGTTCCCGGACCTGGCGGTTGATGTCCTGGTACTTCTGGGTCATCAGACCGCGCCCGTCAAACACGTTGTACTCGTCGGAGAGGAACGCAGCGTGCTCCTGCTCGATGGGGACAACGGCCTTCTCGATGAAGGACATCAGGGCGTCGATGATCTCCTGATAGTCACTGGCCTCGATGGTGTTCTCTGACATGTGCTTCGCTTCCTGTGATGTTGCCTGCTGATATCTGCCCGGGACTAGACGCTGACGGTGAGCTGCGGGCGGACCTCCTGGGCGAACTTCGTCATCGAGCGCAGCACCCGCTCCTGGGGCTGGCTACCGGCATCGAACCAACCGACCAGGCCGCCGATCCCGGTGACCTTCCGGTAGTCCTCAAGTTGCTGGGCGACGTCGTCCGAGGAACCCAGGATGATCGCACCCTTGTCCAGGTAGTCCTGGAAGCTGAGCTCGGTGAGTCCCAGACCGACCTTGGCGCGGTTGCTGAGGATGCTGAGATACCACATCAGGCCCTTCTCGTACTCCTGCTCGGCCGTCGCACGGTCGTCGGAGACGTGGATGGCCTTCAGCTGGGATGAGCGGGCAATGTTCGCATCGATGTCGTCATAGCTGAAGCCGGCGTTACGCGCCTCCTCGCGGTACACGCTGACAAGGTGGGCCATGTGCTCCCAGGTGGGCATCTGGCCCAGGACGAAAGCGAAGCCCTCCCGGGCGGCGTAACGCAGGGACTCCTCGGTTTGGGAAACCATGATGAACACCGGCGGGTGGGGCTTCTGCACCGGCATGGGCATCAGCTGGATCTCCTCGGCCTGCTCACCAATGCCCGGCACGGAGAAATGCTTACCCTTGTAATTGATCTTGCCGGTCCGCCAACCCTGCATGATGATCTCGAAGGTCTCTTGGTAGCGCTCATTGCGCTCCTCGGGATCGATATCGTACGCCTGGAACTCGAGCAAGTCGTAGGCCTTGCCGATGCCGAAGTTCAGCCGGCCGTTGCTGATATTGTCCAGCAGCGAGAAGTCTTCCGCCAGCTTCAGCGGGTGGTTCATCGGCAGGCGGGTGACGCCGGATCCGAGTCGGATGTTCTTCGTGGTGCCCGCGACCGCAGCGAGCATGACCTGCGACGACGAGATGATGCCGTAGCGGCGCGCATTGTGCTCGGCGACCCAGGCCTCTTCAAAGCCCAGCTCATCAGCAAGGTTGATCTGCTCAATCCCCTTGTGGATGGCCTCGTGCTCAGTGCTCCATTCAGGCACGTTGGTCAGCAGGAAAATGCCGAAGTGAAGGTTGTCCTGGCTCATATAGCTCTCCGTTTCCTTGGAATTCGCCGGATGTGACCCAGCTCTCTGAAGCGTTATTCATCACATTCAACCACAATACATACAAGTATGTCTAGAATCTGCCGCTCTTTCAATGCAGCGCTACCGCAGCGCTGCCGTGATGCCCCGAGACGCACGGCAAGGCGTGACCCGTAATTCGGGACACGCTCCGAACTGCGTGACATCACCTGAGGCCCGCGGCCACCTCCGCTTCGAGCATCAGCTCGGGCGGTTCGGCACGACGACCTCGTCGTAGAGCCGGTCGGCGAAGGGCTGCAGGTACTCGCGGTCGTTGAAGTCCGAAGACCCCTCGTACCAGTCGGCGAAGTCGGTTACCTCGCCCTTCTCCTCATAGCCGAGCTCCTCGGCGATGCCGGTCCACTTCTCGATCGCGTCGGAGACATTCCGGTTCATCGCGGCGCCGCCCACGTTCGGGGACTCCTCGACCTGCTTCAGGATCTCCTTGTTGGCCTCGGTCAGTGCCTTCTCGCTCTCCTTGTCGAGGAACTCCATGCTGCCGCCGTTCTCCCTGGCCTCCTCAGCGGCGATCAGCACGCTTGTCACGGCATTGAAACCTTCCCCGCTGAGGTAGTCCGGCATGACGTCGAACATCAACTGCTGGGCGATCAGCGGCAGGGTCTCCCAAGAGGAACCTGCTACCAGACTGCCGGGGCCGGGTGCGAAGCTGGCCTCCTTCGGGAACTTCAGGAAGGGCGCCACCTCCATCCAGCCGGCGTTGTAGGCGGTCGCGGTCGACTGCAGCGAGCAGTCCAACACCCCGCGCTCCAAAGCCTCATAGCCTTCGGCCAGCTCAACAGAGGTCAAGGTGCCGTCCAGAGCATTGGCCTGAATCTCATGGGCCTGGGTATTGCCGCGAATCTGCGAACCCTGCCAGTCGGCCGGCGAGTCCTTGTCCTCGCGGCAAACCATTGAAGTGTTCCCGACGGGGTTCGCTGGGTGCAGGACGTGCATTCCCCGGTCCTCGAAGTCGGCGATGACCTCGGGCGTATTGAAACCGACCTCCATCAGGACGGCGTTGGACACCAGCTCGCCGACCAGCGGGCTGCTGGGAAGCTGTACCAGGGACTTTGTCATGTCCACGAAGGCCGCCATCTCCTGGGGCTCATAGGAGCTGTAGTAATGGGCGAGGTCCAATCGCCCGTCGGCCAGCGCGTCCGGGACCTCCGTCGGCCTTGCGATCGAACCGGCCGTGTGGGTGTTGATGGTACTCTTCCCGCCGGACCACTCCTCGATATTCTCTGCCCATTCGATATCGCGGAGGGAGGAGAACGACTTCGGGTTCAAACTCGCATACTGGAAGTCCAGCTCGATCGGATCGACCTCCTCGAACGCCGCGATGTAATCCTCCTTGCTCGCTCCCGGCTCAATACCGGGGCCACCGGCATGGTTGGCACCACCGCTGCGATCGCCACTACACGCGGTTAGCCCCAAGGCCAGGACCGCCAGGGACGCCAACGACGCCGCAAACTTCTTGTTCCTAGTCACCAAGTGTTTTCCCTTCTTTACCGCTATTAGTGCCATGCATCGACTGAGCGCGCGGTGGTGCTAATCGCCGCGAACGCCGTACCGCTCCCATTCGATTCAGCGGGCATCACGCTGCCGCCTCAGATCTGCAGTTCATGCACCTGCCGGTACAAAATATCCAGTCGGGACGATTACGCACTCCCGTTTGTTCCGTGCCGCACCGGCGGACTGACGTGTGAGCCAGTTCACAGATTTGCAAGTATTCATTGAAGCACAATCCATACATTGGTGTCTATAATTGGTGAGTCTCGCAGCTTTCCTGCAGAGTACCTTTCCTGCAGATTTTCGCCCGCGAGACCGCAGTCCGCGTCCCCGTGGGCGCAGCGTTCCGCGGCTACAGCTCTTAAGGATCCGGACAGTCCGGTCACCAGTGATAGCCGGCGTATGAGGAGAGATGATCATGACCCGATTCACCGAAGGCCGCGTCAGTAACAAGGTCGTTCTGATCTCCGGAGCAGCGAGTGGTATGGGTGCTGCCCATGCCTGGACTCTTGCCCGGGAGGGTGCCTCCGTCGTAGTGGGCGATATCCAGAGGGAGGCCGGCCTGCGCCTCGTAGCCGAGATCAATGCCGAGATAGGCCAAGAGGTGGCGGCCTTCGCCGGTCTGGATGTTGCAAATTTCCAGGCCTGGGAGGCGGCAGTGGCGGAAACGGTCCGGCGTTTCGGCCGCCTGGACGCTCTCATTAACAACGCAGGAGTCGGCAGTCGTGGTTCCGTCGCGGACGCCAGCATCGATGACTGGAACCGGGTGATCAGCATTAACCTCACGGGCACCTTCTATGGGATGAAGGCGGCCACCCCCGAGCTCAGCAAGAACCCGACGTCCTCCATCGTCAATGTCTCGTCGATCGCCGGCCTGGTTGGGTTCAAGCAACGCGCAGGTTACTCGGCGTCCAAGTGGGGTGTGCAGGGACTCACGAAGACCTCGGCCATGGACCTGGGACCGCAAGGGATCCGCGTGAATTCCATCCACCCGGGCTCGGTGGACACACCGCTCACCGCCCACTTGAAGCGCGGGTTCGGGCAGGTGCCCCTCGACCGCGCTGCCGAAGCGGAGGAGATCAGTCCGTTGGTCGTGTACCTGGTCAGCGATGAGTCCCGGTATGTCAGCGGTGCAGCGATCGCGATCGATGGTGGAGAGACCGCGGGGAACAATCTCCGCCCGGTCAATTGATCCCCCTACAACTAGAAAGGATGAGTGCACTCCTGCCATGGACACAGAACACCAGACGTCACTGCTGCGGCGTGATTTCGAAGCGTCCCACGGCTATTGGAGCAACGATCTCGAAGACCTGCTCCTCGCCGATCCCTCGTATTTCAGAGCTTATGACCGTCTCCTCAGGGTCACCTCGACCCGTGGGAACCTGACGCCCAGGGAACGCGAACTCATCTGCGTCGCCGTCAGCAGCCAGGTCACCTATCTGAATCGGGCAGCCACATCCCTTCACATTCGGCAGGCAAAACGCTTAGGGGCCTCCGACGAGGTGATCGTCGAGACCCTCCAGCTCGCCGCGTCGCTGGGAGTCCACTCGATGCTCGTCGGCGTCCCCATCGCCCACGAGGTATTCGAGGAACTGGGGGTCAGCGCGGTCGTCTCCGACGAGGAGCTGGACGGCTACCGCCGTGGCCTCAAGGATCGGTTCATCGCCCACAGGAAATATTGGACTCCGCATTGGGACGTTGTCCTGGCGTACACGCCGGAGTACTTCGAGGCCTACCTCGACCTCTCCAGTATCCCCTGGAACCACGGGACGCTCAGTGACTCGTTCAAGGAACTGATCTACGTCGCCATCGACGTCGTGACCACCCATCTCTTCACCACCGGCGTCCGTACCCATACGAAGAAGGCCCTGGAATATGGGGCCACCCCAGCGCAGGTCATCGACGTGATGACCATCGCCAGTAACATCGGCATCGACACCGTGCTCGCCGGTGTCACACTGATCCCTCGGGACTCCAGGACGGGTTAAGACGCCTCGCGACATCGATGGCAGAAGCCCCCGGACCGGAAATGGCCTGGGGGCTTCTGCCATGACTGGAAGCGCTTCGTGCGGCACCGACCCTGCTCTGGTGCCGGACCGCCACAGCGTGCCTGAACCGGAAACCCCGGTTGCTCCGGCCCACGTTGACGGTGTGAGAACGACCGGGAGCCCAGAGGTCAGCCGCAGTTCGCCCGGTCAGGAGGCAGACGAGATGGACGGCAGCCACGTGGCGATCTCAGGCCAGAAAATGAGGATGATCAGGAACACGATGGCGAAGGGCAGGAACCAGAGGATCGACATGAACACGTCGTTCAAGGTGATCTTCACCCCTTGGTTAATCTCCTTGCGCTTTGTCAGGTTGTATATGACATAAGCCAGCACGCCGACAGGTGGGGTAATCATGCCGATCTCACCCAGGATTACGAGGAACACGCCGAACCAGAGCAGGCTGATGTCGTAGGTTTCGAGGGCGGGCATCAGCAGCGGAACGGTCAGCAGGATCATCGACATGGTGTCGAAGAACATACCCATGAAGATGAAGAGCACGATCAGGGCAATCAGGAACCAGAACCGAGACAGGTTCAGCTCCAGGATGAAGTCGGTCACCCCGCCGGCAATGCCGGTAACCGCCATCATGCGCGTGAGCATCTCGGCGCCGATCAGGATGAAGAAGATGCCGGCCGTGGACCGGGCGGTCTGCACGAGGGAATTCGCGATCTGCTTCACCGGGCCGCGGCGGCGGGCGTAGAACATTGCAAGCAGCAGCGACATGAAGGCCGCGGCGGCCCCGGCCTCAGTCGGCGTAAAGTACCCTGTGAACAAGCCACCGAACAGCACGATCATGATCAGCGGCAGGCCCCACAGACCGAGCAGTGACATGACCCGTTCACGCCAAGTGATGTCCTCCTGGACTCTTTGGACATCTTTGCCGCGGCCCATCGTCTTCGGGATGGCGATGCCCATCACAAGGAACACCAGGACGAACAAGGCGCTGATTGCCAGGCCCGGCACGACTCCCGCCAGCAGCTGCGGACCGACCGGCACGGAAACGACGCCGGCATAGACCACGAGGAGGATACTGGGCGGAATGAGATGGCCGGACAGGCCACTGATGAGGATCGACCCGACGGCGACGCGCCTGTCATAACCGGCCTTAAGCATCTCCGGGATACCGGCCTGTCCGAGCGCGTAGGTCATCCCGATGGTGGATCCAGTCACCGCAGATAGCCCTGCTCCCGCTGCCGTGGTGCCGATGGCCAAGCCACCAGGCAGCCAGCCGAACCACAGGTGCGTCGCCCGGTACAGACGCTGCGTCAGTCCCGACTGGGTCAGCAGGAAGCCCATGAGGATAAACATGGGCAGCACCGACATCGACCAGTTGCTGGACGCGCTGAAGGGTGCCGAAGACATCACGTTGATGACGGCCGCCGAACCGCTGACGTGCAGCAGTCCGGCCACACTGGCTAGGGATAGCGCGACGCCGATCGGGAGGCCGAGGAGCATCATGGCCACCATGAGGCCGATACTCCAGAGTCCCGTCGCCTGGTTGCTCTGACTGGTGAACAGCCCGACGGTCAAGACGATATTGGTTGCGATGAGGATCCAGAATCTCACCGCGGTTTTCTTGTGCTTCACGGTTCCCGGTTCCATCCCGGGGGAACTCATTCCCAGCAGGGACGGGCCGGGGACCGGGCGCTCGGCAGTTGTATTTTCTTTCATGATGTCTATCCCTTAATTGCTCTCAAGCGTCGATGTCAGAGGCGGGCTTGCCGGTCCCCGTGTTCAACGGGTGCTCGGGTTTCTTGAAGCCGATCCACGCATCGAGCGCGAAGACGATCGTCGCCACGGCGAATCCGAGGGGTACCAGGTAGTAGGACGGCCAGACGGGCAGCGACGTGATGCCAGCGGTGGCACCGATGCGGGTCTGCTTCAGCGCCTCGTCGAATCCGTACCACGCGAAGGCGATGCATAGGGCGGCAGAGAGTACGTTGACGATCAGCCGGATCCAGGCGAGGTTGCGCGGGTTCAGAGCCTCGATCGCCAGAGTCACGTCGATGTGCTCTTTCCAGACCTGGGCACCGGCTATCGATAACAGGACGGTCGCCGGCAGGAGCCATTGGGCGACGATCTCATTTGCGCCATAGATGGGGGTCTGGAACCAGGTACGGCCCAGGGCATTGCCCAAGCTCACGAGCATCATGAGCAGGAGGGCGAGGGCTGCGAGTCCACTGAGCAGCCACTCCAGTCTCCTGATGAGTTTCAGCATGACGTTTCTACTTCCTCGAGATGTCGTGACCATCGGGAGCGACGAGCCGACGGCCACTCGATGGGTTATCGGATGAATGGAGACGCGGAACGGAATTCCCCGCGGATGCCGCCGTCGATGCGGATGACGTCGGCATTGATGTAGCGGTTCTCGGCGATGTGCAGGGCCAACCGGGCGAACTCGTCCGGATCACCCACCCGACCGGGGTACGGCACATGGCGCTCGATCTTCGGCGTGTCGTCAAGAATCGGAGTGTCGAACAAACCCGGGGCGATGGTCACCACACGTACGCCCAGGGCCGAGAACTCCCGTGCGAGCGGCACCGTCATGCCAATAATGGCGGCCTTGGAAGCCGAGTACGCGGACTGGCCGGCCTTGCCGTCGATCGCCGCCCCTGAAGAGGTCAGGATGATGAATCCGTTCTCCTCATCCGGCTGCCGGCCGTTACGAGCCAGCATGGAGGCACCGTGACGGACGACGGAGAACGTGCCCAAAACGTTGGTGTTCAGAACGTTCTCAACGATGCCCAGGTTGTCGAGCGGGACATGATTGTCTGCGTCAACGAGCTGTCCCGGATTGTTCGGGCCAAAGGCGGCGATGCCAGCACAGTGAACGATGCCGCGGAGCTCCTCGCCGGCCTGCTCGATCGTCTCAAACGCGTCACGGACATGCTCGTCGTCCCGTACGTCCACTTGGTGGAAGACGATTCGCCCGCCCCCCTCGGGCCTGTGCACTCCGGCCGATTCGGCGTGCATGTCGAAGACATGGACGGTGTGGCCGGAGGCAGCGAATCGCAGCGCGGTAGCGGCGCCGAGACCACTTGATCCCCCGGTAACGACAACAGCTGTTCTCAGAATCACGCATGTCCTTTTTTGGCTGGAACGATGGATTGAAAGATCTGTCTGCCGTTTACTCTGGCCGGCCAGTTCCTCTCGTAACCTATACAAACATGTTCATATAGATTCGGTGTGGCCCATATTACATGCGTGATGCAGCGCACGCTACCCCACCATTGCAGGACTGGTGCAAAAGAACTCAGCGAGCATGATCAAGGGAGGATCCGATGGTCACGCACCGGAACGCGTGGCTGGAATCGACACCTCCAACAAGGATGCCAAGGTCTGCCTTCGGCTGCCGGGCAAACGTGGACCTTCACGTACACGGTGGCAACTCTAGGTGCGCTGCCCTGGTCGATTTTCTGCTCGGACAGCAGGTGGGCACCATATTGATGGATGTGACCAGTGACTACCGGAAGCCGTTCTATTAGGGATTCAAAGACTCGCTGCCGGTGAGGCTGCTCAAGGTCAAGGTCAAGGTCAAGGTCAAGGCCGCCCCCCCATGCCTTCATGGTCCGGCTCTATCCGAGGAAATCGACACAAGTCAAAGGCGGAGCTGACCGCGGATCAAGGAAGCGATGGCGCCCTTTCGTACCGCAAGCGACTTCTGACCACCATCCACGCCCGTCTCCTACACCGGCGTGGATGGTGGTCGCCGCCGAAACCGTCGGTGGCATGTCGGGCGGAACGCTCTGGCCTGCTCGCTTCCTGGGCTGGAGGCTCTCGCGGACCCAACGAATCCGCCGGCCGGGTCAAGTTCTCCGGGACCAGGCCCGGGAACAAGAATCTCAAAGTTGACCCAGGCATGGCTGGGCTGTTCATTTCCCAGAGCAAGGGTACGTATATGGCCCCCGCTCCAAACGGCTTCTGGCCCGGCATGGCAAGCCCATGGCCATGGCGGCCTTCGACCACGCCTTTCGTATAAACCCTCGGAGAGGGTTGCCAGGACCCTGGTTCCTGGCAACTGCAAACGCCAGCACCCCGGACCATGCCAGAAAGAATGCCATCAAACGACTTAACGAACGCAGTTGCCAGGTCATCTTGGTCCCGGCCAGGAGCAGCCTGGACTTACCCTATTTTCCTATTGGGCATGCATCTCCTGTCCCCGGCAGCACGGCAACTGCATTTCTGGGGTCAGCTAGATGGTGGGGACGCGGACGAGTTTTTTGTTTGCGAACTCGCCCAGCCCGTACCGTGCCAGTTCCCGGCCAACGCCGGAGCGCTTGACCCCGCCGAACGGCAGATCAGGTGCGCTGCGGCTGACGCTGTTGATCCAGACCATGCCCGCCTCAATCAGCTTGGCAAGCTCGCGTGCCCGGGCAACGTCCGCGGTGTAAATCGAGCTCGCCAGCCCGAAGGGCGAGTCATTCGCTAGCTCAAGGGCTTCGTCCGTCGACGCCGCTTGGAAGACGACGGCAACAGGACCGAAGAGCTCCTCCGAATAGGCGCGCATCCCAGGCTTGACGCCGGTGAGCACAGTCGCGGGGAAGAAAGCGCCCGTGTTGCCGGACGGGACACTGCCAGCCGTCGCTATCGCTCCTTGTGAGACTGCGTCATCGACGAGTTCCTGCAGCTCCTCGACTGATGCACGGGAGGACAGGGGGCCGAAGGTCGTGTTCGGGTCGGTGGGATCCCCGGGCTTCTGCTCGGACATCGCCTGCAGAAAGCGCTGCGTAAATTCCTCGTATACGTCGTCGACAACGATGAAGCGCTTGGAAGCGGTGCAGGCCTGGCCGCCGTTGAACATCCGCCCCCGCACCCCGTCCGCCACGGCCTTGTCCAGATCAGCGTCGGACAGGACGATAAAGGGATCGGCGCCACCGAGCTCCAGAACATATTTTTTCAGGTTTCGCCCGGCCACCTCGGCAACGGCAGCCCCGGCTTTCTCGGAGCCGGTCAGTGATACACCCTGGGTGCGGCGGTCGGCAATCATGTCCGCAACCTGGCTGGTGGAAGCGAAGGCGTTGATGTACGCGTCGCGCGGCACCCCTGCATCGCGAAGCACCGACTGGATGGCCAGCGCCGACTGTGGGCAGTTCCGGGCGTGCTTAACGATGACGGTGTTCCCCAACACGAGGTTCGGTGCAGCGAAACGGGCAACCTGATAGTAGGGGAAGTTCCACGGCATGATGCCCACGACCGGGCCGATCGGCTCGGTCCGCACGATCGCTTCTCCCTCGCCTTTGATGTCAAGCGTCTCGTCCTCAAGGAACAGCTCGCCGTTGTGGGCGTAATACTCGTAGATCGCAGCGACGAGGGCCACCTCTCCCCTGGCTTCCGAAATTGGCTTACCCATCTCCAAAGTCAGGATCGCCGCCAGTTCCTCCGCCCGCTCCCGGTGGAGATCAGCTGCCCGTTGAAGCACGGAAGCCCTCTCTTGAACAGTCGTCCGCCTCCAGGACGAATAGGCAGCCGAGGATCGTGCCAGGACATCCTGAACCTCGGGGTCAGTCAGGGCAGGGAACTCGGCGACACGTTCTCCGGTCGCGGGATTGATGCTGGCGTAATTGCTCACAGTAGGCCTGTTCTCTCATGACGAATGTCCGATCTCCCCAGATTCCCACTGAATCTATGACCGGTCCAATACCTATTGGCGGTTGAATTGATGCGTAATCAGAAATTATGCGGTCGTCAGCACTGTTATAAGGCGTCCGGAACCGGCGCGAACTTCAAAACAACGGTCCACCCAGCCCCTTTCCGTCTCGCCAGTAACGGCGAATAGGGCTGAATGCTGTCTTCGACCGTGCTGGCATAGGGGGGGGCGGCCACCCTGCAGGCATGCTGGTCCCCATCAAAAAGTAGTTCGAATTTTACGCCGCCAACCTGACACGGCACGAAGCCACCCTCGGTCGGCTAGCTGGCCCAACTGCTCCAAGTTCGACGATGTCGCTGGCGACGCCCCGCCCCGAGGCCTCCACTCCGCCACAGACCACAGGTAATTCCGTCCTCTCATTACGGCGTGCGCCTGTTCATGAGCAAAGGAAGGGACGAAATTCCTCAACACAATGATGGATGTCTGACAGCCCGGCCCTGCCACCATGAATCATGTATGTGGCGTCCGACTGCCGTTTACGCTTCCGGGACCCCTTCAAGGGAATGATGGCGGGGCCATACACGTTCCGCGAGCGAAAGAACCGGGGAAAGTGCCGGGTTGTCTGAGGCGCCCCGCCATGCCATGCGGAGATGGACCGGCAGAGTTTCGTCGAGCACCCGTAGGAAATGTACGTGCGGGTCGGTCACGTTCTCTGCTACGGAGGAAACAGTCAGGAAGCATCCGACTTCGGCTCCCACTAGAGACATGGCAGTCCACGAATCTGGCACCCTCTGAATTACGTCGGGATCAAATCCCGCTAACAGACCTAGTCTGCGCAGCCGGTCACCTAGCACAGAACCTTCATGCGGTGGCAGGGCCACGAACGGTTCACCGGCAAGCTCCGCCAGATGTACTTCGTCTTTGGCGGCGAGCCGGTGGGATGCCGGGACGGCCATGACGAGGTGTTCCTCGACAATGATGCGGGACTGGACACCGGCGGGCACGAAATCCCAGCGGCCGAGGCTAATATCGACCTCGCCCCGGAGCACCCGGGCGAGGGCCGGGAGCGCGAAGTCCTGGCTGTTAAGGCGAAATTCGATCCCCGGGTAGGCCTTCCGCACCTCCCGGGCGAGCACTCCCACAAGCACATGGGTCGACGCGCCGGCGTAGGCCAGCCTTACTACCCCCGCATCCCCGCGCCCGGCGGCCAACGCAGTGGTCCGGGCACGCTGGGCAGCGGTCAGGACCTCCCGTGCCGGCGACACCAGCGCTGCTCCGGCGGCGGTCAACCGCACGCTCCGGGTGCTCCGGATGAAAAGGTCGGTACCGAGATCGCGCTCCAGCTGCCGAACAATCCGGCTGACCGGCGGCTGCGCCAGGTGGAGCCGCTCGGCGGCCCGGCCGAAATGCAGCTCCTCGGCCACGGCGAGGAACACCCGCAGTTGTTGTATCTCCATGTTGGCATTCTTTCATAAACCGAAATACTGAGAACATTAATAAGTATTGGACGCGCGGTAATGGCGGGTGGGATGGTGGGAAGGAATTCCCACTTGGAAGAGGACTCATGATTCTGCAGACCAACGCCGCCCCCTCTGCACAGGAGACTGACGACGGTGACAGGCAACCAGGCGGCGCGTACCGGGACGCCTTCGGCCGCAGTGCAAGCGGGCCTTTGGCCGGGATAGTTGTGGCCGACTTCGGCCGGGTCTTGGCCGGACCCTACTGCACGATGCTGCTGGCGGACTTGGGCGCCACTGTCATTAAGGTCGAAAGCCCGTCGGGTGATGAAACACGGGCGTGGAAACCCCCGGTCTTCGAAGGCCAGTCCACGTACTACCTCTCGATTAACCGGAACAAGAGGTCTATCGCGTTGGACTTCGGCGACCTCGATGATCTGGAGACGGCTCGCTGCATTGCCGGGAGCGCCGACGTCGTTATTGAGAATTTTAAGCCTGGTGGATTGGACCGTTTCGGCCTGGACTACACGTCCATCGCCGAGCGCAACCCCGCTGTCGTGTACGCCTCCATTACCGGATTCGGCACGGCCGGAGGAGCCGAACTGCCGGGCTATGACCTGCTGGTCCAGGCGATGTCCGGACTGATGAGCCTTACCGGAGATTCGCATACCCCCGGCTACCGCTCCGGAATCGCGGTCTTCGACGTCATCACCGGGCTCCATGCCGCCATCGGCGTCCTGTCCGCGCTGCATGAGCGCGGCAAGAGTGGCCGGGGCCAGCGCATCGAGGTGAACCTCATGTCCTCGGCGCTGTCAGGAATGGTGAACCAGACCGCCGGGTTCCTGCTCAGCGGGAACGTGCCCACCCGCATGGGCAACGAGCACCCCAGCATCTATCCTTATGAACCGTTCCCTACCGCAAAGGGAGAGATCATCCTTGGCATCGGCAACGACCGCCAGTTCCGGACTCTGTGCGGCGTGCTTGGCGTGCCTGAGCTGGTTACAGACCCCAGGTTTGCGGCAGCGCCGGACCGCAGCCTCAACCGCTCGGCGCTGCGCCCTATCCTGCAGGACAAGCTGGCGGCCCGTACCGCTTCCGAATGGTTCGACATCTTCACCGAGGCACGGTTGCCGTGTGCCCCGATCAATGATGTCCGCGGCGGAATGGAATTCGCACAGCGCCTTGGACTGGAACCGATCGTGGAAGTGGGAGAAGGCGAGGACACCCTGCGCGGGGTCCGCAACCCGATCACCTTCTCGGCGACGCCGGCCAGCTACGACCTCGTGCCGCCCGGCATCGACGCCGACCGGGACGACATCCTTCAATGGGTGCACTCCGCGGCGCGACGAACCTAGCCAACGCCCCTGGACCAGTAAAACCCTATACCGAGAGACCATAGGACGCATCATGACCACCACACCGACCCGCGCCGCCGCGATGTCCGATTACTTCCATCTCGACGACGATCTGGCCCCGGAGGAGCTGGCGATCCGCGACAAGGTCCGCGAGTTCGCCGAACAGCGCGTCCTTCCCATCATCAACGACTACTGGGAGCGGGCCGAGTTCCCGGACGAACTGCTGCCCGGACTCGCCGAGCTCGGCATCATCGGAACCTACATCCAGGGCTACGGATGCCCGGGGATGAGCCGCAAGGGCGCGGGAATGGTCGCGCGCGAGATGGCCCGGGCCGATGGAAGCATCAACACCTTCCTGGGCGTCCACTCGAACCTCTGCATGGGCGCCTTGTACATGCTGGGCAATGACGAGCAGCGGCAGCGCTGGCTGCCCGCCATGGCCCGGCTGGAGAAGACGGGCGCGTTTGCCCTGACCGAGCCGGACCACGGGTCCGACTCGGTGGCGCTCGAAACCAACGCCCGCCGCGAGGGAGACTCCTGGATCATCGACGGCCACAAGCGCTGGATCGGCAACGGCCACGCGGCCGACGTCGTGGTCCTGTTTGCCCGCAACACGGAGGACGGCAAGGTCAATGCCTTCGTCGTCGAGAAGGACGCTGAGGGCAACCACCCGGCCGGCTATGACCCCACGGTCATCAAGGGCAAGATCGGCAAACGCGCCATCTTGCAGGCCGACATCGTCATCCAAGGCATGCGGATCCCTGAGGCCAACCGACTCCAGAACTGCCGGTCCTTCGCCGATGTCTCCCGAGTCCTGCAGGCGACCCGCGGCGGCGCGGCGTGGGAGGCCGTCGGCCACGCCATGGCCTGCTTCGAGATCGCCGCCGACTACGCCGCCAAGCGGGTGCAGTTCGGCAACCCGATCGCCGGCTACCAGCTGGTCCAGTCGCGCCTCGCGAACATGCTCAGCGAACTGACCACTATGCAGCTGATGTGCAACCGCATGGCCGAACTGGCCGAGAAGGGCACGCTGACCAACGCCATGGCCTCCATGGTCAAGATGTCCACCTCGCAGAAGGGCAAGTGGATCTGCAACGAGGCACGCGAACTGCTCGCCGGCAACGGCCTGCTGCTCGAAAACCACGTCGCCCGCCACCTGACGGACATGGAGGTCGTTTCCACCTACGAGGGGACGGACTCGATCCAGGCACTGCTCGTCGGCCGCGATATCACCGGCATATCGGCCTTCCGCTGACAGCTACCGGGAACGCACAACAACCGTTGCACGCGGCTCTCCAGCCATCCCGCCCAACAAGACAGTTTTTTGACGATAAAGGAGATTTTCCATGCCCGAAGCATTTCTCATCGGTGGCGCACGCACCCCCGTCGGGCGCTACGGCGGAGCGCTGAGCTCCGTCCGGCCGGATGACCTGGCCGCGCTCACGGTCAGGGCCGCCGTCGAGCGGGCCGGCATCGACCCGTCCGTCGTTGACGAGGTGATCTTCGGCAACGCCAACGGTGCGGGTGAGGAGAACCGCAACGTCGCCCGCATGGCCTGGCTCCTCGCCGGCTTCCCCGACACCGTCCCCGGCGTCACCGTCAACCGCCTCTGCGCCTCCGGCATGAGCGCCAT
>NZ_JBDGKM010000013.1:0-114987 GCF_057656375.1 Arthrobacter sp. Soil_C_60 | reverse complement strand
ACCGCACCGGCACTGCCCGGCACACCACCGGCAACAGAACAACCGGACGAGACACTCGAGCCGGTGTCAATCTTCGAACAGGCACTCGGCCGCATCGACTTCCTCTACTACCGCGCAGCCTAAGCCTCTCTCGTTAACGTGTTCGTTTCAGCAGCGGCAAACGCAAAGCGGGACTCCGGAACCCGGAGCCCCGCTTTGAGGTCAAGGACGTAACGAATACTCGCCTAGGCTTGGTAGCTCGCCCGGCGGGCCTCGGCATCCTCGCGGTTCTGCTCAACATAAATGGGTTTCGGTGCACCCACAGATTCCGGTATCCCCGGAATCGCCTCACCACGCAAAGTGGCCTGCGAAGTTTCGCGCATGCACAGGATGCTGATGAGACCGATGAGTCCCGCGATTGCCATATACCAGCCCGGAACCAGCTGGTTGCCGGTCGTCTCGATCAACTGGTTGGCCACGGTCTGCGACGGCCCTGCGAAGAACGCGGTGGAGAAGTTGTAGCCGATGGCGAAGCCGCTGTAACGGACATAAGTCGGAAACAGGGCCGGCAGAGTCGAGGAGACGGACGAAACCAGAATCACCAACAGGATGCCAAGCACCGCCAGGCCGAGGAACTGCAGCAGCAGGCTGGGCGTGCCCAGCAGCATGATCGATGGGACGGACAGCAGCATATAGCCACCGGCTGCCACAAGCAGCAGCGGCTTTCGTCCAATGCGGTCGGACAACGCTCCCATGGGCGGGATCGCCACGAGCATCAGCGCCATGATCGCCACGAGCATCCAGTTGCCTTGCGCCGTGCTGTGTCCGAGCTGGCCGCTGAGGTACGTGGGCATGTAGCCGAGGATCAGGTAGAACGCCACGTTCAGCAGGACAACGAAACCGGCCAGGACCAGGATCTGCCGCCAGTTGTTGACCAGCACGTGCCGCAGCGGGGAACGGGTGGTCTCGGCGTGCTCGGACGCCTCAGAGAAGACAGGGGCCTCGCCGAGCCGGGTCCGGATCCACAGGGCTGTCAGGCCGAGCGGGATGGTGAGCAGGAATGGCAGGCGCCACCAACCATCCTCCATGCCTTGGTCGCCCACCAGCGTAATCAGCGTGGTGCAGACAACGGCAGCAAGCATGAAGCCCACGGTGGTTCCGAACTCCAGGAAGGAACCCAGGAAGCCGCGGCGGCGGTCCGGCGCGGACTCGGCCATGTAGACGGCAGCGCCGCCGTACTCGCCGCCGGCGGAAAAGCCTTGCACAAGGCGGCAGATGAGCAGCAGGATCGGGGCGAGAACGCCCACTGTACTCAACGTGGGCAGCAGGCCGATGGCTCCGGTGGCCAGTGTCATCATCAGCACGGTCAGGACCATGACCTTCTGCCGGCCCACCTTGTCGCCCAGTGGCCCAAGGATGATACCGCCGAGCGGCCGGACCAGGAAGGACAGCGCCAGGGTGGCCAGCGTCAACGTGACGCCCAGGCCGCCGTCGCCAGCTTCGGAGCCGAAGAAGTTAACGGCCATGTAGATGGTGAGGTAGCCGTAGACACCGTAGTCGAACCATTCCACGGCATTACCGAGGGCGGAACCGAGGATGGCACGGTGGAGCGTTTTCTTGGCTTCCGGCGTCGTTGGCTCGGATCCGGGCGCGAGCTGCTGCTCCGGATGATCATTTCGTATTGGCTCGGAACGGGTCACGGTCGTTCTCCTTCTAGGAGCGAATTTTTCGAATCCGGCATGTCGTTGACCGTATGCGTTAGGGAGCGCAGGCACAACAATGCGAAAGTACGTGCGGCTGTGATAAGTTCGGCCAGCCCTACGGACTCATTAATCTGGTGGGCTTGGTCATTCAAACCGCCCGGCCCCAGCACAATGGCCGGAATACCGAAGTCCCTGACGATGAAGCCGCCGTCGCAGGCTGCAGTCCACCCGCTGATACGGGTCTCCCCATCGGCGGCCAGCACGCTGTTCACAGCGGTAGAGACCAGCGGGTGATCCTCCGGAGTCCGGAAACCGGGCATTTGCATGGTCAGTTCGGCGTCGACGCTGATGCCGTCCGTATCGATACCGGCTTCACTGATCCGGTGCAGCAGGCTGGCCAGAATGTCATCGGGGTTATCGTCGGGCATGAGCCTGCGGTCCACGGATATGTGGCAGGACGGTGCCACCATCGAGGTGCCTTCCCCGCCTTCGATACGCCCGACATTCCAGGTGCCGCTGCCCAGCAGCGGATCCTGATCCTGCTGCATCGCCTCGTGGTCTACCCTGATCAATTCACAGATCCTGGCGGCGGCGCTGATCGCGTTGCGCCCATCCGCGGGGCGGCCTGAATGCGCCGGCTTGCCGGTGATTTCAAGTTCGATGTAGCTGTCGCCGCGGCAGGCGATGACCGTTTCCATGTCGGTAGGCTCGGCCACCACGCATCCGAGGTAGCTGTGCGGCAATCCACCGGCCGTCAGGGCGCGGATGCCCAGGCCGAGATCCTCTTCGTCCACGGTGCAGACCAGGGTGACAGGACCGGAAAGTACGACGCCGGAGCGCTTCAATGCGGCCATCGCACCGACAACTGCTGCCAGTCCGCCCTTCATATCCGTGGAGCCGCGGCCGTACAACCGGCCGTCTGCTACTACGGCTTCGAAGGGCGGCCGGGACCAGCCTGGCCCGGCCGGGACGACGTCCGAGTGGCCTAGGAACATCAGGCCGGGTCCGAGTGCCGATTCCCCTCCCGGCGGAAGGAGCGTCACGAGAATGTTCGGGCGGTCCGGAGCCACGGGCTGAATATCCACCTCGAAGCCGAGGCGCGTGGCCTCGGCTTCGAGCACGCTCACCGTGGCGAGTTCGGTGCCGCCCGGGTTTTCACCGGCGGCATTAACCAGTTTTTCCGTCAAGGCAACGATCTCATCGAGCCGGATATGGTCGAGGACTTCCTGTTCGTCCCGGCTGGGCGTCTGGGCGTCCGTATTGACTCCGAGAGTGGCCGCCATCTACCGCGCTCCGGAGGAGGCAGCGGTGCCGACGGGCAGCTCTGATCTCGCCTTGTCCATGGCGTTGGTCAGGCGTTCGATGCCAACCTCGATCCGCTCCGGCGTGCAGGAAGCGAAGCAGAGCCGGAAAGCGTCCGTGAACCGTCCGGTGGGGGATAGGGCCGGGCCCGGAATGAAGGCCACGCCTTCCGCTAGGGCCATGTCGAACAGCCGTTGCGAATTGATCTTCGCGTCCTCGCCCTGCAGCGTGACCCAGAGGAAGAAGCCGCCGTCGGGGTTGGTAGTCCGCACCCGGTCACCCAGGTGGCGGTCGATGCTGGCGAGCATGGCCTCCTTGCGGCTGTGGTACTCACGGCGGAGCCAGGTCAGGTGGTCGTCGAGACCGCCGCGCAGGATGAACTCGGCAACCAGGTGCTGGGCCGGAACGTTGGTGCAGGTATCCATGGCCTGCTTGGCGTTGATGACCAGGCGCTGGAGCTCGGGATCCGTTTCCACCCAGCCCACACGCAGGCCGGGAGCCAGGATCTTCGAGAAAGTGCGCACGGAGAAGATCAGCGGGTCGTTCGGGCTGAGCTGGTTGAACGTGGGCAGCTCTTCGCCCTCGAAGCGCAGCAGTCCGTACGGGTCATCGTCGATGATGACCGAGTTCCAGCTGTGAGCGAGTTCCAGTAGCCGTTTGCGGCGGGGCAGCGACAGCGTGGTGCCGGAGGGGTTCTGGAAGTTCGGAATGGTGTAGATGGCCTTCGGCGTGCGCCCCGAGGCGGCCACCAGGGCTTCCAGCTCGTCGATGATCATGCCGTCGTCGTCGACCGGTACTTCGAGCAGCTCGGCGCCGTAGCTCATGGCCGTGGCGGAACCGTTGGTGTAGGTGGGGCTTTCCACCACCACCAGGTCGCCCGGGTCCACGAAGATCTTGCAGGCCAGGTCCAGGCCCTGCATGCCGCCCGAGGTAATGGTGATGCGCTCGCGTGCGGTGGGGTCCGCCGTCGTTGCTAGATAATCGGTCAGCGCATCGAGCAGGTGCGGTTCGCCCTCGGTGGCGCCGTAGGTGTAGGAAGACGCGTCGTAGACGGCCGCGGGAACACTGTTGAACAGCTCTACCGGTACGGCTTCTTCCGCGGGTGCGCCCATGGCGAACCGCACAATGTCGTGTGTCTGCTTGGCCAGCAGCGAGGTGCTCGAATCGATGACCGATCCGACGAGGTGGCCGGCCCGTTCGGCGAGGGGGAGATCCCGGATTGACATAAGAGAGTTTCCTAGCTGTTGATGGGAAGCAGGCCGCGCTTGTAGGTGGTGAACGTCTCCACCCCGGTAGCGGTCACGCGGATGGATTCGGAGAGGCCGTAGCCGTAGTTGTCCATCCACATGCCGCAGATCAGGTGAAAGGTCATGTTTTCGGCGAGGACGGATTCTTCTTCGCTGCGGATGCTGATGGTCCGCTCTCCCCAGTCCGGCGGGAAGCCGACGCCGATCGAGTAGCCCAGCCGCGAGTCCTTCTCGTAGCCGTACTCGAAGATGGTGCGGTTCCAGACGGCGGCGACCTCGCGCACGGGAACGCCGGCGCGGATGACGTCGAGCATGGCATTCAGGCCCTCGCCGGTGGCATCGGCGAGGCGGCTGAGTTCGGCGGAGGGCTCGCCCAGCGAGAAGGTGCGGTTCAGTGGCACGTGATAGCGCTGGTAGGCCCCGGCAAGTTCGACGACGACGGGCTCATCGTCCTTCAGCCGGTCCTCGCTCCAGGTCAGGTGCGGGGTGTCTGCCGACTCGCCGGTGGGCAGCAGCGGGACGATCGCCGTGTAGTCGCCGCCGAATTCCTCGGTTCCGCGGATCTGCGCTTCGGTAATGGCCGCGGCGATGTCGCACTTGCGGGCACCGGGCCTGATGGCCTGTTCGGCGGCGGCCATGGCGCTGTTGGTGATCACTGCCGCCTTGTGCATCAGCTGGATTTCCGCGGGGGACTTGATCGACCGAACCCAGTTGACCAGTTCAAAGGAGTCCACCAGCGTCCACTCGGGTATGGCGTTGACGAGCGCGCGGTAGGCCTTCGGCGCGAAGAAGTGGGAGTCCATTTCAAGCCCCACGCAGCCCTTGGTGGCCGGGGCAATCAGGTGGCGCTCGCGCAAGGCGAAGGCTACCCAATCGAAGGGGTGGATGTGCGGGCGGTGCACGTAGCTCTCCGGGTAGCCGACGATGCACTCGGGCGGCAGCCACGAGGTGCGGAAGGCTCCGCTGGCGTCCATCTGCCGGCTGAAGAGGATCATGTCGCCCTCGGCCGGCACGAAGACCAACTGCGGGGTGTAGAAGGACCAGGCGTTGTAGCCCGTCAGGTAGTAGATGTTCGCCGGGTCAGTCACGAGCAGGGCGCTCAGGCCCTGCTCAGCCATGCGCAGCCGGACTGCTGCGAGGCGTGCCGCATACTCTTCGGCGGTGAAGAGCATGCGGGCCGTGCCGTTTACGTTCAACTGAGGCTCCTTGCAAGCGCGGGTGGTCCACGTCACAGTAATTCGTAGATTGTCAACAATATACAAGGAGTAGCGGCCGGGTACAAGGGGTTTGGACCCATTGGCCCCGGCTGGCTACTCCGCGAAGCGGAACTGCGGAAAAATCAGCTCTTTGGTACTGCCATGTACTTGTATTCGAGGAACTCCTCGATGCCCACGCGGCCGCCCTCGCGCCCCAGCCCGGAGGCCTTCACGCCGCCGAATGGAGCCGCCGGATTGGAGACAATGCCGGTGTTCAGCCCGACCATCCCGACCTCCAGCGCGTCGCCCATCCGGAAGCCGCGGTCCACGTCCTGCGTGAAGACGTAGCCCACCAAGCCCCAAGGAGTGTCGTTGGCCATCTGCGTGACCTCTTCCTCGGTGTCGAAGGGCACCACGGGCGCCACCGGGCCGAAAATCTCCTGGCTCATCAGGTCCGAGGCCGGGCTGACGTCGGAGAGCACGGTGGGCGTGTAGAAGTAGCCCGGACGCTCGGGCCGGGAGCCGCCGCAGACCACCGTGGCGCCCTTGGCCACGGCATCGTCCACCAGTTCCTGGACCTTGACCAGAGCCTTCTCTTCTACAAGGGGCCCGACGTCGGTGCCAGACTCTGCGCCGTCACCCACCGCGAGTGCGCCAAGACGGGCGGCGAGCCGGCGTGCGAACTCGTCGGCGACGGAACGCTGGACGAACATCCGGTTGGCCGCGGTGCAGGCCTCGCCCATGTTGCGCATCTTCGCAGCGACAGCGCCCTCGACTGCGCGGTCCAGGTCCGCGTCCTCGAAGACGATGAACGGTGCGTTGCCGCCGAGCTCCATGGAGGAACGCATGACGTGCTCGGAGGCCTGCTGCAGCAGCTTCACACCCACCTCGGTGGAACCGGTGAAGGAGACCTTGCGGGCGATGCCGCTGGCCATCCAGGGGGAGACCACCGAGGAAGCCTTGGTGGTGCAGACAACGTTGACCACGCCCTTGGGCAGCCCGGCCTCGACCAGGATGTCCACCAGTGCCAGCGAGGACAGCGGGGTCAGGTTGGCCGGCTTGAACACCATGGTGCAGCCGGCGGCGATGGCGGGGCCGATCTTGCGGGTGCCCATGGCCAGCGGGAAGTTCCACGGGGTAACCAGCACGCAGGGGCCCACCGGTTCCTTGGAAACCAGGATGCGGTTCTTGCCGTCGCCGGTGGTGGTGACATCGCCGCCGATCCGGACGGCCTCTTCGGAAAACCAGCGGAAGAACTCTGCTGCGTAGGCAACCTCGCCCTTGGCCTCGGCGAGGGGTTTGCCCATTTCGGTGGTCATGATCAGGGCCAGTTCGTCCTGCCGGGCCATGATCAGGTCGTAGGCGCGTCGCAGGATTTCGCTGCGCTCGCGGGGCGCGGTCTTCGCCCACTGCTTCTGCACGCGGCCGGCGGTCTCGATGGCCCGCTGGGCATCTTCCGGGCCGCCGTCGGCGACGGTGGCGATGACTTCTTCGGTGGCGGGATTGATGACGTTGAAGCGGGCGCCGGAGGCGGATTCAGTCCATTCGCCGTCGATAAATACGCCCGTGCTGACGCGGGAAACGGCGTCGCGCGCCTGCTGGGAGGTGCGGCCGGGGGAAGTGGTCTCAGTGGTCATGGGAGCTCCTTTTTGTTGATTGGTGCAGAGTCGAGGTCGGTAGTGGGATCGGTCTTGGGGCCGGTGGACGGCTTGCCGGGGTCCAGGAGCTGCGCCAGATGGCGCCCGGGTCTGGACTTGTCGAGCTGGTTGACCTGCATGGCGCAGGAGAAGCCGTCGGTAAGCACCACGGTGGCGGCGTCGGTGTTTCGCAGTGCCGGGGCCAGCGAATGCTCGGCGACCTGCATGCTCACGTCGTAGTGCTCCTTTTCGAAGCCGAAGTTTCCGGCCACCCCGCAGCAGCCGGAGGCATCGGTCACCCCGGTAAAGCCGACGGCGGCCAGCGCCCGGCGCTGGGTCCCGGCGCCGAAGACGGAGTATTCGTGGCAGTGCGTCTGCAGCACCACTTCCGCCGGCAGGTCCCGGGCGGGTGCAGGCAGCGAACCGGCTTCGGCGAGCTCGTTGACGTGCGCGGCGAAACTGCGCACCCGGGCCGCCACCCGGCGGGCCTGCTCGGTGTGCACTAGCTCCGGCAGATCCTTGTGCAGGGCCGCGGCGCAGCTGGGTTCGACGACGACGATCGGGCGATCCGTGCCGTCGTCGAGCGCTTCGGCGGCCTTGCCCAGCAGCTTCTTGGCGGTATCGAGCTGTCCGGTGGAAATCCAGGTCAGCCCGCAGCACGCGTCCGCCGAGCACTCGGTGCGTTCCCCGGCGCCGGTCAGCACCCGTGCTGCGGCGCCGGCCACATCGGGACGGAAGCCGCGGGTAAAGGTGTCGACGAAGAGCACGACGCCGGACTCGGCCTCCACAACCTGACGCTCAGCCGTCGCCGAACCCGCCGAACCTGCTGAAGCCGCGGTGACGGACGAGCGGCGCCGCGCCCCGCCGTCGTAATTCCACGGAGGAAGGACGCCTGCGGCGGCAACTTCGCGCTGCCAGTCGAGCGAGCCGGCGAACTTCGGCAGGGCGCGGCGGGTGGTGAGCCCGCCCAGCGCCGCGGCCAGTTTGCCCAGCGGAGTGGCCAGCACTGCGTTGACCAGCGGTGCAATGCGGCCGGTGATTTTGAGCCAGCGCGGCAGCCAGCCGAGCGAGAAGTGCGAGAGCGGGCGCAGCCGCCCCTTGTAGTAGTGGTCAAAAAACTCTGACTTGTAGGTGGCCATGTCCACGCCGACGGGGCAGTCGCTGGAGCAGGCCTTGCAGGACAGGCACAGGTCCAGCACTTCACGGACCTCTTCGGACTTCCAGCCTTCCTCGACGGTGCGGGCGCCGCGGACCATGTCCTGCAGGACGCGGGCGCGGCCGCGGGTGGAGTCCTTCTCGTCCCGGGTGGCGCGGTAGCTCGGGCACATGACGCCACCGGAATCGGTGCGGCACTTGCCCACACCGATGCAGCCCTGGACCGCGTGCACCCAAGGATCCGTGCCGCTGCCGCCGGCGTCGGACGGGCTGTCGGTTTCGGCCGTTGAGCCGCCGCCGCTGCCGATCGGGCGCAGGTCGAAGCTGGTGCGCCACTGCCGCTGCGGGACGCCCTCAAGCGCGAGGTGCGCATCGATCGGATCCGGGTCCGTCAGCGATCCCGGGTTGAGGATGCCGGCCGGATCCCAGATGCGGCGGTACGCGCTGAACGCGTCGAGCATACGCGGCGAGTACATCACCGGGAGCAGCTGCGAACGCGCGCGGCCGTCGCCATGTTCGCCGGAGAGCGAGCCGCCATGCAGGACCACCAGTTCCGCAGCCCTGCGCGAGAAGCGGCGGAATACCTCGCGGCCTTCCTCCGTGCGCAAGTCGTAGGTGATGCGGATGTGCATGCAGCCGGCACCGAAGTGCCCATACATCACGCCCTGCAGGCCGAACTCGGCCAGCAGATCGCGGAAGTCCGCCAGGTAGTCGGCCAGCTTCAAAGGCGCGACGGCGGAATCTTCCCACCCGGGCCAGGATTCGCCGCCGGTGGAGAGCCGGGAGGAGAGACCGGCGCCGTCCTCGCGGACACGCCAGAGCGAAGCGCGGGCCGTGGTGTCGGGCACTGCCCGGCCGTCGACCAGGCGGCCGTTCTCCTTGAGCCGGGCCAGCAGCCGGTCCGCTTCCGCGGCGACCTCGTCCGGATCTTCGCCGTCCAGGTCCACATACAGCCAGGCCTTGCCGTCGGGCAGCCCGAGGACGGCGTCTTCGCCGCGGCGGAATCGCATAGTGTCGACGATGGCTTCGTCAATGCCTTCCACCGCCGCCGGGGAAAACCCAAGAATCGTTTCCAGGTCGCGGGCTGCCTCGACCACGTCGGCATACCCGAGGCAGACCAGCAGTGCGCTCGCCGGCTTGGGCACCAGCTTCATCCGTGCACGGGTCACGATGGCGCAGGTACCCTCGGAACCGACCAGTGCCCGAGCCACGCTGAAGCCGTTTTCGGGCAGCAGGTTGGCCAGGTGGTAGCCGGAGACCTGGCGCTGGATCCGGCCCAGCTCCATGCGGAAGTCGGCCAGATGGCTGTGCGCGAGCTCCTGCAGCGACCCGGTCAGTGCGGCTGCTCGGGCCGCCGACGCCTTGTCCGAGGGGTCCGTGGCGCGCAGCCCGGTGGCAGTGGCGGTGAGCCGGGCACCGTCGGAGGTAACGACGTCGAGCTCCACCACGTGGTCAGAGGTCCGCCCGTAGCGTACGGAGTGGTTTCCGCAGGCATCGTTGCCCAGCGCCCCGCCCACGGTGGCGCGGGTTTTCGACGACGGGTCCGGGGCAAACGTGAATTTGCCGCCCGTGGCCTTCTCCACTTCGCGGGAGAGGACGGCGAGCACCATGCCGGGATCGACGTCGACGGTGCCCGCGGCCACGTCGATGTTGTGGATCCGGTTCATGTGGCGCGAGAAGTCCAGCACCACGCCGGGGCCGATGGCGTTGCCGGCCATCGAGGTTCCCCCGCCGCGCCCGATCAGCGGCGTACCGGTTTCGCGGCACGCGGCCACCGCGGCGGCGACGTCGTCCGCACTGCGCGGGAACACCACGGCCAGCGGAGGTACGCGGTAGTTGGACGCGTCATAGGAGTACTCGGCGAGCCGGCGCGGCGAACTGTCCGCGGCCACACCGGCCGCGGCAAGGCGCGCCAGCACCGCCGGCTGCCGGTCCGGCGCCGGAATGCCGGGCAGGCGCGCGTCCGCCTGCCCGGTTGCGGGAAGAACTGCTTCGGTCATCGGGGGATCAGGCTCCGGTTCCTGCTCCGGCGGGAACGGCACCGACGACGGCGCCCACGGCGGCCTCGAAGCGCTCCAGTCCGGTGCTGATTTCGTCGGCGGTGACTACCAGGGCGGGGATCAGCCGGACCACGTTGCCGGCCGGGCCGCAGGTCAGGGACAGCAGGCCCTGCGCGGTGGTGGCTTGCTGGACCGCGGCGGCGGTCTTGGCATCCGGGGTGCCGTCCTCGGCGGTGAACTCGATGCCCTGCATCAGGCCCAGGCCGCGGACATTGCCGATCACCGGGAAGCGGTTCTGGATCTCCTTCAGGCCGGCCTGCAGTTGCTCGCCGCGGATGCGGGAGTTCTCCACCAGGCCTTCCTCTTCGACCACTTCGAGCGTGGCCACACCGGCCGCGGCGGAAACTGCATTGCCGCCGTAGGTGCCGCCCTGCGAGCCGGGCCAGGCCTTGGACATGGTCTCGGTGGAAGCCGCGATGGCGGAGATCGGGAAGCCCGAGGCGATGCCCTTGGCTGTGATGAGGATGTCCGGGGTGGCGGTGGAGTACTGGTGGCCCCAGAACTTGCCCATCCGGCCCACGCCGGCCTGCACCTCGTCGAAGATCAGCTGGATGCCGTGCCGGTCGGCGCGCTCGCGCAGGCCCTCCATGAAGGCCGGGGGAGTGGGCAGGTAGCCGCCGTCGCCCAGCGCCGGTTCGATCAGGAACGCGGCGGTGTCATTGGGGGCGGTGCGGGTCTGCAGCAGGTAGTCCAGTTCCTGCAGCGCGAAGGCGACGGCGGTGGCTTCGTCCCAGCCGTAGCGGTAGGCATAGGGGAAGGCGGACATGTGGACGCCGGCCATCAGCGGCGCGAAGCCGGCGGAGAACTTGGTTCCGGCCGTGGTCAGCGAGGCGGCGGCGACAGTCCGGCCATGGAAGCCGCCCTGGAAGACCACGATGTTGGGCCGGCCGGTGGCCATACGGGCCAGCCGGATGGCGGCCTCGACGGCTTCGGAGCCGGAGTTTGCATAGAACACGGAGTCCAGCCCCGCGGGGAGGACTTCGCCGAGCTTCTCGGTCAGCGCCAGCAGCGGCTTGTGCATCACGGTGGTGTACTGGGCGTGGATGATCTTGCCGACCTGTTCGCGCGCGGCTTCCACAACCTTTGGGTGGCAGTGGCCGGTGCTGGTCACGCCGATGCCGGTAGTGAAATCCAGATAGTCCTTGCCGTCGGTGGCATGGATCCACGAGCCGAGGGCGTGGTCGACGACGATGGGCGTTGCTTGCTTGAGCGCGGGGCTAAGAGAGGTCATGCCACCTATGGTGCAGGTCACACCTGTTTATTGTCAACAATCCTCTTATCGCGTAGCGTGGAGACGTGACTTACCGTGATTCCAGCTCCCGTCCCCGCGTTGTCATTCTCGCTGCGGAGGGCCAGCCCCGCCCCTACAATCTTGACGAGATCAAGGCGCGTGCCGACGTCGTTATTACCGATGCGGCTGGCCTTCCGGAAGCCGCCCGCGGGGCGGACGTGCTGTTCCTCTGGGACTTCTTCTCCTCCGCGCTGGGCGAGGCCTGGCCGAATGCGGACGCGCTGAAGTGGGTGCACGTGGCGGCGGCCGGCGTGGACGCCATGATGTTCGACGAGCTGCGGGCCTCCGAGGTGCTGGTTACCAACGCTCACGGCACGTTCGACCAGCCCATCGCCGAGTTCGCGCTGGCCTCCATCCTCGCCCACGACAAGCAGCTGCACCTGAGTAAGCGCCTGCAGCAGGAATCCGTGTGGCAGCACCGCGAGCTCACCCCGACCGGCGGTTCGCACGCACTGGTAGTGGGCACCGGCGGGATCGGCCGCGCCACCGCCCGGCTACTGCGCGCCGTCGGCCTTGAGGTCCGCGGCGTGGGAAGGACCGCAAGGGATAACGACGGCGACTTCGGCATGGTAGTGCCGAGCGAGGACCTGGCGGAACATGTCGGATGGGCGGACCATGTAGTGCTGATCGCGCCGCTGACCGAACAGACCCGCCACATGATGAACGCCGAAGTCCTGGCGGCGATGAAGCCCAGCGCGCATCTGGTCAACGTCGGCCGCGGCGCGCTGGTGGATGAGGCGGCACTGGTCGAGGCGTTGCGCGAGGGGAAGATTGCGGCCGCTTCGCTGGACGTGTTCGAGGAAGAGCCGCTTCCGGCCGGGCATCCGTTCTGGCAGTTGGAAAACGTCCACATTTCGGCGCACATGTGCGGGGACGTGATCGGCTGGCGCGAGGCCCTGGCGGACCAGTTCCTGCAGAACCTGACCCGCTGGACCGCCGGGGAGCCGCTGGCCAACCTGGTGGACAAGGAACGCGGCTACGTTAGTTCCAGCCACTGATGGCGGCAGGCTAGAGCGGGCGGCCGGGAATGTCCCTGCCGCCCGCACTAACGTTGTCTTAAAGGCCGGTAGGGAGCGTAGAACCTGCACCTGCTGGCGAGCCCGAGTGGCTGTCCTGGACGTTCGACTTGGCGTTCTGGGCTCGCTCCTTAATGTCGGCGGCGGCGCCCGCGCTCTCGTCCTTCATCCTGGCGGCAGCATCCTGAGCCGAGCTTTTGGCGGACTCCATTGCTTCCTGGGCCGGACCCTTTAGATCCTGCGCTACCTGCTTGGCGGCATCGGTGAGCTCGGTTCTCAGTGGTCCTGCCTTCTCCTTCAAGGCAGTAGCCGCTTCGTGTTCCTTCTGGCTTGCGGGTATCAGCGAGGAAATCAGCATGCCGGCACCAAAGGCAATGAGGCCGGCCGCCATGGGGTTGCCGCGGGTCTTCTCGGCGACCTGATGCGGAGCGTTCTGGACCGTTTCGCCGGCGTGCTGGGCAGTATGGGAAACGGATTCTCCGGCCTGGTGCATCCCGGATTTTGCCGACTCGGTGGTGTTGTCGGCCGCGCCCATGATGCTGGTCTTCACATGGTTCATCTTGTCCCGGACTTTCTGTCCTTGCCGGTGCGCCATCCCGGAGGGGCTGACCTTCTCCGCCAGCGCGTCGACGTCGGTGCCGAGTTCGGCACGGGTCCGTTCAATTTCTTCGCGGATTTCTTCCGGTGACTGGCTCATGGGGTCTCCTCACCTGGTTTAAACGTCGGGGGAATTTCCTTGATGGTTTCCGCGGTCTGCGGCATGCCGCGAACCGTCTTCATTTCCTTCTTGCCCTTGGCGGCGAGAACGGCCGCAACAATCGCCCAGATCACCGCGACGATCACTGCCGACCATGCAAGGCCGATCAAGGTGCCAAGGGCGTACATCAGTGCGAGGGAGAGGAAAACCAGGACAAAGTGCCCTGCCACGCCCGCGCCGGCAAACATGCCTGCGCCCTTGCCTGCCTTGGTTCCTGATTCCTTGAGTTCCGCTTTGGCCAGTTCGACTTCCTGGCGCATGAGGGTTGAAACGTCCCGGCTGACTTCGCTCAGAATGTCACCCAGAGACGAGTTCTGTGCCCTGATCTCGGCTTCCGTGGGCGGAATCTCGTAGGTGTGTGAGCCGGCGGAGTTCGATTGTGTCATTAGAGCGCATGCCTCCGTTCAGGGTCGGTGCTGAGGGGCGGGGTTCCGGGACGAAGGGTGGGCTCGTTGTCCCAAGGATCGCTGAAGGGATCTCCGGTCACCGGTGCCGGCGTGCCGAAGCCGCCGTCTGCGGGAGCGCGTGCAGGTTCAGCTGCCGGTGGAGCAGGCGTGCTTCGCGGACTTCGGGTTGGAGCCCCGGTGTGCAGGCCGGACGCTGAATCCGATTGCGCCCCGGTAATGCCACGGGTCAGCCGGCCTGCCAACAGGCCTACCCCAGCGGCGATCGCCAGGAAGGCGCCCGGCCGGTTGCGGGCAAAACCCTTGACTTCCTGCAGCAGCGAACCCGGGTCGCGTGCTTCAAACCAGCCGGCCACATCGCTTGTCCTTTGGGCTGCCTGGCCAACCAGGTTCGCCGCGGTGCCGGAACTTTCCGAGGCCTGGGACATCGAGCGCAGTTCATCGCTCAGCGACCGCAGTCCCTCGGCGACCCTCTGCTGCTGCGTTCCGGCCTGGTCTTTCAAATTCGAAGCCAGTTCGTTTACGAGGTTCTTGGCATGCGTGCCGGCCTCCTGGGCCACGGCCTTGGTCTCTTCAACCGCGGTGCCTGCAACCTGTTTGCCGGCACTGGCCCCCTCTTTGGCGACGTTCTTCGCTTCGTCTTTGGCCGCCGTCGTTGTGGATGAGCTGCCGGTTGATGCGTAGCCGGTGGCCGTTTGGCTGTTCTGAATCGCTAGATTCTCTGTGCCGGGCGCCGCCGGTTCCTGCCAGTTCTGCGTTGTCATAGTTTGTACTCCAATGCTTGATGCGAACTAGTTGCCGTCAGTCCCGATCAGGACTCCTGCCGTGCCGTTCTCTGAGCTCACGTCCGTCGTTGATGTCCTCCCTTTCCTTCTCGAGTTTCTTATCGCTCGCCTTGGTATCCCGCGGCGGCAGCTGGATGGTGTCCTCGGCCTCGATGCCGCCCTGGAGTTGGCGAGCTTTCTCCGCCCACCTGCCTTACGGTGTAAATTCATACTAAGCATGCTTAGTAAGTGCCTGCAATGGCGGTTCCCAAATTGGTTCGCAGGTTTTTTGCCAAGTAGCCGCGCAGGAGCGGCCGGATAGTGCTTGCCTGGGTAATCCGGGAACCACTGGAAACAACGACGGCGGGGGTGCCTACCGGGTTCTATAGCCCGGCGTACACCCCCGCCAACTTGTTCTGATTCTCGGACTCGTCAGGCGGTTCCGGAACGCCAGACGAACTCGGGGACGGAGCCGTTGATCTTCCAGTCGCCCACCACGCGGGACTTGTAGACCACCGGATTGTGGGAGGAGATGACCCGGGCGTTGCGCCAGTGGCGGTCCAGCTGCAGTTCGGACTTCGTGGCTGATGCGCCCAAGGCATCAAACAACGACGACGACGCGCGCTGCGCGAGGTCGGTCACCACGATCTGGGCCTGGGACGAACCGAACTCCACTTGCAAAACGGCTTCCTCGAATCCCGAGGCGTCAGCTGCTGCCGGCGCGGCACCGCTCGCGGGTCGGAGGTCGAAGGCGTCCTGCAGGAGCTCGGCCACGCGAAGGGTGGCCGCCTCTGCCGCGAACGCCTGCGCCGAAATCTCGCCGACGATCTGCTGGATCTGGATGTCCTCGCTGGGCCGGACGCCATTGCCATGGCTGAACACGCGGGTGCGCTCGCGGACCGCTTCGGAAACGTCGCGAACCACGCGCTGGGTGATGCCGGCCAGCGTGGCGACGTGGATGAGCTGGTAGACGCCGGTGGCGTACGGCGCCTGCTCTGTTTCCACCAGGACATCGGAGGCGGGGACGGCTACATTGTCGAAAACGGTGGTTCCGGAGGCGGTCAGGCGCTGCCCGAAACCGTCCCAGTCGTCGTGGATCGTGACGCCCGGCGCATCCGCACGGACCAGGGCGATGATGTCCCGGCCGTCCGCGGTCCGGGCACCGGTCTGGATCCAGTCCGCATAGAGGCTCCCCGTGGTGTAGTACTTGGTGCCGTTGACGCGGAAGTTCTCACCGTCGGGCTCGATGGTGGTGCCCACGCCGCCCACAGCTACCGGGCCGGTTTCGGTCCAGGCGTTGCCCAGGATCTGGCCTTCACCCACCCGACGCAACCACCCGGCGTCGTTCGCGTAGAGCCGGCTCTCCACAAAGGCGATGTGCGAGCGCAGGGCCTGGGCGAGGTTGGACTCCGCGGCGGCCAGCTCGACCAGCAGCCGGAAGAACTGCACCGCGGTGGCCCCGTCGCCGCCGAACTCCCGCGGCACCCGGACCGCGCCGAAACCGGCCGCCGCCAATTCGCCGATCTGCTCGTGCAGCAGTACCCGGTCCGTTTCCCGCCCGGCGGCCCCGGCCGCGATGGACTCGAAGACCGGCCGGTACTTGGCCGCCAGCTCGGCGTACGTCGGGGCCGCACCTGCCGGTACAGAGTCGACGGGAGCGGCGGAAGACGGCGCTGCTCCCGAAGAGCGGAGCGGTGCAGTCATCTGGATGGTGCTCATACAGTGATCTCCTCACGGCGGAACGCGCCCCGGTAGGCGGCGCCGGGATGGGTGGCGGGCAGCAGCGGGCCGTTGCCCGGGAACAGCCGTTCACGCAGCGTGCGCTCGGACGCCGAGTACGCCGTGCGGTAACGGCCGCGCTTCTGCAGTTCCGGAACCAGGAGTTCGACGACGTCGGTGAACGTTCCGGGGGAGAGGAACTGGACAATGTTGAAGCCGTCCACGTCCGTGGCGTCCACGATCTCCTCGATCCGGTCCGCCACCTGCTCCGGCGTGCCGGCGATGAAGAATTCGTCGTTGCGCGGGTCGGAGAGCGTGTCGATCAGTTCGTGCGCGCGCTTGCGGTCCGCGCCGGTGGCGAACTCGGCCTCCATGGACTGGGCATGGTCGCGGCCCACATACTGCAGGTACTCGTCCGTCTCCAGCGAGGCAACGTCGATTCCGGAGGAGCCGCCGAAGTGCACCAGATGGCCCTCGACGTCGCGCAGCCGCACTACCTCTTCGACCTTGCGCGCCACTTCGGCCTCGGTCTCGCCAAGCACGATGTTCAGCGAGGCCAGCGCCTTGACCGCGTTGCGTCCGCGTCCGGCGGCCTCGGCCCGCTCGCGCAGGTCCCGCACGTCCGCGGCCACCCGCTGCACGGTCCGCGAGCTGACGAAGACGGCTTCGGCGTGCCGGGCAGCGAAGTCCTTGCCGCGCTCGGAGGATCCGGCCTGGTAGATCACCGGCGTGCGCTGCAGCGAGGGTTCGGACAGGTGCGGCCCGTCCACGGTGAAGAACCGGCCGGCATGGCCGATCTCGTGCACGCCGTCGGTCTCGGTGTAGACCCGCCGCTCCCGGTCGCGGACCACTGCGCCGTCATCCCACGAACCCTCCCACAGCTTGTAGGAGACATCGAGGTATTCCTCCGCGATGTCGTACCGGTCATCGTGCTTGATGTGCGCGGGCAGGCCGAAGTTGCGCGCGGCATCCGGCAGGTACCCGGTGACCACATTCCACGCCACCCGTCCCTTGGTCAGATGGTCCAGCGTGCTCAGCCGCCGCGCGTTGCCGAACGGCGGCTCGTAGGTGGTGGAGAACGTGACCGCGAAACCGAGATTCCGGGTCACGGCCGCCATCGCCGGAACCAGCAAGTACGGATCGTTGTTAGGCACCTGCAGTCCACGCTCGACGGCGGGGCCGCGGCTGCCGCGGTACACGTCGTAGGTCCCGACCACGTCGGCCAGGAAGATGGCGTCGAACAGGCCGCGTTCCAGCAGCTGCGCGGTTTCGGTCCAGTACTCGATGTCCGTGTACTCGTGCCGGCGGTTGTCTGGATGCACCCACAGCCCGTGGTTGATATGGCTGACGGTGTTCATCTCGAAACCGTTGAAGTGGATCTCTTTGCTCATGATGCCTCCTTGGTAGCGAGTTCGCGGGCGGGCAGGTCCGGCACGGCGGCCAGCAGCTGCCGGGTGTAGTCGGTCTGCGGGTCGGTGAAAATGTCCGCGGCGGTGCCGGCTTCGACCACCTTGCCGTCCTTCATGACCAGGACATCGTCGCTGACGTGGTGGATCACGCCGAGGTCATGGCTGATGAACAGGTAGCTCAGCCCCAGCTGTGACTGCAGGTCCGCCAACAGGTCCAGCACCTGCGCCTGGATGGAGACGTCCAGGGCGGAGACCGGCTCGTCCAGCAGCAACACCCGCGGCTGGAGCGCGAGCGCCCGGGCGATGGCTACGCGCTGGCGCTGCCCGCCGGAAAGCGTGAGCGGACGCCGGTTGAATAACGACGGCGGCAGCCCCACCTGGTCGAGCAGCGTCACCGCCCGCTCGGTGCGGTCGCCGGACGTGCCGACGGAGCCCGCCTCCAGCGCGTCGGTGATTACCCGGCCGACGCTGAAGCGGGGGTCGAAGGAGCTCAGCGGATCCTGGTTGACCAGCTGGATGTCCGGGCGGTGCCGGTGTCGTTGTTCCTCGGAGACCTGGTCCGCGCCGGTGCCGGACCAGGCGAACCCGCCGAGGGTCACGCTGCCCGCGTCCGGCTGGGTCAGCCCCAGGGCAATGCGCGCGGTGGTGGACTTGCCGGAGCCGGATTCGCCCACGATGCCCAGGGTTTTGCCGCGCTCCAGCGTGAAGGACACCCCGTCCACCACGGTACGGCGGGTTCCGCCGGGGCTGGGATAGGACTTGACCAGGTCGCGGGCCACGATGGCCGGCGCCGTTTCGGAGAACTCCGTGGTCCTGCCCGGACTTCCGGAAAGGGAGGCAACGGCGACGGGAGCGCCGGCGGAGAGCCTGCGGCCCTTGGCCGCGCCGGAGGGGATGGCGTCGATCAGCGCCCGCGTGTATTCGTGCCGTGGATTGGACAGCACTTCGGACGCGCGGCCGGACTCGACAATCCGCCCACCCTGCATCACTGCGATCTCGTCCGCCAGGTGGGAGACTACGGCCAGGTCATGCGAGATGAAAACCAGCCCGCGGCCCTGTTCCTTCAGCCCCGCCAGCAGCTCCAGGATCTGCGCCTGGACCGTGGCGTCCAGCGCGGTGGTCGGCTCGTCGGCGATCACCAGCTGCGGATTGAGCACGGTGGCCTGCGCGATCAGCGCCCGCTGGCGCAAACCGCCGGAGAGCTCGCCGGAACGCTGCTTGGCGCGTACTTCCGGATCAGGGATGCCTGCATCTCGCAGTGCCTGGTGCACGCGCTCCAGCCGTGCGGCCTTGCCCCGGACACCGTGGGCACGCAGCGCCTCGTCGATCTCCTGGCCTACAGTGCGTAGCGGATCCAGCGAGACCAGTGCGTCCTGCAGCACGTAGCCGATGTCCTTGCCGCGCAGCCCGCGCCACTGCCGCTCGGACAGCTTCAAGGCGTTTCTGCCCAGCACGTCCAGCCGTCCGGCGGTGACCTTGGCATTGGCCGCGTTCAGGCCTACCAATGTCCGGGCGGTGACCGTCTTGCCGGAGCCGGATTCGCCGACCAGGGCCAGCGCCTTGCCCGGTGCCAGCGCCAGCGAGACGTCCTTGACTACGTCCACCGTGCCTCGCGGCGTGGCGAAGGAGACGTTCAGGCCTTCGATGTTGAGCAGCGAGTTGGCTTCGCCTGCGGAACCGGCGGTTACTGCGGAAGCCGCGCCCCCGCCGTCGTTGTTTGTGCGGTAATCAGTCATGGTCCTAAACCTCTGCTTCGAGCCGCTGCTGCAGGTGACGCCCCACCACGGTGGTGGTCAGCGCGGCGAGGGTGATGAAGATGCCGGGGAAGGCGGCGATCCACCAAGCGATCTGGATGTAGTTGCGCCCGTCCGCCAGCATCGCGCCCCACTCGGCCGCCGGCGGCTGCGCGCCCAGGCCGAGGAAGCTCAGCGAGGATGCCCAGACGATCGCCTGGCCCACGCCCAGGGTGGCCAGCACGAACAGCGGCCGGATGACGTTGGGAACGATGGTGTGCCACAGGATGTGCCGGCGGGAGCGGCCGAGCGAGCGCGCGGTCTCCACATAGGGCGCGGCGATGACCTGCAGCGTCTGCGTGCGGAGCATGCGGGCGTAACCTGGGGCCGTGCCCACGCCGACGGCGATCGCGGCGGTGACCACGCCGGTGCCCGAAACGGCGATGACAATCAGCGCCAGCAGCAGACCGGGGAAGGCGAAGAGGATCTCCACGAAGCGGCAGATTGCCGAGTCCAGCCACTTGCCGAAGACCCCGGCGGTGATGCCGAGTAGCCCGCCGAGCACCAGTCCGATGGCGGTGGCGGCCAGTCCCAGCAGCAGCGACTGCCCGGTGCCGGCGATGACCCGGGAGAAGACGTCGCGCCCGTTCTGGTCGGTACCGAAGAGATGCTCCGCATTCGGTGCGGTGAAGGCGCCGGCCGGGTCGATGATGTAGGGATCCTTGACCGTCAACAGCGAAGGAACGACGGCGGCCAGCACCAGGAAGGCCAGGACCGCGGCAGCGATCCACACGCCGATCGGGGTGCCGCGGAGGCCGCGCAGCACCGCGGTGGTGCGGGCCCGGCCGCGTCCGTTGTCAGGCTTGCCGGGCTGGTCGCCGCCGAGCAGTGGCGTCCGGGTGGTAGTGGGTTCAAGTGCCACGCTCATGCGCCGGCCCCCTTGTCATTGGTGCGGGGATCGATCACGCGGTACAGCACGTCGACCACCAGGTTCACGAGGATGTAGACCGTGGCGATGATGAACACCACGGCCAGGGTGATGGGCAGGTCCCGGTTGATGATGGCGTCCACCAGGGAGCGGCCCAGGCCGGGGCGGGCGAAGATGATCTCCGCGACCACGGCCGAGCTGACCAGCGAGCCGACCGCCCAGGCGGAGAGCGTCAGTCCCGGCAGGATGGCGTGCCGCAGGGCGTGGCCCACGCGGACGGCCAGATCGGACAGGCCGCGGGTCCGTGCGGAGAGCACAAACGGCTGCGCCAACGCGTCCTCGAAGGAGGAGCGGGTGACCTGGGCGATGAAGCCAGCCAGCGGAATGCCCAGCGCCAGGGCCGGGAGCACCAGGGACTTGAAGCCGTCGTCGCCGGCCACCGGGAACCAGCCCAGGATGACGGCGAAGACCACGGCCAGCATGATGCCTACCCAGAACGGCGGCAGCGCGGCGAAGAAGACCTCGATGCCGCGGCCGACGCCATCCAGCACCCGGCCGCGTCCCACGGTCAGCAGGGTGAACGCCAGCGCGATGGCCCAGGCGAAGACCAGCGCCAGGCCGGCCAGCTGGAAGGTGGGCAGGATCTGCGGGCCGAGGATGTCCAGTACCGGAACCTTGAACACGTACGAGGTGCCGAAGTTGCCGGTGGCGAGTCCCGCCAGGTAATTGACGTACTGGATGAGGACCGGCTGGTCCAGCCCGTACTGCGCCTCGACCGCGGCCACGGTTGCGGCGGACGGGGCGGCGCTGTGCCCGCCCAGGATGGTGGTGACCGGATCGCCGGGAACCAGCCGCAGGACAAAGAACGTCAGCGTTACCGCGGCCCAGAGGACAAACAGGCTGCCGGCCGCGCGCCTGAGGATCACCTGCCCAGTGGAGCCGGCGGTCGCCGTCGTTCGTGGAATTTGGGTATGCGAAGTGCGGGCTTGCGTTGCCGTGCTCATGATGCGTTCACCGCCGTGACGTCGTAGATATAGGGGAGGGACAGGCTCGGTTCCAGCGTCAGGCTGGCGAACCGGTCCTGGCGCAAGGCCAGCTGGCTGGTCTGGTTGTAGAGCGGAAGCTGGAGGGCATTCTCGCTGACAATCTGCTGGGCCCGGAAGTACAGGTCGGCGCGGATGTCCGGATCATCGGTGGCCAGGGCCTCGTTGACGATCCGGTCGAACTCCTTATTGCTGAAGCCGGAGCCGTTGGGGACGAAGCCCGCGGACTTCATGTACTCAGTGGAGAAAACGATCCGCAGCACGTCCGCCGTGTTGGTGTTCCAGTAGCCGGCGCGCAGGTCGTATTCGAAGTTGTTGTACTTCTCCGACGACGACGCGAAGTCCTGGTTCTCAATCCGCACGTCGAAGCCGCGCTGCTTGGCGCTGGCCTGGATCTGCGTGACCAGGGCCGCGTGCGCTGTGGGCCACGCAGCCGGGGTGTAGGGCAGGACCACGGTCAGCCGTTTGCCGTCCTTGATCCGGTAGCCCTGCTCGTCCCGCCCGGTCCAGCCGGCCTCGTCCAGCAGCCGGTCCGCGCCTGCGGGGTCCGGGAGGTATGCGTCCTCGAAGTCGGGCGAGTAGAAACCGGTGGTGCTGGCCAGCGGTCCGCCCGCCTTGGTCACCGTTCCGAAGTAGACACTGTTGATGCCGGCTTCCACGTACACGCTGTGCAGGAAGGCCTTGCGCACCTTGATGTCGTCGAACGGGGCACGCGTGGTGTTGAGCATCAGGTTGGTCGGGTTGCCCGGCCGGTCCTGCAACACCAGCTGCACCTTCTTGTCCGCCTCCGCCTCGGCGAAGTGCACCGATGGCATCAGATCCAGCGCGTCCACCTGCCCTGCGCGCAGCAGTCCGTACCGGGTGGAATCTTCCGGCACGATCAGCCATTCCAGGTTTTTGATGTGCGCCGGGCCCTCATGCTGGGCGAACGGCGGGGCCGAGTTGTAGTCCTCGTTGCGCACCAGGGAGACCTTGGACTGCGGAATGTAGTCCACGACCTTGTAGGGGCCGGTGCCCACCGGCGAGATGCAGTTCTCCGCCTGCGGCCGCTTGAGCGCAGTGGGGGACTCGATGCCGAGGAACGGTTGGGCCAGCACTTCCAGGAAAGCCGCGTACGGCCGGTTCAGGGTGACCCGTGCCGTGGTCTCGTTGATGACCTCGGTGCTCTCGTAGGGCTTGAGGTAGCCGCCCGCGGTGCCGGACTGCGTGTCCGGATCCACCATGTGGTCCAGATTCGCCTTGACCGCCTCGGCCGTGAACTTGGTGCCGTCGGTGAAGTACACGTCGTCGCGGACCGTGAAGGTATAGGTCAGCCCGTCAGCGGAGACCTCCCAGGACTCGGCCAGCCACGGTTGGATCTTGCCTTCCTTGTCCTGTGAGACCAGCGAATCAAGGTAGTTGGCCGCGAGCGACGCCTGCGGCATGTCGCCGTTGACGTGGGGGTCCAGGCAGGAGATGTCCTTGCCGGTGGCGAAAACAAAGGTGTCGGCCTCATCGGGCTGGGCGCTCGCGGCGCCGCCGCAACCGGTAAGGGCCAGGACAACGACGGCGGCAAGGGCCGTGGGTGCCCAGGGGGCTTGGCGTAATGTCATGTTCTCGGGTTCTTCCGTCCGGCCCGTTAAACGGCTCGCCGGAGGCACCCGAACATTCGGGGACTGCACTCACCGGCTAGTGTTCAACGAAGCTTGCGTCGCCTCGTGGCAGTTACCGTCCTTTGGGGACGTACCGAGGAATCTACCGGCGCGTGCGAGGGCAGGAAATATTTCTGAACCGCAGTGACTCTGTGCGTCAGCAGCATGACGGCACATGACTTCGCATGACGGGGCTGGCAGGAAATCGGCAGCCGGGTGCTGCCGGTTCACCACCCTGCGTCAGCTCTGCCCGCTGGCCACCGCGTCCCATTCGCGCAATTCGCCCCGGTGCAAGGTCTGCAGACCAGGATTATTCACCACGCCGTTTTGACCGCTGAGCACATACGTCGTCAGGACGGATAACACCGGGCTTTCCGAGCCCGCAAACAGGACAGGCGGCAGGCCCTGGTAATGGAGCACCAGACTGGAATTGTCCGGTTCGGGATACCAGGCGTTCACAGCACCATGGTCAAAGGAAGCCCACCGTCCGTTGACGCAGCAAATGAAGCGGTGCGAGGTGACGATGACGGGAATGAACTGCTGCTCGCGCTAGCAATCCATCGATGCCGCGGCGGCAGCCTTGCGGCGTGACGAGTTGAGGAGTCCCTGGGCGGCAAGGCCGCCGAGGACGAAGGCCGGACGGCCCCAGTAGAAGCCGGAAACATGCGTGTACGAGCCATCCAGGCCGTAGTACCGGGCATACGTGGCATTGCACTGGTAGTAGGCGACTTCGCCTGCGAACAGCGGAACATTCCACAGGTTGATATGAGGAGGAGCAGCCCCTGCGGCCAGACCCCGCGCCAGTACCTGGGCTTTGTGGTAACCGAACGCGTAGCCGTTCTCGACGTCGCGGCGGTGCCGTTCGGCCTTGGTGAAGTGGCCCTTGCTCCGGCGCCAGGCACGGAACCGGCGGTACAGCGCGCGAACCAGGTAACAGCTAGCAACTATTGGACCCACCGCGGCAACAAGCAACGTCAGTAGTTCGAAGAGGATCGTCAGTAAATCGTCGCCTCTGGCTGAGTCAATCCAGAAATGAAGCAGCATTCCTGCGAAATAGCTGATCGGTACAAGCAGTAACGGAACGAGCCAATCCAGGTGATGTTTCATGGCTCCGACCCTACCCACTGGCTGAGACGGTTTGGGAACCGCTGTGGATAAGTGACAGATCGGGTACCGGCCAGGCCTATTGCAGCTTGAAAAACAGGTCTGCCCGCTCGCGGCTGGCGCGGATCAGCCTGGCGTTCGGCTCGTCCACCTCGCGTACCCAGGCATCGGCGGCTTCCGGCGATTTGCCGAAGGCGATGTGCCGCTCAACCAGTTGCCTGACGCGCAGCCGGTCATCCTGCTCGACGTACCAGACCTCCGCGCACTGGTTACGGACTTGCCGCCAGCCTGGTTCATCCAGGAGCAGGTAGTTGCCCTCGGTTAGTACCGTGTGTGCTGCTGGGAAGACCGGAACCAAGCCTGCCAGTGGTTGCTCGAGGGTCCGTTCGAACCCCGGCGCATAGACGGTGTTGCGCCGGTCGCGCCGAACCCGCCGGAGTAGCTCGGCATAGCCATACACGTCGAAGGTCTCCGGCGCGCCCTTCCGATGCAGCAGCCCCAGCCGTTCCAGCTCGGCGTCCGCGAGGTGGAAGCCGTCCATGGGGACGTGCGCGAACCGCTGCTGTTCCGGATCGGCAGTGCCTGTGTTGAGCAGGGCCAGCAGGTTTTCTGCGAGCGTGCTTTTGCCCGCGCCCGGTTCACCGGCGATGCCAATAATGGTCCGCTCGCGAGGGTCGGGCCGGTCCCCGGCCACGGCTCGTTCCGCGCTTGCCGCGGCCACAGCGGCAATCCACTCGATCCGGTCGGCCAGTTCCTGCAGCCTCATTCGCCGGCCTTGGGCTCGGCCGTAAGCCGCCTGCCCCGGCGCTTCACTGCGTACCCCATATACGAGAGGGATGTCCGCCTCACCTGCCCGAAATCCAGCCTGCGGCTGAGCTCGCCGTACGTGATGCTTCCCCGCCGGGCCTGAACGAAACCGCACAGCATGGCCAGCGGGTTCGCGCGCGGGGCCAGACCCGACAAACCGGCCGGTTCCAGCCCGTTCCCTATTAATAGGGAAGCCAGCTCGTTTGGTTTGATGAACTTCTCCCAAACGTGGAGCTCCGAGTCGAGGATCCGGGTTAGCGGCCACTCCTGCACGAGCTTGATGGCCAGGAACCTGCTTGTAGCCGTCCGGTTGATCGTGTCGAACAAGTACAGGCCGCCCGGCTTCATCACCCGGGCGGTCTCCGCCAGCACTTGCGGCAGGTCGGCAACATGCTCGAGCACATCGCAGCAGTAAACGACGTCGAACGCCCGGTCCCCTACCGGCAGTTGTTCGCCGGCACCCACTTGGTATCGAATCCGAAGCCCGCTCTTTTCCGCATGCGCCCTGGCCGCTTCGACTGCGACGGCGGACGGATCCACACCGACAACGTCGAACCCCAGCCGGGCAAATTCCTCGGCCAGCAGGCCGGCGCCACAGCCCACATCGAGCGCCTTCAGCCCCGCGCCAATCGGTTGGGCAACGGCAGCATCATCCGGCGGAAAACCGGCGGTGGCCAAGCCGCCGTCCTCACCGCCTAGTTCGCGCTGCAGGACTTCACGGAAGTAGCCCATCCGTGCGGGAGTATGGCTGCCGTGCAGAAGGTTGAGCGGGTTCTCTTCATCCCACCAGGAAGCACCCAGCCTGTTATAAACCTCGTTGTCGATCGGCCCGCTATTCCCCGCCATAGCAGGAGCATAGCGGCATCTCCTTTTGTCAGCCTGGATCTGCGGGATCGATCGGGCCTGGCCTTTTCCGAGCCACGGCCTCGGCCGCCAACTGGCGTGCCGCTTAACCCGGCGGGATTGTTTGACAAGGCCGTTGCCTATCTGGCCGAGATCACCTCAGCCAGCGTGGCAGGGGACTCGCAGCAGGCATGACGGACCGCTGGGTTGCGCGCATGACGGCGATGATGCCTTGCGGTCAGGCGGATGCGGGACGTGCTTCGAGAATCGACTTGATCCGGGCCAGATCCTTGCGGTTGGCCTTCCTCATCATCATCCCCATGAAAGGTGCGGCCAGACGGGAGAAGCCTGCCGGTTCGCCGTTGTTGCGCAACGTCATCCGCGTGCTGGCACCGTCCGCATCGGTCCAGGTGTAGGTGGTCTGCATCGGGAAGGGTCCCTGGGCTGTGCGCATCACCAGTTTTTCGAGCGGGCGGAACTCGACGATCTCGTAAGTGTAGGAGAGGTGGCGGCCGAGGAAGGCGGCGTCGAAAGAGATGCGGGTTCCCACCGAGAGCGGACGTGGCGTTTCCCAACGCGCCGAGGCTATGTTCTGGTACCACTCCGGGGCGTTGTCCGGATCAGCCGCGTATTCGGCAACCGTCTTACGCGGGGCGGCGATGAGTATTCCGGTGGTGACGTCGACCATGCTTCAGACTCCCATACTGGAGCCGGGCTGGCCAGATGACCACCGCCGGACACTATGGTTGAGGAGTCGGAACAACGAACGACGGCGTGCTCGCGTGGGTGGCTGGGCGCGTTGCAACGGGCGGGAGGACTTGAGGAATTTGGCCAGCGGCGTAGAGGAAATCCAGGTCTTCATCGAAAAGCTTGCCCGATTGCCAGTCGGGGCGAGCAGTTGCAACTTCTTCGACCACTCCAGGCCCGAGAACGCAGTCCGGCGGCGCAACCTGGAGCTGTATCTGCAGGAGATGCTGGAACGCCGGCCCAAGGTCCTGCTGGTGGGGGAGGCGCCCGGCTACCGGGGCATGCGGATGACAGGAGTGCCGTTCACCAACCGCGACATTCTGCAGAGCTGCGACGGCTACTTCAAGCTCTTCGGGCCGGACAGGGGGTACGTCCTGCCGGCTGAGGCGGCCTCCGTGGCGGCCGAACCGACGGCGACGGTGATGTGGGACGTGCTCGCCGGCCTGGATTTCCTGCCGCTGCTCTGGAGCGCCTACCCGCTGCACTCCCACCAGCCCGGCCGGCCGTTTTCGAACCGCACGCCGTCGGCCGCCGAAGCAGTGGCCGGGCGTCCGTTCTGGCAGGAGCTGGCGCGGCTGTTCGCGGTGGAGTCCGTTGTGGCTGTAGGAAACGTGGGATTCCGCAGCGTCAGCGCCAGCGGTCTGTCCGTTCCCAAAGTGCGCCATCCGGCCCACGGCGGCAAGGTCAAGTTCCGGGACGGTCTGCAGGAACTTCTTGCCGCCGGGATGGACAGCTGACGGGCGGATCCAGCACTGAAGGGCCAGAGCCTTCGGCGGGTCAGGTGTACATAAGCGATCCCGGGGTGGTGAGTACTTCGCCGGTTTCCAGCCAGGTCTTCAGCCCGGAGAGGATCATGGGCCAGCCGCCGTAAAGCTGGTCGTTGGCGCCCTCGCGCAGCTGGTCGTGCGTGACGGTCAGCCGGCAGGAATCCGCCACCTGCTCGATTTCCCAGGTGATCCGGGAGGTCCCTTCGGCTTCGACATCCTCGCCCCAGAGTGCGCGCATGCTCTGCACGAGACGGCGCGGCGGGTCAATCTCCAGGATTTCGCCTTCGCTCAGCGGGCCGTCGGCTTTCGGGTTGGTCATCCGGTAGGTCGAGCCAACCTGCCAGTCGGTTTCGATCCGGTTGCCGAAGATGTACTTGCTTCTGGTCTCGCTGTCCGTGATCGCTTCCCACAGCCGTGCCGGCGTGGTGCGGATATAGATCTCGAAAATCTTTTCCATCGGAGTTTCCAATCGTGTCTTAAGCTCGCTGAGGCCAGCGGCCCACGGTTCTGCATACTTGCCCACCCACCGGTCGTGGATGAGGCGGATCGGCACCGGATTCAGGAAATGGAGCTTTTCGCGGCCTCTGCGCCGCGTGACCACCAGGCCCGCTTCTTCGAGCTGTTTCAGGTGCTTCATGACACCGAAGCGCGTGATGTCGAACTGCGCTTCAAGGGCGCTGAGCGTCTGCCCGTCCTCGCGGAAGAGTTCGTCCAACAGGGCTCTGCGAGTTGGATCTGCGAGGGCTTTAAACACCGCGTCCACGTATTAATAATAGGTGACCATTTGGTCACATGTCGAGCGTTTTTCTGCGGGAAAAAGCCTGTGAACGCAGCTGCCCGATGTGGTTAGCGCGCGCCCGCTTCCCGAAGCAGCGCAGCGACCTCCGTCTGGCCCAATGCCTGTGCATGCTGCACTGCCGTCACCCCGTTGGCGTCGGGAATGTTGAGGTCCGCGCCGGCGGCGATGACCTGCCGGACGATGTTCTGGTACGCCTCGCTGCCGGTGCCGAAAACCACGGCTTCGAGCAGGCATGTCCAGCCGGGAGTGTTCACATGGTCGACGTCGACGCCTGCGTTTATGAGGATCCGGACCGTCGAGGTGTGCGCGTGTTCGCAGGCGGGAATGAGTGCCGTTCCGCCGAAGCGGTTGGTGCTGGACAGGTCCGCGCCGTGCTCCAGCGTCAGCTGCAGGATCTCGTCGAAGCCCTCGGCGCCGGCGTACAGATAGGCAGAGTCGTCGATTTTGTCCTTAGCGTTCACGTCGGCGCCGGCCTCGATGAGCGCGCGGGCGGCGTCGATGTTGTTCGCCTTGGTAGCGGTGACCAGCGGCGTGCGGCCTTCCGCGTTGCGGTGTTCCAGCTCCGCCCCGCGGTCCAGCAGCTCGGCAATCTGCCCGGCGTCGTTGTCGGCGGCGGCACGCTGCAGCTCCTGATTCAGGCGGGCGAGTTCCTGGCCCGCGGGAGCCGGGGGAGCGGTGGAAGTCGACGCGCTGGGTGACGGCGATGCTTCCCCTGACGCGCGGGCCGGACTGCTGGCAACAACAGACGACGACGGCGGGGCGCCGGATGTGCCATCCGTTTCCTGCCCGGCGGCGCAACCGGTGAGCAAGGCAAGGCCCAGCAGCGCGACGGCCGCGGCAGCAGGCGTAGTCGCAATAAAGGCACGCATGGTGGACTCCCAGCTGTCAGGGCAGGCGGTGAAATGCCGGACCCGCCCAGTCTAATTTGCTCAGCCGCGCCTCCGGGAGGTCCAGGCGCTACGCTGGGCAGCGTGAAGATCGTGATTCTGGATGACTATCAAGATGTGGCTCTGGCCAGCGCCCCCTGGGATCAGCTCCCGCCGGAGGCGAGTGTGGAGCGGTTCATTGACCACCTCGAGAATCAGGCGCTCGCCGAAAGGTTGCGCGATGCCGACGTCGTTGTTGTCATGCGTGAGCGGACGCCCATGACGGCGGAACTGCTGGAGCGGCTGCCGCGGCTGCGCCTGATCACCACCACAGGCATGGCCAACGCGTCGATCGATCTGGAAGCGGCCAAGCGGCTCGGCATCGCCGTGTGCGGCACCCGTCAGTCCACCAACGCGACGGCCGAACTGGCCTGGGCGCTGATCATGGCCGTGGCTCGGGACATCCCGCAAAACGATCGCGACATCCGCAACGGCAAATGGCAAGCCGGACTCGGGATCGACCTGGCGGGGGCCACCCTGGGCGTGCTGGGTCTGGGCAAACTCGGCTCGCTGATGGCCCGCTACGCCGAGGTCTTCGGCATGAAGGTCATCGCGTGGAGCCCGCACCTGACCGAAGAGCGCGCGGCCGAACACGGCGTCGAACTGGTTACCAAGTCGGAACTGTTCCGCCGAAGCGACATCGTCAGTATCCACCTGCGGCTCTCGGACGCCGTGCGCGGGATTGTCGGCGCCGCCGAGCTGGAGCTGCTCGGCCCCGAGGGCAGGCTGGTCAACACTTCCCGCGGCCCGCTGGTGGACGAGGCGGCGCTGGTCCGCGCGCTCAGCGGGGGACGGATCGCGGCGGCCGCGCTCGACGTGTTCGACGTGGAACCGCTCCCGGCCGACAGCCCGCTTCGGTCCACGCCGAACCTGATCCTGAGTCCGCATATCGGGTTCGTGACCCAGCGCGCGCACCGGCTCGGCTATACGCAGATGCTCGACGACATCCTCGCCTTCTCCAAGGGCGAGCCCATCAATCAACTGAACTGAGATGCCCGGCAGGCTCCGGTCAGTCGAGGTGCTCGACCAGAGCGTCGAACGCCTCGTTCCAGCCATCGTAGACAAAGCCGTCACCGGGCTTGCCTTCGATGCCGCGCAAGTGGAACGTCATCTCGGTCCGATCGCCGTCGAGCTCAGTGAGAGTGACGGTGATGAGCGGGGCTTGCTCCCGATCGTCGCCAGGACTGCCCCAGGTGAAGACCAGACGCTCTGGTTCAACGACTTCCAGGTACTCCCCGGCGGTCGGGTACTCGCTGTTGTCAGGGGCGATCATGATGTACTCGTAGCTGCCGCCGACGCGAAGGTCTACGCGCACGGACTCACTCGGCGTTCTGACTTCCCGCGGATGCCACCAATGCGCGGCTTCATCCGGGTTCGTCCACGCACGCCAAATGACCTCGCGGGGCGCGTCGAAGACACGGGTAATTGTGAACTGCTTTTCCTGGGTTGTGGTCTGGTCAACCATCGGATGACCTCTCCTTCAGTTCGCGGAGCCGCTCGTCCAGCAGATCGAAACGCTCGTTCCAGAGACCGCGGTGATGGTCGATCCAGACCGATGCGTCGTCGAGGGGTTCAGGGCGCAGGGTGCAAGTGCGCCATTGTGCGCTCGTGGTGCGTTCGATAAGCCCTGCGTTCTCCAGCACGCGAAGGTGCTGCGAAATAGCTGGTCGGCTCATCGAGAAAGGCTCGGCGAGTTCACCCACCGTGGTTGACCCATGGCGCAGCCGCGACAGGATGGCCCTCCTCGTAGGGTCGGCGAGCGCCGCGAAAACAACACTCAGCTCGTCCGCTGCAGGCACGTAAGCAACTCCTTAATTAATAAGTTCCTTAACTGTAAATCCGGTGGGCTGCGTGGTCAATAGATGGGGCGAGGCTTCCGCAACCGGGAGAGCAGCCAGACGGTCCTGGGGAGCGGGCAGACTATGGCCAATGTCAGCGCTGGTACGAGCGTGGCGCCGACGTCGGGAAACTGGTGGATGACGACGGCGAGATAGGTTTCGAACCGGGCTGGTGCGTAAACGAAAGCCAACCAGATGAGGAAGGCATCGAGGGCCATTGCCCCGACAGTCCAGATGATAATCATCCCTCGGCGCGGGGCCGCGTTGCGGGTGGAGCCTGTGTGTTTCTGTGCCAGAAAGTGGAGTACCAGTGCAAGGCTCGCCAGTTCAGCGAGCAGCAGTGCCAGGGCGACGGCCCAACCGTACTGCTGCAGCCAGTCCTCCTGGGCGGTCAGGGGTTCGGGAGGTTGCCCGTGGAGAATCCGCAGGACGTTGCTGTCCAGCGCCTGGAGTCGAGACGGCGCGGAGGTGTCGTTCCCGTTGATGAGCAGGGCGAGGCCGAGATCGGAGGAGGGAATTATGGCTAAATAGGAGTGCGTGTTGCCCCATTCACCTTGATGCTCCAGTAGCAACGGCAGGTCGCCGGCTTCCGGGGGCGATGCGTCGGGCGCTGTCGATTCCAGCAGCGGTCGGGCAAACCACGCCATAGCGTATCTCTTCGACCCATCCACACGGACACGGGGCGTTAGCAGCGTCTCGACGCTTTCCGGCCGGAGGATCCGGCGGTCCAGGTACACGCCGCCGTCTGTCAGAGCGATCAACTCGTGGCCGAGATCCTGAGCCGATGAGTACATGGTGGTCGAAGGCATTCCGGTGGTTGCTGCAGGCACGTCGGTCTGCCGCCACCAGGCGCCGAACCACAGCGAGTACCCCGCGGCCAAGCTGTCCGCTCGCGCGGCTGCCCGAGTGGTGTGGCTGCTGGTCATGTCCAGAGGTGCGAACACCTGATCCCTCATGTAGTCCCCGAACGGCTGGCCGGAAACCGTCTGCACCAGGAGGCCGAGGATGTTGTAGTTGGCATTGGAATAGGTGAACGTTTCTCCCGGAGCGTGAGCCAGGCTGGCGCCCGACAGATCCCGCACGCCCTGTTCCAGCGCGTCAGGATCCTGAGTGTCCGAGGCGCCGAAAGCCGAGCCGTCAGCCGTGGACAGCCCGCTGGACTGGTGAAGCAGATGGCGGACGGTGATTGCCGCCGCGCGGCTGTCGCTCATGCTGAACCATGGCAGGTACGTCCGCACAGGTTCGTCCAGCTCCAACCGGCCGGCCTCCACCTGCTGCATCACGGCGATGGCGGTCAAGGATTTGCTGGTCGATGCCAGAAGTACCGGTGTCTGCGCGGTCATTGGTCGCCCCGAATTATCGGCGCTGCCGAACGCCGCCTGGTGTACTTGCCGGCCGTCTTTGATGATGGAGATAGAGACTGCCGGAATTCCGATGGCGTCGATCTGTTCCTGCAAATAGGCGTCTACCGCCGCAAAGGCATGGTCCCTCGAACCGCGGTCCTGCCCAGGGAATGCCGGTTGCGTTTCCCCGGTGCCGAAGGCTGCCGCGCTGGCAACATTGGCTACAGGGCGAATTCCGAAGGCTGCCAAGCACACTCCGAAGGCGAGGACGCAAACGACCGCACAGGCGAGGGTGAAGGCGGCCGGAAACTGAAATGGCGTCCGCCCCCTCCATTCGCGGATGTTGCCCATGCCCGCTCCTGCGGTTTGGAATGCGGTTCATTCACCGTAGAGCCTGGCGCATCAGAGCACAATGGACGGCGGACGTCCGGCACCCAAGCCGGCCGTCCGCCGTCGTTACGCGATGCGAGCGGACCTACCGAACCGGGACGACTCCGTCGTAGTCCGTCTGGTAGCCGCTGACCGGCTGGTGCGGGATGTCTTCCCAGCGGTCGGCGTCGGCCTGCTGCACTTCGCCGGTGGCCAGGCCCAGCAGCAGTTCCTTCATTGCCAGCACGTTCTGCCGGACGGACTTGCCGCGCGCCTTCTGGCCGAGGCTGCCGTCCGAGGTGTTGCCGGAGGTCTCGAAGAACACCACCGGGTTGGAGTGGCCCTGCGGGTTGAGGTTCTGGTAGTTGAGGCCGAGCATCATGGCCGAAACCACCCCGCCCTTGATGTCGATTTCCAGACCGTTGCCCACCTGGTAGCGGTCCATATTGATGGAGCCGTACTTGGCCAGCTGGTCGTAGACATAGACGTGCATCTGGCGGGTCAGTACGTCGTACGCGCCGTTCTCGATCCCGGGCAGCGTGGGCCCACCGGGCGCCAGCGAAATGCCGAGCGAGAGCGTGACGTCATCGCCGGTTCCCCACTCCTTTTTCAGGCCCTGGTGGTGGATGTCGATCCCGAAGTCCGGCTTGACCTTGGCCCAGTACTCGTAGAACGCCAGCGACTCGTCCGCCACGAAACCGTCCGCGGTCCAGTCCCGGTTCAGGTCGATCCGCTGCTGTTTGCCGTCCGCGTCCAGTTCCGGCGCGTCCGACTCCTGGTCCCAAAGGACCGTGTGGCGGATGTTCGCCTCCGACCCGTCCGGGTTGTACATCGGGATGAAGTGGAAGGTGAACTTCTCGCGCAGCAGGGAGTAGTCCGCGGAACCGTTGCTGCCCAGGTCCTTGAGCAGCGTCAGGATCGAGTCCGTGCCGTAGGGTTCGTTGCCGTGGATCCGGCCCTGCACCCACACATGTTCCTCGCCGCTGCCCACCGTGGCCACGTACAGGTCGCGGCCCTGCTCCGACGTGCTGACCTGCATGCCGGCTTCTTCCAGCGTGAAGGCGTTCACGTCGTAGCGGCTGGTCTGCTCGAGCTTCTGCAGCTCGGCCACCACGTCCGCGTAGGTGAGGATGCTCGAAATGTTGGTCTGCCCCTCGGGCGAGGGGAAGTTCGCGTCGGCCGCCGCCGGGGCCAGCGAGCCAAAGGGGAGTACGACGGCGATGGCTGCGGCGGCTGCGAGAGCGCGGTACCGCTTGGGCCGGGAACCGGGATGGGGCTTGGGGTAGTGCGTCACTGCATGTCCTCCAAAGGTTAGGCGAATGATCGCGCCGCCGGTTGGGGCCGGGCAGCGCGAGGCCATTGGTTGGGAAAAACCAATGGCCAAATTCGAACCTAATCGACCGCCTGCAGATCTGCCAGAGCTGAGGTCTGTCAGCAGACGTTCTGCACGAAAAAAGCCGTTGCCGCGGGCAAATGTCTTACAAGCCGGCGCCCTGCCCGGCGCCGGCGGGCGTGAGCGCCAGCGCATTGTCTTCCACGTAAGCCAGGGCGAGCCGGACGGCGCCCGTCGCGACAATCGCGTCGCCCAGCTCGGAGACGGCGACACGCGGCGGGGTTCCGGTCAGCCGCGGAAGTTCCGTGTTGATGGTCGGCAACAGGGCGGTCGCCGAGGCGGAGACGGCCCCTCCGATAACTACCAGCTCCGGGTTGAGGAAGGTGCCGAGCAGGGAGATGACGCGGGCCATGCGGCGGCCGATGCGTTCCAGGATCTCCTGTGCGACGGGGTCATCTTTGGCCGCTGCCTCGAACACAAACCTCGCGGAGACACGTGTGGTGTGCGGGCCCACCAGGTCCCGGATCAGCGTGGGCTTGCCCTCGGCCAGCGCTGCGGTGCCCCAGTGCCTGGCGAGCCGGGCGATGCCGTCCTGGCTGCCGACACCGTCGACCAGTTCAAGCGTGCCCACTTCTCCGGCGCCGCCGTTGCTGCCGTGGAGCAGCCGGCCGGATTCGATCAGGCCAGTGCCGAGGCGTTCGCCGGCCAGCATCACGGCAAGATCGTCGACTCCGGCGCCGACGCCGCACCAGTGCTCGCCGAGGGCGGCCAGGTTCGCATCGTTCTCCAGCAGGACCGGCCAGCCGTGCCCTTGCCACAGCTCCGTCTGCAGTCCGATGTCGAAATGCTCACTCAGCTGCAGGCCCTTGGTGATGTTGCCATGCCGGTCCACTGCAGTGGACAGCCCGATCCCGACGGCGAGCACGGCCGAGTGCGGCAGGCCCGCCTCCGCCAAGGCGCGATCGGCGGTGCGGGCAATGGTGGCACGCCGTTCGGCGTCATCGGCGGTCTTGCGGAAGCGCTCCGCGGCCCGGCCGAGCATCTGCCCGGTGAGCCCGGCAACCAGGACGGTGACCGTGGCCATGCCGACGTCGAGTCCCAGCACGCAGCCTGCGGAAGCGTTGAACTCGAAGCGTCGTGCCGGGCGGCCCTTCTGTGTGCGGGAGCTCCGGTCGCCCTCCAGCTCGCGCACCCAACCACGGCGGATCAGGTCGTCGCAGACCGCGATCACGGTGGCCCGGGTCAGCCCGGTGGCCTCGATCAGATCCGTTCCCGTCATCGCGCCGGCGTCGCGCATGACCTCCAGGACCGCCTTGAGGTTGGTCCGCCGCAAGGCCTGCGGGGTGCTGGCTGTCTTGTCCACGAAAGTTCCTCTTGACGTCGGGCCGGTTGTTTCAGACAATAGTAATGGAGTTTAAATTTAGACACTAAATAAATGGCGCAGCGCGCTTGAAGGAGACCTCCCATGACCACTCGAATTGGAATCAACGGTTTTGGACGCATCGGCCGTAATTTCTTCCGCGCCGCTCTGCAGCAGGGGAAGCTGGGCGCGGACCTCGAGATCGTAGCGGTCAATGACCTGACCAGCCCTGAAACACTGGCACACCTACTCAAGTACGACTCGGTTACCGGCCGGCTCGCCGCCGAGGTCCGGGTGGAGAACGGCAACCTGGTGGTCGACGGCAAGACCGTCAAGGTGCTGGCCGAGCGCGATCCGGGCAACCTGCCCTGGCGCGAACTGGGCGTGGACATCGTGATCGAATCTACCGGCTTCTTCACCAACGCCGCGGACGCCGAGAAGCACCTGGTTGCCGGCGCCCGCAAGGTCCTGATCTCCGCCCCGGCCACCGGCGAGGATCTCACCGTGGTCATGGGCGTCAATGACGGATTGTACGACGACGCCGAGCACAACATCATTTCCAACGCGTCCTGCACCACCAACTGCCTGGGCCCGCTGGCCAAGGTGCTGAACGACAACTTCGGCATCGAGCACGGCCTGATGACCACCATCCACGCCTACACCGCGGACCAGAACCTGCAGGACGGACCGCACAAGGACCTGCGCCGGGCCCGCGCCGCCGCGCTGAACATGGTGCCCACCTCCACCGGCGCCGCCAAGGCCATCGGCCTGGTGCTGCCGGAGCTGAAGGGCAAGCTGGACGGTTTTGCCATCCGCGTCCCCGTTCCCACCGGCTCCGCCACTGACCTGACCGTCACCGTTGGCCGCGAGGTCACCGCCGAGGAAGTCAACGCCGCCTACCAGGCCGCCGCGGCCGAAGAGCAGTGGGCCGGCATCCTGACCTACACCGATGAACCGATTGTCTCCTCGGACATCGTCACCGATCCGGCCTCGGCCATCTTCGACTCCGGCCTGACCAAGGTCATCGGCAACCAGGTCAAGGTTGTCGCCTGGTACGACAACGAGTGGGCCTACTCCAACCGCCTCGTGGACCTGACCTCGCTGGTGGCGTCCAAGCTCTCCTAGCCCAAATCATCGAACAACGACGGCGGGTGCCTGGCTCACAAAGAGCCGGGCACCCGACGTCGTTCGCTGAAATGCACCGCACCGTAGTGTTGCCACAGTAGAATCTTCCGGGGCCCTCAGTGTCCCTGTCGGTCCGCCGGCACGGTTCAAGCAGAAGGCAGCCACGGACATGGCCAACAAGATTCCCAACGAGCCGCACAAGGCCGTCCTGAGGACCGCCGTCGGCGCCACGGTTTTGATCGCGATCGGTGCCTTTGTGCTCTCCTTCGCCGCCCTGACCGATCTGGCGCAGCGCTCCGGCATCGAACCGCGCCTGGCCTGGATCTGGCCGATCATCGTGGATGGCATGATCGTCGCCTCCACGGTGGCCATCGTCGCGCTGAATGGCCACGGCCGCCGCGCCATGATCTACCCCTGGTCGCTCCTCTTCTTTGGCGCGATCGTCTCCACCGCCGCCAACTCCGTGCACGCGATCCTCACCGTGGACAAGATGGCGTCGGGCATTCCGCCGATCGTCTCCGCGCTGGTGGCCGCGATGCCGCCGGTGGTGCTGCTGGCCATCACCCACCTGACCGTTCACATGTACCAGAAGCGCGCCGAAGTCGCCCAGCAGCGGGCCGAGGAAGAGGCCATTGCCGAAGCCGAAGCCGCTGCGCACGGCTACTACTCCCACGAGTACGACGGCGATTGGTCGGCTGAAGAAATGATGCAGGCTGCCCCTCCCGCCGTTCCTGCCGCTCCGGTTGCCCCGCCGCGGATCGCCGGAGCTGAGTCGCATCGGACGCCGTCTGCCGGTCAGGTAAACAACGAAGGCCCGGCACCCCTCTATGACGAGACGGTGAGCGCCCTGGCTGCCGAGGATCCGGAAGTTCTGGCACAGCGCTAGTACCGCTGGTTACAGATTTCGTTCAGTAGCTTCACCTTCTTGGGTCGCGCCGGGATGCGGCAGGTAACCGGGGCTCCTGATAACGAACAACGACGGCGGCACGCAGGTGGGATTCGATTCGCAGCCCCCGCGCGCCGTCGTAATTCTATGACGTAAGTCTTGCAATGTGAGTCATAACCCATAATATGGGATAAGTGCTGTGCTTCCCGTCACAGCTAAACTCGTACGCAGCCTCCAGTGCTGAAGGCTCGACTGAATGGATTCTTCCCATGTCCGATATGGCTATCTTGATCAACACTGCGGTGGCTGTGCTTGCCACCGTGGTGCTGATTGTCAGGTTCAAGGTCAACCCCGTCATTTCCCTGATCATCGGCTCCGTTTACCTGGGGCTCTCGGCCGGGCTCGGCGTGACCAAGACAGTAGAGACGATCACCGGCGGCTTCGGCGAAATCATGGTCGAGGTCGGCCTGCTGATTGCCTTCGGCGTGCTGATGGGCTCGATCCTGAACGAGACCGGGGCAATCCGGCGCCTGGTGGAGCACCTGTTGCACGTCTTCGGACCCAAGCGGCTGCCCTACACGATGGGTCTGGCCCTCGGTACGGCGCTGCAGTCCATCTTCCTAGACGTGCTGCTGGTGATTTCCGCTCCGCTGGCCCGCAAGCTGGCGCCGAGGATCGGCAAACTGGGCACGGCGCGGATGGCTACGGCCATGGCCATCGCGCTCGAATGCGGCATTGTCTTCATGGTTCCGGGCGTCGCGGCGCTGGCCCTTGCCGGCCTGCTGAGCGTGCCGCTGGGCAAGATGATGATCTTCGGACTGATCCTGATCGTCCCCACCATCATCATCTCGATCGCCATCATGACGTTCCTGTTCCGCAGGGGCTTCTGGAACGAAGAGAAGGATGAGGACCACATCTATCTCGACGAGGACGACGACGATACCGCCGTCGCGGGGACCGAGACGGTCGCGGCTTGTACAGCTACCGGTGCCGGAAGCGGCAGCACCGGCAACGGGTCGGGCGCTCCGGGCACCTCGGGCCGCTCCAACGGAGACGGCTCCGCAGTTGAACCTGTTCCGGCCGGCGCTTCGGTTGCCGTCGCCGAGGCGGACAAGGAACGCGAAGCTCCGCTGCTGGTGCTGTTCGCCCCGCTGCTGGTCTCGCTGCTGCTCATCGGAGCCGGCGCGATCCTGGAAATCCTGAAGATCGAGATGGCCTGGCTGCAGCTGCTGGGCGAGCCCGTCATCGCCCTGCTGATCGGCCTGATCGGCACCGGCATCGTGGGTCGGTACACGGTGGGCCAGAAGCGGGTGGAAACCGCCATCGCCACGGGCTTCAAGGAAAGCGGGCAGATCCTCATCCTCACCGGTGTCGGCGGTTCGCTCGCGGCAACCGTAGGCGCCGCGGGACTGGGCGACATCCTCGGCGGCTTCTTCTCCGCCAGCACGGTGGCTCCGCTGCTCGTGGTCTGGGGCATTGCCGCCCTCCTGCACATCGCCGTCGGCTCCGTGACCCTCTCGGCCATCACCGCCGCGGGCCTGCTGGCCCCGATCGCCCCGGCCATCGGCATCGATCCCGTCCTGATCGCCCTCGCCGCCGGCGCCGGCTCGCTATTCATGGTGCACGTCACCAGCAACACTTTCTGGCTGCTGCAGTCGCTGCTCGGCCAGAGCGTCCGGGGCGCTCTGAAGTCGGTGACGGTCGGCGTGTCGGTGGCGTCCGTCGTCGCAATTTTGCTGATCATGCCCATGAGCCTGCTCTTCTAGGCCGGATCCCGGCCGCCAGACGTACTGCACTATCGAGGAAAGAGTTATGACACAGACACCCATCGCCCCGCTGGACGGCGTGCGCGTTCTTGAACTGGGCAATTACATTGCCGCCCCCACCGCCGGACGGCTGCTGGCCGATTTCGGCGCCGAGGTGATCAAAGTGGAGCGCCCGGGCACCGGCGACGAGCTGCGGAACTGGCGCCTGCACAAGGGCGACACGTCCATGCTGTACCGGACCATCAACCGCAACAAGAAATCGGTGGTGCTGGATCTGCGCACCGACGCGGGCCGCCAGGCGGTGCTGGAGCTGGCCGCGAAGTCGGACATCCTGCTGGAGAACTTCCGGCCGGGCACCCTGGAGAAGTGGGGGCTGGGGCCCGAGGTGCTCAACGAGGCCAACCCGGAGCTGATCATCACGCGCGTCTCCGCCTTCGGCCAGACCGGCCCGCTGTCCGAACGCCCCGGCTTCGCCGCGGTGGCCGAGGCCTACAGCGGCTTCCGCAACCTGGTGGGGGATCCGGACCGCGCCCCGGTCCGCGTGGGAGTCTCGATCGGCGATTCGATCGCCGGCCTGTACGCCGCCTTCGGCTCCATGATGAGCCTTTTCCAGCGCGAAGCACGACGGCGGAACTCGGGTTCCGCTGTTGCGTTGCCGGAGCGGATTATCGACGTCGCGTTGAACGAGGCGATGTTCTCGATGATGGAATCGCTCGTGCCGGATTATGAGGCGTACGGCGTGCGCCGCGAACGCACCGGCGGCCGAATGGAAGGCATCGCCCCGTCCAACGCCTACGTCTGCGCGGACGGCGCCAGCATCGTAGTGGCCGGCAACGGCGACGGCATCTTCCTGCGGTACATGGAAACCATCGGCCGCCCTGACCTGGGGGCTGACCCTGACTTACAGTCCAACGCCCTCCGCTGGGCACGGCGCGAGGAACTAGACGCGGCGATCGGCGAATGGGCCGCCGGACTCCCGGCCGCGGACGCCCTCGCCGCGCTGGACGCCGCCGGGGTGCCGGCCGGCCCCATCTACACCGCGGAAGACATCGTCGCCGATGACCAGTACGCGGCGCGGAACATGATCCAGAAGTTCGACGTATCCACCGGCGAGGAAGTGCTTTCCGACGTCGGCTTCCCGGGGATCGTGCCGGTGATCGGCGGGCAGTCGCTGCCCATCCGCAACCTTGGTCCGGATCTGGGCGAGAATACTGACGAAGTCCTCGGCGGACTGCTGGGCATGGACACCGAACAAATCAATGCGGCCTCGAGCCGCGAGGAGGCACTGCAGGCATGAGTTTCACCTTGGAACCCCGCGCGGAACTGCGGGACGTCACGCTGCGCGACGGGCTGCAGCTGACCGGCAAGATGCTCTCCACCGAACGCAAGGTCGAGACCGTCCGCGAACTGCTGCGGCTGGGCGTACCGTCCATCGAGCTCGGCTCCATGGCGCGCGCAGATCTGGTGCCGACCATGGCCAACACGCTTGAAGTGGTGCAGGCGCTAACGGCGGAGGAGCTTCAGAAGTGCTGGATCTGGGTGGCGACGCCCGGACACGTGGCCAAGGCCGCGGCGGCCGGAGCGCGGAACTTCCAGTACTGCCTTTCGGCGTCGGACTCCCATAACCAGGCCAACATTGGCCGCAGCACCGACGCCAGCCTCGCCGCACTGCCCGAGGCCGTGGCACATGCCCGCGCCGTCAACGGGCAGATCCAGCTCTGCATCGCCACCTCCTTTACCTGCCCGTTCGAGGGGGTCGTGCCGGAGAAACGGGTGCTCGCCATCGCCAATGACCCGCGGGCGGAAGGCACCTGCGACGTCGTTATTTGCGACACCCTGGGCCAGGCGGTCCCGGCGCAGGTGGCCAGCCTCATCTCCCGCGTCCGCGACGAGTCCCCGGCACGGCGCATCGTTTACCACGGCCATGACACCTGGGGCCTCGGCGTGGCCAACACGCTGGCGGCCATCGCGGCCGGCGCCACCTTGGTGGACGGGGCCCTGGGCGGGCTGGGCGGCTGCCCCTTCGCCCCGGGTGCCAGCGGCAACACCTCCACCGAGGACATCCTCTTCGCCACCCGGCCCGAGGGGCTCACACCGGCCACCTTCGCCGGACTGGTGGACCTGTCCGAAAAACTGCTGGCGGAACTGGGCGAGCCCAACCGCTCCAAGTCGGCCCAGGGCGCCCGCTCCAAGGCGGAAGCCTTCGAATGGGTCATTGCCTCGGACCGCGAACCCGTATGCGACAGGGGGCTCTGAATGGGTGCCCGGTTCCTCGTCACCACAGCCGTTCCCTCGCCCGGACTGGAGCTGCTTGAGGCAGCCGGGCAGGTCACCGTCCTGCCCGAGCCGCCGGACTATGAAACGCTGGCCGAGCTCTGCGCCTCCGGCGATTACGACGTCGTGCTGACGCAATTGCGTGACCAGGTGGACGCGCCGCTGTTGTCACGGGCGCGGCTGCGCGGTGTCTCCAACTATGCGGTGGGCTACAACAACATTGACGTGGACGCCGCCACGGCCAACGGCATCATGGTGGGTAATACGCCGGGCGTGCTCACGGACGCGACGGCGGATATCGCCCTGCTGCTGATCCTCGGGACTGCCCGGCGGGTAGTGGAGGCGGACCGGTTGGTGCGCGAGGGGAAGTTCCACGGCTGGGAGCCCGAGCTGATGCTGGGCCACGATGTGTCCGGCCGTGTGCTGGGTCTGGCCGGGTTCGGCCGGATTGCCCGTGCCACCGCCCGCCGGGCACTGGGCTTCGGCATGGAAGTGATCTTCGCGCCGCGGCCGCCGGGGGACAGGCCGGTCAGCGACGAGGAGCTGGGCGAATTCGCCGGCAAGGTCCGGCAGGTGCCGTGGACCGAGCTGGTGGAGCGCAGCGACTTCCTCTCCGTCCACGTCCCGCTCAATGAGCAGACCCGGCATCTGGTGGATGCCGACGTGCTGGAACGGATGAAGCCCGGCGCCATCCTGATCAACACGGCCCGCGGGCCGATTGTGGACGAAGCCGCGCTGGTGGAAGCCTTGCGGAACGGGCAGATTGCCGGCGCCGGCCTGGACGTCTTCGAGAACGAGCCCCGGCTGGCCCCGGGCCTGGCCGAGCTGCCCAACACGGTCCTGCTGCCGCATGTCGGCAGTGCCACGGTCCCGGTGCGCAGCGAGATGGCTCGGCTGAGCGCCCTGAACGCGGTCGCCATGGCCGAGGGCCGGATCCCGCCGCACGCAGTCAATCCCGGGGCGTGGGCATGAGCATCCTGATCGCGCCGGACAGCTTCAAAGGAACGTACACCGCGGCCGAAGTCGCCGCGGCAGTGGCCGCAGGTGTTGCCGATGCCGGCGGCCATGCCGTCCAGCTGCCGGTGGCCGACGGCGGTGAGGGTTCCTTCGAGGCGCTCTGCCGCGGGCTTGGTGCCCGGCCCGTGCCTGTGGAGGTGCAGAACCCCTGGGGGAGCCCGGCCCGCGCGGAAATCGGGATCACGGCGGATGGGGGCAGCGCCGTCGTCGAACTGGCCCAGGCCAGCGGAATCACTTTGGCGCACGACGGTGCTCGCGACCCCGTGTCTGCCAGTACCTATGGCACCGGAATGATGATCGCCGAGGCTGCGCGCCTCGGTGCGCAGACGATCCTGGTCGCAGCGGGCGGATCGGCAACTACCGACGGCGGCGCCGGCGCGGTCCGGGCGATTCAGGAAGCCGGCGGACTTCGCGGCGCCCAGCTGACCGTGCTCTCCGATGTCACAACCACGTTCGTGGATGCGGCGCGGGTCTTCGGGCCACAGAAGGGCGCGGACCCCGCCACCGTGAAAGTGCTTGAGGAACGGTTGGCGCGGCAGACAAAGGAGTTCCCGCGTGACCCGACCCGGGTCCCGCGCAGCGGTGCGGCCGGTGGTTTTGCCGGCGGCGTGTGGGCACATTTCGGCGCGGAACTGGTCTCCGGCGCCGACGCGGTGCTTGGTGCCGTGGGGTTCGACCGGGAGCTGGAGCAGGCTACCGCCGTGGTGGTCGGCGAGGGGCGGCTCGATTCGCAGACGTCGGAAGGCAAGATCATTTCGGCCATCCTGCACCGCGTGCGTAAGACCGGCCGAAGCCTGCCGGTCTTCGCCGTCGTTGGCTCCGTCTCTGAAGACCTGGGTGACTACCGGGAGAACTTCGCCGACGTGCTGGTTGCCTCGGACGCTGCCGCGATGCGCCAAGCAGGCGCGGACATCGCCGTCGTCGTTAATTCGGTGTCCGACGGCGGCCAGCTACCTGGCGCCGGAATGCTGCAGAGCTAGGCCTTTGGCTCACCGGGGAAGCGCCCGCCGATGAGCCGCGTCATGCGTTCGGCAGTCTGCAGGAGGGTCTCGACCCAGTCCTCGCAGACCTGCCGGGGCATCCGCATGGTCGGGCCGCTGATCGTCACGGCGCCCACCAGGCCGGCTGCGGAGTCGAAGACCGGGGCGGACAAGCCGGATGCCCCGGACTCGCGCTCTTCGGTGGTGATGGCGAAACCGTCGGTCCGGGTCTGCTTCACGACAGTCTCGAGGTCTTCGGAACTGGTGATCGTGGATTCGGTGAGCGGCGGCAGCGGGTCCTTGACCAGTTCGGCCAGCAGTTCCGGATCCCAAGCGAGCAGCACGCGCCCGGCCGAACCCGCGTGCAGCGGCAGGATCTTGCCCAGGTGCATTTCCCGCCGGAGGGCGTGCCGGGTTTCCGCCAATGCTACGCAGACGCGGTAGTGCTGCTCGGCGCGGAAGAAGCAGGCGGTCTCGCCCGTCGTGTCGCGCAGGTCCTTCAGCAGCGGACCGATGACGTCCAGCACGGCCTTGCCGCGCGTCGCCGGCGCCGCCCAGTACGCCATTTTGAGGCCGATCCGGTAGGCATCTTCCTCGCGGTCGAGGAAGCCCTGGGACGTCAGGTTGGTGACCAACCGCTGCACGGTGGACGTTGGCATGCCCGTGGCCTCGCGGATATCGGCCAGCGTGAGCACCGGCCGCGTCAGGGAGAAGGCATCGAGAATGGACGTGATTTTCCTCAGCACAAGCAGCGGATTGTTGTTCGACTTCGCTGTTGCTTTTCCTGCGGGTTCCCCTGACATAAGACTTACGCTAGACGCTGCCCTGAGGGCAGTCCAATAGTGCTTATTTCGAGTCGCCCGAAGGCACGGACAATGCTCCTGCCAGGAAGTCCAGGACGATCGGGCTGGCGATCTCGCGGCACTCTTCGAAGTACGCGTGGCGTCCGCCGGAAATGATGCGTACCTGGGCGTTGGGGATCCGTCCGGCCAGGAGATCGGCGTTGCCCGGTGGAACCATCAGGTCATCGCTGCCGTGCAGGACCAAGGTGGGAACCGTGATGGCGCCCAGCTGGTCCCACGCGTCGTGACCGTTGCTTGCCCGCCGGTGGCCCAGTCGCGCCTGGGGCGTGCTTGCTTCGCCCAGGGTGGCATAGGGGCCGGGGTGCGAGGCCGTCCATGCGGGTGAGTACATGAGGTCGGTCAGGACTGCTTCCTTGGTCGCCGGATCTGCGATGCGGGAGCCGATCTCTGTGGACATCCGGAGCATGTTCGGTCCTCCGGTGGAGGAACAGCCGATCACGAGGGATTTCACACGGGCAGGGTGGCGCAGCGTCAGTTGCTGCGCCACCTTTCCACCCATGGAGGTGCCGTAGACGGCGCTTGATTCGATCCCCAGATGGTCCAGCAGCGCCACGGCATCGTCGGCGAACCTGCCAAGGGAATAGCCGGACGCCGGCGCGTCGCTGCCGCCGGTTCCCAGGTAGTCGAAACGGATGACCAGATGGTCGGACTCGAAATCGGCGACAATCGGATCCCACCAGCCCATCCCGTTCCCCTGGCCGCTCAACAACAGGAGAGGTGCGCCCTGGCCGCTGGTTCGATAGGCAACGGCAAGGCCATCAGGGCAGATGAATGTTGGCATGATCATCCCTCAACGTCGGCGACTTAGCAGAACTGAGCAGGCGTCCTAGTAGGACCGTGGCAGTCCCAATACCTTAGTTCCCACGAAGGCTTTGATCATATTGTTGTTGACCGGGGCCACCTGGAACATGCGGGTCTCGCGGAACTTGCGTTCGACGTCGTACTCGTCGACGAAGCCGTAGCCGCCGTGGGTGTCGACGGCGGCGTTGGCGGCGGCCCAGCTGGCTTCGGAGGCAAGGTGCTTGGCCATGTTGGCTTCCGCGCCGCAGGGTTCGCCGGCGTCGAACAAGCGGGCTGCCTCGAAGCGCATCATGTCTGCGGCGCGGATCTTCATGTAGGCGTCGACGATGGGGAACTGCACGCCCTGGTTTGAGCCGATCTTGCGGCCGAAGACTTCGCGGGTGTTGGCGTAGTCGGTGGAGCGCTGGGTGAACCAGTAGCCGTCGCCGATGGCTTCGGAGGCTAGCAGGATGCGCTCAGCATTCCAGCCGTCGATGACGTAGCGGAAGCCGTTGCCGACCTCGCCGAGGACCGCTGATGCGGGCACGCGCATGCCCTTGTAGAAGACCTGGTTGGTGGCGTAGTTGAACATGGTGCGCACGGGGATGACCTCGAGGGTCTCGGGCTGCTCGGCGCGGACCTGGCGCAGGTCGACCAGGAAGAGGGTCAGGCCGTGGGTCTTGTCCTTGCCTTTCTCTGATGTGCGGGCCAGCACGAAGGCCAGGTCCGTGTCGAGGATGCGGCTGGTCCAGTTCTTGTGTCCGGTGATCACGAAGTCGTCGCCGTCACGCACGGCAGCGGTTTCGATGCTGGTGGTGTCCGAGCCGGCTTTCTCCTCGGTGATGGAGAAGGCCTGCAGGCGCAGGCGCCCGGCGGCGATCTCCGGCAGGTAGGCGTCCTTCTGCGAGTCCTTGCCGTGGCGCAGCAGCGCGCCCATCGTGTACATCTGCGCATGGCAGGCGGCGGAGTGCCCGCCCGAGCGGTTGATTTCCTCCATGATGACACTGGCCTGCGTCAGTCCGAGACCCAAGCCGCCGTACTCGGTGGGGATCAGTGCGGAGAGAAGGCCGGCCTCGGTTAGGCTGTCGACGAATTCCTGAGGATAGCGCCGCTCCCGGTCGGTCTCGCGCCAGTACTCGTCGGGGAAGCGGGCGCACAATTCGCGGGTGCGTGCCCGCAGTTCATCCAGCTGCTTGCTGGCGGCATTGGTTGGGGTTTCGGCGATCTGCGAGCTCATGGTGACTCCTTGATGTCTGGCGGGCGTTTGTTATTGATACACGACGATACAGAATATATTGAAGCGATACAAGGGGTTGACGGCAACCATGAAGACCGACGTAAGCCTTGAAATTTCCAGCCAAACAAGGGAAGCTTAGAGTCAATACAGAATATATTGGTCGGCGAACAGCAAAGCTTTCGCGCAATGGAGGGAACATGATGAACCAGATGGATATGCAGGCCGGGGCAGCGGGCATGCGGGTTGTGGAAGGCTGGACCGGCAGGCTCTTTGAGGACTTCAGGGTCGGTGACCTTTACTATCACCCGTTCGGCAAGACCGTCACCGAGTCGGACAACCAGAGCTTCACGTTGATGACCCAGAATGTTGCGAAGACCCACGTCGACAGCAACTTCGCCGCCGGGACCGAATTCGGCCGCCCCCTGGTCAACTCCACTTTTACCTTGGCGCTCGTGACCGGCCAGTCCACCATTGATCTGTCCATGAACGTGTTCGCGAATATGGGCTGGGATGAGGTGCGGATGCCGAACCCGGTCTATGAAGGCGACACCATCTACTCCCGCTCGAAGGTCCTGGCTGTCCGCGAATCCAAGTCCCGCCCGAACCTGGGGCTGGTCACCGTAGCTACGGAGGGATTCAACCAGGACGGTGCCATCGTGATCAGTTACCGGCGCACGTTCATGGTCTACCGGCAGGGTTTCCTGCCGAGCGTGGAATCCTCCCGCCCGGACGAGTCCTCGCTGCCCGACGTGGAGGGCGCACGATGACCCCTGTTCAAGCGGCACTGTCAGGCGCAAGGCAGGTCAGCACGGGACAGGCGGGCACGGCGGCGGCCACGGTCCGCGGCGCGGTGACTGCGCTGTTCGTTCCGGGCGACCGGCCCGAGCGTTTCGCCAAGGCCGCGGCTTCCGGCGCCGACGTCGTCATCATCGACTTGGAAGACGCCGTGGCGGCGGCGGACAAGGCGCACGCCCGGGATGGAGCCGTTGCAGCGCTCACCGCTTCAGGCGCCGATGGCAGCGATGGCGTACGTGCCCTGGTCCGGGTCAATGCCCAGGACACAGCAGAGTACGACGACGACATCCGGGCGCTGCTCGAACTGTCCTCGCAACCGGACCACGGGCTGCTGGGCCTCATGCTGCCCAAGGCCGAAGACCCGGCGCAGGTGGCGGAACTGACCGCGAGACTGCCCGCCGACGTTCCGTTGGTCGCCCTGGTGGAATCCGCACTGGGGCTCGTCAACGCCGTCGAACTTGCCCGGGTGCCCGGGGTGAAGCGTCTGGCCTTCGGCGCCATCGACTTCGCCCTGGACATTGACGCCGACGGCGGCGACCGCGTACTGGACCATGCCCGCTCCCAGCTTGTCGTGGCATCCCGCGCCGCCGGGATCGCCCCGCCGCTGGACTCGCCGTCCACCGACATCCGCGATACCGCCGCTGTTGCCGCATCGGCAAAACTGGGCCGGGGCTTCGGCTTCGGCGGCAAGCTATGCATCCACCCGGCCCAGCTGGCCTCGGTGGCGGCGGCCTTCACACCGTCGTCGGAAGAGATCGCCTGGGCCCGCAAGATCCTCGCCTCGGACGGGGGAGCGGTGCAGGTGGACGGCCAGATGGTTGACCGGCCCGTCATCGACCGGGCCCGCCGCATTATGGAACGCGCCGGAACAGAACCAACAGGACAGGACTAATCATGGCGACTTTGCCACTGCAAGGAATTACCGTTGTCTCCCTCGAACAGGCCGTTGCCGCGCCCTTCGCCACCCGGCAACTGGCGGACCTCGGGGCCCGGGTCATCAAGGTCGAGCGCGATACCGGCGATTTTGCCCGCGGCTACGACGACAAGGTCGACGGCATGGCCAGCTACTTCGTCTGGCTCAACCGCAGCAAAGAGTCCATCGTGCTGGACCTGAAATCCGAGTCCGGCCTCGCCGTGCTGCGCAAGCTCGTCGAACAGGCGGACGTCCTGGTGCAGAACCTCGCACCGGGAGCTGTCGAACGCCTCGGTCTGGGGCCGGACGAAGCCCTCGCCCTGAACCCGCGGCTGATCCACGCCTCCATCTCCGGCTACGGCCGCGGCGGCTCGTACGCCACCAAGAAGGCCTACGACCTGCTGGTGCAATGCGAGTCCGGCATGCTCAGCGTCACCGGCACACCGGAGAATCCCGCAAAGGTCGGTGTCTCCATTGCAGACATCTGCGCCGGCATGTATACGTACTCGGGAATCCTGACCTCGCTGCTCCAACGCGCGACGACGGGACGCGGCGACGTGCTGGAAGTGTCCATGCTCGAAGCCCTCGCCGAATGGGTGGCGCAGCCGTACTTCTACGCGGAATACGGTGGGGAACAGCCTCGCCGCAGCGGCGCCGAACACGCGTCCATCGCGCCCTACGGCCCGTTTCCCGCGGCGGACGGAACGGTGTTCTTCGGTATCCAGAACGAACGCGAGTGGAAGGTGTTCTGCTCGGACGTCCTGCACCGGCCGGAGCTGTTCGAAGACGCGCGGTTCGACGGGAACTCCTCGCGGGTGCGCAATCGTCCCGAACTGCACGAAGCCATTAACGCCGTCCTCGCGGCGCTGCCTGCCGACGAAGTGCTAGCCCGGCTGGATGAAGCCGGTATCGCCAACGCCAAACTGCGGACCATGCAGGAACTCTCCGCCCACCCGCAACTGGCCGAACGCAACCGCTGGCGCGACGTCGACTCCCCGGTAGGCCCGCTGCGCAGCATGCTGCCGCCGGTGAACTCCCGGGAAGCAGCCGTGCGGATGGACCGGATCCCGGAAATCGGCGAACACACAGAAAAGATCCTGGCCGAACTCGGCATCCGGCCATGAGGGGAGACGCGCCAGTGCCGGCGGCGGGGGAGCTGCTGGAGACAGTATCGTAGGTATTTATGGGAGCGGAAGAAACGGCGGAATCATGAGCGAGCACAAAACGCGAGCCACCCGGCCGCCACAGCTGAGCGACCAGGCCTCGGCCTATGTCCGCGGGCTGATCATGTCCGGCGAGCTGCGCCCGGGCACCCAGGTTCGGCCCGAAACCATCGGTGAAGCCCTGGACATTTCGACGACCCCGGCGCGCGAAGCGCTGCAGTCGCTGCGGGTGGAAGGCTTCCTCGAACTGCTCCCGCGCAAGGGATTCCTGGTTGCCGCCCTGACAGGCCAAGACATCCGCGACCTCTTCCGCACCCAAGCCCTCATCGGGGGCGAACTCGCCGCACGGGCTGCGGAAAAGGCCACCTCGGCGGAGAAAGCCGAACTTGAAGCGCTGCACCACGAACTGATCGCCGCGGCAGCCCGCAACAACGTCGCGCTGCTGGAGGAAAAGAACCACGCCTTCCACCGCGAAATCAACCTGCTCGCGGACTCCCGCAAGATCATCTGGGTCCTCGGCCTGGTCACACGCTACGTACCTCGCCAGTTCTACTCCAACATCCCCGGATGGCCCCAGGCCACCGTGGAGGACCACGCCCGCCTGCTCGAAAGCATCCGCGCCAACGACGCCGCGGCGGCACGCACCGCGATGGAAGAGCACATCATGCATGCCGGCGAACTGCTGGCCGAGCACTTTGACTCGCGGATGGCCGACGAAACGCCGGCCCAAGAGGTGCAGCCCGCGTAACTGTCGCGCCGCCGACTGCATAGAATCCTAGTACCACGATCGTGGAGAACTCGCTCAACCGGACGGCTTAATGGATCTGAAGCAGCTGACGGCACTGGTGACGGTGTCCGAAACCCGCAGCGTGACACGCGCTGCTGAAATCCTGCACTTGGTCCAGCCGGCAGTGACCCGTCAGATCCGGCTCCTGGAACAAGAACTTGACGTGGCGCTGTTTGAGCGCACCCCTCAAGGCATGCAACTTACCAGCGCCGGGGAAACCATGGTCGCCTACGCCCGGCGCGTCCTCCTTGAGTTGGAGCGAGCGAAAGCTGAAGTCGGGGCACGCCCCGGAAGTGTTAGCGGATTGGTAACCGTCGGTCTGCTGTCCAGCACCGCCGAACTCTTGACCGTGCCGCTAGTGGCGCGGCTCGAGGAGTCCTTCCCGGACATTAGGCTCCGACTCCGTGTCGGCTACTCGGGTGACTTGCAGCAACTGCTCGACACCGGCGAATTGGACGTCGCACTCCTTTATCACCCGCCGGGAAGCACATCCCTCAATATGCGCCCGCTCGTAGCGGAATCACTATGGGCGGTTGCCGGAGCAGGAACTGGCCTGGCCCGCGAAGGCGCCGTGCCTGTGCGCACGCTGCTCGGCCACAGGCTTGTCCTGCCGGCCTCCGGCCAAGGTATCCGCACGCTATTGAACGAAGCAACGTCAGCCTTGCCAACCCCATTGGCAGCTGCCGTGGAAACCAATTCGATGGAAGCACAAAAACGCCTTGCCCGGGAAGCTGGAATGTGGACCGTGCTGCCTGCGTGCTGCCTTGTGGAGGACATTGCCGCGGGCCGGCTTGAAGCGGCACCGCTCTGCGAGCCCGAAGTTCAACGATCGATCGTACTGGCGACTGCGCGTGACAGCGTCAGCTCCTCCCCGGCTACGGGCGCCGTCCTCGACTGCTTGGCGGCGCTGGTGACCGAGCAGGTCGAGTCCGGTCGCTGGCCATCAGCGAGACTGCTTCCCAACTAACCGAAACGGGCACTTAAGGTCCTGCTAGGCCTTATTACAGCGACTGATTCCGCTATCAAAAAAGACTATTGGATCTCCTTCGCTATCACTGCAAATAATGGTGAGAGCAATCACAACAAAGGAGACCAACCCGTGCAAACCACAGGTTCACCAACGTGGCAGCAAGACATTTGGGACGCTCTCCGCGAGAGCGGAGTCAGGCAAGTAGCGTATGTTCCCGACGCAGGGCATATGCACGCCATCGAACAAGCCATCGCCGATCCAGAAATCGTCGATATCGTGCTCACCACCGAAGAAGAGGGCGTTGCCGTTGCCGCAGGGGCCTGGCTTGGTGGCGACCGTGCTGCGCTACTGATGCAAAGCAGCGGCGTCGGAAATTGCATCAACATGCTGTCGCTGGCTGACATTTGCCGTTTCCCCCTCCTGACGCTCGTTACAATGCGGGGCGAATATGCGGAATTCAATCCCTGGCAGGGGCCCATGGGCAGGGCGACCGAGGATGCATTGAAGCTGATGGGAGTCACTGTGCTTCGCGTCGACACCCCGGAAGACGTACATGAAACAGTCGGTGCCGCATGTGACGCCGCCTTTCTGGCGGGCGAACGCGTTGCTGTGTTGATCGGACAGCGCCTTATCGGCCGCAAGAACTGGAAGAAGGACAGCAAGTGAACCACATCTCAGGCGCTCGGATCGATCGGCGTTCATTCGTCGCAAAACTTCTGGCCGCGGTGCCGGATGCGCTTATTGTCACCGGTCTCGGATCTCCCACGTACGATGTCTACGCAGCGGAACCTCAGCGGCAGGGCGTCTTTTACCTCTGGGGAGCAATGGGCGGCGCCGTGCCGACCGGCCTGGGTCTCGCCCTCGCCCAGTCAAATAAACCTGTTGTCGTCGTCACCGGAGACGGCGAGCAGCTCATGGGCATCGGTGCCCTCGGTACCGTCGCCGTCAAAGCGCCGGCGAACCTGACCGTCGTCGTGCTTGACAATGGCCACTTCGGGGAAACGGGCATGCAGCAGAGTCATTCCTCTCTCGGTGCGGACCTGACCGCCATAGCGGCGGGATTCGGTATTGGCAATGTCCTGCGGATCACGGAGGAAGATGCTGTCGAGGATCTGTCGAAACACATCAATTCCAAGTCCGGGACGCTCTTCGCACAGGTCCTGATCGCCCCGGGCGAGGCGCCGCGTGTCCTGCCCACCCGAGACGGAGTCGCCGTGAAGAACTCGTTCCGGTCGTATCTCGGCATGGATCCGCTGTGACAGGGCCTCAGCTGGCACCTGCCACTACGTCGATGGACGACATCTACCCTGACTACCCGATGCATATCAACGGGCAGCCCCATGTGCCTGACGACGGACAGTGGTTCGATACGGAGGATCCCTGGACGGGGCGAACCTGGGCGCGGATCGCCCAAGGAAGTGCAGCGGACGTTGATCTCGCCGTGCGCGCGGCACACCAGGCCTTCACCGAGGGGGCATGGGGACAAATGACCCCTACGGAACGAGGTGCCCTGCTGGTCCGCGCAGCCAACCTCCTCGCGGAACGGGCAAGCGAGCTGGCGGATACCGAGGTCCGCGACAACGGCAAGCTGCTCGCCGAAATGCGCGGCCAGCTCGACTACATCCCCGAGTGGTTTCGCTACTATGGTGGGCTGGCCGACAAGATCGAGGGAGCCGTTCTCCCCTTGGACAAGAAAGGGTACTTCGCCTTCACCAGGAAGGAACCCGTTGGCGTCGTCGGCATCATCACCCCTTGGAATTCTCCGCTCCTGTTGCTGGCGTGGAAGCTGGCGCCAGCCCTCGCCACGGGCTGCACTGCCGTTATCAAGCCGTCCGAGTTCACCTCCGCCTCCACCCTTGAATTCGTCCGAGTTCTTGAGGAAGCAGGAATTCCTCCCGGCGTTGTCAACGTTGTAACCGGCTTCGGCCCCAACGTTGGATCACCTCTTGTCGACCATCCTTTGGTCAGGCGGATCGGGTTCACCGGATCCGATTCAACAGGCAGGGCCATCGGCGCCCAGGCAGCGCGCGGGCTCAAGGGCTTCACGCTCGAGCTCGGCGGTAAATCCCCGAACGTCGTCTTTGCAGATGCGGATCTGGACGCCGCTGCCAACGGCGTCATTTCCGGAATTTTCGCAGCGACGGGTCAAACATGCATCGCAGGTTCGCGCCTCTTGGTGGAGGAGTCCATCCACGACGAGTTCGTGGCGCGCATCGTTGAAACCGCGCGTCATGCCCGTCTGGGCGATCCTCAGGACTCCTCAACCGATGTCGGACCGGTCACCACACGCCCGCAACTGGCGAAAGTCCTTGAACACATCGACGTCGCTATCGCTGAGGGAGCGAAGACGGTCCTGGGCGGGGGACGTCCGGCAGCAGCGCCCAGCGATGGATGGTTTGTCGAGCCAACGATTTTCACGGATGTCGCTCCGACAATGCGCATTGCGCAGGAGGAAGTCTTCGGTCCCGTTCTGGCAGTGATGCCTTTCATAGACGAAGCCGAAGCCATCCGGCTAGCCAACAGCACCAACTACGGCCTCGGAGCTGGCGTCTGGACTCAGGACATCCAGCGGGCGTTCCGCATGAGTGAGTCCATCCACAGCGGCATGGTCTGGGTCAACACGTACCGCACGGTCAGCTTCATGGCGCCCTTCGGAGGCGTCAAAGATTCGGGCATCGGCCGCGAAAACGGGCGCGAAGCCGTCGAGGAATACCTCGAAACGAAGACAATCTGGATCAACACCGGTGCACCAAACCGGAACCCGTTCGTCCTGGGCTGATCGAGCCCGCATCCTTACGGCGAAAGCCGACAGACGAAAATCGGTGAACCATGTCCAAAATAGCTACCAAACCGAAATCCCGTGTTGTCTCCAACGTCATCAAGGGCTCCCTTGGGAACCTCGTTGAGTGGTACGACTGGTTTATTTACGCATCATTCAGCCTCTACTTTGCCGACGTATTTTTTCCCGGCAGCGATCCAACTGTGCAACTGCTTGCTACTGCGGCGGTCTTCGCCGTCGGCTTCCTTATGAGGCCACTGGGTAGCTGGCTCCTCGGCCTCTACACAGACACCAAAGGACGCCGTGCCGGGCTGACCGTATCAGTGACCCTTATGAGCTGCGGTTCCCTTATGGTGGGGCTGATTCCGGGTTACGACGTTATCGGCATAGCCGCTCCGGCCCTTCTGTTATTCGCCCGGTTGCTACAGGGCTTGTCGGTGGGAGGGGAATACGGTTCGAGCGCCACTTATCTCTCCGAGGTCGCAACGCCTGGCCGTCGCGGCTTCTACTCCAGCTTCCAGTACTCATCCATCATCCTCGGCCAGATCCTGGCCCTCCTCACTTTGATTGTCCTGCAGTCAACGCTGAGTCCCGAAGCTCTAGAATCTTGGGGATGGAGGATCCCGTTCTTCCTCGGAGCTGCGTTCGGCCTGATCGTCTTCTACTTGCGCCGCTCCATGGATGAATCGGAACATTTCACCGCCCGTAAGTCGGAGCAATGGACTGCGGAACCAACCGGACTAAGGACATTGTTGCGCCACTACCCGCGCCAGGTGGCAGCGATCATGCTGCTCACGGCCGGCGGCACGATCGCCTTCTATACGTTCACTACTTACTTGCTGAAGTACATGGTGAACACCTCCGGAATCTCCAAGGCCGACGCCGCTGCCATCAACTTCTGGGCGCTCCTGGTTTTCTTGGTGATGCAGCCTCTGATGGGCGCATTGTCCGACAGGATTGGGCGTCGCAAGGTCCTGCTCGTGTTCTCTCTGGGAGCAGTCCTGGGAACCATCCCAATCCTGACGCTGCTGGGGCGCACCACCAACCCATGGGTGGCTTTCGCGCTTATGGTCTGTGCACTGGCCATCCTCAGCGGCTACACGGCGTGCGGTGCCATCGTCAAAGCCGAGATGTTCCCGACCCATGTCCGGGCCATTGGCGTCGGCTTGCCGTATGCGATCGTAGGCGCTGTCCTTGGTGGAACTACAGAATCGGTGGCCCTCGGATTAAAGGCAGCCGGCCATGAGAATGCCTTTTTCTGGTACGTCACCGCGTTCGCGGGATTGACGCTGATCGCCCTTGTACTGATGAAGCGTTCATTTTCAAGCAACGAGATCGATGACAAGACAAGCTCAGCTGAAGGGCAACGATCTGCCTTGCGTCAGAGCGAGGACGCAATTCCCAGTGGTGGGAACGGCTAGAGCTCACGGCTTCTCCCAACCCGGCACCATACTGTGCCTATCAAGGGCGTCCGAGAACTCGCCTCATGTAATTCCCGCTGCAGAAGTAGTTGCAGCTTCCACGGGCGCCCTTGAAACAACATGCGTAAGGAAACCAGTTCCATGACAACCCAATCAGAAGAATTGCAGAAGGCTTCCGAACTGCTCTGCAAGCTGCCGACAGCCGCCATCTCTGACGCACTCGACCGGCTTAAGCTCACCGGCTCCCTCCACGGAGTCGGTGCGCTTCGGGAAGGGCAATATGGCTGCGGGCCTGCCTACACGGTCTCCTATGAGCCGGTCGATGACAGCGGAGGCACTGTCGGTGATTTCCTGGATGAGGTGCCTGTGGGAAGCATCATCGTCATCGACAACGAGGGCCGGACGGATTGCACGGTCTGGGGCGGAATCATGACGCGGATCGCTTCGGAAAGAGGCATGGCCGGTACCGTCATCAGCGGCGTCTGCCGCGATACCGCTGAAGCAGCCATCACCGGCTATCCCATCTGGAGCGCCGGAAGATTCATGCGGACAGGTAAAGACCGAGTGCGGCTCGCTGCAGTCGGCACGCCCGTTGTTATCGACGGCGTCATGATCCGCCCTGGCGACATCGTGTGCGGGGACGAGGACGGCGTCGTCTCCGTGCCGGCGGAAAGTGCAGCGCAAGTGGGCGAGCTGGCTGCAAAGATCAATTCCATCGAGGACCGAATCCTGGCCGCAGCTAGAGGCGGTGCGACGCTCGTTGAAGCTCGCGCTGCCCATGGCTACCACTCACTGCAGACTGCGGAGGCTGCAAACCCGGACCGAGGGACCCCATCGAACGGAGCCCGAGCGTGATCGCCACATCCAAGCAGTCAGGTCAGGCGAAGATCGCCCGCGGCCATTCTTCGGCAACGCTCTATGAAGCGGCGCAAAAGGAGCTCAAAGCGTACGCCGGTTCAGGAGACTTGAGCCGCAAGGAAGCAGACATCGCCGTCGATCCCGAGATACGCGCTGCCTGGCAAGGCGCCAAGATTGCGGCACCTGCCTTTACCGTCCAAGGTGCCGGTGGTGACAACCTTGCACTTCACCATGCGGTCAATGCCGCACCGGCGGGCCATGTGATCGTTGCCGATATGGGTGGCGCGCAATTCGGGCACTGGGGCGAAGTCTTGGCGGTCGCGGCGCGGCATCGCGGAATCACGGGCTTGGTGATCGACGGAGGAGTCCGTGATGTCGACGAGATGCACGAACTTGGCTTTCCGGTGTTCTCACGGAGCAACTCCATCCGGGGAACGCGGAAACTCTTCAAAGGTGCTTTAGGCGTTGAGATTCACCTTGGTAGCGTCTCCGTCAGAACCGGGGACCTCATAGTTGGCGACGCGGACGGCCTGGTGGTCATCCCGGAAAACCACATTGAGACCGTTCTTGATGGGGCCGACCAACGAGTCCGTAGCGAGGTGGTTATTTTCGAGGAAATCCGGTCGGGACAGACAACGCTCGATCTCTACAGCTTGAGGTAGGGGCCGCCGGCTACCCGTGCAGGCTGCGGTAGGCTGCGGCAGCGCCGGGGTGCAGCGGAAGCCCGGAGGTATAGATCAGGGACCGGGCATCGAGGTATTGTGCGCCGACGCTTTCTGCGGGCACAAGCTCGGCGGCCTGCGAAACCAGGATCTCTACGAGGCTGCCGACGACGTCGTTAGCCAGATCGTGGCGGGCCAACAGCAGGCTGGCGACGCCGATGGTGTCCACCTCGGTATCGGAGCCGTAGATTCCCGCCGGGATCCGGGCTGGCTTGTACACGGCGCCGTATCTGTCCTGCAACACAGTGAGTTCTTCACGGAGCTCGAGGAGGCGGATCTCAGAGCCACCGGCAGCTGTTCCGGCGCTGATGGCGCCCACTGGAAACCCACCGGCAAACAGCGCCGCGTCGACGGTCCCGTCGGCCAGTGCATCGGTAATTTCGGCCAGCGCGAGTGGATGGATATCGACGTCGTCCGGCGTTAGATTGCCGGCCGAGAGGATGCGGCGTCCGGCAAACTGCGTTCCGCTGTCGTCGGGGCCGAGGCTGATGCGCCGTCCTTTGAGATCATTCAGGTTCCGGACGCTGGAGTTGGCCGGGACGGCGAACTGGAGGTAATTCTGGTATACGCGGCCGACCGCGTACAGCCCAGCCGGGTCCGCGCGGGCAGCGTCCGCCAGCGCCAGGGCCAAGGGAACGGTGCCATTACGCAGCAGCTCGAGGTTCTGCACAGTCCCGCTCGTGGTCCGGGGCAGCAGCCGGAATCCGGCACCGGAACGCTCGACGGCAGCGGTCAGCAGAGCGGAAAATTCGGAGAAGAATCCGCCGGGCTCGGCGGCTCCGATCTGGTAGTTCCTGACTTCGGCCGCTGTGCATCCGGTCAAGGCGAGGAAGGCTCCGGCCGCAGCGGCGGAGAGGAAGGCGCGGCGTCCCGGCTTAGCCAAGCTGCCGATGGTCTCAGTCCTCATCGGGAACCTCCCGCTGACCGCTCTCCGCTGGAGTGAAACGGGGGAAAACCGCGGTGGCGGTCAGTCCGCCGCCCGGCGTTTCGGAGAACTCCAGGACGCCCTCGAAGGATTGCGTGAGCGCCGCGGCGATGGCCAGTCCCAGACCGGTACCCGCCCGGGCGGCGCTGTTGCGTCCGGTGTCCCCGGGTGGTCGCGGCCCGGCCTGCACAGCGGCTTGCCTGTCCGCCAGTTCTGTCCCGCGGTAGAAGCGTTCCGTGAGCCTGCTTCGTGTTTCTGCCGGAACGCCCGGCCCGTTGTCTGCCACCGAAATCCCGATCAGGGTGTATCCGGTGGCAGCGGGCCGAGGTTCGACGGCAACCCGGATGCGGCTGGCGCCGGATGCGTACTTGCAGGCATTGTCGATCAATACGTCGAGTATCTGGCCCAGGACGGTCGCTGGGACGGCGGCCTCGGCCTCCTCAGGGGCGTCTTCCAGTTCCTCTGTGGCAGTCTGGAGCTCAAGGTTGATTCCGAGTCCGGATGCGCTGCCCTGCCAGAAGTCGACCCGATCGGCCGCGACAGTCCAAGGGAAGCATCGGGCCGTTGGCCCATCCGTCCTGCTGCCGGGACTCTCCGCGGCCGCGAGTTTGAGCAGGTCGTCCAGAATTCCCGCCAGCCGGTGGGATTCCGCCGCGGCCCGATCGTAGCTGCGCCGGCCGGCCTCGGAGACCGCGGGTTCCAGGGTGTCCAGGCGGAGTTGCAGGGCGGCCAACGGGTTGCGCAGTTGGTGGGCCGTGTCCGCGACGAGCCGGCGTTGCGATTCGGCCGAGCGGTGAACGTCGTCGGACATCGTCTCGAAAGACCGGGTGAGCTCACGCAATTCAGGCGGACCCCGGCGCGGCAACACCGGGTCCGGTGATTCTGGTTCGTCACTGCGCCGGCGGGCGAAGGGAAGGCTCTCGGTCAGCTGTTGCACGCGTCCGCTCAGGCGCTCCAGCGGGCGCAGCACCCAGTTGCTGACCGAGTGGGCGAGGATGCCGAACGCTGCCAGTGCCGCGGCGACGCCAAGAAGGATGTATAGCCAGGCGCGGCCGATGTCTGCCTTGGCTGCACGGGTGGAAGCAACCAGCAGCACCGCCCCATTGACCTGGGCGTCGGTGCCCACCGGTTTGGCGAAGATCGCCTCGTCCGGGCTCCACGGCTTCAACGCATCCTGACCCGTGGGCGACTGGTTGCGCAACGCTCGGGAAACCGCCTGCGATACTTCCGAGGAATCGAGGTCGACGCCGAGCGAACGGGCAGGCACCCCGCGGGTTGAAATCACGGCGAGGTCCTCCCCGTACAGCTCGTGATAGGCCTCCATCTCGTCAAAGAGCGCGCCCGCTCCTTCACCGGTGACGTAGTTCTCGGCGAGGGAGGCGAAGCGCTGCACATCGCCGTCGCGGGTGAGGACGAACTGGCGGGTCCGGGCCTCGGCGACGGACGCGCCCAGCGGGACGGCGAACGTCGCCACGGTCAGGGCCGCGAGGACGGCCAGCACCAGCAGGAGACGGCTACGCATTGCTCAGGCAGTCCACCGGTAGCCGAACCCGCGGATCGTCTCGATGACGCCGCTGCGTCCGAGCTTTGACCGCAACGCAGTCATGTGGACGTCCAGGCTGCGAGAGACGGTGACAAAGGCATCACCCCAGATGCGGTCCATCAGCTGCTGCCGGCTCACGGCGGCGCCGGGTTCCTCGAGCAGCATGGCCAGCAGCTCGAACTCCTTGGTGGTCAGCTGGACCGGTGTGCCGTCGACAGTGACGCTGCGCGAACCGAGATCGACCACAATATCCCCGAACTTGGATACCGCCGGCGCCGGTGCTGAGGAGGTGCGGGCGAGCCGGCGGCCTATCGCCTCGATCCTTGCCAGCAGTTCGGCCATCCGGGCCGGCTTGACCAGGTAATCGTCCGCGCCACTGCGAAGTGCACGCACGACCGTGCGTTCGTCGTCGCGGGCGGTCAGGACGACGACGGGGACCAGGCTCACCTGCCGCAGCTGGCGAAGCACGTCGATCCCGTCGGCATCGGGGAGACCGAGGTCCAGGAGGACGACGTCGAAATCCTGGTGCCGGGTCAGCAGGTCCAGCCCTCGGCTCATCCGTACGGATGGGATGCGGTGCATGGCCAGACCATCGACAATGGCTTCCGCCACGCCGTCGTCGTCCTCGACAATGCCGACCCGCATGCTGCTCCTTCGCTGCTCACGGCAACGTCGGCGGGGCCACAAGGGCTCCGCCGACGATGCTGGAATATTTGTTTGAGTCTACTTCGTTGGGACCAGCTCCGGCTGCTGGGAAGCAGCGGCCTGAGCGGTGTCCGTGGTTGAGTCTGCAACGGTGTCCGACGTGGTGCCGGTGGCATCCGAGGGCTTGTGCAGATCCAGCTGGGAGTTCTTCGAGGGTTCCTTGACCATGAAGGCGGCCAGCATGGTCAGGGCGATGCAGCCGGTGACGTACCAGAAGAACATCGACTCGACGCCGGCCTGCTTCAGTGCCAGGGCGACCGGTTCCGCGGTGCCGCCGAACAAGGCTGCGACGATCGCGTGGGGGAGCCCGACACCGAGGGCCCGTACCTTGGTCGGGAACATTTCCGCCTTGATGATCGCGCTGAGCGAGGTGTAGCCGGTGACGAAGACCAGGCCGACCATCATAAGGCCGAAGGCCGCGAACACGTTCGAGGTGTGGGAGAGCATCGTCAGCAGCGGGACGGTGGCGATGGTGCCGCCGATGGAGAAGAAGAGCATGATCTTGCGGCGGCCGATCTTGTCCGACAGGGCGCCGGCGATCGGCTGGAGCAGCATGAAGATGAACAGGGCGATGAAGCTGATCATGGCCGCATCTTCCTTGGAGATCCCGGAGGTGTTGACCATGTACTTCTGCATGTAGCTGGTGTAGACGTAGAACGCTACGGTGCCACCCAGCGCCAGACCGAAGACGGCGGCGAGCTGCTTGGGGTACTTGGCCAGGGCGCGCAGGCCGCCGACCTGCTTTTGGCCATCAGCCTTGGCACGGGTCTGTTCCTCCTTGTAGTGCTCGGACTCGTCCATGCCGCGGCGCAGCAACATCACGGCCAGGCCGGCGACGGCGCCGACGACGAACGGAATGCGCCAGCCGTAGGCGTACATCTGCTCTTCGGTGAGGATGTTCTGCAGCAGGATCATCAGCAGCAGGGCCGACAGCTGGCCCATGATGATGGAGACGTACTGGAAGCTGGAGTAGAAACCGCGGCGTCCCGGGGTGGAGATCTCGGACAGGTAGGTGGCGCTGGAGCCGAACTCCCCGCCGACGCTCAGGCCCTGCAGCAACCGGGCCAGCAGCAGGATGATCGGGGCTGCGATGCCGATGGTCTGGTAGGACGGCGACAGCGCGATCATCAGTGAGCCGGCCCCCATCAGCAGGACCGAGACCGCCAGAGCGTTACGGCGGCCGAACCGGTCCGCATACATGCCCAGCAGCCAGCCGCCGAGCGGGCGCATCAGGAAGCCGACCGCGAAGATCGATGCCGCCGCCAGCAGCTGCGCCGTCAGGTCGTCCGCCGGAAAGAACGACTTGGCAAAGTAGATGCTGAAGGAAGCGTAGACGAACCAGTCAAACCATTCGATCAGGTTACCCAGGCAGCCCTTGACGACATTGCTGACCACACGGGATTTGGGTGGGTTTGGCGCTGCGGTGTGCGTTGACATCCGAGTTCCTCCTCGTGCCCTGGACGGGCAGTTGATTGGTGTTTCCATCAACTGTGTCTCCCGTCACAGGGTGCGGCCAGCTTTCGGAGGAATTCTTAACCGCGCCTTAAGAAAGTCCGCTCTCGGTGACCTGGACCGTGAAGGGCGCCGTGAGCACGTGGTCATCCGCCAGCCGGAACTGGCCCCACAGCCGGTACAGGCCCGGCTCGTCGAAGTGGGCGTGGACCGTGAGTTCGGGGCCGAACTGCTGCCCGGGGAGCGCGAAGACGGGGTTGCCGTTGGCGTCTTCGACGTCGGCGTGCTCGTGCGCGAACTCCTTGCCGGCCGCGTCCATAATCACCACGTGCCCGGCGGCCGCCAGGTACGGCTTCAGGTTGCTGATCGGCTGACCCGTGGCCGCATCGGCGAAGGCGAAGGAGAGCTCGCTGGTCTTCCCGGCCGTAGCTTCGCCGTCCAAGGTGACGCGGACGCCATCGGTAATCTGGGTGCGCGGGCTTTCGGCGAGCGTTTCCGGATTCGGGGTGGCGGTGGCGCCGATGCGCAGCTGTTGGACGGCGTGGATGTCCTGCATCTGCCCCTGCCTGCGGAACTCGGTGTTGACCAGGTAGTTGCCGGCGGTGGGGAAGGTGAGCTCGACGGCGAGCTGCCCCGGCTGGCCGGTCGGCTCGGGGTGGACGTGGGCGAAGCTGCCCAGATCGTCGCGGGTGACAATCAGGTGCATCCACACTTCGTGGCTCAGGCCCAGGTCCTCGATCGGCTCGCCGTTTCCGGCATCGGTGAGCTCCACCAGTACCCGAGTGGGCTCGCCGGGCCGGGTCGCGGCGGGCAGGTCGAGCCGGACGTTGACGTTTGCTTCCTCCGCGGGTAGCGGGCCGACGTCGGTGGTCATCATGGTGCTCATGGCCGGGCGCATCGGCATGCCGGTGGATTGGGTCCAGGCGAGCACGCCGTTCATGCCGCGCTGGGCCGCGTCGGTGTGGCTGAGCAGGGTGAAGGCGGTTCCCAGCGCGACGGCGACGGCGGCCACCCCGGTGAGGTAGGCGTACTGGCCGACCCGGGCTCGCAGCGGCGGATGCAGGATCTCCTGCACGCCGGCCGGACGGCGGAAGCCGCGCAGGCGCAGGGCGTTGGTGACCACGCTGACCGAACTCATCGCCATCGCCGCCGAGGCGAGGATCGGGTCCAGCAGGATGCCGCCGGCGAAGTACAGCGCCCCGGCCGCCACGGGGATGAGCAGCGCGTTGTAGGCGAAGGCCCAGAACAGGCCCTGCTTGATGGTGGCGACGGTGCGCCGGGAGAGGGCGATCGCGGACACGATGCCGCGCAGGTCCCCGCCGACCAGCGTGATGTCCGAGGCGGCGATGGCGACGTCGGTTCCGGTGCCGATGGCGATGCCCAGATCGGACTGCGCCAGCGCGGGAGCGTCGTTGATGCCGTCACCGGCCATGGCGACGACGTGGCCCTCGCGCTGCAGGGCGCTGATCCGGTCTGCCTTTTCGCCCGGCAGGACCTCGGCCATCACCTGTTCGATGCCGACTGACCGGGCTACCGCGGCGGCGGTGGCCGTGTTGTCGCCGGTCAGCATCCAGACCTCGACGCCGAGCGCCTTGAGCTGGGCGACCGCCTCGGCGGATTCGGGCCGGATGCTGTCCGCGACCGTGAGCACCGCAGCGGGCTCCCCATCGACCGCGACGTACACCGGGGTTTGGCCGTGCTGCGCGGCCGCGGCGGCAGCGGCATCGAGACGGGCAATCGCGGTGGCAGCACCATCGTGCCGGACATTCGTAGTGCCGACGTGGTGGTCCGAAACCACCAGCGCCCGGTTGCCGATCAGGATGCGCCGCCCGGCCACCACCGCGTCGATCCCGTGGCCCGGCAGCGCCTCGAACCGGTCCGCGTCCGGCAACTCCTGACCGCGCTCCGCCGCGCGCTCGCGGGCGGCGGCAACAATGGCTTCACCGAGCGGGTGCTCGCTGCCTCGCTCGGCCGCCCCCACCAAGGCGAGAATCTCGTCGCGGTCCCAAGCCCCCGCCGTCGTAATTCCGGTCAGGCGGGGACGGCCGGTGGTAATCGTGCCGGTTTTATCCAGGACGACGGCGGTCAGGCGGCGGGCCTGTTCGAGCGCTTCGCCGTTGCCGATCAGGATGCCTAGCTCGGCCGCCTTGCCGGTGCCCACCATGACGGCAGTCGGGGTGGCGAGGCCCAGCGCGCACGGGCAGGCGATGATGAGGACGGCGATCGCGGTGCCGATGGCCAGCGTCAGCCGGCCGGTGTCCGGACCGAACAGCGCCCGGCCGGCGAACGTGCCGGCGGCGATGAGCAGCACCGCGGGGACAAACCACGCGGACACCTTGTCAGCGAGCCGCTGCATCGGCGCCCGCGAGCCCTGCGCATCCTCGACCAGGCGGATGATCTGCGCCAGTGCGGTGTCGGCGCCCACTGCGGTGGCGCGCAGCACCAGGGAGCCGGTCCGGTTGATGGTTGCGCCGATGGCGGTGTCGCCGGGCCGCTTGTCCACCGGCATGCTCTCGCCGGTCAGCATGCTCTCGTCCACCGCGGACGCGCCCTCGGTGACCACGCCGTCGACGGGGACTTTTTCGCCCGGGCGGACCCGCACCAAGTCACCAACGACGACGTCGTCAACGGGCATGTCCAGCTCTACGCCGCCGCGGATCACGCGAGCCGTTTTGGGCGACAGCCCTGCCAGCGACTTGATCGCCGCGGCCGTCTGCTTCTTCGCCCGGCCCTCCAGCCACTTGCCCATCAGCACCAGCGCGATAATGACCAGCGACGTCTCGAAGTAGACATGCAGCGGCAGGCCCCAGCCCTCGGCCACGCCCGGCCAGAGGGTGACAAAGGCGCTGTAGCCGTACGCCACCCCGGTTCCGAGGGCCACAAGCGTGTTCATGTTGGTGCTTCCGTGCCGGGCGACGGCCCAGGCGGCGGCGTAGATCCCGCGGCCGGCCCAGAACTGCACCGCGGTGGCCACCACCAGCAGCAGCGGCATCAGCCAGTCCATCGCGTCGATCGGCAGCGGCACATACATCACGGCCATCAGGGACAGCCCGGCCGCCAGCGCGACCTGCCACTTCCGTTTGAGCCCGGCTAGTTCTGAGTCACGGCGGGCCTCCCGGTCATCATCAACGGACGACGGCGGCTCAGGCACCTTCCGTACGTCGGGGGCCGGCGTATGCGGGGGTTGCCGGAGGCTGCCGGTGTAGCCGGCGGCGGTGACCGCGGCGGTGAGGTCCTCGAGCCGGACCGCGTCCGGATCGTACGAAACCCGGGCCGCTTCGGTGGCGAGGTTGACGTGGGCGGAGGCCACGCCGTCGAGCTTTGTCAGGGCTTTTTCCACCCGGCCTACACAGGAGGCGCAGGTCATGCCGCCGATATCGAGCGTGCATTCGGCCAGAACCGAGGTGCTCACGGTCTTTCCTTTCGGTCTGTTTTTCAAGGGGTTGCGCCGGGCCGCGGCTACTTCGGTAAGCAGCGGCAACCCGGCGAGGAAGCGGTAAGCCGGCTCAGGCGTGTTCGTGGGCGTGGTGCTCGTGGGTCTGGTCGGAGGAGTGCCGGCGGTGGTGCGCATGGTCCTGGGTGTATTCGTCCAGCCGCAGCAGCATCGCGAGGGCCATGGCCGGCAGCATCAGCAGGTGTCCGGCGGCCATCACGGTGTGGCCGTCGATCATGCCCATCCAAAGCGGGACAAAGAGCACGATGAACGGCAGGTACATGGCCGCGCCCATCTCGACAATCGGTGCCCAGCCGTGCCCGCGGAACTTCATCCACGCGCCCATGGCGACGGTCATGTTCGTCGCCATGACCAGGGAGGCGGCGTCCGGCCGGTCGAACACGGCGGAGACGCCGGCGGCGCCGGTCAGCCAGTTCCAGACGGGGCCCAGGATGACCATGCCGAGGATCATCGCGACCACCATTTCCAGATAGTGCCGGGTGAAAAGCCAGACACGCCTGCCGCGGCTGACTGTGGAGGTGCCGGTGGTGGAAGCGTGGAGTTCGGTGTTGTTCATTGTTCTGCTTTCGGAAAGTGTGTGGAGGTTGAGGAGGGAAGAGGGGACTAGCAAGAGGGGCGGGTGGGTCAGATGAGCGTGTAGCCGGCCTCGGTCACGGCGGCTGCGACGTCGTTGCGGGCCAGCGGACGCTGGCTTGCTACGGTGACGGCCCCCGAGGAGAGGTCAACGTCGACGCCGGTCACCGACGCCAGGCTGCCGATCTCCGTCTTGACCGCGGTCTCGCAATGCCCGCAGGACATGCCCGCTACCTGGTACGTGGTGCGGATCAGCTGGCCTTCGTCTGACTGGCTGCGGCGGAATCGGAGGGACATGGTTGCTCCTTGTCGAAGTGAGGTTTGACTTGTGGATTTCCGGTTTTCGGTATCTCGAGTTTCCGGCTCGGGGCAGGTACTTCGGACCGGTGAAACCACCGGGTTTTCCCAACTGCCGTTGGTAGAATCGTGCGGTGATCCAGGGGAGGGCGCGGGAGCGCGCGGTCATTGCGGGGCTGATCGAAGAAGCCCGCACTTCACGGGGCAACGCCCTCGTCATCCACGGCCTGCCGGGCGTGGGCAAATCGACGCTGCTCACCGACGCCGTGGCCGGGGCCGAAGGCCTGCGCGTGCTGCGGACCCGGGGCATCGAGTCCGAATCCCCGCTGGCCTTCGCGGCGCTGCACCGGCTGCTGCGCCCGGTCATGTCCTACACAGACCGGCTCCCCGAACCGCAGGCCCACGCGCTCAAGGCCGCCTTCGGCGAAATCGCCACGGAGAGCGTGGACCGGTTCCTGATCTTCCTCGCCGCACTGAGCCTGCTGGCCGAGGCCGCCGAGCACCAGCCTGTGCTGGCCGTTGTCGACGACGCGCAGTGGCTGGACGACGTCTCCGCCGCGGCGCTGCTGTTTGTGGCGCGCCGGCTCGACGCGGAACGGGTTGCCGTCCTGTTTGCCGCCCGCGACGGCGACGAGCGCCAGTTCGACTACGGCGACCTACCGGCCCTGGCGCTCGCGGGCGTTGACGAACAGACCGCCTCCGAACTGCTGGCCGAGCATTCCGGCGTCGTTGTTCCGGCCGAAGTCACCGGCGAACTGGTGCGAAGCACTGCCGGCAACCCGCTGGCACTGGTGGAGCTGGCCGGGTCCTTGTCGCCCGAACAGCTGGCCGGGACCTCGGGGCTGCCGCACCATCTGCCGCTCACAGCCGGCGTGGAGCGCGCTTTTCTGGACCGCTGCCGACGCCTGCCCGAGCACGCGCAAACCTGGCTCCTCGTGGCAGCGGCGGACGACGCCGGGCAGCTCGCCACTGTGCGGCAGGCTGCGAAATCCCTCGGCGCCGGCGATGATGCGCTGGATGCGGTGGAACAATCCGGGCTGCTGAAGGTCGAGGACGGCAAGCTGAAGCTGCGCCATCCGCTGGTGCGCTCGGCCGTGTACGGCGCCGCCACGGCTTATCGGCGCAGGCAGGCTCATGCTGCCCTGGCGCAGGTGCTTGCCGAAGAGCGCAGTCCTGACCGCAGGGTCTGGCACTTGGCAGCGGCGGCGGAGGACGACGACGAAGCGGTGGCCGCCGAACTGGACCAAGTGGCGGAAAGGGCGCGCAGCCGCGGCGGGCACGAGGCCGCCAGCGCTGCCTGGGAACGCGCCGCGGAACTGACCCTTGACCCCGAAGCCAAGGCCCGGCGTTTGTATGAGGCAGCCGGGAGCGCGTGGCTCGCAGGCCAGGCCGCCCGCGCCCGGACCCTCAGCGACGCCGCCGTCGCCCTGGCCGGAAGCCCTGGCCTCCGCGCAGACGCCGTCCGCCGCCGGGCCCGGATCGAGTGGAACACCGGATCCCTCGAGCTGGGCCACCACATGATCCTGCAGGGCGCCCGCGATGTCGCCCAAGCGGACCCGGTGCGGGCGCGCGAAATGGCCATGTTCGCCGCCGCGCTCGCCTCCTTCGGCGGTGACTCCGGCATCGGGATCACTCCCGTCGATGTCGCGGTCCCTCCGGACCCCGGCGCACCGGCCCGGGAGCACAGCTTCTGGCACCTGCTGGTGGGCCTGCACCACGTTTCCCGCGGCGAGATGGAGCAAGGCACGCCGGTGCTCAGGGCGGCCTTCGCCGACGATGCGTCGCTGGAGAACGCGGACCAGGACCTGCTGCCCAACCTCGGCATCGCCGCCCTGCATTTGGGCGATGACGAGGCCTCGCTGAAGTACCACAACCTGCTGCTGGCCCGGGCACGCGGCACCGGCGCGCTGATCATGGTGCTCTACTCGCTGACCCGGCGCAGCATCACGGATGTGGCTACCGGTAACTGGGACGGGGCCCGGGCTGGCGCGGCCGAAGCCCTGCAACTGGCCAACGGCATCGGGCAGCCAGGCCTGACCGCCTCACCGCTGACGCTGCTCGCCCTGCTCGATGCCTTCCAGAACGACGACGGCTACGCGCGTGATCTGGCAGCGGCCGAGGACGTTGCGGCGAACCATCCGCTGGGCATCGTCGCCGGCCTGACCCACGACTTACGGCTGTGGGCCAAAGCCGTCCACAGCGGCCAGCCCGACGCCGCCTACCACCATCTGGCCCAGCTGGAGCTGCCGCTGACGCGCAGGCTGGCCGCCATCGACTTCTTCGAGTCCGCCGTCGCGGCCGGACATCAGGACGAGGCCGCCAGCCGGCTGGCTGATCTCGAGGAGTTTGCCGCAGCTACGGGCAACGCCTGGGCAGCAGCCAGCACCGCGCACGGCCGCGCGCTGCTGGCCGACAACCCGGCCGACGCCGAAAAGCTCTACCAGCTGGCCCTGGAACACCATGCCTCGTCGCCGCGGGTGTTCGACCGTGCCCGGACCCACCTCGCTTACGGCCGGTTCCTGCGCCGCGAGCGCCGCCGGGTCGATGCCCGCGCCCAGCTGCAGGCCGCCCTGGAATCTTTCGCGGACCTCGGCGCCGACCGCTGGGAGGAGCTCGCCGGACAGGAACTGCGCGCTTCCGGCAAGACGGCCCGCAAGCGCGATCCGTCCACGGCGGCAACGCTGACCCCGCAGGAACTTCAGGTCGCCGGCCTGGTCCAGCAGGGCATGACCAACCGCGACGTCGCCGCCCGGCTCTTTCTCAGCCCGCGCACCATCGACTTCCACCTCCGCAACGTGTACGCCAAGCTCGGTATCAGTACCCGCGCCGAACTGATGCGCCAGCACCTCGGCCGCACCCCCGCCGTCGTTGGTAGTTAGCAGTTGGTAGTTAGTCGCAGTTACCGGTGCCAAACCCGGCAATTTCACCGGTCCGAGCAAACCCGCGCACCGGTAGTTTTCCTGCCATGACTACTTCAACCCTCATCGGCAATTATCTGTTGGGCGGCGCCATCAACGCCGTGCTCCTGGTGGCCATCGCGTTCCTGCTGTCGCGGTTCGTGAAGGACGCCGCCGGGCGGTCCCTGCTCGCCATCTTCCTGATTATCGCGGGCGGAGCCTACCTCGGATTCGCCATCGTGGGCCAGGCCAGCGGGCCGTGGGCCCTCGCGGAACTCCTGCAGGCCCTCGGGCTCGGCGCGCTGGGCATCATCGGCCTGCGCCGCTCGCCCTACTGGCTCGCCGCGGGCTGGGCGCTGCATCCAATCTGGGACGTCCCGCTCCACTACTTCGGCGGCGGGCACGAGTTTGCGCCCGAGAGCTGGGCCATCGCCTGCGTGAGCTTCGACTGGATCGTGGCGCTGTACATCGTCGCCGCCTACCGGCAGAACGGCGAAAGCCGGTTCAAGTTCCGCGAGAGTATGGTTCGGCCCGAACCGGTTCTGCCGATTCAAGCCGGAGCCAAATCCCGCTAACCCCAAACAACGACGGCGGAGCCCGGGTGAGTTTTATGACTCGCCCGGGCTACGGCGTTGGCTAGGGTTAGCTGGTGACTAACTACTTCCAGCGCAAGCCCTGGCGCGGCCGGATCGGGGCTCTGCTGGGCATCCTGATCATGGCCCTGAGCCTGCGCGCTGCCGTCTCCGTGGTGCCGCCGCTGCTCGGTTCGGTCAGCCCGGAGCTCGGTTTCGATGCCGCCACCATCGGCCTGCTGGCGATGCTGCCGCCGCTGATCTTCGCCGCCGGCGGCCTGGGGACGCCCATCCTGATCCGGTGGCTGGGCCTGGAAAAGGTCCTCGCCCTCGCGGTGCTGCTGGCCGTCGCGGGACAGGTGGGGCGCGCCTTCATGGGTGAGGTGTGGCCGTTCCTGGGCCTCTCCGCCGTCGTCATGGCCGGCTACGGCATGGGCAATGTTGTGCTGCCGCCGCTGGTGAAGAAGTACTTCCCGGACAGAATGGGTGCGGTCACGGCCGGCTATGTCACGCTGCTCGCGGTGGGCACCGCGGCCAGTCCGCAGCTGGCCGTGCCCGTAGCGGACCTTGCCGGTTGGCGCGTCTCGATCGGCGTCTGGGCCTCGATCAGCGCGCTGGTCCTGGTCCCGTGGGCAGCCCAGTTGCTGCATGACCGGCGGGCAAAACGCGAGAAGAACGACGCCGCCGCCGCGGCCGCCGACACAAGTCCCGCCTCGACGTCCGCTTCGAGCTCGGTGAAGATGCCGCCGGCCAAGCCCACCCTGGAGCATCTGAATCCCTGGCGCTCGCCGGTCGCCTGGGGCCTGGCGATCTTCCTCGCCGGCAATTCTGCGCAAACCTACGTCTACTTCACTTGGTTGCCGCCCTACCTGACCGGGCAGAACGTGGACGCGGCAGTAGCCGGGTCGGCTCTGGCATACTTCGCGATCCTCGGGCTGCCGGTCAGCCTGCTGGTACCGCTGATCGTGCCCCGCATGCGCAACCCGATCATCGCCATCAGCATCTTCGCGGCGTGCTGGGCCGGCGGACACCTGGGCCTGTTCCTCGCGCCGATGGACGGGACCTGGTGGTGGATCACCCTCGCCGGCCTGGGCCAGGGCACCTTCGCCACCGCGCTGCTGATGATGAACCTGCGCTCGCGGACCACCCACGGCGCCTCCGTGCTCGCCGGCTTCAGCCAGGGCATCGGCTATGCTGGCGCCGGCATAGCCCCGCTGCTGTTCGGTGTCGTCCAGGAGGCCACCGGCAGCTGGAACGCCTCCTTCGCCATGCTCGGCGTCTGCCTGCTGGTCATGATGGCCGGAGCCGTGATGATCAACCGCCCTCGGTACATCGAGGATGTCGCGCAACCTGCCGAGACCCCCGAACCGGCCACGGACCCTGCCCGCTAGGAGCGCCGGCACGGTACCTTTTAAAACAAACCTGGCAATGGGGAAGGAGCTTCTGTGTCTTGTTGCGGCAGCCCATCGCGGCCAGCCCTCAGTAACCGTGTGCACGACGCGGCGTCCGGCGCGGCCGAGGAAGGCATCGAGAGTGCCGGACGGCCAGCGAGTGCGGGGCGCCGCGAGGTGCTGCTGCCAGCGGGAAGCTTTCGGATGGGGGACAACTTCGGCGAGGGGTACCCCGCCGACGGAGAAACTCCAGTTCACGACGTCGCGCTGGACGCCTTCAGGATCGATGCGACTGCGGTGACCAACGCGGAGTTCGCCGGGTTTGTCCAGGCCACAGGCTACCGAACGGAGTCGGAGCGCTTCGGCACCTCCGCTGTCTTCCATCTCCAGGTCCAAGCCAAGCCGGAGGACGTACTGGGCGACGTGGCAGGGGCACAGTGGTGGCTGAACGTCCGCGGGGCGGATTGGGCACATCCCACTGGCCCGCTCTCCAGTTGGGAGGACTTGCCGGACCATCCCGTAGTGCAGGTTTCGTGGAACGACGCCGAGGCCTACTGCAAGTGGACCGGCCGGCGGCTGCCTACCGAAGCCGAGTGGGAGTACGCCGCCCGCGGCGGGCTGGAGGGGAAGCGCTACGCCTGGGGGGATGAGCTGGTTGGGCCGGCCGGAGAACACTTCTGCAATATCTGGCAGGGCGAGTTCCCGCGCGTCAACTCGCTTGATGACGGCTACCTAGGCACGGCTCCGGTGCGAAGTTTCCCGCCTAACGGTTTCGGCTTGTACGAGGTCAGCGGCAACGTCTGGGAGTGGTGCAGCGACTGGTTTCTCCCGAAGTATTACCGCAATGCACCGGCGGCGAATCCGCAGGGCCCGACCATCGGGCGCGGCCGAGTGATGCGCGGCGGGTCCTTCCTCTGCCACGACTCGTACTGCCACCGCTATCGGGTCGCCGCCCGGAGTTCCAACAGCCCCGATTCAGCCAGCAGCAACTGCGGTTTCCGGACGGCAGCCTGAACTCACGCCTCAAGGAGGCTTAATCCCGGTCGCCGCGTCAGGATTGCCAGTGGTCTCGGACCGGACCTACTGTTTCCTGGCGTCCGGGGAGTAGGCGAAAGAACCGGCTACGCTCTCGGCAAGCATGTCAACCAGCGCTGCGGATCGTTCGGTGTCCGGGTCCGCCAGATGCTGCATGCTGATGCCATCGATGCCGGAAATGAACAGCCGCGCGGACAGTCCCAGATTGGCCGGAACTTCCTCATCCGCGTCGACTGCCGCGTTTTCGAACAGCTCACAGGTGGATTTAATCCAGCCCTCATACATAGACCGGTTCATGGCCAGCGCCCGGGGTTCTTCCTCAGCATCGACCCGGAAGCGGCGCAGCAGCAGTTCGAACGTTGTCACCTGTTCGTGCGGTTCGGCGAGCATGCGTTCCCACACACGCCGGGCATGAGCCCGCACCACAGCTTTCAACCCCGCACCTGCGACCGCCACCGGCGGGAGCGCCTGGGCGTAGTCGCGGCTGAGGTAGTAGTAGACCTCCTGCAGCAGTTCGTCCTTGCTCCTGAAGCAGTAGTGCAGCGAGGCCAGCGGAGCCTCCGCTTCTGCCGCAATCCGGCGGGTTGTCGCTGCAGCCAATCCATCGTGGGCGATCACTCTCGCCGCTGACCGGACAAACTGCAACCGCCGTTCAGCAGTGGGTACTCGGGCCAATGCATTCACCTCCAGTTAGGTAGAACCATCCTAGGCGGGAACCGGGCTGGCCTTGGATTTGCAGTGTTCGGGCAGGCTTCCCGAACGAATTAGGAATAATTTTAGAAAAAAGGTGGTCAAGTGACCAAGTCATACGACATACTATTCCAGTCGGTAACGCACATCACATTAGGAGCGTCGAATGGAGCAGCGGGCAACAGCCGCGGACCTGGTGGTCATCAACGCAACTGTGCCGGAAGGAGCACTTTGCAAGGGTTCCTCCGATGCTGCCAATGTGGCCGTTTCCGGCGGTCGGATCCAGTCGATCGGTGGGCAGGACGTGCTGGGGATGGTCGGCCCGGGTACGCGGATAATCGACGCCGACGGCGGCGCGGTACTCCCGGGGATCAACGATGCGCACCTGCACTTCATCGCCTCCTCCATGGTGCGCTTCGGGTATGTACGTGTCGGCAGCGATGCTGCGAGCCGGTGGGAGGAGGTCTGCCGCATCATCGAGCAGGCCCGGCCGGAGGCCGACGGCTGGATCAGGGCGCATGGCTGGGATGAACTGGTGTTGGGCCCCGGCGGCCCGGAACTGGTCCTTGATTGCAAGCCCGGAACACCGGTGGTGGTTTTCGACCAGACCGGCCACCAGCTCCTGGCGAACCGCGTGGCCCTGGAACTTGCCGGCATCACGGTCTCCACGCCAGCTCCCACAGGAGGTGTCATCGAACGGGCCGCGGACGGTTCGCCCACCGGCCGCCTGGTCGATGCGGCAATGGAACTGATGACCCGGGCGCTGCCAGCCCTGCCGGTCCCGGTCATGCGCGCTGCCGCCCTGAGGTTCCAGCGGGTCCTCCATGCCCAGGGCATCACTTCGCTGACTGAGCCGGGACTGGGGCCCGGCGCGGGCGGGCTGTTGGACGGCTCCTGCACCACGGCAGCACTGGACCTGCTGGGGGATCTGGCGCTCTCCGGGGAACTCACCCAGCGCATCAACATGCTGCTCCTCTTCGCAGGCACCGGCGGGATCAGCGCAGGCATGGTCCGCGAGGGCCTGGAATCCGGGCTGCACCGGACCTACACCGAGCGTGGCATTGACAGCAGGCAGCTGCGGATCGCCGGCGTGAAGGTCTTCGCGGACGGTACCCCACGCAGCGGAACGGCCTGGATGACCGAGCCCTATGGCCACGCCTGTACCCATGGCTCGATGGTGGTAGCCGGTAACACCGACGCCGAGCGTTCCGCCGAGCTGGACGAGATTGTCCGGCTTATCCACTCCGCAGGTCTGCAGGCGGGGATCCATGCCACCGGGGACGCCGCCACGGAGGCAGCCATGAACGCCGCCATCCGGGCGCAGGCAACCCAGCCGGGGGACAACCGGCATTACGTCATCCACGGCTCCTTTCCGTCCAATCAGTCGTTGGCCGGCCTGGCGGAACACGGCATCGGCTACAGCACCAACCCGATGATCCGGTCCGGCGGAGGCAGCTTGCTCGAGGGCATCCTGGGCCCAGAACGTTTCCGCCGCCACCAGCCGCTGCGCTCGGCCGCACGCCAAGGAGTCCGGTTCAACATTGCCTCGGATTCGCCGGTGACCACAACGGACTGGCGGCGGACCATATTGGCTGCGGTGACCCGCTCAACCGTCGACCACCCGGAACCCGTTGACGACGGCGAAGGCCTTGGTCTGGTCCAGGCACTGGCGGCGATGACCTCGCAGCCGGCCTGGCAGGACCACGCGGAACAGCTCAAGGGATCTCTGCGCCCTGGGCTGGTGGCGGACCTCTGCATTCTCGACGCGCCCTGGCCTGCCGATTCCGAACCGGATGCCCTGCTCGAACGCCATGTCGCTTGGACCATCAGCGGCGGACAGATTGTGCACGAACCTTCCATGGCACCGGCGGCCGGGCCCGCCCTGTAGCCGGACTAACTGCCACTGCAACTGCAACTTCGAAGAACCATCCTCAACCAAGGAGAACTCATGCGTATCAAGCTTCCCCTTGCCCTCGCCGCTACGGTGGCACTGGGCCTGACTGCCTGCGGCTCCGAGTCATCGCCACCGGCGGCCGACGGCGCCAACGAAACCACGCTGAAAGTCGGCACCATCGGCATCGCGGCCGATGCGGCCCTTCAGTCCGCCATTGACAAGGGCTATTTCGCCGAGGAAGGCCTCGACGTCGAAGTTTCCGTCGTCGCCAATCCTCCGGCAGGCATTGCCGCAGCCCAAAGCGGCCAGCTGGACCTGACCTACACCCCGTCGATTCCCATGCTCAATGCCAAGAGCCAAGGCGTGCCGCTGACTGTGGTGGCCGCCGCCGATGGCTACCCGGACGATGCGCTTGAGCAGGAAGACCTGAGCCAAGTAGATGACACAGGGCTCTACGTCGCAGTGGACAGCGGTATCGATTCGCCCAAGGATCTGGAGGGCAAGCGGGTATCCGTGCCAGCCCGCAAGGCACAGCTCGAAGTGACGGTCAGCCAATTGGTGAAGGACGACGGCGGCGACCCCGCCAAGGTGAACTGGATGGTGCTGGATCCGGCCTCCGCTCTGCAGTCGCTCAAAGACGACCGAATCGACGCAGCCTCGTTGGTCACGCCGTTCACCGGCCAGGCCGCCTCGGCCGGCAACACCCTCCTGGCCTCGCCCGGGGTCGAGTTCTTTGAAAAAGGTGCCATTGGCCTCTGGGTAGCGGGATCCGCGCAGGCAGAGTCCAAGCAGGACCAGCTGCTGGGCTTCCAGCGCGCCATCTATAAGGCCAACGCGTACGCCAACGACAACCTGGACGAGTCCCAGAAGCAGGCGGCCGAAATCACCGGGCTGGAACTCGAAGTCGTCAAAGCCGGCGCCACGCCGTTCTGGCCCGTGGAAGTGCGGCTGGAGGACGTCCAGCGGACCGCTGCCCGGATGGCCGCACTCGGATTCCTGACCGAGGAGCCGAAGCTGGACCAAAGCCTGTTCCTGTCCGAGTAGACCCGGCGGAAATTCTGGAGTAACCGTGAAAACACAAATCAAACCGGCCGCGGTGGGTGCGCTGGGGATTGCCGGGGCGCTGTTCCTGTGGCAGTACCTGGCCACGGGGCCGATGAACGGCAGCGCCCTGCCCACCCCGGGGCACGCCATCGCCGAGCTGGCCGCGCTGCTGGCCACCGGGACTTTCTGGGCGGATCTGTCCGACACGATCCTGATTGCCCTCGGCGGACTCGCAATTTCCGCCGTCGCCGGTGTTGCCGCCGGGCTGCTGATCGGCAGTTTCGCACCCGTGCGCTACGCGACCATGGCAGTGCTGGAGTTCCTGAAGCCCATTCCGCCGATTGTGGTGCTGCCCCTGGTGGTGCTGGTGCTGGGGCCGACGGCGCAGATGTCCTGGGTCCTGGTGGTCATCGGGTGTGCCCTGCCGATCGTGATGCAGACCGTCGCCGGAGTACACGACACCGACCCGGTAGCCCGGGACACCGCCCGTTCCTACGGCATGGGCCACGCCGAAATCCTGCTGCGCGTCACGCTGCCCGGTGCCATGCCCTTCATCGGTACCGCCATGCGCGTGGCTGCCCCAGCCGCACTGGTCGTGGCGGTCGTCGCCGGCCTGCTGGGCGGCGGGCCGGGGCTCGGCCAAAGCATCTATCAGGCGCAGGCCGCCGGCGATTTCCCGGTGCTGTACGCACTGGTATTGGTCCTGGGTTTATTGGGCCTGGTGTTCCAAGGCGCCACGCGGCTGGCCGAACGCCGGCTGCTCCATTGGCACGAGTCCTACCGGGAGGTGGTCCTGTGATGAAACGCAAGGCTTTGAATTGGTCCCTGGGCGTAGCGACCCCGGTGCTGCTGGTGGCCGCGTGGTGGGCGGCCTCGGCCAACTCGATGAACACTTTCTTCCCGCCACTGAGCGCCATCATGGTCCGTTTCCGCCAGCTCTGGTTGTTCGACCACTTCAGCTCCGACATCCTGCTCAGCCTGCGCAACCTGCTGCTGGGCTACGCTGTGGCGACCGTTGCCGGCGTCGTTATTGGCTTTGTCACCGCACTGGTGCCGGTTGCCCGGTGGGCGCTGGATCCTGTGATCCATTTCCTGCGCGGAATTCCGCCGGTGGCCTTGGTTCCGATCTTCATCTCGCTGATCGGTTTTGGGATCGAGATGCGGGTGGCCAGCATCGCGCTGGCGGCTCTGTTCCCGACCCTGATCGCCACGGTGGATGGGATCCGCAGCGTGGACACCACGCTGAAGGACGTCAGCTCGGTCTACCGGCTGTCGCGCGGCGAAAGGCTCGCGCAGGTTTATCTGCCGGCGGCCGGGCCCCAGATCGCCTCCGGTATGCAGGTCAGCCTGCAGGTGGCGTTCATCGTCATGATTGCCTCCGAGATGCTGGGCTCGTCCGAGGGCATCGGCGCGATGACTCTGCTGGCGCAGCAAAGCTTCATGATTCCGGACATGTGGGCCGGCATCCTGCTGCTCGGCGTGATCGGGTTCGGCGCGAACCTGGTCTTCGAACTGCTCAAGAACCGCATTCTGGCCTGGCACGCAGGCTCCCGACGATTGGCTAACTCATGACCGCGACTGCCCCTAACAGCTTCCGGCGCGCCGCAGGCCGGCACACCGTCCAGGAGGACCCGATGACCGTCCGCAACGCAGCTTCCGCGCTGCCCCGGCTCGAAGTTACAGCACTGTCCAAGACCTACGGCAGCGGCGCGTCCGCCAAGTGCGTGATCGAGGACCTGACCTTCACGGTGAACACCGGCGAAGTGGTGTGCATCGTAGGCCCGTCCGGCGTCGGCAAAACCACGCTGCTGAAGTGCCTGGCTGGGCTCCAGCCGGTCACCTCCGGAGCCGCCGCGATCGACGGGCGGCAAATCGACGGTCCGCCAGCCGAGATGGCCCTGGTCTTTCAGGATTACAGCCGTTCCCTGATGCCCTGGCTGACCGTCCGCAAGAACATCCGGCTGCCGCTGCGCCACCTGCGACTGCCGGCAGCCGAGCTGACCCAGCGCATCGACACCGCGCTCGACGCTGTGGGGCTGACGCATGCCGCTAGCCAGTATCCGTGGCAGCTTTCCGGCGGCATGCAGCAGCGGGTGGCCATCGCCCGGGCCCTGGCGTACCGGCCCGAAATCCTGATTATGGACGAACCGTTCGCGTCGGTGGATGCCCAGACCCGCTTCGAGCTGGAAGACCTGTGTCTGAAAATCCGCGATGACTTCGGTATGACGATCCTGGTGGTCACGCACGACATCGACGAGGCGGTGTACCTCTCCGACCGTGTGGTGGTGCTTGGCGCCAAGCCCGCCCGGGTGCTGGACGTGGTTGACATCGACCTGCCGGCGCCGCGGGACCAGATTTCCTCGCGTGCACTGAAGGAATTCGCGGACCAGCGCACCAACGTCCTGTCGATGATCCGGAAGCCCGCATGAACGGCGGGGAGACGCGGCGGCCCAACGTCCTGGTCATCATCGCCGATCAGTTGCGAGCCGACCATCTGGGATTCGCGGGCAACCAAGTGGTCCGGACTCCGCACCTGGACAGGCTTGCCGCCCAAAGCATGGTCTTCACCGAGGCAACCGTCACCAATCCCACGTGCATGCCCAACCGCGCCAGTCTGCTGACCGGCCGGTGGCCGTCAACACACGGCACCCGTTGCAACGGGATCACGATGGACCCGGACGCAAATAATTTGGTTAAGCAGTTGTCCTGCGGCGGGTACCTGACCCGGGCCGTAGGCAAACTTCACCACCAGAACATGGGTTGGGACTTTGAGCCCATCCAGCGAGCCGAGATCGAAGCCACAGACCCGCTGCTGCTGGATCCGCGGTCCTCCAATGCCCGCACGCAGTCCCGCCCGGAAGGCTGGGACCAGTGGGAAAATGCGGCGGCGCATGCGGCGGGCTTCCTTCCGCTCCCCGAGGGGTACTACGGCTACCAGCAGGTGGACCTGGTCATCGGGCACGGCGACCGTCCGGGTGGGCACTATGTGCACTGGGCACGTGAACGTGGGATCGACCCTGTGGCGGTCGGCGGTGCCGAGAACGCTCCCAAGCGTCTGGATACCTGGGATCAGGTGTACCAAACCGGCATCCCGGCAGAGCTGCATCCAAGCTCCTATGTGGGCGAACGCGCCGAGGCGCACTTGGCCGAATTCGCCGAATCTGCGGAACCTTTCTTCATGTTCGTCTCCTTCCCGGACCCGCACCATCCGTTTTCACCGCCGGAAGGGTACGCGGACATGTACTCACCGGATGAGGTGGAGCTGCCGATCGGGTTCTACCAGGACCATGCCAAGTCCCCGTCGCACATCCACCGGATGTTCGACCGCCGCGGCGAACCGAATGAAGACCCCACGATGACTTTCGCTGCCGATGAGGCGCAGTACCGCCAGGCCGCCGCTGCCCAGTACGGTTTGATCACGCTGATGGATGAGCAGATCGGCCGGATCCTGGCGGCACTCGATGACAACGGACTGGCCGAGGACACGATTGTTGTCTTCACCAGCGACCACGGCGACCTTTTCGGGGACCACGGTTTGATGCTGAAGCACTTCAGCCACTACCGGGCCGTCACCAACGTGCCCCTGACGATCAAGGTCCCCGGCATGAATCCGGGCAGCACCGATGCCTTGGTCTCCACCGCGGATCTGGCACCTACATTGATGGAGCTCACTGGAACGCACCTGTACAGGGGAATCCAAGGCACATCCCTAGTACCGTTGCTGGAGCGGAGTGCCGTCTCAGTTCGGGACGCCCTGATCATTGAGGAGGACCAGCCGTTTGGACTTCCCGGGCTGCCGGGCCCCGTTCGCACCCGCTCGGTGCTGACCAAAGCAGGACGCCTGACGCGGTACTTCGGCACCGACATCACCGAACTCTACGACCACCTGTTGGACCGCGAAGAGCTCCACAACGTTGCCGGAGAGGCCAAATTTAAGGACCTTGAGGATGTTCTGGCACTGGCGATGATGGAGGGGATGGCAGCATTAGCGGATACCGGAACGGCACCAACGGCAGCGGCCTGACCGCTTGCCGGTCGTGAGGACTTCCCACTCCTGTGTGCAGCGGTTTTGTGTTCCTACGTCTGCCTGAAATCAGCCGGTAGGGAAAGAGCGCTCTAAAACTAGCAATTTCCGATTTAGAAGCGGATGATAGCTATACCGGCGAAAGCCCGGCCTTCATGGCCGGCGCTTTTGTTTCTCCGGACTTCTGATCAAGGGGGTGCGTTATGCCGCTGTCGGATGAGGAGCGGGAGCAGCTTCATGCGCTGGAGTTGCAGTTGGCCGCCGAGGACCCGGAACTGGCCCAGATAATGCGGTCCGATCTTTTGGGCCCCGACCACGGGCAGCTTGTTCTCGCGGTGCTTGCCTGGATTGTCGGTTTGGTCTTGTTGATCATCGGCGTCGCCACGCAGTTGACCGTGGTGGGGGTCGGCGGCTTCCTGGTAATGGGCGCGGCGGGTTACTGGGCGATGCGCCTCTACCGCTGGGGAAGCGGAATCGATGATCATGTCGCAACCGACAAGGGGACGCACGGCGTCAGGTGATGCCGAGCCCTGGGTAGCTACCGGGACTTCCGGGTCTCCCTGTCGTTGGCCTTCTGTACGGCGTCGACCAATTCGGACTTGTTCATCTTGGAGCGTCCGGGCACGTCGAGCTTCTTGGCCAGGTCGTACAGGTGTTCCTTGGAAGCGTTGGCATCCACTCCGCCGGCAGTCTTGCGGGAGGTGTCCTTGCCGCCCTTGGCCTGCTTGTCCGAGGGGCCAGCCTTCTCCTTGGGCTCCCAGCGGTCGCCTACCTTTTCATGGGTGTGCTTCAGGGCGCTGTAGGCCACACGGTGTGCGCGTTCCTCGTCCCCGTAACTCTCGGCGGCCGAGTCATGCGCCTCGGCGAAGGTTTCCTGCGCCTTCTTGCCGGAACGTTTGAGAGTGCTGGGCAGTTCGCTCTTCTTCGGCTTCCCGCTCTTGTCTGTCTTGGGCATCTGGATCACCCTCCTCGAATTGTTGGTAGATCCAATTTCCAACGTGGCACAATTCAGTGCTTCTGCCAAGAGGGTGCTGCTTCACTTGGTACTGGTCGCCGGAAGCGGTCATAGCTATGTGACCTGCAAGGACAATCCGCTTTGTAATTAAGGTCACTATGACGTAAATTACAATGCATTGTTCCAACTTTGGCCTGAACCGCCTATGGTTCGATAAAGCAATCAAACAGAATCGTCGAGGGGAAACGGCTTTTCTGTTGTACAAAGACGTATATAGGGGAGAAATACATGAACGAGCGACTGGCGGAAGCTATCGCCATCCTGGGCGACATCGAGGCCGACGACGCGAGCAACGATGCCCGCGGACGCCGCGCCCATGCGCGTGTCATTGCCATGATCGAATTCGCTGACGAAGTCTCGGGCATGCGGCGCGAGCAGCGGATCGCGAATTTGCTGACGCTGGCCCAGATGGACAAGAAGGATTCAAAGACCGCGCTTGAAGAGGCACGTCGGCTGCTTGAACTCGATACGGAGTCCCGCGTTCTCAAGACTGCGGCCTGACCTCGGAGCAGAAGAAACTGCACCGGTGAACACCTGATCGATTGAGCGTAGTCTGGAAAGAAGACTTGCAACGTCGGAGGTTGTCATGACACCTGTATGGAAGCGCTGGCTCCCCGCCGCCGTCGTTCCTGCGGTCATTGCGGGCGGAGCGGTGCTGGGCACCGTTCAGGCGGGCGCGGCCACGGACTTGCCGGACAAAACACCGCAGGAAGTCCTGGAAATGGTGGCGGACAGGTCCGTCCGTTCATTGTCCGGAACTGTTGAGCAGTCGTCCGAACTGGGTTTGCCGCAGTTGCCCACGGACTCACCGTCCGGTGAGTCCGATGCTTCGTCCGGTGTTCCTTCCGGTGTCGCCTCCGCACTTGAACTCCTTAGCGGATCCCACACAGCTCGTGTTTATCTGGACGGTCATTCCCAAGCACGCGTGCAAATCATGGACCGGCTGGCCGAGCGCGATCTCATCCGCAACGGCCGGGACGTATGGTTCTACAGCTCCAAGCAGAATGCCGCCACCCATCTGATCCTTCCGGAAGGCTCGGAGTCCGCGGGGCATCACGGCGAGAAAGCGTGGACCCCGGAGGATCTGGCCGAGCACTTCCTGACCTCGGTCGAGCCCAGCACGGAGGTGACAGTGGGCTCGGACTCGGAGGTTGCCGGCCGGACTGCCTACAAGCTGGTGCTGACCCCCGACAGCTCGGAGACTCTGGTCGGGTCAGTCTCGATTGCGGTGGATTCGGAAACAGGGTTGCCGCTCAGCGTGGACGTCCAGGCCCGCGGCCAGGATGCTCCTGCTTTCGAGGTTGGTTTCACGGAGCTGAGCCTTGAAGCGCCGTCGGACGATCTCTTCAACTTCACGCCACCGCCCGGCGCCACCGTCACGGAGCGCGTTGTCGAGGACCATTATGGCAAGCATGCCAAGGGTGACTACGGCGACCGACACCAGGGTGACGGCAAGCACGATAAGGACTACACCAAGTACGGATCCGGCTGGGAAACGGTGATCGGCCTGCCCGCAGATGAAGTGCCTGCGGAATTGATGGACTCGCCGGTTATCGCCGAAACCGCCCAAGAGGTCGACGGCGGCCGGTTGCTTTCCTCGGCGCTGGTGAACGTCCTCGTGACCGACGATGGCCGGGTGTTCGCCGGATCGGTTTCGTTGGAGCAGCTGCAGGCGGCAGCGGAGGGCCGGTGAGCGGCGCCCTCCCGTCTACCGAACTCGCGATTGAAACCACCGGGCTGACCAAACGCTTTGGCCACCAGACAGCTGTCGATGGCATTGATCTGGCGGTTCCGCACGGCTCCGTCTTCGGCTTCCTCGGCCCGAACGGCTCGGGGAAGACCACCACAATCCGGGTCATGCTCGGCCTCGCAGCCGCCACGAGTGGGCATGTCCGGGTACTGGGGCAGGACATGCCGGCGAGTCTGCGCGAGGTGCTTCCCCGCGTCGGAGCCCTGATCGAAGGGCCGGCCTTTTACCCGTTTCTCTCCGGCGCCGCCAACCTGCACCGCTTCGACACCGCCGACCGCCACGCCTCATCGGCCACACGGCGGGCTCGCGTGAACCAGGCACTTGACCGCGTGGGACTGTCCCACGCTGCCGGCAAGAAAGTCCGCGCCTATTCACTGGGCATGAAGCAGCGTCTGGGCATCGCCAACGCCTTGCTGATGCCGCGCGAACTGCTGGTGCTGGACGAGCCGACCAATGGACTGGACCCGCAGGGAACGCGCGAGGTCCGCAGCCTGGTGCGCTCGCTGGCTGCTGAGGGCACCACGGTTTTTGTGTCCAGCCATCTGCTCGCGGAGGTCGAGCAAATCTGCACGCACGCTGCCGTCATGAGCGCCGGCAAACTGGTGGCGCAGGGGACCGTCGACGAGCTCCGGCGCGTCGGTCTCGCCCACGTCAAAGTCCAAACTCCCGACGCCGAGGATGCCCGCCGCGTCCTCCAGCGGCTGGGTCTCGCACCCGAACCACCACATTCAAACAACGACGGCGGCAGTACCGTCCGCGCTCCGCTCGCCGACCATACCGTGGAACCGGAATCGATCGTCGCCGCCCTCGTAGCCGAAGGCGTCCGTGTCCGCGGGTTCACCGTGGAAAGCAGCAGCCTTGAGGAGCGGTTCGTGGCTTTGACGGGGGAGGGGTTCGACGTTGTCCAATAAATCGCCCGCATCTGCATCAATCGGTCCATACTCTGGCAACGCCCGGTCACGAGCAGACTCATCCCGGGCCTCCGCTGGCTGGGCACTGCTGGGGTCCGAGCTGAAGGTGCTGTTCGGGCGCTGGCGGACCTGGGCCATGTTGGCGGCGCTCGCTGCTGTCCCGGTCCTGATAGCGCTGGCCGTCCGGCTTTCCTCGCGCGATCCGGGTCCTGGCCAAGGCCCGCCGTTCCTGGACCGCGTATCCCAGAACGGACTGTTTATCGCGCTGACCGGGATGGTCGTTTCCATCCCGCTGTTCCTCCCGCTGACTGTCAGCGTGGCCGCCGGGGACACCATCGCGGGGGAGGCAGGCCACGGAACCCTCAGGTATCTCTTGGCAGCGCCGGCAGGCAGGGTCAGGCTGCTGGCGGTGAAGTATGCCGCTGCCGTGGTCTTCTGCCTTGCCGCCGCACTCTCCGTGGCCACGGCGGGAGTGCTGATCGGCTCAGCGCTCTTCGAGGTAGGGCCGATCACGCTGCTCTCCGGAGATACGATCAGCGTAGGGGAGTCATTGCTACGGCTATTCCTGGTGGCCTGCTACGTAGGTCTGTCCCTGCTCGGGCTCGCGGCCATCGGCCTGTTCATTTCCACCCTGACCGAGGTCCCCGTCGGCGCCATGGCCGCGACCGCGGTGCTCGCCGTCGTGTCCCAGATCCTCGACAACCTTCCACAGCTCGAATGGCTGCACCCGTGGCTGTTCAGCCACCACTGGCTCGGCTTCGCGGACCTGCTGCGCCAGCCGATCTCCTGGGACTCCTTCGCCGCCAACGGCCTGCTGCAAGGCGGCTACATCGTCGTCTTCTGCGCGCTCGCCTACAGCCGCTTCGCCACCAAAGACGTGCTGTCCTAGTTGAACGAGGAGTCGAGGCCATGCAACAACGGTCTTCTGCTCTTAGTTCCGGGCGGCCAAGAAAGAATCCAGCGCGTCCAGGTCATCGGTATTGATGTGGTCTACTCCGGCGTCATGCAGTTCAGTCCAGACTGCCTCGCGGGCTGCGCCGGGCTGGTCCGGCGTAGCCCAGAAACGAACGCGGAAGCCTTGCTTATGGGCGGTGCGGACATACTCGTGGAGCTTAGCCCGCTCGGCGGCGGGCATGGATCCCACGCCCTGCCAAGTGAACAGTTGCGTCCAGTTGTTGCTGATCAGCGGCATCAGATCGTCGGACATGCCCAACGTCAGATCCGAGGCACGGCCATCATGGAAACCGAAGCGCTGGTCCAGGCTTTCCATGGCTTCCAGCGGGCGGTTGCCGCTGATCACGGCGGCAACCGGGCCAGCCTTTGTTTTGCCATGCGTATAGCGGGTCAGAATGGAGCGGTGCTCGGCGAGTTCCTCCTCGATGGCCGCGTAAGTCGCCTCGCCGTCGCTCTTGATATCGATCAGGAGCTGGAATTCGCCGTCCCAGCCGGGATAGACGCTGCGCCCATTGCCCTTGACCAGATCGGTGAGCGGGTCAAGGTACAGGCTTTCCAAGGTGACGCCAGACTGCACATCTTCGCGGTCATGCGCCACCAGTAGTTCACCGTCCACAAGCCAGACATCGGCCTCCACCGAGGTGAAGCCGTGCTCTAAAGCATCGTAGAGCGGGCGGTCGTGTTCGTAGTCGTTGTGCGCGTGGGCTTCGTCCCGAGGCTCCCCCAGAGCGACCTCGGGCGCGGGTCCTTCCACCGCTTCCTGAATACCCGTCGCGGTGGCCGGCGCTGCCGGCAAGGCCGCAAGGGTAATGGTTGCCATCGCGGTCAGTATTCTGCGCATGCTCTGCTCCTTTGAGGAATTCGGCGGCATGGGGCGGCCGCCGCGGACGATGCTAATGGGGACAGATGACCGTGCAGACGACAGCAGCCAACAACGCGGTGAACAGTCGCTTAGCGGGCCGGCATACACTCGTCCATCTCCCGTTCGGTGATGTTTGCCGGGATTTCATTCGGCGGGAGTACACCTGAAAGTGCCGCGGATGTCGCGGACGCCCAAATCATCAGGAGACTAAAGCATGTCTGTGCCCTTTTCCCGCCGGAATTTCCTGGGCGGCTCCGCTGCCACGGGGCTTGGTTTCGCCTTTGCCGGAGCGGGCAGCCTCGCGCCCTTTTCCCGTCCGGCCGTAGCGGCCACCCGCCCGGCCTTCGGTTACGGTCCGCTGGTCGCGGATCCAAAGGGCATTTTGGCCCTGCCCGAAGGTTTTTCCTACAAGCTCATCGCCCAGTCAGGCGTCACCATGACCGACGACGGGGTAGCCCATCCGAGCGATCCGGACGGTATGGGTGTCTTTCCTGCCGGCAACGGTGGCTCGGTCCTGATCAGCAACCACGAAAACAGTGGCAGCGAGCCGCATCCCGTGCCGGCGCTTGAGGGCCTGACCTACGATCCAGGGGCAATCGGCGGAACGTCCACACTGCTGATCGATGCCAACGGAAACCGCATTTCCCAGTACACGAGTCTGGCAGGTACGGACAACAACTGTGCCGGCGGCATCACCCCGTGGGGCACCTGGCTGACGTGCGAGGAAACCGAAAGCCGCGCCGGCAGTGGCGGTAACACCCTGGACCATGGATATGTCTTCGAGGTGGACCCTGTGAGCCGTGCATCCAACCTGAGCAAGAGCCCGGTGCCGCTGAAGTTCATGGGCCGCTACTCACATGAGGCGGTGGCCGTGGATCCGGACACCAGCAGCGTCTACCTGACCGAGGACGCTGGCAACCCTAACGGCCTCTACTTCCGTTGGACCCCGCCAGCCGGTTTCCGGCCGGGCAAGGACGCGCTGCGGGAACTCGCGCTGTCCGATGGCGGTGCAACAGCCGGTTCGCTGCAGGCCATGTCCTGTTACTTGGGCGATCAGCACATTCCCGAACTGTCGCAGGCCACCCAGCCCGGCACCCGCTACAAGGTGCGCTGGATTGACGTGCCGGACCGTGATGCCCGCACCACGTCGGTACGCCGGCAGTTCACCGACGCTCAGGTCACCCGGGCGCGCAAGCTAGAAGGCCAGTGGTGGGGCGATGGCGGCGCCTACTTCGTCTCCAGCTTCGCCCGGTTGTCGGACGGCAGCGTCAACGCCCATGACGGCCAGGTCTGGTTCTACGATCCTGCCACTGAGTCCATCACCTTGAAGACCATCTTCGGCGTGAACGAAGACCCGTCGAAGGACGGGACCAACTTCGACGGACCGGACAACATCACGGTTGCCCCGCAGGGCGGCTTCATCCTCGCCGAGGACGGCAGCGGCATCTCCCATCTGGTCGGCGTTACCACCGCGGGCAAGTCCTACCCACTGGCACGCAACGACTACAACAACAGCGAGTTCTGCGGACCGGCCTTCAGCGCGGATGGCAAGACGCTGTTCGTCAACATCCAGTCCCCGGGATTCACTCTTGCAGTCACCGGCCCGTGGAGCCGGCCGAGCAATGCGGACATCTAGCCTCGCCCCCAAATAGGCGAGAAGAACGACGGCGGGGGCGCACCGCCGTCGTTCTTCCGGCTCTGGCCCGTGCAGAGCCGTGGGACCTAGAATCTTGTTGTGGATGAGCGCTACCTCAAGGCGCTGGCACAGGCTTCTACTGTTGCCGAGCGCGACGGGATCCGCCGGCAGATCGCTGCCGAGGAACTTGCCCTGCTCCGCAAGGAACTCGACAGGCACGCAGTGGAGAAGATCCAAAGGCAGATGCTGAAGATTATTGAGAGCGAACGTCAGCGCGATATCCGATCGATGAATGGCCGGGATTCCTGAAAGTCCACCAGCGCGCGACTAATCTCTGAAGCTCGTTGTACCTTTGGCTGCCGTTCACCCGAATTTCCTCATTCTGCTGTCTACGGTTCGGCACCGGTGCATAACTTCGGGAGTATCCTCTTCACTCGCAAGAAAGGCACTCCCATGCTGTCCGAAAAACAACGCCGCCGTGTCCTGGGCGGCACGTTGGCTCTCGCCGTCGTCATGCCCCTGGCTGTCGGCGCCGCGTCCGTGGCATCCGCTGCGCCTGATGCCGGCATCCACAAGGCAAATCCGGTCAACACCCGGCCGACCGACGAAGTCCTCTACCGCCAGAGCTTCAACCACCTGGCCGAAGCGCTCACTGCCGGTTCCGGCGATCCTGACATCACGGACGGGACCGTGGGCTTTTCGCACACTCCACCCAAGGGGTGGACCGTGGAAAACGACCAGTCGATGGCAAATATCGGCGTTGACGAATGGCGGGGTTGGTCTTTCACCACGCGCGATTTCTGGGTCGACGCCGAGGACCAGATGCGCAACCGTTTCGCCAGGGCACACAACATCATGGCCGTGGCCGATTCGGATGAGTTCGCCGACTATAACAACGCTCCGCATGACTTCCGGACCACGTTGTCCTCGGAGGACATCAAGGTTGCAGGGGAGTCCGCGATCGAGCTTAACTTCGACTCCCACTACCGCGGCTGGGCAGGCCAATCGGCCTCCGTGACCGTCGAATTCGATGGCTCAGGCGAGCAAACCGAGGTCCGCCGCTACGACAGCGCCTCCGTGAAAGACAACTACGACGGCTCGGTCATCAACGCGAACGAGACCATCAACATTGACGTGCCCAAGGGCGCCAAGAAGGCAGTCTTCCGCTGGAACTTCGAGGCCGAGGCCAACAGTTGGTACTGGGCCATCGATTCGGTGTCCGTCCGGCAGGCACTGCCCGCTGCCGCCGAGGAACCGACCAGTGCCTGGGTGGTGAGCGACATCCAGGGCCACCCGCAGGATTTGGCCCACGCTTTGACCGATCTGGATGCGGCGCGCCCGGACGCTTCCGGCCTGCTAATGGTGGGCGACATCGTGGCCTCGGGCAGTAAGGCGCAGTGGGACGAAATCTACAACGTGATGGAGAACGCCGATGCCATCCTGCCTGAGACCGTCGCGGCCGCCATCGGCAATCATGAAAGCTACACCAGCGAGCCGTGGGAAGTGCTGCGCGACCGCTTCCTGTCCTTCGCCGAACGCGATCGCGTGTGGGACGAATATGTGCTTGAAGGTGCAGGCGGTGAAGTGCCGGTACTGGTCCTCGGTCAGGAGGGCCAGCGGCCGCCGGAGGTCCCTATGTCCGCCGAGCAGATTGAATGGCTCAAGGAGCGTCTGGCCTACTGGACAAAGCAGGACAAACAGGTCCTCAACATCTCCCACTTCCCGCTGGGGGACACAGCTTCGGCATCCTGGATCCCCTGGTACCACAATCATTACGAGCACAATGATTTGCTGACCGGAATCTTGGGCGACTACCCCAACGCCGTCATGCTCAACGGGCACACGCACTACCCATTCGAATTGGGCGACTGGGCAACCCAGCGCCGGACTGACGGCGGCCACGCGGACGGTTTCTGGGCCGTGAACACCGGCGCCATCCAAGTTGAATGGGATGCCCGTGGCGAGGATACCGCTGGCATTTAACGAGATCGTCACCCGGGACATTAACCGCGGGTTGACTGTCGACGTATACAAGGACCGGATGGTCATCGACGCCCGGGACTTCGGTGTGACGGGTGCCGGGGGCACCAACGACGTCAACAGCGTCGTACGGTCTGTCACCATCCCCAATCCGCTGGCCAAGTAGCAGAATTACGACGGCGCCGCCCAAGGTTCCTTTGGGGCGGGACCCTGGGTGCGTTCGTTGTTGCGGCTTGGCTCGTCCAGCGACTACCCGCCTGAGCGATTTGTGTTGGCGGAGCTCCATGTGGAGTCGTTTCCGGTGTTCGTCATCGTTTCAGGCGGAGGCCGAGTCGAAGATTCCTCCACCGGTCGGGTTGATGTGGTGGGCCCGCACCTGTGTCACGGCTAGATCCAAGAGCGGCGTATCGACGTTCAGGGTTCGTGCCCGGGCCGCGAGGGACCCGAGAAGGTGCTCGGCTTCGACTGCCTGCCCCCTTTGAAGATCCCGGTAAAGCGAAGAAGTGAACGAGGACCCCGGAGCTGACAGCATGTGCAGGCTCTGCTGATGTCCTGACTCGCTCACCGGGTAGCCAGCAGCTGCGGCAACGTTTTCGGTTTCGGCGATGGCTTGCAGGATTTGAGGCCGGCCTCCTGCTTCGAGGATCGCGCCCACATTGTTGCGTAGTAGGCAGGTGAGAGCTCCGGCTGCGCTGATGAACGCCCACTTTTCCCAGAGCTGCTGCATCATCGTGGTCGTGATGGTCAAGTCGACGCCGGGCACATCCAGGGTTTCCACAAGAGAGGGAGGAAGAGGAGCGGCCGTCAACGGCCCGACGGTCATGGTGGACAGTGGTGTCATCTGCCGGATGGTGCCGAACTCGTCGACCATAGCGACGATTTTCACTAGGCCACCAATTACCTGCCCTGGATAGGCGTCTTCGAGCACGTCGATATGGTCAAGACCGTTGAGGAACGGCAGAATCAGTGTCTTGTTGCTGATCGCTGGGGCGGCGGTGTCGAGGATCCCCTCAAGTGCGGGTGCTTTCACCGCAATCACCACCAAATCGTAATGATCACCTTCGGAGATGGTGGTGACGGCTGTAACGGCATGCGTCCGATCCCCGTCTGGGGCGAGGAAGCGCAGGCCATCCCTTTGCAGGAGTCTCTGGCGTTCAGGGCGAACATGGTACGTGACGTCTCTGCCCGCTTCCTGGAGCCGCGTTCCAAACGCACCTCCGGTAGCTCCCGCGCCAACAATCAATATGCGCATCGGTACTTCCTTCCAGTTTGTCCCAGGCAAAGAATGCGGTCAGAGGACAGTGTTCTGATCATTTCAAGTCTCTCAGCCCCTCATAGGACTCAGAAGCAGACGTGCTCTGTCTACAGCAGCCGTCAGTTCGTTAAGAGTGCACTGGTCGTTTTTGCCCAGGCACTTTGCGCGAACAGACATCAAACGTCTAATGTTTACGTATGTCGTCCCGGATTACTCAAGCTCCTCCTCATGAACCTGCCAATGAGAATTTGGGCGAAGTCCTGGATGAAACTCTTGCTCCGGAGCTGGACGAGCGTCAGATGGCGCCGAAGCCGGCCCCGCCGAAAAGGCTTGCGGCCTTCTTGGCGATTGCCGCCGTCGTACTTATTGGTCTGAATTTGCGCGTGGGGGTAGCCAGCGCCGCCGCCCTGTTCCACGATCTGCAGCTGCTGCTGGGGTACGGACCGCTGGTGGCGGCCACGCTGCCGTCGATTCCCGTCATCTGCTTCGCCGTTGCCGGCGCCGCCACATCCTGGCTGACCAGACTCGTCGGGCTGGAACGCGCGATCGTTGTTGCATTGACGCTGCTCACGGCAGGACTGGCGCTGCGCGTGGTCGATTCGGTCGGCATGCTGCTGCTGGGCACCGTTGTCAGCATGTCCGGGCTGGCCATCTGCAACGTGGCGATGCCCTCCTTCATCCGTAAACACTTTGCGCACCGGACTTCGACGATGACGGGCGTTTACACCATCACGATGTCGATCGGCGCGACCACTGCCGCTGCGCTGAGTGTGCCGGTGGCGATGCAGCTGAACTCGCCGGTTATGGGCCTTGCGTCGTGGTCGCTTCTGGCCGTCGTCGCCCTGCTCGCGTTCATTCCGGTGGCTGTGGCCGGCAAGCCGCGCCCGGTAGCCGAAACCGGCGCGAGCGTTTCGCCGTGGCCATTGCTGCTCACCCGCAAAGGCCTGCTGATCACCGGTCTCTTCACCGTGCAGGCGCTGCTGGTTTACACGATCATCAGCTGGCTGCCCTCCATTCTTATCGCCCGCGGCCTGGATCCGGCGTCCGCGGGACTGATGCTCGGGGCCGTGCAATTGATCAGCATTCCCGCCGTCGTCCTCGTGCTGGCGATGGCCAGCAGGCCACGGCTGCTGCGCCCAGCGTTCATGGTGTCCACCGGCGCCAGCTTCCTGGGCTACGTTTGTCTGCTGGTCATGCCCAACCATCTGGTCCTTCTGCCAGTGCTGCTGATCGGCATCGGGTTCTCGGTGTTTCCGATCGTCATGGTGGTGATCAGCCGCAGCGGTAGCAACGCGGCGGAAACCACGGCGATGTCCACTCTTGCCCAGTCGGTGGGCTATCTCGTGGCGACCCTGGGTCCGTTCGGCCTGGGTTTGCTGCACGCGGCTACCGGCGGGTGGACGCTGTCGCTGGAGCTGATGGTGGCCGTGGCCGTGCTGCAGCTGTTCCTGGCCTACTGGCTCAGCGGCGGTGGCGACCGTAGCGGCGGACAAGGACGAGGCCGGGGCCAGGGCCGGGTTCGTTCGGGCGGCCGGGGGCGTTTGCTTGGGCGTCGCGGCGAGGGGAGCCAGGCATGACGCTCGGTTCAGTCCACCGCCCGCAGCTTGCCGACGAAGTCACGGACCGGCTGCGCGAGGCAATCGTTTCCGGCCAGTGGCCGCTGCAGGAACGGATCCCGCCCGAGCCCGAGCTCATGGCGCAGCTCGGCGTTTCGCGGGGGACCCTGCGCGAGGGAATCAAGGCGCTGGCCCACGCCGGGATGCTGGAGGTCCGGCGCGGGGACGGTACCTACGTCCGGGCAGCCAGCGAGATCCATGGTGCCGCCCGCAAGGCCTACCGGGAGCACGAGGACGAGGACGTACTGCAGGTCCGCTTCGCTCTGGATACGAAGGCCGCGCGTCTGGCCGCCCGATTGGCCAACGACGGCGACATCGCGGCTATGCGTACGATGCTCGCCAAGCGCCGCGAGGCCTGGGCGGCGGAGGATCTGGAACAGTGGGTTGCGGCCGACTGGGAGTTCCACCTGAAGGTGGCGGAATCCTCGGGCAACAGGCTGCTGCACGAGCTCTACGGCAGTTTCGGAGATGTCTTCCACGGCACGAAAATGGCCCAGCGGCTGCGCAACGGATTCGACGGCTGCCTGGAAGCCGGGCATGAGGCGCTCGTGGCGGCCATAGCCGCCGGCGACGAGGAAGCGGCCGTGGCGACAGTCAACGCCAATCTCAACTACTGCATGTCATGGATGAAGCAGCCGGGGGAGTAGCGGGCTAGTCACAGCCGGTTGAATAGCAAGCCGGCTCAGCCGATCTGGTGAATGCCGATCCCTTGTGGACCGCTACGTGATCCGTCTTATCGCTCCTGATTCGAACTGCGGTGCGTCCTCTCAGGCCAGCCGGGTTTCCGTCGTCGTATGCAGGTGCTCGCCGCCGTGCGGATGGGCCTCGCCGACGATTTCATGCAGCCCTTCAACCGCCTCGACCAGGGACAGGTCCGGCTGGGAAACGATGAAAGGCAACAACAGGGTGTTTTCCTTGTCTAGGTGCTGGGCGAAGAGGCGCTCGATCGCGGTGGCCAGGGCTGCGGCCCGGATTCCCTGGGCACCGCGCAGTTCCTCCAACGAATTGGTGATCACCCGGTGCTCGGCGAGCAGACCCTCGACAAGAAGCGTTGCCTCCGGCCGGGAACGGGCTCGTTCGTAAAGGGCTGATTCCTCTGCCATGGCATGCGGAATCAGCTCGATTTCACACCACTCCACCAGCAGTGCGTGCGCGTCATGTTCCGCCGGCTTCTTCCCGCTCTCCACGGCATCAACCAACGCGCGGGTCAAATGGTTCAGCCGGGTCAGCATCTGCCCGTGATGGTGTTCGACGGCGGCGATGGCCTGCTGGTCGCTGTTCACATCTTTGGCTTCGTTGACCATCTCTACCATTGCCCTTCCCGCGTATACGGCCGCGACCACAAGGCAATCTGCAGCAGCACCGCTTTGAGCCAGGCCTGCATCATGGCATCAACTTGTTCGCCGTCGTTCTCTTTGCGTGCCAGGAAGGGACGGACGGTGATCGTGACCGGCCCGGTCAACGCGATGAGATGCCGCAGCGGCACTACCGAGGTGGAGCCGACATGGTCCGTCTCGTTCTTGTGGGCGGGGGTGTGCCGGAGCGCGATCTCGTTCTGGTAATCCAGCCACTCCTGGTCGTAGGAGCGGGAACACGTGTCACGGATCCATTGCCCGAATCTGGGACGGACCGCCGCGAGGTACTCATCGATGGGTGGGCCGCCGGGCTGGGAAAAGTGGGCCACGAGTTGCGGCTGGCTGGCAACGAAGCCGTACCAGACATCGAGAATGTCATCGACCTGGTCATCGAGCAGCTCGCCCGCCCGCTGCAGCAGCGCCGCGTCGCGTTCATCGAGCATCACACTGGCCTTGAGTTCCTCCAACTCGGCCAGGGTGACGGGCGAATGCTCGGCGGTTCCATAGTTGTAGCCGGGAATCTCTGTGTTGGTCGACTCGGACGACATGGCCATACCTCCAACTAGTTCGCGTCCCTCATTCGTACCCCCGGGTGCAGCCGGGGTCAATGGTTTGCCGCCGGTGCCGGACGGAACGCAACCAGGCTGCCGCTGCCAAGCGGCTGGATTGTGCAGGTGCCCATGAAACCGGACCTCGGTGCTGCCGTGGTTCTGGTTTCTTCGTTACACGTGCCGGACCGTTATGCGGCAACCGCCGCGTGTTCAGCCGGCAACTGCCTGTCAGGCGAGGCAAGGTGGATGCCGATATTCAAGTGGATGCCTTCCTTGCGGGCGAGCACGTCGGCGAGATACTCGGCAAGTCCGGATTCCGTGACCAACCGGCGGTCGCCGACGATGGACCCCGGAACGTACGCTACGCTGCCGGTTACCTCAGCAGCTTCGAAGGACGCTCCTCCCACACCGTTAGCTAATATCCAGTCAATAACGTCGCGGAAGGCTTGCTCATCCCCCTGGCGGTATTCGGCTGCCATAGTGAAATGGATCGTGTCCAACATGAGGTTTCTACCTCCTTTCATCGCTGATTGTTGCCAGGGGCTTAATTACCTGGACGGCCCGTCCGAATCCTCATGAGCGAGCGGCACGCGAACCTGCTTATAACCACCGATAACCAGTAGCAGGAAGCCAATAATCCCGATGAGGGGTAATTGTGTGGCGACGCCGAACAGGAGTACCAGCACTCCGGTCAACAGCACGAACAGTCCCGGCCAGCTCAGACCCAGCTCCGACTGTCCCGGCTTTGCGGTCCGAAGCTTTTGGGCAAATGCCGGATCTTCCGAATCGATCTGCCTTTCCAACTCCTCCAGCTGCATTCGTTCGTTGTAAGACAAAGACATTTCCTTGCCGGACATCAAGCAAACTCCTCTCAGTGATTCAATTCCTGGACGCATCGGCCCATGGGACTCTGGCATGTCGGCGGCAATTCCTTGCCGACAGCTGAGCCGGAAGCGAGGCTTCAAACGGCGTCCGGAACAGTTTCTCCATGTTCTTGTTGTTCACTATTCCTTTGAACGTGAATTTATTTCGGATAAATCAACCAGTCGACCTTAAGCGTTCTTTAAAGTTTCTTTATCGTTTTTCTAAAGCCCCCTCTAGCAATGGTAACCAAAGGGCCCAATAAAGCAAAAAAGAATTGGCGATAATGGCAACACTTGAAATGGTGAATAGAAAGCGGCGGAGAAAAAGCTGGTTCTCTTATCATGCTGTCCTCGGCTGCTAGCAGCACTGAAGTCCTTGCGCGCCATAAGATGCCGAAGAGGGGATATTCGCTAGAGCCGTTCGGATACAGGGAGGATCACATGGGTGCGATGAACGACCTGCTGGGCCCGGCGGCTGTGGAGGGACTGCGGACGACGCTCGGCCAAGGTTCAGCTCGTTCCGCCTGGCTGGCGCTCGCCGCCGCCGAGGCGAAGCTGGAGCCGCTCTCGCTCCGCGCGCGCTGCGATCTGCTGGCGGCTGCGCTGCTGTCCGATCTGGACGTCGGCTACGATCAGGCAGCCGACATTATCCGCACTGCGCTGAATGATGGGTCCTTCAGCGGCTGGATGATCTGGCCTGTCTCGGAGGCTGCCGTCACGCTCGCGTTGCAGGACGGCGCCACGCGCGCCTTCGACGATGCCCTAGCCTTGCTCTTCGAGCTGACTCCCCGGCTCACCGGGGAGTTCGCGATCCGCCGCCTGCTCCTGCAGGACCTTGATCGGGCGCTGGCACAGATGCAGGACTGGACGCTCCACCCGGACGAGCAGGTCCGCCGGCTCGCCAGCGAGGGGCCCCGGCCGTATTTGCCCTGGGCGGTCCGGGTTCCGGAAATCATCGCCCGGCCGGAGGCCACGCTGCCGCTACTGAATGCCCTGCACGCCGACCCAAGCCAACTCGTCCGCCGGTCCGTGGCGAACCACCTCAACGACATCGCCCGCCACGACCCGGAAATCGTGGTCGCCCTGGCCGAGAAATGGCAGGGGGATCCCGGCGACGGAGCGCCGTGGGTGGTGCGGCACGGGCTGCGGACACTGGTCAAGAAGGCGCACCCCGGCGCGCTTGCTTTGCTGGGCTTCACTCCGAATGCGGTGAGCATCGCCGTGCCGGAACTGGACCGTATCGAGGTGCATTTGCCGGGCGAAATCGCGTTCACGGTTGCGGTCACCAACGACTCGCTGCACCCGGCGCGTCTGGCCGTGGACTATGTGGTCCATTACGTGAAGGCCAACGGAACGCTGGCCCCGAAGGTCTTCAAACTCGCAGTCGCGGAACTGGAACCGGGCGAGACCCGCCGGTTCAGGAAGATCCATGCCCTCCGGCCGATGACCACCCGGGTGCATTACGCCGGCCGCCACCTGCTCCAAGTGCAGGTGAACGGCCAACTATCGGCGGCGGCGGAGTTCGACGTCGTTATTTAGCGGCGGTAGGGGAGCGATGGCAGGAAATCGACGGAAACTGGCAGTTTTCCCGGCCATGGAATCCGGTATTCACGGCGTTGATGCTAAGACCAATCGCAATCCGTGAAGAAAGCAGGACCAGCCATGAGCCTCCAACCTCCGGAATACTGGCTGAAGATCCACAACGTCGAACTGCAGCAGCTGATGGCGCAGGCAGAGCGGACCCGCCAGCGCTCGCGGTACCAAGGGAATGGGACTGCCTTGCGGTCGCCGAGGAACCGGGCCAAGGCGCTGGTGCCCACCCGGCAGTCAGATCCGGCCAAGCCGCATGACAATCGGGCGCTGGCATGGTTCCACGGCTTAATGCCCCGGCTGAGGCGCGGAGGACTAGCGGCTCCGGCGCCGGCACCGGCTGGGCGGCAGCCAGCCGACTGCTGCGCCTGACTCCAGACGCCCCGGGTGTGCTCGGGAACCGGACGAATCCGCCGGACCCGTCCGGTTCCTCCGGCGTCGGTCGTAGACTCGGGTCATGGCACGCTTTTTGGTTTTTGTTGTTCTTGCGGTGCTGGGCTTTATTACCATCGTGGCCGCGTCGTTCGGTTCCGTTGGCTGGTGGGTGCTGGCCGCCGTCGTTGTTGCGCTCTTGGTGATCGGGATCTGGGATGTGGTCCAGACCAGGCACTCGATCCTGCGGAACTATCCAATCTTGGGACATATGCGCTACGTACTGGAATCCATCCGGCCGGAAATCCAGCAGTACTTTGTCGAGCGGAACGTGGACGGGAAGCCGTTCAACCGGGATGTGCGGTCGCTGGTGTATGCGCGGGCCAAGGGCGAGAACAGCCACAAGGCCTTCGGTACGGAACGCGAAGTGAACCAGATCGGCTACGAATACCTGATCCATTCCACCGCTCCGGTCGCGCCGCCCAAGCAGCATCCCCGGATACCGCTGGGCGGGCCTGATTGCAGGCAGCCCTACGACATTTCGCTGTTCAACGTCTCGTCCATGAGCTTCGGCTCGCTGTCGAAGAATGCCGTGCTCGCCATGAACAAGGGTGCGGCGCTGGGCGGCTTCGTGCAGGAAACCGGTGAAGGCGGCCTGACTAAGTACCACCTCGAATATGGGGCCGACCTGATCTGGGAAATAGGCTCCGGCTACTTCGGCGCGCGCGACAAGGACGGCCATTTCAGCCCCGAGGCCTTCATTCCGAAGGCGGCGCGCCCCGAGGTCAAGGGCATCAGCATCAAGCTCTCGCAGGGCGCCAAGCCCGGTCTGGGCGGGGTACTGCCAGGCGCGAAAGTCACCCCAGAGATCGCCGAAGCACGCGGGGTGGAGATGGGCGTCGACTGTGTGTCGCCTGCCAGCCACAGCGCCTTCGGCACGCCGCGGGAACTGATCCGTTTCGTCAAACAGCTGCGCGATCTCTCCGACGGCAAGCCCATCGGCTTCAAGCTGTGCGTGGGTTCGCGGGTGGACGTGCTCGCCATTTGCAAGGCGATGCTGGAGGAGAAAGTGACTCCGGATTTCATCGTGGTCGATGGGTCCGAAGGCGGTACCGGCGCGGCGCCGCTGGAGTACCAGGACAACGTGGGCACGCCGCTGACCGAGGGCTTGATGCTGGTGCATAACGCCCTGGTCGGCGTGGGACTGCGGGACCGCGTCCGCATTGCCGCCGCAGGGAAGGTCGCATCCGGCTCGGACATCGTCAAACGCCTGATCGAAGGCGCGGACTTCACGATGAGTGCGCGGACCATGATGATGGCCACCGGCTGCATCCAGGCGCAGAAATGCCACACCAACGAATGCCCGGTTGGCGTTGCCACGCAAAACCCGCGGCTGGTGCGGGCGCTCAACGTCGAGGACAAGGGCCAGCGCGTTTTCAACTACCAGAAGCTCACCGTGGACGAGAGCGTGCAGATCATGGCCTCGATGGGCTGCAAATCCCCGGACGAAGTCTCGCCGCGGATGCTTCGGCGCCGCGTAGACCATCTGACCACGCGCTCCTACGAGAGCATCTACAACTGGATGGAGCCGGGCGAACTGCTCAAGGATCCGCCCCGAGGCTGGAGCGAAGACTGGAATCTGGCCAACGCGGACTATTTCCGCGAACCGCCCAAGAAGCCCGCCGAGGACGAGCACAAGGCGGAGCCCGTGCCAGGCAGTCCGGAGTATGACAGGGCCCGCATTCCAGGTGACAAGCACCAGCCTGAAGGCCAGGTTGGCCGGCCGGAGGGCGAGCTGAGCCGCTAAAACAACGGCACAAACCGCGTACGACGCCGGCACCTGGGTTCCGTTTTTACGGAACCCAGGTGCCGGCGTCGTACTTCATGGCAGAAGTCCTCGTGTTACAAAACGGTTGAATGTACCGTGCTGCACCGGGCAGAATCGGACGCAGAATCAAGAGTTCCAACCTTCGGCCCTGGCCGGTTGGACGGCAACCCTCGTAGCTGTAGCGGGGTGCCCCAGGTGAAGATTCGACGCCGGCCCAAACGGGAGGCGTAAGTATGGCGCCCTGCTCCGGCGTGCGCCGACAGGAAGGATTCCACCATGACTGAAACAGCTCTCCGTGATCTGGCCGAAGACCGTGCCAACCGTTTGGATGAGGCAGGCGCTTTCTGGGCCGGCAAGATCGCCGAAGACACCGCCAACGCCAAGCTAACGTTCAAGGTGGCAGGCGAGGGAACCGGCCCGGTGGCCACACGTGTCACCGCCGGCAAACACGAGTTCTCCGTTGACGAACCGGCGGGCCTTGCAGGCGAAGATACGGCCGCGAGCCCGGTGGAGTATGCCTTGGGCGCGCTGGCTTCCTGCCAGGTGGTGGTCTACCGGCTGTACGCACACCAGTTGGGTATCCGGTTCGACGAGATCAGCATCGACGCCGAGGGCGATCTGGATGTGCAGGGCCTGTTCGGCGCCGATGAGAGCGTGCGCCCCGGGTTCAGCGCCGTGCGGTTGACCGTGAATATCAGCGGCCCCGAATCGCAGGAACGCTACGAGGAGCTGCGCCGGACAGTGGACGCGCACTGCCCGGTGCTGGACCTCTTCGCCAATCCCACCCCGGTCAGCGCCGAGGTCTTCAAGAAGTAGCCAAGGGTGCTATTCCCCTTCGGCGCGGTCCCTCGTACTCTAGGGCCAGGAGGTAATTCACGATGAAGGCATCGCCAGGCAACAGGATCATTGTCCGCGGCAGGACCGTTGAATCGTCCGACCGGCACGGGGAAATCGTCGAAGTCAGGGGAGACGACGGCGCTCCTCCGTACTTCGTGCGGTTCGACGACGGCCACGAGTCGGTGGTCTTCCCCGGTGGGGATTTCGTAGTCCAGCACAACCCCTAGCCGCGGGCGGCACAGCCCGCACACCAGCCGATAGTTGACTGAGGGCGGCAGCATGCTCATGCTGCCGCCCTCAGCGCTGTCCAGCGCCAGCCACGCACATGCCGCCGCAACATGGCGTTCAGGCCGAAACATCGTAGTAATGTCGTGCAGTTACTCTTGCCGCGATTGGCGCCACCCTCGTGCCGCCGGCAATCTCCCATGCCCGAACGGCATCTGAACGAGAAAGGGGCATCGGCGTGGCAGTATCACAACACGAATCCGAACCCTCATTGAAGAAAGTACTGGGACGTTTCGACGTCCTCGCCCTGGGCTTCGGGGCCATGATCGGCTTCGGCTGGGTGGTCCTGACCGGCGGCTGGCTGGAGTCCGCCGGAACCATGGGCTCGGTGACGGCCATGCTTGCGGGCGGCATCATCATGGGGGTGGTCGGACTAACTTATGCCGAGCTGTGTGCGGCGATGCCCAAGGCCGGCGGCGAGCATAACTACATCATGCGGGCGATGGGTCCGCGCCCGTCCTTCATCGGTTCCTGGGCCATCATCGGCGGCTACGTGACCATCGTGGCCTTCGAAGCGGTGGCGCTCCCGCGGACCGTCCAATATATCTTTCCCAACCTCAGCCAGATCAAGCTCTGGAACGTCGCCGGTTTCGACGTCCACCTGACGTGGGCGCTGGTTGGTGCCGTTGCCGCCGTCGTTATTACCTGGATCAACATCCGTGGTGTGAAGGAAGCCGGCATTGTGCAGACCTTCGTGGTGCTGTTCCTGCTGGCCATCGGCCTGGTCATGATCGCCGGCGCCTTCACCGGCGGCGAGGTCTCCAACATGGAGCCGTTCTTCAACGGCGGCATGACGGGCTTCTTCGCGGTGCTGGTGGTCGTGCCGTTCCTCTTCATCGGGTTCGACGTCATTCCGCAGTCCGCGGAGGAAGTGAACATCCCGGCCCGCCAGATTGGCCGGCTCGTGGTGGTCTCGGTCATCCTGGCCACCATTTGGTACGTGATGGTGGTGCTGACCACGTCTTCGGCCATGCCGGCCAGTGAGCTGGCCGGGACGGACATTGCGACGGCGGACGCCGTGGGTGCGATGTTCGGTTCGGACATCATGGCCAAGGTGCTGATCGCCGGCGGTATCGCGGGCATCCTCACCTCGTGGAACTCGCTGCTGCTCGGCGCATCCCGGCTGATGTTCTCGCTGGCGCGCTCCGGGATGCTGCCGGCCTGGTTCGGGAAGCTGCACCCCAAGTACGGCACCCCGCACAACGCCCTGCTGTTCGTCGGCGGGCTGAGCGTCCTGGCGCCGTTCTTCGGCGTGGAGATGCTGGTCTGGCTGGTGGACTCCGGCGCGCCGAGCATTGTGCTGGCCTACACCATGGTGGCGATTTCCTTCCTGATCCTGCGCCGCCGCGAACCGGAGATGGACCGGCCGCTGCGGATCGGTGGCAAGGGCAAGGGCGGCATCGCGATCGGCATCGCCGCGGCGGTGCTGGGTGTTGCCCTGTTCAGCCTGTACATGCCGGGGATGCCGGCTCAGCTGGGCATCGAGCCGTGGATCCTCTTTGGCCTGTGGTGGGTCATCGGGCTTGTCTTCTTCTTCCGGGTGCCCGCCGGCATCAAGGCCGGGCCGCTGGCGGAAGAGCACGTGTTGGCGCGGGTCCGCTCGCGCTGATGAGGAACACTTACTCGCGCTGACGCAGCACACGCTGCGCTGACCGCAAGACCAACGACGGCGGTGCCTGCCTTTCGTTCCCTCCCCGGTAAAGTGCCGGGCGGGGTGAAGGAGGCATCGCCGTCGTAATCAGTAGCGGTACGGGTTGTCTTCGGCAGCGCCGTGGCGGGCGTGTTCGAAGCCTTCCTGCCAGGCATCCCGGACAGCGTGGGTCAGCTCCGCCAGCAGTTGATACGAGGGGTGGTCGGGGCCGACCCAGAGCATTTCTTCCTGCGCCCGGTCAAGAATCCCGTGGATCCGTTCGTTCAGTGCTTTCTCCTCAGGGCGCCCATGATTTTTCCGCCGATGCCGCCGTGTTCCGTGCCGGCTGCTCCGGCGGATCCGTAAGTACCGCGCGTTCTGCCCCGCGTGGTGCCGGGAGTATGCCCGGTGCCCATCCTGCCCTTGCCGCCCAACCGCTCGGCGGCCCGCTTGATCCTGTTACCTATACCCATGGTGTTTCTCCTATGGCTGGCAGTGCCCGCCTGCAAGGACGCCGACAGGTCACGCCACCATTTTAAGACGGGGTTTGGGCCAGCGCACTAGGCAGTCAGACCATGGCGCCGGATGTGGCTACCGCGCCGAAAATGCCGAAGACGAAGATGAACAGCAGTACCCAGCCCAGCAGCATGAGGCCGTTGAGCACCAGGCCGGCGATCGCCATTCCCCTGCCCGCGGGTTCTTTGTTCAGGCCAACCAGACCGAAGATGAATCCCACAATGGGCACCACGAAAGTGAACCCGAGAAACAGCGAAACCAGCCCCAGCACCATGGCCGTGACGCTGGCGCCCTTCGGCTGGGGCTGGACGTAGACCTGCTGGTAGACCGGCGCGGGATGCTGCGGCACGGGCAGATTCGACGGCTGGTACGGATTGGACATGCTGACCCCCGGAGGTAGTGCTGAAAGGTTTTATCCAGCGTATCGCCGCCGTCGGACAGTCAGCGCACTGTTACCGGTACACCCGACATCGGGACTCGCCGGTTCCACGGTACCGGCGTGGTCAGCGCAGGAAAGCGATGTACGCGGCGAAGATGCCCAGACCGAGCACCCAGCCAACAATCACCTGCGGCCAGGTGTGGGCCAGTAACTGGACTCGCGACCACCCAACCGCCCAAGGGATAGCTGCCCAGAGGATTCCCAGCGGCAGTGTGGCCGAGACCAGCATCGCTCCCAAAAGCGCAGCGACCGCGGCATGTACGGATACTTTCCAGACCAGATTTATCAGCAGGGAAGCGACCAGACCCAGCAGCACGGTGTAGATCAGCGAATGCAATGCCGACGGTGCCTGCATCAGCGTGAGCAGCCAGAGACCAACCCCGATCGAGACGGCGGTGCCCGCCAGAATGGGAGCCCGTTGCGTCCGTGTCCCGATGTGGATGTCGCTGAGTTTGCCTCGACGGGTCAGCAGGACCACAACGCTGAAAGGGAGGAGCGTGACAAAGAATGCGGCCACGGCAGCCTGCGCAACTGTCACCTCTGGCAGGGTGAACGGCGAGGTCACCAACACCAGCGTCACCAGGACGGCGGGCGCGAAAATCTCGGTGATGACGCGTGCGATCCGGTGGATGTGGACGGGATTTCGGGACACCTTCCAGCCTAGCGGGCTTGCCGGTTACCCGGCTCGCCGCTCAGCCGCCGTAAGCCTGTTCCTCAGGCCCAAGAATTTTTCAAGCGCTTCGGCAGATGCTGGACATGTCAACTAATCGCAGTCCAAGGACCGTCCCGTCCGAAGGAGAACCCGATGTCCGATTCCTCCCGCATACAGCTGCAGCACATTGGAATTACTGCCTTGCGTGTCATCTTGGGGCTGATATTTGTCGCCTACGGGTGGCAGAAAGTCAGCCAGAATACAGTAGCCGGCGTCACTGGTTACTTCACGCAGTTGGGTGTGCCGCTGCCCGAACTGTTCGGTCCCTTCATTTCCTACCTGGAACTCCTCGGCGGCATGGCCCTGATCCTGGGCGTACTGACCCGGCCGATCGCCCTCTTGTTCGTGGCCGACATGGCTGGAGCCCTCATTTTCGCCCACCTGCCCTCCGGTTTTTACGTGGAGCAAGGAGGCTTTTCCCAGGTGCTGATTCTGGGCACCGCGGCCCTCGCCATTGCACTGATCGGTCCTGGCCCCGACTCCGTGGACCGCTACATCTTCGGTCGGAAGGAATCGAAAGTCGCGGTCCTCGCCTGAATCTCAAACACGGATTAACCCAACCAGCAGATAGAGGACGACGTCGGCACTTACGAAAGTGCCGACGTCGTCCTCTTGAGGGAATCAGCGGTTGTCAGTCCCGAGTTCGGGCTAGTTCGTCCTGAGCGGACGCCTGCTGTTTCTCGGTGTCCAACGCAGAAGCCGATGCCGGATCCGGGTCCGGACCGTGCTTGCGCAGCGGCACCATGTGGATGGCTTCATACTCGTCCCTCGAGGGGCCCCCGGCGTAACGCGGGGCCGGGCCGAGGCCCTGGGCTGCGCGCTCCCGCTCGTCCTCTTCGAACTCATCTTCCTTGTCGAGGAACAGCGAGGATGCCTCGTTGGTGATTTCGCCGGCGAAGGCCCGCTTCATTGCCTCGCGGTCGAACTGCTTCTCCCACTTCGCCACTACGAAAGTGGCCACGCAGTTGCCCAGCAGGTTCACGGCAACACGCATGGAGTCCATCAACCGGTCTGCGCCGAGCATCAGGGCCACGCCTGCCACGGGGAAGATGCCCAGGGCTGCGGCGGTCGCGGAGAGGGCCAGGAACGAGGAGCCTGGCACGCCGGCCATGCCCTTCGAGGTCAGCAACAGCACACCGAGCGCGGCCAACTGCTGCCCCAGGCTCAGATCATGTCCGAAGGCCTGCGCCAGGAAGAGCAGCGAGATGGACAGGTACATTGCGGCGCCGTCGAGGTTGAACGAGTAGCCGGTAGGAACTACCAGGCCCGTGGTGGCGCGGGAGCAACCGGCATTCGTCAACTTGGTCATGATGCGCGGCATCACTGCTTCCGTTGAGGCGGTACCCAGCGCCAGCAGGAATTCTTCCCGGGTGTACTTCAGGAAGCTCCACAGCGGAACGCCGGCGATGAACCATGCCACCGCGAACAGCAAGCCGATGAAGATCACCGCCGCCGCGTAGCACGCCGCGATCAGCTTGGCGTAGGTTCCCAGGGTCTCGATGCCGTACTGGCCGATGATGAACGCCATGGCACCGAAGGCACCGATGGGGGCTACCCGCATGATCCAGGACATGATCTTGAAGACGATCTCCAGGATGGTCTCGAACAGGCTTAGCAGCGGTTTGCAGCGGTCCTGGCCGATCACAATGACGGCGGATCCGAAGAATACGGAGAAGAAGAGCACCTGGAGCAGGGAGTTTGTGGCGAACGCGCCGACCAGGCTGTCCGGGATCACGCTGAGCAGGAAGTTGGAAGCGCCCTCCGGCTGCGCGCCACCGGTCTTCTCGGCCAGGGCATCCTCGGACATGGTGGCTGGATCGATATTCAGGCCCTTGCCGGGCTGGACAAGATTGGCCACGACCAGCCCGAAGATCAGCGCAAACCCCGTCGCGGCCGTGAAATAGACCAGCGCCTTGACGCCTACGCGTCCTACCGACTTCACATCGCCCACCGCGGCAATGCCGGTGACGATGACCAGGAAGATCAGAGGGGCGATGATCATTTTGATAAGTCGTATGAAGCCGTCGCCCAAGGGACGGAGTTCCGCACCGATGTTTGGCCAGAAGTGGCCGATCAGTACACCCGCCACTACGGCGATCAGGATCTGAAAGAAGAGCGACTGGTACAGCCGTTTCTTCTTGGCCGGCGTCGAACTCGCCTTCAACGCGGCATTGTCGGGGATCTTCATCGGTCCAAACCGTTCAATTAGGGGATTGTGGTCTACCTCACGGAGAGGCTCTGACTAATTTAGGCCGCATCCTTCTATTTCACAAGGGGAGATTTGTTTCTCGGATTATGGAAGAAGGAAAAAGAGCGAATTTCGAACACAATGAGTTCGAGCTTGTTCCTCCGTGTGCTCCGCATGCTGGACTGCACCGCCTCCGACCGCTGCGCCAATAGCCGGCTTTCCTGCCAGCTGCAGGTTTCGGAGGACATCACCGTCCGCCTTCCCGAAACCCAGGTCTGAGCTGCGGCCCGGTGCGGGAGGTTCCGCTGGGAGGCAAAACGACGTAGGTTGAAGAAACGGTTCGGCGGCACTCGGAGGGACGTGACTGTGGCAGACGAACAGCGGGATAGTGTTCCAGAGACCGGGCCGCAGCCCTGTCCTTTCTGCGGCGCGGGGCTGCGCGGCCTCGACGAGAGCCAGTGGCCGGCGGAAGGCCCGGTCCCCGAGGGGACTCTGGCCGTCTACCTGTGCGAAGGGCAGCACCGGGTGATCGTGGCGCCGCCCGCAGTCCAGGGCTAGATATCTTCGCCGGTGTGCCGGTCCTTGATGATCCGGTCGATCTCATCGCGCAGGGTGATGGCATCCTCCAGATTGAGCTTGAGGCTGTCACCGGTCTCAACCCAGCCGATGCTGAGCACTTCGTCACCGGAGATGCCGGTGATCCCGACAGTCAGCGCCCGGCCGCCGATTCTGCTCACGTCGCCGATGACCATATCGCCGGCATCGTCCTTGGCAATTTCCATTGTTCGCTCCTCTGTTCGTGGCAGACCTCGCAGCAGCAGTCCCGTTTCTACTATTGCCGGTTTACCGCACACCCCGCTAGGGGCGTTCCCGTACGGGAGTGTCGCGGCAGCCCGCCGTCGTACGCCGTATTGCCTCGCCGAGGGAAGGATTTCCAATGAACTACGCCGGTTCCCGCCTGATTTTCGGCTGCATGGGTTTGGGTGGCGGCTGGGGTTCCGGACCGTTGGAAGCTGCCGATATAGCGGCGGCCAACACGGCCGTTGATGCGGCGCTGGAAGCTGGCATCACGGTTTTTGACCATGCCGACATTTACGCCCACGGCAAGGCGGAAGAAGCGTTCGGTCGCGTCCTCACGGCCAGGCCGGAGCTGCGCGACAGGATCCAGCTGCAGACCAAATGCGGTATTCGGCTCCCGGCCGCCGGCCGCATCGGGCAGTACGACTCCTCCCGGGAAACGGTCATCGCCCGGGTTGAAGAGAGTCTGGAGCGGCTGGGAACGGATCGTATCGAGGTGCTGCTGATCCACCGTCCTGACCCGCTCGCGCATCCGGAGGAAATCGCCTCCGCTTTCCAGCAGCTCAAGGACGACGGCAAGGTGCTGCGGCTGGGCGTTTCCAATATGTCAGCGGACCAGATGCGCTGGCTCCAGTCAGCCCTGCCGGACCCGCTTGCGGCCAACCAGTTGGAGATGAGCCTGCACCGCAGCGGGTGGCTCGAATCCGGCGTACTGGTCAACCACACCGAAGCCGCCGAGATCGGATTCCCGCACGGCACCCTTGAGTACTGCCAAGCGAACGACGTCGAACTGCAAGCCTGGGGCGCGCTGGCCCAAGGCCGCTACAGTGGGGCTGCCGGGACGGCGGAAACCGGCCCGGACGTGGCAACGGCAGCCTTGGTCACCGAGCTCGCCGAGAACAAGGACTGTTCACCCGAAGCCGTGGTGCTGGGCTGGCTGATGCGGCATCCGGCCCGCATCCGACCGGTGGTCGGCACCAGCAACCCGAAGCGGATCCGGGCCTCCGCGGAAGCCGAACGGATAGCCGCGGCCATGACGCGGGACGAGTGGTATTCACTGTGGGTGGCTGCCCGGGGACGCGCAGTTCCATAATCGTGGGCCACGTCCGGCCCTCGACAAGCTGCGCCGATCGGAGGAAGGTGGGAGGTGCGAATTTTGTGCCAAGACCCCTTTCGCCGAGACATCCATCAATGGCGTCAGGGTAGACCGCTTCCGGAGTGGCTTGAGCCGGGTTGCCCGGAGGGAACGTCGTACGGCTCGCCTATTCCGCAGGAGCAGAAAATGGCTGCAAATGTTGTATCCCAGCTCGCCTCACGGTCCTTTGATGATCCGGATGAGAAACGCCGTCCCGATAAGACGCAGGTAGACGTGGTCACGGTCAGCGACTACACGATGGCCCGGTTCCGGTTCGAAGCAGGGTGGCGCTGGTCCGAGTGCATCAAACCCGTCGTGAAAACCGATTCCTGCCAGGTCAGCCACGTAGGCTTGTGCACCGGCGGGTCCATAACTGTTGAACTCAGCGACGGAACTCGTGCCACGGTGAAGGCCGGTGACTCCTATGCCATACCTCCGGGCCACGATGCCTGGGTTGAGGGCAACGAGCCGTTCGTCGGCTACGAATTCCTGAGCGCGGCCGAATACGCGAAGGAGGCCTGAGTCCCCAGCTGCCAACAACGACGGCGGCGTCTCACCTTGGGCTTCGGCGCCGCCGCTGAGGGCGCGGTTAAAGAGAAAGGCGCCGGCCGGTCTGGAGGTTGGGGGAAAACTCCGACCGGCCGACGCCGCATCACTCGCACCTTTATGAGGTGTTTTCACACTAAGGGCCCAAGTTGTTCATTGACCGGGAGCAACCTGTGTATTGCCTGAGTATCGCTCGGTGCCATTGGTATCGTCTCTTCCATGACCACTCCCCAGAACCCCGGACTGACCTTCCTTGCCACTATCGACGTCGCCGTCGGCCAGCCGATCGAAGTCGGCGAAACTGCGGAGGGGCACCGACGGATCATTCCCATCATCGGCGGCACGGTCCAGGGCCCGGCGCTGAACGGCAAGGTGCTTCCGGCCGGCGCGGACTTCCAGATCCTTAAGTCCGAGACGCTCACCGAGCTGCAAGCGCAATACGCCATCGAGACCGACGACGGCGACCGCATCTATGTCTCCAACTTCGGCTTGCGCTCGGGCTCGGCCGAAGACATTGGCGCGCTGGTCCGAGGCGAGTCCGTGCCGCCGGAACGGATCTATTTCCGCTGCAGCCCGCAGCTGAGCTCGGCAGGCGAACGATGGTCGTGGCTAGGATCGAAGATCATCATCGGCACGGGGGAGCGGCATCCGGAGGCCGTCCGACTGCATCTTTTTGTGGTGGAGTAGCCGGAGCATTATCCGCTCGTTACAAGAGCTATCCGGCGGCCCGGGCCTCGTTCATAATGAAGCATGAGCGCCGACGGACACTCCCTCGAGGCGGCCGTAGCCCGGCGGATGCCGCCAAGTTTACGGGTTCTAGCCGTCGTCGCCGGTGTTCTGGGCGCACTGGTGGTGTCGGTGTTTTCTTGGAGCCTGGTCAGCCCCAAACCGGCGGTGCTGCTAATCCGGACCATGTTCGACCGGAACTGGCGCCGGGTCTCGCGTGAGATGGCCAAGCATGTGCCGGAAGGCATTTCGGAAGTCCTGCACGAGCAGTATCTGGACAGCAGCGACAGCGCCTACCTGGACGTTTACTATCCGGATCGTGCCGACACAGCCCGGGGTCTGCCGACCATCGTCTGGCTTCATGGCGGGGCATGGGTTTCCGGGAGCAAAGAGGACGTGGCCAACTACCTGCGGATTCTCGCTTCCTACGGTTTTACCGCCGTGGGGGTCGGGTATTCTCTGGCGCAGGCGCAGAAATACCCCGAACCCGTCCGCCAAGCAGCTGCCGCCCTGACCTATCTGCAGCAACATGCAGAACGGCTGCGGGTGGACGCGGAACGGCTGGTGCTGGCTGGCGACTCCGCGGGAGCCCAGATTGCCGCCCAACTTGCGCTGCTGATCACCGATGCCGACTATGCGACCAGGCTGGGCATCCCAGCTCCCATCCGGCTGGCGGAACTTCGTGCGGTGCTGCTGCATTGCGGCGGATACGATCTGTCCATCAAAAGCGCCAAGGGCGGCATGGGCAACGGCTTCCTGCGGACGGTGATGTGGGCTTACACCGGTTCCAGGAACTACCTGGCCATGCCGCAGGTGGACCTCGCGTCCATCACCGGCCGCGTGGGAGCGGACTTCCCGCCCGCGTTCGTGACTGCCGGCAACGCGGATCCGCTGCTGCCGCATTCCCTCGCACTTGCCGAAGCGCTCAGCGACCAAGGGGCCGACGTCGAGACCTTGTTTTTCCCGGTCGGGTACGCGCCGGCGCTCGGCCATGAATACCAGTTCAAGCTGGACAGCAGAGCCGCGCAGCTCGTCCTCTCCAGGAGTGTGGACTTCCTGCGGCGCAAGACCGCTTGAGATGGGTGGCGGTGGCTGAAGTGGGCGTAGCGGATGGCAGCGGGTCGCGGAGAATTGTCACGTTGCTTAGCCGCTGTGGCCGCGGAGCCGCTCCAGCTCGCGGCGGTCCTTCTTGGTGGGCCGGCCGGTGCCGCGGTCCCGCTGTGGGATGCCGAGCGAGGGCGTTGGCGGCCGTTCCGGCGTGTGGTCGGTGTAGCAGTGCGAGGCGGCCTCGGCCCCGACCCGCTTGGCGATCAGCTGCCGGACTTCGAGGATGCGTTCATAGCCCGGTTGGCGCACCCGCAGGGTGTCGCCGGGCACCACGGCCTGCGACGCTTTGGCCGGATTCCCGTTCAACCGCACATGTCCGGCCCGGCAAGCCGCTGTAGCGGCGGAGCGGGTTTTGTAGGCACGGATGGCCCACAGCCAGGCGTCGATGCGTACTGACTTCGGACTGTTTGTCGGGATGCTCATGATGGTCACTCAGTTTATCGGACGCAGAAAACGCCGGGAGCAGCAATGTACGACGCCGGCACTTGGGTGAGTTTTTCGGCTCACCCTTGTGCCGACGTCGTACTCTATTTGCTTGCTGCCGCTGTCAGTCGGCGATGTAGAAGAGGCGCTTGTTGACGAATTCGTCCATGCCGAGCGGGCCGAGTTCGCGGCCGAAGCCGGAGCGCTTGACGCCGCCAAACGGAATGTCCGCACCTTCGCCGACGCCGTTGACGTTGGCCATGCCGACCTCCAGGCGCTGGGCTATCTTGCGGGCGCGTTCCTCATCGGTGGAGAAGACGGCTCCGCCGAGGCCGTAGTCGGTGTCGTTGGCCAGGGCGATGGCCTCCTCGTCGCTGGTGACCTTGTAGACCACGGCGACCGGACCGAAGAGCTCTTCCTTGTAGGCGCGCATTTCCTTGGTCACGCCGGTCAGGACCGTCGGCTCAAGGTAGGAGCCGGGGCCGTCGACCAGCTTGCCGCCGGCGTGGACGGTGGCGCCCTTGTTCACGGCGTCCTTCAGCTGCTCGGCGAGGCCTTCCGCCGCGGCGCGGGAGGAAAGTGGGCCGAAGGTGTTTTCGGCGCCCTCGGCCGGGTTGCCGGGCTTCATGTTCTTGGCGCGCTCGGTCAGTTCGGCGACGAAGTCGTCATAGATGTCTTCCATGACGATCATGCGCTTGTTGGAGTTGCAGGCCTGGCCGGTGTTTTCCATCCGGGTTTCCCAGGCCTGGTCCGCGGCCGCCTTGATGTCGGCCGAGTCCAGAACCACGTACGGGTCAGAGCCGCCGAGTTCGAGGACGGCCTTCTTGAGGTTGCGCCCGGCGATCTCGCCGATGGCAGCACCTGCGCGCTCCGAACCGGTGAGGGAGACGCCCTGGATGCGCGGGTCGGCAATGATTTCGGCAACCTGGTCGTGCGAGGCGAAGACGTTGACGTAGGCGCCCTTGGGCAGGCCGGCGTCGTCCATGATCTTCTGGATGGCCAGGGCGGACTTCGGGCAGTTCTCCGCATGCTTGAGGACGATGGTGTTGCCGAGCATCAGGTTCGGCGCGGCGAAGCGGGCCACCTGGTAGTACGGGTAGTTCCACGGCATGATGCCCAGCAGCGGCCCGACCGGCAGCTTCTGGATCATGGCGCGGCCGCCGCCGATAGCCTTGATCTCCTGGTCCGCCGCGAGGCTCGGGCCCTCGGTGGCGAAGTAGTTGAAAATGTCCGTGCAGAACTCGGCCTCGTCCTTGGACTCGCTGATGGGCTTGCCCATCTCCTGGGTAATGATGGCAGCGAGCTCATCAGCCCGCTCAGTGAACAGCTCCGCGATGCGGGAAACCACCTTGGCGCGCTCGGTGATCGGCACGTCCTTCCAGGATTGGAAGGCTTCCTGGGCGGCCGCGAGGGCGTCCTGGATATCCGCGTCCGTGGCGGTGGGGAATTCTTCAACCACCTCGCCGGTAGCGGGATTCAGCACCCGGTAAGCGGTCTTCGTGGATGAGGCGGTGTTGGTCGTAGCGGTCACGGCCAGTGCTCCTATCTGATCAACGGCACGCCGGAAACCACATTATTTCCGGCTATGTTGCAATCATGTCGCGAAAGACCGATTTTGTGAAACCGGTCACGGTGCCTGCGGAACGGCGCTCGGCGGGTTAGCCCAGCAGGCCGTCGAGACTGCGAACGATTTTTCGCATCAGTGTTGCAGTTGCGAGGAGTTCGTTCACGATCTCCTGCTCCCGGGGCGGGCTCAAACGATCCAGGGGTACCGAACAGCTCAAGGCGTCGCCGCCGCTGTCATCCAGGTCGAGGCCCACTCCAAAGCAACGCAAGCCCAAGGTGTTCTCTTCGTTGTCGAGAGCGTAGCCCCGCTTCCTGCTGGCCTCCAGATCAGCCTTGAGCTTTCGGCGCGAGGTGATCGTGTGCTGGGTTAAGGGCAGCAGCTTCTCCGGCAAGTGCGCTTCCAAATCGGTGGCCAAATTTGCCAGAACCGCTTTGCCGAGTGATGTTGCATAAGCGGGAAGTCGACGACCGACGCGATTGGATTTCCGCTCGTAGGCGGGAGATTCCTGTGTTGCGAGATAGACGATGTCGGAGCCATCCAGTCTGCCGTAGTGCACGGTCTCGCCGAGGCGTTTGCCCAGCTCTTCGAGGTGTGGCTGGACGATTCGCAACAGCGGATCCGTGTCCAGATACGTGGTGCCGGCGAGGAGTGCCCTGATTCCGATGCTGTACATGGAGCGGGTAGGATCCGTGCGGACCCACCCCAAGTCCGTGAGAGTGCGCAGCAGCGCATAGATGCTGCTGCGCGGGGCGGACAGTTCCGAACAGAGTTCCCGGATCGTCACTGGCCGGTTGCGCCGTGCAGCGAGAAATTCAAGAACTTCAACGGTCCGGGCCGCTGACTTCACTTCACGAATACCGCTGAGGGCGGCCGTGCCCGCCGGGGCGGGCACGGCAGAAGGTGCGCTCATGGGGGCCTCCTTCCAGGGAAGACAAACCGTTGACGACACTGTAGCGGAAACCCATGGCCGTCGCGCAGCCGTCTTCATATGCAAACACGGCTAAAATGGACAAAGCGCTGGCGGCACGCCCCGCAGCTTCTGTCAGCCGCGCGGACCCACCGGGGGTTTGACCGCGTGAACTGGACAACCGGCTTCGAGAATCACACGTTGGGCAGTGCTGCCAAGAATCAACTTGCCCACCCGGGAACGGCGGCGGACCCCGATGACAACGAGCTCGACGTCGTTCTCGAAGGAGACATCAACGATCAGGTCGCCCGGGTCGTCGTCGCCCTCCATGTCCCGGACCGCGGCCGGAACCCCGAGATCGGCGGCACGCTTCAGGGCTTCCGCCAGTTCTGCTTGTGCGGCGGGAGTATTTTCCGCCAAGGCGGGACCGAGGATCCTCAGATTGGTGCTGCGCAGGGCCGCCTCATCAATGGCACTTTGCAGGGCAATGCGTCCTTCATCCGTGGGGACGAAGCCAACGGCAACACTCATGTCTACTCCTGTTTGCTGGTGTATGCGGGAGACTAATGGACGGGAGTTTCCAATGTGCCGTCGTCCAGGAAGCGCTTGAGGTTGGCCAAAGTCAGCTGTGCCATGTCGGCGCGGGTTTCATGCGTGCCGCTACCCAAATGCGGGAGGACGACGACGTTGTCCAGCCCCAGGAGTTCCACGGGAACCTTGGGCTCGTCGGCGAAGACATCCAGCCCGGCGCCGGCCAGTCTTCCCTTGACCAGCGCGGCCACGAGAGCGGACTCGTCGACGACGCTGCCCCGGGCGATATTGATGAGGTATCCGTCGCGGCCCAGCGCCTCGATGACATCCGCATCGATCAATCCTGCAGAGTCGGGACCGCCAGCGGCGGCCACGATGAGGACATCGCAGTCCCGGGCGAGATCGATCAGCGAGTCCCGGTATTCGTATGAAACGCCGTCAACGGGACGGCGGTTGTGGTACGAGATGAGGCAATCGAAGCCTTCCAAGCGGCGTGCGATGACTTTGCCGATGCGGCCGAGTCCGACAATGCCGACGCGCTTCCCGCTGGCTTTGGTCGCCAGCGGGAAGTTGCCCTTGCTTAGCCAGTCGCCTCGCCGGACGTAGCGGTCCGCGGTGCTGATCCGGCGGAGGGCGTCCAGATAAAGGGCGAGGGCGGTATCGGCGACACAGTCATTGAGAACGTCGGGAGTATTGCTGACAGCGATGCCACGCTCGGCGGCTTGAGCCACATCGGTGGTGTCATAACCGACGCCGAAGTTAACTACGGCACGCAGGTTGGGGAGCTGTTCCATCAGCTCGGTACCGACACCGAAGCGCCCGGATGTCACGGCGACGCCGAACTCAGCGCCTCGGGCTGCAAGGAAAGCTGCGCGTTCTTCTGCGTTGTCCGGCAATAGCACGGCACCGTACTCGGTAGTGATCGGATCCTGAACCGCAGGCATCAAGGGACCTACCTGCAGCACTGCTTCGGTTGTCGTCATAGTCTGGACATTAGTGATGTCCATCGATGCGCGTCCAACTCTGAAATTGGATAGATCAATACGCTTGGTGTATTGATGCCCGAAAGGCCGCAAAAATCCGCGGAATCACGCGGAAGGGTGGGCTGAATCACACGGAACGTCAAGGCCTGGTGATGTTTTGGCGGCCGTTCATACAAAATCTGCTTATTGACGGTTGGCGCTTGGAGCCACAAGCTGGGGAGCACCAGCACAGACGTGAGCTTCATACGTAGACAACGAACCGAATGCAGTGCTTTCGACCCGAAGGAACCCAATGATGTCTTCTTCACCATCCGTCAAACGACAGCTCAGGCTGCAGATACCCGTCGTCGTTGCCGGGTCCGCTTTGCTCCTAAGCGGTTGCTCCGTAGCCAACTCAGAGAATGCCGCCGGTGCTACCGCCGGTGCCGCGTCCGACACCCTCCGGGTGGTCCTCCAGCAGGAGCCGCCCACTTTGGAGGCTTGCGAAGCAAATCTGACTTCGACCGGCGTGGTTGTTCGGTCCAACGTCACCCAGCCCCTTATCGAGCGCAACCCGACTACAGGCGAACTCGAGCCGCTGCTGGCGACCGAATGGGAAGCGACCTCCGACACCGAGTGGACCCTGAAGCTTCGCGATGATGTGAAGTTCCAGGACGGGACCGACTTCAATGCGGAAGCGGCGGCCTACACTATCAACCGCGCTGTTAACTCCGATCTCGGCTGCAACGTCGAAGGGTATGTCTTCGGCGACACCGATCTTGAGGTCGAGGCTGTGGATGCAACAACTCTGAAGGTCACGACGCCGGAACCGGATCCCATTCTTCCGTTGCGGTTGTCCTTCCTCGAAGTGGTACCGACCTCCACCAGCGACACTGAGAAGGTCCGGGAACCGATCGGCACCGGACCCTACAAGATCGAGCAGTGGGATGCCGGCCAGAAAATTACGCTGAGCACCTGGGACGGCTACTGGGGCGATGCGCCGGCCTTCCCTAAGGCTGAGTACCAGTGGCGTGGCGAGGGCACTGTTCGCGCAGCCATGGTGACGAGCGGCGAAGCCGATATCGCGATGGGTCTGGGGCCGGATGACGGCGCCGGAGATCTTGGCGTGAATTACCCGAATAACGAGACGATCGGCCTGCGACTCAGTGGCGATACTGCGCCGCTGGACGATATCCGTGTCCGCCAGGCCATCAACTACGCCATCGACAAGGAAGGCATCGTCGCCAGCCTGTACCAGAACAAGGACAAGGTAGCAGCACAGCTGATCCCGGAAGGGGTAGTGGGACACAACGCCTCGCTGGAGGCCTGGCCCTTCGATCTTGAGAAGGCTAAGGCGCTTGTCGCAGAGGCCAAGGCGGATGGCGTGCCGGTTGACACCAAGATCACTTTGGTAGCCCGCAACGCACAGTTCCCCAAGGTCACGGAGCTGTCGCAGGTATTGCAGGAACAGCTGGCCCAGGCAGGTCTCAACGTTGAACTCAAGATGACCGAAACGTCGCAGCACCTGCAGTACCAGATCCGGCCGTTCGTTGAGGACCAAGGTCCCATCGCGCTCCTGATCCAGCATGGCAACCAGGCTGGGGACGCCGCCTTTACCGTTGAGCAGTACATGCTCAGCGACGGCGCCCAAAGCTCCTTCGGAACGGAAGAATTCGACAAGCGGCTGCTTGAAGCGGGCAAGACTTCCGGCGCGGACCGGCAGCAGGCCTACGAAGACATCTTCAACTATCAGAACGAGAACGTCGTGCAGTTCGCGACCATCGCACACCAGACGGGCATCTTGGGCAAGTCTGCAGCTATCAACTACACGCCAAACTCATCCTCGGGCGACGAGTTGCGCCTGACCGAGATGACCCCGGCCAGCTGAAAACGACAGCAGGGAAACGAGGAACGAAACCATGCTGGCCTATCTGAGAAAGCGAATTCTCTCCAGCGCGTTGCCGTTGGTCGCAGTGATCGTGGGAGTGTTCGCGCTTGCCCGACTGACCGGTAATCCGGCGAACCTGTATTTGCCGCTGAATGCCACGGACCAGATGCGGGCGGACTTTACCGCCCGTCATGGTTTGGACCAACCGCT